>NZ_JBXAPH010000004.1:0-500769 GCF_058803745.1 Rhizobium sp. GW821-FHT14E12
CCGACGCAAAATCAAAAAGGCCGGATGGGATGACCAATTCCTAACCGAACTCCTCGCTCATATGCGATAGCCCTGCCGCCTCCGGGGAGAGGGCTAGGGTGAGGGGCTACCGCGGGTCCGGCAAACTCTGCCGCCGCGGCTGATATCGAGAAGGCCCCTCATCCGACCTGGAGCAATTTCGCTACGCTCAACTGCTCCAACCCACCTTCTCCCCGCTTTTGCGGGGCGAAGGGGTTAAATCACTTCCCGCCCAGATCCCTGACGGCGCCACGGTCGGCGCTGGTCGCAAAGGCCGCATAGGCCTTCAGCGCCGTGGTGACATTGCGCTTGCGCTTTTCGGCCGGGAACCAGCCCTTGGCGTTCTGGGCTTCACGACGGGCGGCGAGTTCCGTCTCGTCGACGCGCAGGCTGATCGTGCGGTTCGGGATGTCGATGTCGATCATGTCGCCTTCGCGCACCAGACCGATCGTGCCGCCGTTTGCCGCTTCCGGCGAGGCGTGGCCGATGGAAAGACCCGAGGTGCCGCCGGAGAAGCGGCCGTCAGTGATCAGTGCGCAAGCCTTGCCGAGGCCCTTCGACTTCAGATAGCTGGTCGGATAGAGCATCTCCTGCATGCCGGGGCCGCCCTTCGGGCCTTCATAGCGGATGACGACGACGTCACCGGCCACAACCTCGTTGCTGAGGATGCCCTTGACGGCGGAATCCTGGCTTTCGAAAACCTTGGCCGGACCGGAGAACTTCAGGATCGATTCATCGACGCCGGCCGTCTTCACGATGCAGCCGTCGAGCGCCAGATTGCCCTTCAAGACGGCGAGACCGCCATCCTTGGAGAACGGGTGCTGGGCATCGCGGATGACACCCTTTTCACGATCGAGATCAAGCTCTTCCCAGCGCGCACTCTGGCTGAAGGCGACCTGCGTCGGGACACCGCCAGGGGCAGCGCTGAAGAGCTCCAGAGCCGCCTTGTTGTCGGTAACGGCAATATCCCATTGCGCCAGCGCCTCGCCCAGCGTTGGGGCGTGGACGGTCGGCAGATCGGCATTCAACAGCCCGGCACGGTTCAGCTCGCCAAGGATCGCCATGATGCCGCCGGCGCGATGCACGTCTTCCATGTGAACGTCTGCCTTGGCTGGTGCCACTTTGGAAAGGCAGGGAACGCGCCGAGACAGACGATCGATGTCATCCATGGTGAAATCGATTTCACCCTCATGCGCTGCCGCAAGGATATGCAGAACGGTATTGGTCGAGCCGCCCATGGCGATGTCGAGCGCCATGGCATTCTCGAACGCACCCTTGCTGGCGATCGTCCGCGGCAGTGCCGTCACATCGTCCTGCTCGTAATAGCGCTTCGCGAGGGCGACGACACGGCGGCCAGCTTCGAGGAAGAGTTCCTTGCGGTCCGAATGGGTGGCAAGCGTCGAGCCATTGCCCGGCAACGAAAGGCCGAGCGCTTCCGTCAGGCAGTTCATCGAATTGGCTGTGAACATGCCGGAACAGGAACCGCAGGTCGGACAGGCCGAGCGCTCGATGGTCGCGACGTCCTCGTCGCTGATCTTGTCGTCGGCAGCGGCAACCATGGCGTCGACCAGGTCGAGCGCGACCTTCTTGCCGTGCATGATGACCTTGCCGGCTTCCATCGGGCCGCCGGAGACGAAGACCGTCGGGATATTGAGGCGCAGCGACGCCATCAACATGCCGGGGGTGATCTTGTCGCAGTTGGAGATGCAGACCATGGCATCGGCGCAATGGGCGTTGACCATGTACTCGACGCTATCGGCGATCAGTTCGCGCGACGGCAGCGAATAGAGCATGCCGTCATGGCCCATGGCGATACCGTCATCGACGGCGATGGTGTTGAATTCCTTGGCGACGCCGCCGGCCGCTTCGATTTCACGCGCGACGAGCTGACCGAGATCCTTCAGGTGGACGTGGCCGGGCACGAACTGGGTGAAGGAGTTGACCACCGCAATGATAGGCTTGCCGAAATCGCTGTCCTTCATACCCGTCGCGCGCCAAAGGCCGCGCGCGCCCGCCATGTTGCGGCCGTGGGTTGTGGTTCTGGAACGATAAGCTGGCATGGTGTATTCCTCGTCGTCTCGGAAATTGTGAGGCGCCGGCTGTCCCTGGCTTTGCGCTAGAGGGAGCGCCGACATTCCTGCTTTTTGGAATTGTCCTAATCCAATCGCACCGGACTGTCACTATCAACTCAACCGAATCCGGTACTGCGCATGAATGCAAAACTCAGACGAAAATCGCGAAATGGTGTTTATGTAGCTCAAATAGTCATCGGTAGCTAAAACGCTACGTTTAAGGAAACTAATTTGGAAGAGATCACGTTTGAGCCACCTCTTTACGTCTATCATTTGAGTGGGGGGCTACGCCTACTATGGGGTAGCAACGATATTTGTTGGTTGATGGAGCCTAACTCTACCGAAATGATTGTGTTTCCGGCGACCGGAAGAGACCTCGAAGAGGTATTACGGGATTATTCGGGAATACGTTTTTTGGGTTGGAACAAATATGATCTTGTAGAGGAACTTCACGACGTTATAGCGGATAACTTTTCTCTCGACGTGACCGATAAGCAAGGCTGGTGCTTGGCCTATAGTCAGCATACGCACTGGAGCGGAGTTGCAAATGGTCTTCATCAAGATGGGAAAAATGATGAAGCACTTATGTGCAACCGACTTAGCACTCAAATTATAAAGTCGACGAGACGCTTGGAAAAATTGTCTAGAGCGTATGGATTTGCATTAGAGAATTCAAAACCCGACAGGAAATCACTCTTCTCTATCAAGTCGGACAAATATTCGGCTAACGTTGGATACGAATTCGGCTCGCTGCTAGACGACCTTTACGCAACTAGAGATGCGATTGGGGCGATAGTATTACGAATATACTTAAACGATCCGGGAAATTTTTCCACGAAAAAGCTTAAAAGCAAGATTATTTCGTCGCCTAGCTCACCGCTCTTGGCGATGATTTCCGAGTCGATGTTTTTGCCTGACGCTGGCGACATGCTTATCTCGCGAATGTCGACTTATCGAGGCGTGGCGCTTCACTGTATGGGAACCTCCAACCCGATAACACACGACAGTCTGCTTATGAAATCGGAAAACGGTAGATTTGGTGAAATTTATCGAGTGATTTACCCACTTTATGACGATCTAGATGAGCTCAAGAGGATTGAGAAAGGCGAGTCCGCTCTAACGCTAAAAGATCGTACCGAGGAATTCCGCCGCTTTGCTATGTTGGAGCATCATATTGATGCGCTAGAGTTCGGTTACGATTGCCTCGTTCGCTTGCTAAAAATAGCCGAGTTGTTGGCTGCAGCTATACCATTACCCTCACAGCCGCTTCGGCTGACGGAAAAAAACATATTAAAAATTGAATATACGGACAAAAGCGGCAAGCGGGTCAGACTAAAGCGCGATGAAGCAAGTGGAAAGCTAGTCGAGGATTAACGACCGTACCGCGAATTCGATTACACAAAAAGTTGCTTTCACTTCCAAAGAAATGGCGGCCTAAGAGTGTAACAAAACCTGCGTCCGCTGCGTATGGCTCATATCGAAGCCGCTATCGCATAAAGGAATTGTTTCATGCCTTCCTATCGCCCGCCAAAAATCACCTCCTCCGAGATCACGCCGCGCTCGATCTATCTGAGGCGCCGGGAGTTCCTGACAGCTGCCGTGGCTGGAGCCGGCATGGCCATCGCCGGCGGCAAGAGTGCGCTGGCGGATCCGCTAACCGCGACCAAGAGCAGCTATACGGTCGACGAGAAGCTAACGCCGATCAAGGATGTCACCACCTACAATAATTTCTACGAATTCGGTCTCGACAAGGCCGATCCGGCAAAGCTTTCCGGCAACTTCAAACCGCGCCCGTGGACCGTCAAGGTCGATGGAATGGTCAACAAGCCCGGAACCTTCGACATCGATGCGCTGATCAAGGAATTCCCGCCGGAAGAGCGTGTCTACCGCATGCGCTGCGTCGAGGCCTGGTCGATGGTCATCCCCTGGGACGGCTTTCCGCTCTCGGCCCTGCTCGACAAGGTGGAGCCGCTGGGTAGTGCCAAGTTCGTCGCCTTCGAGACGGTCGTGCGGCCATCGGAAATGCCGGGGCAGTCGGGCCTCCTCCAGTCCCTGGACTGGCCCTATGTCGAGGGGCTGCGGCTCGATGAAGCCCGCAATCCGCTGACGTTGCTCGCCGTCGGGCTCTATGGCGAGACGCTACCGAACCAGAACGGTGCACCGATCCGCCTCGTCGTGCCTTGGAAATACGGTTTTAAGGGCATCAAGTCGATCGTGCGTATCACGCTCACCGACAAGCAGCCGATGAACACATGGCAGGTCGCCAACAGCCAGGAATATGGCTTCTACGCCAACGTCAATCCGGCGGTCGATCATCCGCGCTGGAGCCAGGCAACCGAGCGGCGTATCGGCGAAGGCGGCTTCTTCAGCGCCAACCGTCACCCCACCCTGCCCTTCAACGGCTATGCCGATCAGGTCGCAAGCCTCTATACGGGCATGGATCTGAGGGCGAATTTCTGATGGCTGTCTCTCTCGCTCTGCCCAAGCGCTGGCAGCCCGCTTCCGTCTGGGCGCTCTATGTCGTCGGGCTGATACCGGCGGCATGGGAATTCTATCTCGGCGCCACCGACCAACTCGGCGCCGATGCGGTGAAGACCTTCGAGCTCTTCCTCGGGCTCTGGGCGATCCGCTTCCTGCTTTTGACGCTCGCCGTCACTCCGGCGCGCGATCTGTTCGGCTGGAACTATCTGCGCTATCGCCGCGCGCTCGGCCTGCTCTGCTTTTACTACGCGCTGTTGCATCTGGCTGTTTACATGATCCTCGATCAGGCGCTCGACGTCGGAGCGGTGATCGACGATGTGCTGAAGCGGCCCTTCATCATGTTCGGCATGGCCGGACTGGTGATGCTGCTGGCGCTGGCTGTGACCTCCAACAGTTTCTCGATCAAGCGACTCGGCAAGAAATGGATCTGGCTGCACCGGCTGGTCTATATCGTCGCCGCCTGCGGCGCGCTGCATTTCGCACTGTCGACCAAAATCCTGTCGCTGGAGCAATTTATCTATATCGGCCTGTTGATCGCCATGATCCTTTACCGGTCATACCGGCCGATCATGATGGAGCGGCGCAGGGCGGCACGGAAACCATCCGCCTCTGCCCGATCAAAGGCTGCGTGACGCGCCGGCTTTATCCGGCGCCTCGTTTAGCAAGAGGCTATTCGACCGGTGAACCGAGCGAAGCCTGCTTTTGCTGACCGTCGGAGATCTCGACGGTCGCCGTCAGGCCGGCGATCAGCTTGGTGCCGTCTGGCACCTTGTCGAGCGCAATGCGAACCGGCACGCGCTGCGCCAGGCGAACCCAGCTGAAGGTGGGCGTGATATTGGCGAGCATGCTGCCGGATGTGCGCTCGCGATCCTCGATGCCGTTGGCGATGCTTTCCACATGGCCGGTCAGCTTTTCCGTCTGGCCCATCAGATGGATGGAGACCTCGTCACCGACATGGATGCGTGGCAGTTTGGTTTCCTCGAAATAGCCCTCGACGCGCAGGGAATCGCTATCGATCAGCGCCACTTCGGCGCTGCCGGCGGTCACGTAGTCGCCCGGACGCAGGCTGAGGTTCGAGATCCTGCCGTTGACGGTGGCGCGAACCTCGGAGCGATCGAGATTGAGCTGGGCGAGATCGCGACTGGCTTGCGCCTGACGGAAGGATGCATCGGCCTGCTGCTCGGCGGTCAGCGCCTGCTCTTTCTGCTGCAGGGAACCTGCGTCGCCAAGGCGAGATTGCCGCTGGTTTTCGCGGTGGGCCTGATCGAGCGCGGCCTTGCTGCTCTCCAGCGCCGCATCCGCCTGCGCCAGCGCGATGGCGAAGCGCTCCCGATCGACGCGGAAGAGGACATCGCCCTTGTTGACGGTCTGGTTGTCCTTGACCAGCACTTCACTGACAAGACCCGCGACATCCGGCGCGATGCCGACGACATCGGCGCGCAGGCGCGCGTCGCGCGTCCAAGGTTCATCCATATAATGCCCCCAGAGCTCACGGCCGACGAAGACGGCTCCGACGACAAAGACGAGGGTAACGAAAAGGCGGCCGATCATTTTGAACGTGTTCATGTGAAGTACCAACGGGAGAGTGAGGAGACGGCGCCAAGCAGCAGGACGTAGAGCGCGAGATCAAAGAGACCGCGATGCCAGACCAGGGCGTAGGCCCCGATCCTTGCAAGAAGGCGCCGGAGGGGAATGACGGCAAGCAGCGTCACCAGCATGAGGACGAGGAGGCGTGGGATATAGACGCCGTAAAGATCGAATTCTGCGGGCATGATGCTACTCGGCGGCAATGGAAAGAGGTGATGATGTGTCCGACATGGGTGGCTGCCAGCTCTCCGGCGGCTCCGCATGGGGAAAGAGCGCACGGCGCAGGCCAACCAGAGCATCAAGGCTCGGGCGACCCGCCGACCCATCCCGGAGCGCGATGGCTTCCAGGCTGTTATCGATCGACTGGCGCAATCCATCCGATGGGTCGATGGCGTTCCCTACCTTCACCCGCGAGCGATAGAAATCCGCGACGCCGGACAGAACCGAGCCGACCGACGAGGCACCGGCGGTGCTGAGCTGCGGGCGTTCCTTCTGAAGCATCAGCACATTGAAGCCGAGGCGAACATCGGCATAGCCGTCGACCTTTTTCAGCTCGCGGTCCTCGACGGCGGCAAGGCGGGGCACAAGTTGGCCGAGGCGATCCAGAATGCGGCCGGACAGACGCGAATGATCGCCTCTACGCGCACCGACGGCGGTTTCGGCGAGGTCGCTCCAACCGGCGCGCACCAGCCGCGATGCGGCAAGTTCGGAGCCGAACGGCCGCGTGAGTTGCGTCCAGACGAGCGCGAAGCCGACGCCCGCCAAGGCGGCGATCGCGCCATTGATGAAGGTGCTGAAATCGGCCGTATAGTGATCCTGCAGTGCGATGAAGGTGGCGCCGTTCACTGTCAGCAGCATGGCGAGCATATTCGACTGCGGCCGCGGGATCAGCAGGCCGATCACCAGGAATGGCGGCGCGAAGGCCAGCACGAGCAGTTCGTAGCTGTTGATGCCCGGCAATATGCCAAAGAGATAGATGAAGGCGATCACCAGGCTGAATGCAGTCCAGACGAACATCGAGGTGATGAACGGCGCCGGGCGGTCAAGCCCGGCGAAGAAGGAGCAGGCGACGGCGGCCATGGTCACGAAGCCGGCGCCGTCTTCCCAGCCGGTCACAATCCATAAGAAGCAGGCCACGAAGATGCCGACGACGACCGACCCGGCGGAGAAGGCCAACAAGGCATAATCGTAGTGCCGGTTGCGCCCGACAACGTCGCGATGGCGAAAGGAGGGACGCCAGGAACCAGTTTGCTTGCCAGCAACGATCTCATTGCGCAGCGTCAGGCAATCCTGCCACAGATCGACGATTTCCCTCAGTCGTGCGAGAGCGCTGGAAAGCACAAGATCATCCCAGCTCAGATCGGGATCGGCATTCTGCAAAGCCTCGATCTTTGCGGAGAGGACGATGGCCGTCTTGTCGGCCTCGCTCTTGCCGCCCTTACTCAACCAATCAGCCACGTCATTCATGACCGTGAGGAGCTCCGGCGGCAGTGCCTTCTCCCTTGCCTTCAACGCATGCAGACGATCGGCGAGCGATGAGAAGAGCGGCAGCAACATCAGGAGACGGCCGCGCAGCTCGCGGGAATGACGGACGATATCCCGGCTGTCCGCATCATAGCCGAGCTGGCTGATGATGAGATCGAGCCCGGTGACATCCGAGGCAAGCTTCTGACGCTTCAAGGGTGTGGCAGGTGACGCACCCTCCCCGCGCAGGATTTCATCGGCCCAGCCGCCGGCATCATCGAGCCATGTCGTGATGCGCTGTCCGAGGACCGAGCGCACGCTGGTCGGGAAAAAGACGGCACTGACGACGCTGGCGCAGACGATGCCGATGATGATTTCCTCGGAGCGCGCCAGCGCGACGTCGAAGACCGTCTCCGGTGAGCCGACGGTCGGCAGGGCGATCATGGGCAGCGTGTAGCCTGCCAGCATGAAGACGTAGCTGCGCGAGGTCCGGTCGAGCATCGATATAAACAGCAGCGTGCCTGTCCAGAGGGCAACGACGATGGAGAGGAGCATAGGCGCATTGACGAAGAGCGGAACGAAGAAGACAGCGGCGGACGCTCCGAGCAGCGTGCCGAGCGCGCGATAGAGCGCTTTCGAGCTCGTTGCCCCCGCAAGCGGATTGGCAACGACATAGACAGCCGCCATCGCCCAATAAGGGCGCGGAAGGTCCAGAGACAATGCGATGAACAACGCGAGCATGGCGGCCACGAAGGCCTTGGCGGAAAACAGCCAGTCACGCCAGGATGGGAGGCTCATAATGCGTCCTCGCGCTGCTGATTGGCTCCGGACGCCTTCGGCGCCTCGAAATCCTCAAAGGCCTGCAAGACACGGATCGCAGCTTCGATATCGGCCTTGTCGACATTAGCGAGGATCCTGCCCCGCAATTCGTCAAGCGTCTCCTCCATGCGCGCCGCAAGCGCCTCGCCTTCGGCGGTCAGCCACAGACCTTTCGCCCGCCGATCCGTCGGATCATCCTTGCGCACGACAAGTCCCAGACCTTCGAGCTGATCGAGCAACCGCACCAGCGACGGGCCTTCGATACCGACGTAATTCGCAAGCACCACCTGTCGTACCCCGCCACCGAGACGACCGATCCACAACAGAGGTGCTGCGGACGCCTCCGAGATCCCATGCGAGCTCAGGACAAGGTCGACGACCTTCCGCCACTGGCGGCCGGTCGACAGGAGATTGGCGGTGAAGATGCGCTGGAGAGCGTTGAACGATTTCATGGCTATCTATTAGCATTAAATTAGTTAGGATTCAAACGATATAGAGGCAATGAGCCTGCCAAATTGGAAAGGCAGCTATGCAGCCAGGGAAGAGAGCTGAAGCGGATTTTCATCCGGCAGGCTTCTATCGAACATTCCTTACAGCCATAGAGGCGGCATCAAGCGCCAGAGCGACGGCTATTCCCGCGGCATAGGCCAATATGTTCCACAGGGAAAACACCCGCCCCAGCAACAGAGCGCCCACCGTCGTCAATCGAAAGGTGTCCAGCCATGGCGTGTGAACCAGCCGGAAAAATTCGACGCAGATGGCAATCAAAGCCGCGGTTCCGGCGATTCTCTCAGGTTTCGCAGTGACCCGTATCGACGCCGATAGAAGATAAACCATCGATCCCCACAGGATCGAGCCGCCATATTTGACGACCGTAAAAGGCAGGTGCGCCTCGTATCCAAAGCGCCTGAGCGCGAGACCGCAGGCGATGATCAGGGCCAGAGCGGAAAGCAGCAGTACCCTTCTCGATGAGCTCTTTTCTTGGACTTCCAAACGTCATCCCTCACTGGCAAAGCGGGCATCAACCTTTGACGCAGGTAGCCCGCCATCCCCATGAAAAGCAAGAGCATGCCGCGCGACTCTGGATACGGAAAATTCACGGGTGCCGATACAATGTTAAGCTGCAATTTCGCCACGCTCTTCCTGTCATCAGCATTGTCACCCGAGACGTCATCAACGCCACGAGCGAGAACCATTGAATGTCTAAAGCCGCTGCACTCGAAAAGCTTCTGCCGTCTCTCGATAATTATCTTACCCGCGCGCCTGCCCGTTCCGATCTGAAGGGTGTCCGCCGATTTGCCGTCGAGTTCCTATTCTTCGGCATCAAGGAAGCACGCGCCTGTCTTTTCGTGGGGCTGTTTTTCCTGGCGATTTTCACGGTTCCGCACGCGGGGATCCTAGGCATCCCACGCTATGACGTCCTGCTGATCGTAGCGCTCTCCGTTCAAATCGGGATGGTCTGGGCGAAGCTGGAAAGTTTCGACGAGTTGAAGGCCGTCTGCCTCTTCCATGTCGTGGGCTTTGCACTCGAAGTCTTCAAGACGTCCGGCAGTATTCAATCCTGGGCCTATCCTGACTTTGCCTACACCAAGCTCTTCGGCGTGCCGCTATTTTCCGGCTTCATGTATGCCGCCATCGGCAGCTACATCATCCAGGCATGGCGCCTGCTCGATCTTCGTATCAAGCATCATCCGCCCTATTGGATGGCGGGCCTCATGGCGGTCGCGATCTACGCTAATTTCTTCACGCATCATTATATTGGCGATTATCGCTGGTATATTGTCGCTTGCACGCTGGGGCTCTATTCGCGCTCGACGGTCACCTTCCGTCCTTACGACCGCGACCGTCGCATGCCACTGCTACTGTCCTTCATCCTGATCGGGTTCTTCATCTGGCTGGCGGAGAACATCAGCACCTTCTTCGGCATCTGGAGATACCCAAATCAGCTTGGCGCCTGGTCCGTGGTCCACATCGGAAAATGGAGCTCCTGGTCTCTTCTCGTCATCATGATCTTCACCATCGTCGCCAATCTGAAGCACATCAAGAAACACGTACATATTCCCCAATAGTGCTGCGGCATGAAAAACAGCGGTCAGGACACAAGGAACACAAAAAGGCCGGATGATCGCTCATCCGGCCTTTTGATTGTCTATCTGAAGCGAGCCTTAAGCGGCTGCGGCTTCTTCCTCGGCAGCAACGCGGGCCTTGTCGGCTGCGCCCTTGGCAGAGGTGTCGCGATCGACGAATTCGACGACGGCGAGAGCGGCATTGTCGCCCTGGCGGAAGCCGGCCTTCATGATGCGCAGGTAGCCGCCGTTGCGGGTGGCGTAACGCGTTGCGATCGCATCAAACAGCTTGGCAACGACAACGGCGTCGCGGATCTGCGAGATGGCCTGACGACGAGCGTGCAGGTCGCCGCGCTTGCCGAGGGTAACCAGCTTCTCGACGATCGGACGAATTTCCTTCGCCTTCGGCAGAGTGGTGACGATCTGCTCATGGGTGATGAGCGAAGCCGCCATGTTGGCGAACATCGCCTTACGGTGGCTAGCGGTTCTATTCAGCTTGCGGCCGGCTTTACCGTGGCGCATTGCTATTCTCCTTCACTTGCAGGCTAAATCTACCTGCAGTTTGATTGGTTAGTATTGGTCTTCGTAGCGCTTGGCGAGATCTTCGATGTTCTCAGGCGGCCATGCCGGCACTTCCATGCCGAGGTGCAGACCCATGGAAGCGAGAACTTCCTTGATTTCGTTCAGCGACTTGCGACCAAAATTCGGCGTGCGGAGCATTTCTGCTTCGGTCTTCTGAATGAGGTCGCCGATATAGACGATGTTGTCGTTCTTCAGGCAGTTTGCCGAGCGAACAGACAGTTCCAGTTCGTCCACCTTCTTGAGGAGTGCCGGGTTGAAAGCAAGTTCAGTAACTGCTTCTTCTTCGGCTTCCTTCTGCGGCTCGTCGAAGTTGACGAACACGCCAAGCTGATCCTGGAGGATGCGAGCCGCAAAAGCGACAGCATCTTCACCGGTGATCGAACCATCGGTTTCGATCGACATGCTCAGCTTGTCGTAGTCGAGAACCTGTCCTTCGCGGGTATTTTCTACCTTGTAGGACACCTTCTTGACCGGCGAATAAAGGCTGTCGACCGGGATGAGACCGATCGGAGCATCTTCCGCACGATTACGCTCGGCCGGGACATAGCCCTTGCCGTTATTGACGGTGAATTCCATGCGGATTTCGGCACCCTCGTCGAGCGTGCAGATCACATGCTCGGGGTTGAGGATTTCGATATCGCCGACCGTCTGAATATCGCCAGCCGTTACGACGCCGGGGCCTTGCTTGCGGACCACCATGCGCTTGGCATCATCGCCATCCATCTTGATGGCGATTTCCTTGATGTTCAGCACGATGTCCGTCACATCTTCCCGGACGCCCGGGATAGAGGAGAACTCATGCAGCACGCCGTCGATCTGCACGGCCGTCACAGCGGCACCGCGCAGAGAGGACAGCAGAACGCGACGCAACGCGTTGCCGAGGGTGAGGCCGAAGCCACGCTCCAGCGGTTCGGCCACGAGCGTTGCCTTGGTACGGCCGCTCGAGGTGAACTCGACCTTGTTCGGCTTGATCAGTTCCTGCCAGTTTTTCTGAATCATATTCTTGCCTTCCGTTCGTTGCCACCATCCAATCGTGACAACCGAGCTTGAAAAGCACCGAGCCGGACACATGTGCGCCGGCCGGTGTCGTGAGTGGCGATGATCAGACGCGGCGCTTCTTGCGCGGGCGGCAACCATTGTGCGGGATCGGCGTCACGTCGCGGATGGACGTGATCATGAAACCAGCAGCCTGGAGCGCGCGCAGAGCCGATTCACGACCGGAACCCGGACCGCAAACTTCAACTTCCAGCGACTTCATGCCATGTTCCTGGGCCTTCTTGGCGCAGTCTTCAGCAGCGATCTGGGCAGCGAACGGGGTCGACTTGCGCGAACCCTTGAAACCCTTGGCACCAGCGGACGACCAGGCAATAGCGTTGCCCTGTGCGTCGGTGATGGTGATCATCGTGTTGTTGAAGGTCGAGTTGACGTGCGCAACGCCCGACGAAATATTCTTACGCTCGCGACGGCGAACGCGTACGGCTTCCTTGGCCATGGTAGTCCTTTCTTGGATCTCTGCACCGCCGTAATGCCAGCGGCTCCACCGGAGCGGCGCCCGATCGGCGCCGTTCCAAACTCAAAAGAGGCCGGCGCAGACCGCCAGCCTCCCAAATCCGGTTTCCCGGAAATTACTTCTTCTTACCAGCGATAGCCTTTGCCGGACCCTTGCGGGTGCGGGCATTGGTGTGGGTGCGCTGGCCGCGAACCGGAAGGCTGCGACGATGGCGCAGGCCACGGTAGCTGCCAAGGTCCATCAGACGCTTGATGTTCATCGAGGTTTCACGACGAAGGTCGCCTTCGACCTGATAATCGCGATCGATGGTTTCGCGGATCTGCAGAACTTCAGCGTCCGTCAACTGGTTGACGCGACGCTCAGCCGGAATACCGACCTTCTCGCAGATTTCCTGTGCAAACTTCGGTCCGATCCCGTGAATGTAGCGAAGCGCAATAACTACGCGCTTTGCAGTCGGGATGTTGACGCCAGCGATACGAGCCACGCCTGTTCTCCTTGCATTCCTTTTGCCTGAGCAAAGGGCTTTTGTTATGCAGCCCGGAAGCTGCTTGTTCGATTAGATCCGTAACACGTCAAAACGACCGTACCCGGACTTCCCGATGGAAATCCGCGCCGATCGCTTGGTATGTCGCGAGTTGGCGCGGTGTTTAACGGAATCAGTGCAAAAAAGCAACCGCTCCCGGCAAGTTTATTTTAAGCTATCTAAAGCTTAGAGAGGATCGCCTCGATATTGGCGGTCACATGTTCGATATCCGCCATGCCGTCGACCGACTGAAGCTTGCCCTTGGCATAGTAGTAGCCAATGAGCGGCGAGGTTTCCTTGTAGTAGACCTGTAGACGCTCGACGACCGTTTCCCTGTTGTCGTCGGCCCGGCGCTTGAAATGTGTAGAACCGCAACGGTCACACACACCCTCCACCTTAGGTCTCAGATTTTCGTCGTGATAGCCGGCGCCGCAGTTGGCGCAGGTATAACGGCCCGAAATACGATCGGCGAGCACGGCGTCATCCACCTTGATCTCGATCACGGCGGAGAGTTCGAGACCCTTCGCCTTCAACATCGCTTCCGTCGCGTCGGCCTGAACGAGCGTGCGCGGAAAACCATCGAGGATGAACCCCCTGGCGCAATCCGGTTGATCGATTCGCTCGGACACGATGGCATTGACGATGTCGTCTGAAACAAGCTTGCCGGCATCCATGACGGCCTTGGCGCGCTTGCCTACTTCAGTCCCGGCCGCCACGGCGGCCCTCAGCATATCTCCCGTGGAAAGCTGCGGAATGCCATGCTTTTCCACGATACGCTGGGCCTGGGTTCCCTTACCTGCACCCGGCGGCCCTAAAAGTATCAATCTCATCGCCCCCTCTTTCCTCCACGCAACTTCGATTTCTTGATCAGGCCTTCGTACTGCTGTGCGATCAGATGACCCTGAATCTGTGCCACCGTATCCAGCGTTACGCTAACCACGATCAGAAGCGAAGTGCCACCCAGAGCCAACGGAATACCGGTCTGGGACACGAGAATTTCGGGCAGAATGCAGACGAAGACGAGATAGATCGCGCCGATGACCGTGATGCGGGTCAGCACATAGTCGATATATTCGGCGGTACGATCGCCCGGGCGAATACCCGGAATGAAGCCGCCATGCTTCTTCAGATTATCGGCCGTATCCTTCGGATTGAAGACCAGCGCGGTATAGAAGAAGGCGAAGAAGGCGATCAGGGCGGCGTAGAGCACCATGTAGAGCGGCTGGCCGTGGCCAAGGGCCGCGACGATCGAGGTGACCCAGGTCGGCAGCGCCGTGTTATTGCCGAGACCGGCGATGGTGGCCGGCAGCAGCAGCAGCGACGACGCGAAGATCGCCGGGATAACGCCTGATGTGTTGAGCTTCAGCGGCAGATGCGACGTGTCACCCTGGAACATGCGGGTGCCGACCTGGCGCTTCGGATACTGAATCAGCAGGCGGCGCTGGGCGCGCTCCACGAAGACGATGAGCGCGATGACCAGGACGGCCACGACGAGCACGAGGAGAATGAGGCCCGTCGACAGAGCGCCGGTGCGGCCAAGCTCAAGCGTACCGGCAAGTGCCGTCGGCAGACCGGCTGCGATGCCCGCGAAGATGATCAGCGAAATACCGTTGCCGATACCGCGCGAGGTCACCTGCTCGCCGAGCCACATCAGGAACATCGTGCCGCCAAGCAGCGTGATGACCGTCGAAATACGGAAGAACCAGCCCGGATCAAGAACGACGCCGTTGCCATGCTCAAGGCCGATCGCAATGCCATAGGCCTGCAAAGCGCCGAGCAGCACCGTGCCGTAGCGGGTGTACTGGTTGATGATCTTGCGGCCCTGCTCGCCTTCCTTCTTCAGGTTCTCGAGCGCCGGCACGACCGAGGTCATGAGCTGCACGATGATCGAAGCGGAGATGTAGGGCATGATTCCGAGCGCGAAGATCGCCATGCGCTGAACGGCGCCACCGGAAAACATGTTGAAGAGGCCGAGAATGCCGCCAGACTGATTCTGGAACGCCTGGGCATAGGCCGCCGGGTTGAGACCCGGAAGCGGGATATGGGTTCCCAGTCGGTAAACCAGGAGAGCTCCGAGCGTGAACCACAAGCGCTTCTTGAGATCCTCGGCTTTGGCAAAGGTCGAGAAATTGAGATTGGACGCCAATTGTTCCGCAGCAGAAGCCATGCAAATCTCCGCACTACCAATTCCGGCAAAATCGGCCGGGTCCGGAATCAGTTTTCAAATTGTTCAAAAGCCGGGCTTTGGACGGATTGCACTGCAATCGGATGCCTCACCCTGGGGTCCCGTTATTCACCGGAAAGACACAGCTGCATCATTCAGGTTCGTGAGGCTCACATATGGGAGCAAAATCGCCCGGTGTGAAGCACCCCGGGCGACTTATTGATAAGATTATTCTGCGGCAGAAGCGAGCAGCTTGATGGAACCGCCAGCCTTTTCGATCTTTTCGACCGCCGGCTTGGAGGCGCCTGCAACTTCCAGCGAAATCTTCGCCTTCAGTTCGCCGTCCGAGAGAACCCGAACGCCGTCCTTGACGCGACGAATCACGCCGGCAGCCTTGAGAGCGGCGGCATCGATGGTCTTCTTGGCATCGAGCTTGCCGGCATCAACCGCAACCTGGATGCGTGCCAGCGATACGACAACGTAATCGGCAGCGAAGATGTTGTTGAAGCCGCGCTTCGGCAGACGACGGTAGATGGGCATCTGACCGCCTTCGAAGCCGTTGATCGCAACGCCCGAACGGGATTTCTGACCCTTCACACCACGGCCACCGGTCTTGCCGGAGCCGGAGCCGATGCCGCGGCCGAGGCGCTTGCGGCTATGGGTCGAGCCTTCGTTATCCTTGATCTCATTCAATTTCATAGCGATTACCTCCGGCTCACTTCTCGTCGACAACGCGAACGAGATGCTGGACAGCACGGATCATGCCACGAACAGCCGGGGTATCTTCCAGCGTGCGGCGACGGTGCATCTTGTTCAGTCCGAGACCGATCAGCGTCTTTTGCTGAACATCCGGACGGCGGATCGGGCTGCCAATCTGCTCGACCGTAACGGTCGCCTTGGCTTCAGCCTTCTTGGTCGTCTTGGCCATAGGTCAAACTCCCTTATTCTTCAGAGGCATTGCCCGAAGCGCCACGGCGAGCCTGCAGGGTGGCATACTTGATGCCGCGCTGAGCTGCGATGTCCTTCGGGTGAACCTGGTGCTTCAGGGCGTCGAACGTAGCGCGAACCATGTTGTACGGGTTCGACGAACCGGTCGACTTGGCAACAACGTCATGAACGCCGAGCGTTTCGAAAACGGCGCGCATCGGGCCGCCGGCGATGATACCGGTACCGACCTTGGCCGAGCGCAGCAGAACCTTACCGGCGCCATGACGGCCATGGACGTCGTGATGCAACGTACGGCCGTCACGCAGCGGTACGAAGATCAGGTCGCGCTTGGCGCTTTCGGTGGCCTTGCGGATAGCTTCCGGCACTTCGCGTGCCTTGCCATGACCGAAGCCTACGCGGCCCTTCTGGTCACCAACAACGACGAGAGCGGCGAAACCGAAACGGCGGCCACCCTTTACGACCTTGGCGACGCGGTTGATCGCGACCAGCTTGTCGACGAATTCGCTATCGCGCTCTTCACGGCTCTGACGGTCATCCCGCGAGCCCCTCTTTTCCTGTGCCATTGTCCTCTTCCTTTTTCTTTTCCGGGTGCAATCGGCAAACAACAAGGACCGCATGCCCTCCCCTTACGGGGAAACGTGCGGTCCGGTGAATATCCGGCCGGCGCATAAAGCAGCCGGCCGGAAACTTGATCAGAAGGACAGACCGCCTTCGCGGGCTGCTTCAGCCAAAGCCTTGATACGGCCATGGTAAATGAAGGCGCCGCGATCGAACACGACTTCCTTGACGCCTGCCTTGGTGGCACGCTCGGCGACGAGCTTGCCAACGAGGGCGGCGGCGGCGGTGTCGGCACCGGTCTTCAGAGAACCGCGCAGATCCTTATCGAGGGTGGAGGCAGACGCAAGCGTCTTGCCGGCCACATCATCGATGACCTGAACGTAGATGTTCTTCGACGAGCGATGAACCGACAGGCGCGGACGGCCGTTGGCCACCGACTTGAGTTGACGGCGCACGCGGTTGGCACGACGTGCAAGTGCTTCTTTCCTGCTAGCCATTTCGCGTGATCCTTACTTCTTCTTGCCTTCTTTGCGGACGATCCGCTCGCCGGCATACTTAACGCCCTTGCCCTTGTAGGGCTCAGGACCGCGATATTCGCGGATTTCAGCGGCAACCTGGCCGACCTGCTGCTTGTTGATGCCGATGACGACGATTTCCGTCGGCTTCGGCACAGCAATCGTAATGCCTTCCGGCGGTTCGTAAACCACGTCGTGGCTGAAGCCGAGCGCGAGCTGCAGGTTCTTGCCCTGCAGGGCGGCACGGTAGCCGACGCCGTTGATTTCGAGCTTCCGCTCGTAGCCGTCCTTAACACCCTTCAGGATGTTCTCGATCATCGTGCGGGACATGCCCCACTTCGAACGAGCATCCTTGGAATTGCTAAGCGGCGTTACGACAATTGCATTATCTTCCAGCTTGAGACCGATTTCGTCGTTAGCAACGAAAAACAGTTCGCCCTTGGGGCCTTTAGCAGTCACCTTCTGGCCATCAATCGAGGCCGTGATTCCTGCAGGCACCTGAACGGGCTTCTTACCGATACGAGACATTTTTTCAAACCTGTCTGTTTCGAGAGAGATCCATGTTCGGTCTTAGAAGACCGAGCAAAGAACCTCACCACCAACATTCTGTTCACGAGCCTGGTGATCGGCCATCACACCCTTCGGAGTCGAAAGGATGATGATACCGAGACCGTTCGCGACCTGCGGAATGGACTTGACCGAGACATAAACTCGGCGGCCCGGCTTAGACACACGGCCGATCTCGCGGATCACCGATGAGCCTTCATAGTACTTGAGTTCGATGCTGAGCTCAGACTTGCCGTTGCCGAAATCGACGACGGAGTAGCCACGGATGTAGCCTTCAGCCTGGAGAACATCGAGAACACGCGCACGGAGCTTGGAAGCAGGCGTCGAAACCGACGACTTGCGACGCGAAGCGCCGTTGCGGATGCGGGTGAGCATATCGCCCAAAGGATCAGTCATAGTCATCTAATCTGCTCCTTACCAGCTCGACTTGACAATGCCCGGCACCTTGCCGAAATTGCCGAGTTCACGCAGCGCGATACGCGACATGCGCAGTTTGCGGTAGTACGCGCGCGGACGGCCCGATACTTCGCAACGGTTGCGAATACGGGTCTTCGATCCATCGCGCGGGAGCGATGCCAGCTTCAGTGTGGCCTTGAACCGGTCCTCGATCGGGAGAGACTGGTTCATGATGATTGCCTTCAGAGCAGCCCGCTTCGCGGATTGAGTGGCAACCGTATTGCGGCGGCGCTTGTTCTTTTCAACTGCGCTTGTCTTCGCCATATTTAGGTTCCTTTTCTACGCTCGTCGTTACGGTTATTGACGGAACGGGAAGTTGAACTCTTTCAGAAGAGCCCGAGCTTCGTCATCCGTTGTCGCCGTCGTGCAAACGATGATGTCCATGCCCCACATCTGATCAACCTTATCGTAGTTGATCTCAGGGAACACAATGTGCTCCTTGATGCCCATGGCGAAGTTGCCACGACCGTCAAAGCTTTTCGGGTTCAGGCCGCGGAAGTCGCGAACGCGCGGGAGCGCGATGTTGACCAGACGATCCAGGAACTCATACATGCGGGCGCCGCGAAGGGTTACCTTGGCGCCGATCGGCATATTTTCGCGGACCTTGAAGCCAGCGATGGAGTTGCGCGCATGGGTGATGACCGGCTTCTGGCCGGCGATCGCTGCGAGGTCGGCGGCAGCAACAGTCGGCTTCTTCGAATCAGCCGTTGCTTCGCCAACGCCCATGTTGATCACGATCTTGTCCAGCTTCGGGATCTGCATTTCGTTGGCGTAGGAGAACTTCTCCTGCAGCGCCGCACGAATGCGGGCAACATATTCCTTCTTGAGCCGCGGCTCGTACTTTACCTCAGCCATCGATCACTTCTCCCGAGGTCTTGGCCACGCGGACCTTCTTGCCTTCTACAACCTTGAAACCGACGCGGGTCGGCTTGCCGTCCTTGTCAACGATTGCCAGGTTGGACAGGTGAAGCGAGGCTTCCTTGCTGATAATGCCAGCTTCCTGGGTCTGCGTCTGGCGCTGATGGCGCTTGATGACGTTGACGCCACGGACGACCGCACGGTCTTCCTTCGGCATTACTTGAATGACTTCGCCGGTACGGCCCTTGTCCTTGCCGGCCAATACGACAACCTTGTCGCCTTTACGGATCTTTTGCATCGCTCCGCTCCCTTACAGTACTTCTGGAGCCAGCGAGATGATCTTCATGTGGTTCTTGGCGCGAAGTTCGCGCGGAACCGGTCCGAAGATACGGGTGCCGATCGGCTCTTTCTTGTTGTCGATGAGGACTGCTGCATTGGTATCGAAGCGGATGACGCTGCCATCCGGACGACGGATATCCTTGGCGGTGCGAACGACCACCGCCTTCATCACGTCACCCTTCTTCACGCGGCCGCGCGGAATGGCTTCCTTGATCGAAACAACGATAACGTCGCCGATCGAGGCATACTTGCGCTTCGAGCCGCCCAGCACCTTGATGCACATGACACGACGTGCGCCGGAATTATCCGCCACGTCGAGGTTTGTTTGCATCTGAATCATGTCAGGTCGCCTTCTTGTTGTTACCGGAATGGTTGGGCTGAACAGCCCCCTATCCCGGCTTATGGACTAGTCTCTTGTCTGATTTCTCCAGCGCGCGGAACCACCAGGGTTACCTTTGCCGGCCATCAATAAAGCAAAAGAACGCTCGTACTCGAGCGTCCTGCTTCCAAGCTCGTGCTTCATACAGATATTTCGCCCAAGCGCAAGGGCTTGAGCGAAATTCTGTTACTTGGACTGGGCGGAAACGACCGTCCAGGTCTTGTCTTTGGAGATCGGCGCGCATTCCTCGATGGAAACGGTGTCGCCGACCTTGTACTGATTGTTTTCGTCGTGAGCCTTATACTTCTTGGAACGACGAACGGTCTTCTGGAGCAGCGGGTGAGCGAAACGACGCTCAACGCGGACAACTACCGTCTTCTCGTTCTTGTCGCTGACCACGACGCCCTGCAGAATGCGCTTCGGCATGTTATTTTTCCTTTAGGCCTTTGCTTCTGCCGCCTTCTGGCGGGCAATGGTTTTCACGCGGGCGATATCCTTGCGGACTTCGTTGATGCGCGAGGACTTTTCAAGCTGGCCAGTTGCCTTCTGAAAGCGCAGATTGAACTGCTCCTTCTTCAGCTTGGCAAGCTCGTCCTTGAGTTGGTCGGCGCTCAGGGCGCGAACATCTGCGGCTTTCATGAGCTTCTTCCTTACTCTGCAATGCGCTGCACGAAGCGCGTCTTGACCGAGAGCTTGGCGGCGCCGAGGCGCAGAGCCTCACGAGCGATTTCTTCGCTCACACCATCGATCTCGAACATCATACGGCCGGGCTTGACCTTGCATGCCCAGTATTCGACAGAGCCTTTACCCTTACCCATACGGACTTCGGTCGGCTTTGCGGTTACCGGAACATCCGGGAACACGCGGATCCATACACGGCCGGCACGCTTCATGTAGCGCGTGATCGCGCGGCGAGCCGCTTCGATCTCACGAGCGTTGACGCGGTTGGGCTCCTGCGACTTCAGGCCGAATTCGCCGAACGCCAGATCAGAACCACCCTTGGCAACGCCCTTGATGCGGCCCTTAAATTGCTTCCGGTACTTCGTACGCTTTGGCTGCAACATTTTTCTATTCTCCGAACTTATCTGCCACGTACGCTATCAAGCGTTATCGCGGCGGCGGTCTCTATCGCGATCACGGCTAGCCGGACCCTGGGCGTCGCCTTCCAGCGCACGGCGTTCGGAGGCCATCGGATCATGCTCAAGGATTTCGCCCTTGAAGATCCAAACCTTGATGCCGCAGATGCCGAATGCGGTTTCTGCTTCAGCCGTACCGTAATCGATATCGGCGCGCAGCGTATGCAACGGCACGCGACCTTCGCGATACCATTCCGTACGAGCGATTTCAGCGCCGCCGAGACGGCCACCGCAGGTGATCTTAATGCCTTCGGCGCCAAGACGCATCGCGGACTGAACAGCGCGCTTCATGGCGCGGCGGAAAGCCACGCGGCGTTCGAGCTGCTGAGCGATCGACTGGGCAACCAGAACCGCATCGATTTCCGGCTTGCGAACTTCAACGATGTTGAGGTGCGTTTCGGAATTCGTCATGTCCGACAGCTTCTTGCGGAGCTTGTCGATGTCTGCACCCTTCTTGCCGATGATCAGGCCCGGACGAGCCGAGTGGATCGTGACGCGGCACTTCTTGTGCGGACGCTCGATGACCACCTTGGAGATACCAGCCTGCTTCAGCTCGTCCATGACGAACTTACGCATCTTCAGGTCTTCGTGGAGAAGCTGGCCGTACTCGGCATTGTCCGCAAACCAGCGGCTATCCCAGGTACGGTTGATGCCGAGACGAAAACCGATTGGATTGATTTTCTGACCCATTATGCGGCCTCCCCTTGAGCTTCCACAGCTTCCACTTCACGAACAACGATCGTCAGGTGGGCGAACGGACGCTCGATGCGAGACGCACGACCACGGCCACGAGCGTGGAAACGCTTCATGACGATCGACTTGCCGACGTAGGCTTCCGCCACGACCAGCGAGTCAACGTCGAGATCATGGTTGTTCTCTGCATTGGCGATCGCAGATTCAAGCGTCTTCTTGACGGCGCCTGCGATACGCTTGCGGGAGAATTCCAGCTCTGCGAGTGCACGATCAACCTTCTTGCCGCGGATAGACGCTGCAACCAGGTTGAGCTTCTGCGGGCTGACGCGGAGCGTGCGCGCAATTGCCTGCGCTTCATTATCCTTCAGCCGGCGTTCGGCTTTTGCCTTGCCCATTGTTACTTCCTCTTCGCCTTCTTGTCCGCGCCGTGACCGTAGTAGGTGCGGGTCGGGGCGAACTCACCGAACTTGTGACCGACCATGTCTTCGTTGACACTGACCGGAATGTGCTTGCTGCCGTTGTAGACGCCGAAGGTAAGACCAACGAACTGCGGCATGATCGTGGAGCGACGGCTCCAGATCTTGATTACTTCACTGCGTCCGCCTTCGCGCACCTTCTCAGCCTTCTTGAGAAGATAGCCGTCAACAAACGGACCTTTCCATACTGAACGAGCCACTTGAGACTTCCTCTCTTACTTCTTGCGCTGATGGCGCGAGCGCATAATCATTTTATCGGTCGACTTGTTCGACCGCGTGCGCTTGCCCTTGGTCGGCTTGCCCCATGGGGTCACCGGATGGCGACCACCAGAGGTACGGCCTTCACCACCGCCGTGCGGATGGTCGACGGGGTTCATGACGACGCCGCGAACATGCGGCTTCTTACCGCGCCAACGCGAACGACCGGCCTTACCGTCGTTGATGTTGCCGTGGTCCGGGTTCGAAACCGCACCGATCGTTGCAAGGCAAGTGCCGTGCACGAGGCGCTGTTCGCCGGAGTTCAGGCGAAGGATCGCCATGCCCTGGTCGCGGCCGACGAGCTGAGCGTAACCACCGGCGGAGCGAGCGATCTGACCGCCCTTGCCCGGCTTCATTTCCACGTTGTGGATGATGGAGCCGACCGGGATGAACTGAAGCGGCATGGTGTTGCCTGGCTTCACGTCCACAGCCTTCTCGGAGGCGATGACCTTGTCACCGGTCGTCAGACGCTGCGGAGCAAGGATATAGGCCTGATCGCCGTCAGCATACTTCACCAGAGCGATGTATGCGGTGCGGTTCGGGTCGTATTCGATACGCTCGACGGTTGCTTCGACGTCGAACTTGCGACGCTTGAAGTCCACCAGGCGGTAGGTACGCTTGTGACCACCACCCTGGAAACGCACGGTGATGCGGCCGGTGTTGTTACGGCCACCCTTGGAAGACAGGCCTTCCGTCAGCGACTTGACCGGCTTGCCCTTGTAGAGGGACGAGCGATCGACGATGACCAGCTGACGCTGGCTCGGGGTCGTCGGATTGAATGTTTTCAATGCCATTTTCTTATTCCTCAGAGACCGGTGGAGACGTCGATCGACTGGCCTTCGGCGAGCGTCACGATAGCCTTCTTCACGTCCTTCTGCTTGCCGACGAGACCTTTGAACCGCTTGGTCTTGCCGAGGCGCAGCAGAGTGTTAACGGCCGTAACCTTGACGCCGAACAGAGCTTCGACGGCAGCCTTGATTTCAGGCTTCGTCGCGGTCTTGGCAACGTTGAAAACAACCTGGTTGTTGTCCGAAAGCAGAGTGGACTTTTCGGTGATCGCAGGAGAAACGATCACATCGTAATGGCGAAGATCCGTCACTTGAATCGCTCCTCTAGAGCTTCAACTGCAGCCTTGGACAGCACGAGCTTGCCGCGGCGCAGGATATCGTAAACGTTGATGCCCTGAACCGGCAGAACATCGATATTCGGGATGTTAGCGGCTGCGAGCTTGAAGTTGCTGTCGAGCTCTGCACCACCGATGAAGAGCGCGTTGGTCAGGCCGAGCGTCTCGAAAGCGCCGGCAAGAGCCTTGGTCTTGGCATCCGCTGCGACCAGGTTGTCGAGAATGATGACATCCTCGGCCTTGAGCTTGGCGGACAGAGCGAGACGCAGGCCGAGGGCGCGAACCTTCTTCGGCAGGTCATGCTCGTGGCTGCGGACAACCGGGCCATGAGCCTTACCACCGCCGCGGAACTGCGGAGCACGAGCCGAATGGTGACGAGCGCGGCCCGTACCCTTCTGCTTGTACATCTTGGCGCCGGTGCGCGAAACTTCCGCGCGGCCCTGAGCCTTGTGCGTGCCCTGGCGCTTCTTGGCGAGCTGCCAGCGAATGACGCGTGCGATAATATCTTCACGCGGCTCAAGGCCGAAAATCGCGTCAGAAAGGGAAACCTTCCCAGCGTCTTTGCCCTCGAGGGTCTTGACGTTCAATTCCATTGGTTTGGCTCCCTTACTTCGCTGCCGACTTGACGGCATCGCGTACGATGATCCAGGCACCCTTGGAGCCGGGAACTGCGCCCTTGACGAGGATCAGACCGCGATCTTCGTCGGTCGATACCACTTCGAGGTTCTGCGTCGTGACGCGCGTCTGGCCCATGTGACCAGCCATCTTCTTGTTCTTGAACACCTTGCCCGGATCCTGGCGCGAGCCGGTCGAACCGTGCGAGCGGTGCGAAACCGACACACCGTGCGTGGCGCGCAGACCGCCGAAGCCGTGGCGCTTCATGGCGCCGGCAAAGCCCTTACCGATCGTCGTGCCGGTCACATCGACGAGCTGACCCGCCGAAAAGTGAGCTGCCTTGATCTCGGTGCCGACTTCAAGCAGGTTGTCGTCCGAAACACGGAATTCAACGAGCTTGGCCTTCGGCTCAACGCTGGCAACGGCGAAGTGACCGCGAAGGGCCTTCGACGTGTTCTTGACCTTAGCCTGGCCAGCACCGAGCTGAACTGCGGTGTAGCCATTCTTTTCTACTGTGCGCTGGGCTACGACCTGGCAGCCTTCCATACGCAATACGGTTACCGGGACATGCTCGCCGGCGTCGTTATAGACGCGGGTCATTCCCACCTTCTGTGCAATCACACCTGAACGCATCGGTTCAATCCTTCTCACTCAGCTCGAGAACCAGAGGTCTCAGAGCTTGATCTCAACATCGACACCGGCGGCGAGATCGAGCTTCATCAGCGCGTCTACCGTCTGCGGGGTCGGGTCAACGATGTCGAGAAGGCGCTTATGCGTGCGCATCTCGAACTGCTCGCGGCTCTTCTTGTCGATGTGCGGGGACCGGTTAACCGTGAACTTCTCGATACGGGTCGGAAGTGGAACGGGGCCCCGGACGCTAGCACCGGTGCGCTTAGCCGTCGATACGATCTCGCGCGTGGAAGCGTCGAGAATCCGATGATCGAACGCCTTAAGGCGGATGCGGATATTCTGGCCGTTCATTCGACTTTATCCTTGTGTCTGTTACCTGCGCGCCTCTCTAAGAGACACGTCTTTAACTTTAGTTACTCGAGGCGGGCCACCGGTTTCAAAGATCGAGAGGGACACCAGTTTCGGTGTCCCTATCCTTAATCTCCGGGCTTTGGCCCAGCCGCCTAATTACTCAACGATGCTGGCGACGATGCCGGCGCCGACGGTACGGCCGCCTTCGCGGATAGCGAAGCGCAGCTTTTCTTCCATCGCGATCGGAACGATCAGCTCGACTTCAACAGTGATGTTGTCGCCAGGCATAACCATTTCCGTGCCTTCCGGAAGCGTCACGATACCCGTCACGTCCGTCGTGCGGAAGTAGAACTGCGGACGGTAGTTCGTGAAGAACGGCGTATGACGGCCGCCTTCTTCCTTCGTCAGGATGTAGGCTTCGGCCATGAACTTCTTGTGCGGCTTCACAGAACCCGGCTTGCACAGGATCTGGCCACGCTCGACGCCGTCACGGTTAACACCGCGAACCAGCGCGCCGATGTTGTCGCCTGCCTGGCCCTGATCGAGCAGCTTGCGGAACATTTCAACGCCGGTAACCGTCGTCTTCGAGGTCGGACGAATGCCGACGATCTCGACTTCTTCGCCAACCTTGACGATACCACGCTCGACGCGGCCCGTAACAACCGTACCACGGCCAGAGATCGAGAACACGTCTTCGATCGGCATCAGGAACGGCAGGTCGATCGGACGCTCAGGCGTCGGGATGTAGGCGTCAACAGCAGCCATCAGCTCGCGGATCGAATCTTCGCCGATCTTCTTGTCCGAATCTTCAAGAGCAGCAAGCGCCGAACCCTTGATCACCGGGATATCGTCGCCCGGGAAGTCGTAGGACGACAGAAGTTCGCGAACTTCAAGCTCTACGAGCTCCAGAAGCTCGGCGTCGTCAACCTGGTCGACCTTGTTCAGGAACACAACGATCGCCGGAACGCCAACCTGGCGGGCGAGCAGGATGTGTTCGCGCGTCTGCGGCATCGGGCCGTCAGCTGCCGAGCAAACCAGGATCGCGCCGTCCATCTGTGCAGCACCCGTGATCATGTTCTTCACATAGTCAGCGTGGCCGGGGCAGTCGACGTGGGCGTAGTGACGAGCAGGCGTCTCATATTCAACGTGTGCCGTCGAAATCGTGATGCCGCGAGCCTTTTCTTCCGGTGCAGCGTCGATCTGGTCATACGCCTTGAACTCACCGAAGTACTTCGTGATCGCTGCCGTCAGAGACGTCTTGCCGTGGTCAACGTGGCCAATCGTGCCGATGTTAACGTGCGGCTTATTGCGCTCAAACTTACTCTTTGCCATTTTCGGCTCTCCGTTCTTCTTGTCCCCGAAGGGATCATTTCTTGTTATCGGTCAATTGGTATTCCGGTCACTTCTGACCGGAATACTTTGCCTGGATTTCCTGTGCGACGTTCGACGGAACCGGCGCGTAATGATCGAAGGTCATCGTGTACTGTGCACGGCCCTGAGACATGGAGCGCAGGTTGTCGACGTACTTGAACATGTTTGCCAGCGGAACGTTCGCGTTGATGACAACAGCGATACCGCGAGCTTCCTGGCCCTGGATCTGGCCACGACGCGAGTTCAGATCGCCGATGACGTCGCCGACGTAATCTTCCGGCGTTACGACTTCGACCTTCATCATCGGCTCGAGGAGCTGAGCACCAGCTTCACGGGCTGCTTCACGGAAGCAAGCGCGGGAAGCGATTTCGAAGGCCAGAACCGACGAGTCGACGTCATGGAACGCACCGTCGATGAGCGTCGCCTTGACGCCGAGCATCGGAAAGCCAGCCAGCGGACCGGAGGACAGAACGCTTTCGATGCCCTTCTGAACGCCCGGAATGTATTCCTTCGGAACAGAACCGCCAACGACCTTGGAGTCGAACTTGAAGTCGTCGCCATCGGGGTTCGGTTCGAACACGATCTTGACGCGAGCGAACTGACCGGTACCACCCGACTGCTTCTTGTGGGTGTAGTCCTTTTCCGTCTGACGCGTGATGGTTTCGCGGTAGGCAACCTGCGGCGCGCCGACAGTTGCTTCAACCTTGAATTCACGACGCATGCGGTCGACGATAATGTCGAGGTGAAGTTCACCCATGCCGGCGATGATCGTCTGACCCGATTCCTGGTCAGTCTTCACGCGGAAGGAGGGATCTTCAGCAGCCAGACGGTTGAGCGCGAGGCCCATCTTTTCCTGGTCGCCCTTGGTCTTCGGCTCGATCGCGATCTGAATGACCGGCTCCGGGAATTCCATGCGCTCGAGGATAACCGGCTTCAGCGGATCGCAGAGCGTATCGCCAGTGGTGGTTTCCTTGAGGCCGGCCAGAGCAACGATGTCGCCAGCGAAGGCTTCTTCGATGTCTTCACGCGAATTCGAGTGCATCTGCAGCATACGGCCGACGCGCTCGCGCTTGTCCTTGACCGTGTTGATAACCGACGTGCCCTTTTCGAGCTTGCCGGAGTAGATGCGGGCGAAAGTCAGCGAACCGACGAAGGGGTCGTTCATGATCTTGAACGCCAGCATGGACAACGGCTCGCTGTCGTCAGCATGACGTTCGATTTCGGCTTCGGTCTTGAAGTCGATACCCTTGATCGCCGGAATGTCGAGCGGCGACGGCAGGTAGTCGACAACGGCGTCGAGCAGCGGCTGAACACCCTTGTTCTTGAAGGCAGTGCCGCAGAACATCGGATGGAACTTGACGTCGATCGTGCCACGACGAACAAGCGCGCGGATCTGATCGTTGTCAGGCAGGTTGCCTTCGAGGTAGGCTTCGGTCGCGGCTTCGTCGATCTCGACAACGGTCTCGATCAGCTTTTCGCGATATTCAGCAGCCTTCGCCTTCATGTCTTCCGGGATTTCGACGACGTCCCACTGAGCGCCGAGAGATTCGTCGCGCCAGATGAGAGCATTCATCTCGACCAGGTCGATGACGCCCTTGAACTCGGTTTCCGCGCCGATCGGCAGCTGCATGACAACAGCGGTGGCGCCGAGGCGGGTCTTGATCATCTCGACCGAACGGTAGAAGTCAGCGCCGGTCTTGTCCATCTTGTTGCAGAAGATCATCCGCGGGACATTGTACTTCTCAGCCTGACGCCAGACGGTTTCCGTCTGCGGCTCAACGCCGGCGTTGGCATCGAGCAGCGCGATGGCGCCATCGAGAACGCGCAGCGAACGCTCGACTTCGATGGTGAAGTCGACGTGGCCGGGGGTGTCAATGATGTTAAAGCGGCGAGTCTTGCCGTCGCGGCCCTTCCAGTAGGTCGTGGTGGCAGCGGAGGTGATCGTGATGCCACGCTCCTGCTCCTGCTCCATCCAGTCCATGGTGGCTGCGCCGTCGTGGACTTCGCCGATCTTGTGCGACTTGCCGGTGTAGTAAAGAATACGCTCGGTGGTCGTGGTCTTGCCGGCGTCGATGTGCGCCATGATACCGAAATTGCGGTAGTCTTCGATTTTATATTCGCGAGCCATAATGGACTGCCTTTCGGATACCGTTCGGGATTACCAGCGATAATGCGAGAACGCACGGTTGGCGTCAGCCATCTTGTGCGTGTCTTCGCGCTTCTTGACGGCAGAGCCGCGGTTGTTGGAGGCATCAAGAAGTTCGCCGCAGAGACGGTCGACCATGGTGGTTTCATTGCGCTTGCGAGCAGCAGTGATCAGCCAGCGAATGGCAAGAGCCTGACGACGCTCGGGACGAACATCGACCGGAACCTGGTAGGTTGCACCACCGACGCGGCGCGAACGGACTTCAACGTGCGGAGCGATGTTATCCAAAGCCTGATGGAACACGCCGAGCGGCTCCTGCTTTGCCTTGCCCTGCACGGCGTCGAATGCGCCGTATACGATGCTTTCTGCAACGGACTTCTTGCCGTCCAGCATGATGGCATTCATGAACTTGGTAACGATAAGATCGCCGAACTTCGGGTCCGGGTTGATCTCACGCTTTTCTGCTCTGTGACGTCGGGACATACTTCTCGTCTCTCAACTTGTTAGCGGCGCTTTATCACGCGGAGAACCTCGCGCAGCGCCGGATGATCTAAAACCGAATTACTTCGGACGCTTCGCACCGTACTTGGAACGGCGCTGCTTGCGGTTCTTGACACCCTGGGTATCGAGAACGCCGCGGATGATGTGGTAACGAACGCCCGGAAGGTCCTTTACGCGGCCGCCACGGATCATGACGACAGAGTGTTCCTGAAGGTTGTGGCCTTCACCGGGGATATAACCAATGACTTCAAAGCCGTTGGTCAGACGGATCTTGGCGACCTTACGCAGAGCCGAGTTCGGCTTCTTCGGCGTGGTCGTGTAGACGCGGGTGCAAACGCCGCGCTTCTGCGGGTTCTCCTGGAGAGCGGGAACCTTGTTACGCTTTACCTGCGCCTGGCGAGGCTTGCGGATCAGCTGGTTTACGGTAGGCATTCAACCATCCCTTGTAAATCTATCTTAACACCCTTGCGGGCTTAACTCTCGCCGTCTCCGGCAACGACACACGATCGTCTCAATGCGCAAAACGTGGCCCGATCCGCTTTCGCAGATGGACCACAGAAAAGCAGAGGACACCGAAAATGGCGTCTTGCGTGCAGCATTCTTGTCTTCAACGTGCGTTTTGAACCTTGTTTGAGGTGAACTCCAGAGCGTGTCGCTCCGAATGGCCATGCCTCACATGGGTCCGATGGCGGCGTAACTACTGGTTTCCCGCCGGTTCGTCAAGGCCGGTTAAGGAATTATCTTTGTCACAAAGCCCTAAAAGGCCCTGCAAACCAGCCCTTTGGTGTATTCGTTAACGAAATGGCGCCCCTCAGACAAGATAGACTTGGGTATTTCGCCAAAATCCCTATAAGGAATCACAGAATGACAATTTCACGGTACGGCGGCGGCAGATAGAGAGAATCGCCCCACCGAATCGAAACTTCCGAAGGACGACTCATGATTACTTCGCCAGACAACGACAACAATCTTGACGGCCCCATGGTCTTCATCATCATCGGCAAGGGATATGAGACCGACGGCAGCGAAGGCGTCGACCTGCATGTCATGCTGAAGGCACCGGATGACGATACCGCCGTGCGCGAGGCGCTAAACGCCCTTGCGGAGGAAGGCTTCATCGAGGCCGACCTCGATCAGATCGGCATGCTGACGGACGTGCCGGACGAAGAACCGCATGCCTCCGCCTATCAGGGCGCGCTGGAAGGCGAAGTGGCGATCATCCGCTTCCGCTGAGCCATTGCTCGGGCGGCGTTTCAGAGCGACCGCCCTCTCCTCTTCACATATCAAAAATGCAAAAAACCGCCCGGATCGCTCCGGGCGGTTTTGATTTGTGCTGGCTATAGCCGCTTATTCAGCGGCCGGAGCGCTTTCGCCTGCCATGTCCTGGAGCATCGGCGTGGCGACGGCGGAACCCGTGCCCTTGCGGCGCTCTTCCAGGATCAGCTCGTCGCGAGCCGTCGCGATGCGGCGGATCTGCGTCATGGTACCACCGGTACCGGCCGGGATGAGGCGGCCGACGATGACATTTTCCTTCAGGCCCTGCAGGCCGTCGGTCTTGCCGGCGATCGCAGCTTCCGTCAGCACCTTCGTCGTTTCCTGGAAGGACGCGGCGGAGATGAAGGACGGGGTCTGCAACGACGCCTTGGTGATGCCGAGCAGAACCGGATCGCCGTAGGCAGGCTTCTTGCCTTCTTCGATCAGGCGGTCGTTGTTGTCGTCCAGCTCGATACGGTCGACATTGTCGCCGACGATGTAATGGCTGTCGCCCGCATCGGTGATTTCCACCTTCTGCAGCATCTGACGGACAATCACTTCGATGTGCTTGTCGTTGATGACAACGCCCTGCAAGCGGTAGACTTCCTGGATTTCGTTGACCAGGTAAGAGGCCAAAGCCTCCACGCCCTTGATCGCCAGGATGTCGTGCGGAGCCGGGTTACCGTCGAGGATGTAGTCACCCTTTTCGATATAGTCGCCTTCCTGAAGGTGGAAGGGCTTGCCCTTCGGGATCAGGTATTCGACCGGCTCGACACCGTCTTCCGCCGGCTCGATGATGACGCGGCGCTTGTTCTTGTAGTCGCGGCCGAGGCGGATCGTACCATCGATCTCTGCGATGATGGCGTGGTCCTTCGGACGACGGGCTTCGAACAGTTCGGCAACACGCGGCAGACCGCCGGTGATGTCCTTGGTCTTGGCGCTTTCCAGCGGCGAGCGGGCAAGAACGTCACCCTGGGATACCTTCTGACCCGGTTCGACGGACAGGATCGCGTCAACCGAGAGCAGGAAGCGGGCTTCACCACCACGCGACAGCTTGGCAACATTGCCGCTGGCGTCTTTGATGACGATCGCCGGCTTCAGGTCCGAACCACGCGGTGTCGAACGCCAGTCGATAACCTGACGCTTGGTGATACCGGTCGACTCGTCGGTCGCTTCGAGAACCGAGAGACCGTCGATGACGTCTTCGAACTGAACCGTACCGGCAAGTTCCGTCATCATCGGACGGGTGTAAGGATCCCATTCCGCCAGACGCTGGCCGCGCTTCACCTTGTCGCCTTCGTCGACGTAGATCTTGGAGCCGTAAGCGACACGCTGCGAGGAGCGTTCGACGCCACGTTCATCCAGGATCTGGACGGCCATGTTGCGGCCCATGGCAACCAGGATGCCATCGGAGTTGCGCAGCATGTTGCGGTTCTTGATTTGCACCGTGCCTTCATACGACGCTTCCAGGAACGACTGGTCGACCACGGTCGCCGTGCCGCCCAAGTGGAAGGTACGCATGGTCAGCTGCGTGCCCGGCTCACCGATCGACTGAGCGGCGATAACGCCGACAGCTTCACCGAGGTTGACCGGCGTACCGCGCGCGAGGTCGCGGCCGTAGCAGATCGAGCAAACGCCCGTCTGGATTTCGCAGGTCAGCGCCGAACGGATACGGATCGACTGGATACCAGCCTTTTCGATCTCGATGACATCCGGTTCCAGGATCATGCGGCCGGCGTCAACGATACGCTCACCCGTGACCGGATGATCGATGTCGTCCAGCGCCGTACGGCCGAGAATACGGACGCCGATGGAGGCAACGACCTGACCGGCATCGATGATGGCGGTCATGGTGAGGCCCTTGTCGGTGCCGCAATCGACGTGCGTGACGATGCAATCCTGCGCGACGTCGACGAGACGGCGGGTCAGGTAACCGGAGTTTGCAGTCTTCAAGGCGGTGTCTGCCAGACCCTTACGGGCACCGTGCGTCGAGTTGAAGTACTCGTTAACGGTCAGGCCTTCCTTGAAGTTCGAGATGATCGGTGTCTCGATGATTTCGCCCGACGGCTTGGCCATGAGGCCGCGCATGCCGCCCAGCTGACGCATCTGGTTCGGAGAACCGCGGGCGCCCGAATGGCTCATCATGTAGATCGAGTTCATCGGCTTCTGACGACCGGTCGCCGGATCGAATTCGACGGCCTTAATGCGGGCCATCATTTCCTCAGCGACCTTTTCCGTGGCCTTGCCCCAGGCGTCGACAACCTTGTTGTACTTTTCGCCCTGGGTGATCAGACCGTCATTGTACTGCTGCTCGTATTCCTTCACGAGCGATTCAGTATCGCCGACGATCTTCGCCTTGGTGTCCGGAATGACCATGTCGTCCTTGCCGAACGAAATGCCGGCGCGGCAAGCATGGGCAAAGCCGAGCTGCATGATACGGTCGCAGAAAATGACCGTGTCCTTCTGGCCGCAATGGCGGTAGACCGTGTCGATCATCTTGGAGATGTTCTTCTTGGTCATTTCCTGGTTGCAGATGTCGAAGGTCACCTTGCCGTGCTTCGGCAGCAGTTCGCCGATGAGCAGACGGCCCGGGGTCGTTTCATAGATCTTCGAGTAGGCCTTGCCTTCCTCGTCAACCGACTTGAAGCGGCCGCGGATCTTCGAGTGCAGCGTCACGACCTTGTTTTCAAGAGCGTGATGCAGCTCGCCGAGGTCGGAGAAGGCCATGCCTTCGCCCGGCTCGTTCTGGTTCAGGATCGACAGATAGTAGAGACCGAGAACCATGTCCTGCGACGGAACGATGATCGGTGCCCCGTTTGCCGGATGCAGGATGTTGTTGGTCGACATCATCAGCACGCGCGCTTCAAGCTGGGCTTCAAGCGACAGCGGTACGTGAACGGCCATCTGGTCACCGTCGAAGTCGGCGTTGAAGGCCGTGCAGACGAGCGGATGCAGCTGGATGGCCTTGCCTTCGACCAGCATGGGTTCGAAGGCCTGGATGCCCAGGCGGTGCAGCGTCGGTGCGCGGTTCAGGAGAACCGGATGCTCGCGGATGACCTCGTCGAGGATATCCCAGACTTCCGGCTTTTCCTTTTCAACCAGCTTCTTGGCCTGCTTGACGGTCGAGGAATAACCCTTGGCGTCGAGGCGGGCGTAGATGAACGGCTTGAACAGCTCGAGCGCCATCTTCTTCGGCAGGCCGCACTGGTGAAGCTTCAGTTCCGGACCGGTCACGATGACCGAACGGCCGGAATAGTCGACGCGCTTGCCGAGCAGGTTCTGACGGAAGCGGCCCTGCTTGCCCTTGAGCATGTCGGACAGCGACTTCAGCGGACGCTTGTTGGCGCCGGTGATGACGCGGCCGCGGCGGCCGTTGTCGAAGAGCGCATCGACAGATTCCTGCAGCATGCGCTTTTCGTTGCGGATGATGATGCCCGGAGCGCGCAGTTCGATCAGGCGCTTCAGACGGTTGTTACGGTTGATGACGCGGCGGTACAGATCGTTCAGATCCGACGTCGCGAAACGGCCGCCGTCCAGCGGCACCAGCGGACGCAGGTCCGGCGGGATGACCGGGACGACCTTCATGATCATCCATTCCGGGCGGTTGCCGGATTCCATGAAGTTCTCGACGATCTTCAGGCGCTTCATCAGCTTCTTCTGCTTGAGATCCGACGTGGTCTCAGCAAGTTCGGCCCGCAGATCGCCGGCGATCTTCTCGAGGTTCATGCTGGCCAGAAGCTCGTAAATCGCTTCTGCGCCGATCATGGCGGTGAACTGATCTTCGCCATATTCGTCGACGGCGAGCATGTACTCTTCTTCCGAGAGGAGCTGATGCTCCTTGAGGGCGGTGAGGCCCGGCTCGGTGACGATGTAGTTTTCGAAGTAGAGGACGCGCTCGACATCCTTCAGCGTCATGTCGAGCAGCGTGGAAATGCGGCTCGGCAGGGACTTCAGGAACCAAATGTGGGCAACGGGAGCGGCAAGCTCGATATGGCCCATGCGCTCACGGCGAACGCGCGACAGCGTCACTTCGACGCCGCACTTTTCGCAGATGATGCCCTTGTACTTCATGCGCTTGTACTTGCCGCACAGGCACTCGTAATCCTTGATCGGCCCGAAGATTCGCGCGCAGAAGAGACCATCGCGTTCCGGCTTGAACGTGCGATAGTTGATCGTCTCCGGCTTCTTGATCTCACCATAAGACCAGGAAAGAATCTTCTCCGGCGATGCGATCGAAATCCGGATGGAATCGAAGTTCTGTGCAGGCACCTGCGGATTGAAAAGATTCATGACCTCTTGGTTCATGCCTGTCTCCTTTTGGGGCTATGCGCCCTCGAACTGCAATCAGCGCCGGCAAATTCCCGGGAACCGGACTGACGCGTTAAAACGACAATAACCGCTAAATGCGGCGAAAACGTTCTTGCCTGCGCTACACGAAATCGGGCGAAGGCAAGAACGGTGCGCGCTGACGGACAGCGCGCACCCTGTCGACTGTTACTCGGCTGCGTCCGGAAGCTGGCCAGCTGCCTGCAGATCGTCGACCTTGGAGTTTTCCAGTTCGACGCTGAGACCCAGCGACCGCATTTCCTTGACGAGAACGTTGAAGCTTTCCGGAATGCCCGCTTCGAAGGTGTCGTCGCCACGGACGATCGCTTCGTAGACCTTGGTGCGGCCGGCCACGTCGTCCGACTTGACCGTGAGCATTTCCTGCAACGTGTAAGCTGCACCGTAAGCTTCGAGCGCCCAGACCTCCATTTCGCCGAAGCGCTGACCGCCGAACTGCGCCTTGCCGCCCAGCGGCTGCTGGGTAACGAGCGAGTAAGGACCGATCGAACGGGCGTGGATCTTGTCGTCGACCAAGTGGTTGAGCTTCAGCATGTAGATGTAACCAACCGTGACCTGGCGGTCGAACTGTTCGCCGGTACGACCGTCATAGAGCGTCGACTGACCAGTCTCCTTCAGACCTGCCATGGCGAGCATCTCGTTGACATCGGCTTCGCCGGCACCGTCGAAGACCGGGGTCGCGATGGACACGCCACGCTTCCACTGGTCCGCCAAGCGCAGAACCGACTCATCGTCGTAGTTGTGAACGTCGTCGCTCTTCGGGCCGTCGCCGACGACCATGTCGATCGTCTTGCGCAGGGGCTCGATGTTGCCGTTCGCCTTATAGGCTTCGATCAGTTCACCGATCTGACGACCCATGCCGGCGCAAGCCCAGCCCAGATGCGTCTCGAGGATCTGACCGACGTTCATACGCGAAGGCACGCCGAGCGGGTTGAGCACGATGTCGACATGCGTACCGTCTTCGAGGAACGGCATGTCTTCGACCGGCACGATGCGCGATACGACACCCTTGTTGCCATGACGGCCGGCCATCTTGTCGCCCGGCTGGATCTTGCGCTTCACAGCGACGAAGACCTTGACCATCTTCATGACGCCCGGAGGCATTTCATCGCCGCGCTGGACCTTTTCGACCTTGTCCATGAAGCGCTGTTCGAGGTGCGACTTGGATTCGTCGTACTGGCCGCGCAGAGCTTCGAGCTCGCCCTGAACCTTCTCGTCCTCGACGGCGAACATCCACCATTGCGAACGCGGATATTCGGAGACGACGGCGTTGGAAAGTTCCGTGCCCTTCTTGAAGTTCTTCGGGCCAGCAAGTGCCACCTGGCCGCGGAGCATTTCGATCAGACGGCCGTAGACGTTACGGTCGAGGATCGCCTGCTCGTCGTCGCGGTCCTTGGCGAGACGTTCGATCTCTTCGCGCTCGATTGCCATGGCGCGTTCGTCCTTCTCAACGCCATGACGATTGAAGACACGAACTTCGACGACCGTACCGTAGGTGCCGGGCGGCATACGCATGGAGGTGTCGCGAACGTCGGACGCCTTTTCACCGAAGATGGCGCGCAGAAGCTTTTCTTCCGGCGTCATCGGGCTTTCGCCCTTCGGCGTGATCTTGCCGACGAGGATATCGCCCGGCTGAACTTCAGCGCCGATGTAAACGATGCCGGCTTCGTCCAGGTTCTTCAGCGCTTCTTCCGAAACGTTCGGAATGTCGCGGGTGATTTCTTCCGGACCGAGCTTGGTGTCGCGCGCCATCACTTCGAACTCTTCGATGTGGATGGAGGTGAACACGTCGTCGGCAACGATACGCTCGGAGAGCAGGATCGAGTCTTCGTAGTTGTAGCCGTTCCACGGCATGAACGCGACGAGCACGTTACGGCCGAGCGCCAGATCGCCGAGATCCGTCGACGGACCGTCAGCCAGAATATCGCCCTTGTTGACGAAGTCACCGACGGTGACCAGCGGGCGCTGGTTGACGCAGGTGTTCTGGTTCGAACGCTGGAACTTCATCAGGCGGTAGATATCGACGCCGGACTTCGACGGATCGAGGTCTTCGGTGGCGCGGATAACGATACGCGTCGCGTCGACCTGGTCGACCACGCCGCCGCGACGGGCACCGATGGCGGCGCCGGAGTCACGAGCAACGACCGGCTCCATGCCGGTGCCGACGAACGGAGCTTCGGCGCGCAGCAACGGCACGGCCTGACGCTGCATGTTCGAGCCCATAAGCGCGCGGTTGGCGTCGTCGTTTTCCAGGAACGGGATCAGAGCGGCAGCAACGGAAACCAGCTGCTTCGGCGAGACGTCCATCAGGTTGATGTTGTCGCGCGGAGCGAGCATGACTTCGCCGGCATGACGGCAGACGACGAATTCCTCGATGAAGGAGCCTTCGGCATCAAGCTCGGCGTTTGCCTGGGCAACGTAGTACTTCGCCTCTTCCATGGCGGAGAGGTAGAGCACATCGGTGGTCACCTTGCCGTCGATGATGCGACGATAAGGGCTTTCGATGAAGCCGTACTTGTTCACCCGGGCGAAGGTCGCCAGCGAGTTGATAAGACCGATGTTCGGGCCTTCTGGCGTCTCGATCGGGCAAATACGACCGTAGTGGGTCGGATGCACGTCGCGGACTTCGAAGCCTGCGCGCTCGCGGGTCAGACCACCCGGGCCAAGAGCCGAAAGACGGCGCTTGTGGGTGATTTCCGAAAGCGGGTTCACCTGGTCCATGAACTGCGACAGCTGCGAGGAGCCAAAGAATTCGCGAACGGCGGCGGCAGCCGGCTTGGCGTTGATCAGATCCTGCGGCATGACCGTGTCGATCTCGATCGAGGACATACGTTCCTTGATCGCGCGCTCCATGCGGAGCAGGCCGAGACGGTACTGGTTTTCCATCAGTTCGCCGACCGAGCGAACGCGGCGGTTGCCGAGGTTGTCGATGTCGTCGATTTCGCCCTTGCCGTCGCGCAGTTCGACCAGCATCCGGACCACGGCCAAGATGTCGTCCTTGCGCAGGACACGAACGGTGTCGGCCACTTCGAGGTCGAGACGCATGTTCATCTTCACGCGGCCAACGGCGGAAAGGTCGTAACGCTCCGCATCGAAGAACAGCGAGTTGAACATGGCTTCGGCTGAATCCATGGTCGGCGGTTCACCCGGACGCATGACGCGATAGATGTCGAACAGAGCGTCCTGACGGTTCTCGTTCTTGTCGGCGGACAGCGTGTTGCGGATGTAGGCGCCGACATTGATATGGTCGATGCCGAGAACCGGAATTTCGTCGAAACCAGCCTTGAGGATAACCGGCAGGGTCTTCTCGTCGATTTCGTCGCCGGCTTCGAGATAGATCTCGCCGGTCTGGAAGTTGACGATGTCTTCCGCCAGGAAGAGGCCATAGAGGTCTTCGTCGGTGGCCTTCAGGGCCTTGAGGCCCTTGTCCTGCAGCTGACGCAGCAGACGCGGGGTCAGCTTCTTGCCGCCTTCGACCACGACTTCGCCGGTGTCGGCGTCGATCATGTCGGTAACGGTCTTGGCGCCCTTCAGCGTTTCCGCGTTGAAGGGAATGCGCCAGCCGTCGCCGGAGCGCTCGTAAAGCGACTTCGTGTAGAAGGTCGACAGGATTTCTTCGCCATCCATGCCGAGCGCCATCAGCAGCGACGTCACCGGAATCTTGCGGCGGCGGTCGATACGGGCGTAAACGATGTCCTTGGCGTCGAATTCGATGTCGAGCCAGGAACCGCGATACGGGATGACGCGGGCAGCGAAGAGCAGCTTGCCGGAAGAATGGCTCTTGCCCTTGTCGTGGTCGAAGAAGACGCCCGGCGAACGGTGCATCTGCGACACGATAACGCGCTCGGTGCCGTTCACGATGAACGTACCGTTGTTCGTCATGAGCGGCATGTCGCCCATGTAAACGCTCTGTTCCTTGATGTCCTTGATGGACTTCGCGCCGGTATCCTCGTCAATATCGAACACGATCAGACGGAGAGTAACCTTCAGCGGCGCAGCGTAGGTCAGGTCGCGCTGGCGGCACTCATCGACGTCGAACTTCGGCGGCTCGAATTCATAGGATACGAACTCCAGCATCGAAGCGCCGGAGAAATCGGTGATCGGAAAAACCGACTTGAAGACGGACTGAAGACCTTCGTCTGGGCGGCCGCCCTTCGGCTCTTCGACCATAAGGAACTGATCGTAGGATGCCTTTTGAACCTCGATGAGGTTCGGCATCTCTGCGACTTCGGGAATCTTACCAAAAAACTTGCGTACGCGCCTACGACCATTGAACGAAAGGGTCTGAGCCATCGTCGCTCCTCTAAATTCTGCACCCGGGCCTGCAACGGACGGGAACCGCTGGCCAGGCGATCCCGTCAATCAATGAGTAGTTCAATCTCGTCTAACCAACCGAAAACCGCTCAGCACGGATTGCGTCGCGGTTCGGTTTGAGACCATCCTCTTGAAGAACCCATTACCCAAAAGCCGTTTTACCTGCGGCTTTTGGGTAATTTGTTCAAAAAAACGGCAAATGGGAGGGAGCAAAATGCCACCTCCCAAAGCAGTTTCAAGCTTACTTAACGTCAGCCTTGGCGCCGGCGTCTTCGAGCTTCTTCTTGATGTCAGCGGCTTCAGCCTTGGAAACAGCTTCCTTGACAGCCTTCGGAGCGGCTTCGACCAGGTCCTTGGCTTCCTTGAGGCCGAGACCGGTGATGGCGCGGACTTCCTTGATGACGTTGATCTTGTTCGCGCCGGCATCCGTGAGGATGACGTCGAACTCGGTCTTTTCTTCTTCAACGACAGCCGGGCCAGCCGGGCCGCCAACAGCAGCAACAGCTACCGGAGCAGCGGCAGAAACGCCCCACTTTTCTTCGAGAAGCTTGGACAGTTCTGCGGCTTCGAGAACGGTCAGCGAGGAGAGGTCGTCTACGATCTTTGCGAGATCAGCCATTTTTTTAGTTCCTTTTGTTCGGTTCGAACTGGTTGATTATGAACAGCGAAAAACCGCCTTAAGCGGCTTCGTCCTTCTTGGCGTAGGCCGAGAACACACGAGCAAGCTGGCTTGCCGGTGCTGCAACAACACCTGCGATGCGGGTAGCTGGCGTCTGGATCATGCCCAGCAGCTTCGCACGCAGCTCGTCCAGCGACGGCAGGGTCGCGAGCGACTTCACACCATCGGCGTTGAGCGTTGTTGTTCCCATGGCGCCGCCCAAAACAACGATCTTATCGTTGCCCTTGGCGAAATCCACGACGACCTTCGGAGCGGTAATCGGATCAGTGCTGTATGCAATCAGCGTCTGACCGGTGAAGAGATCAGAGATCCCTTCCGCATCCGTGCCCTGAAGAGCAATTTTGGCCAGGCGGTTCTTCGCGACTTTGACGGTGCCGCCTGCAGCGCGCATCTTCGAACGAAAATCGTTCATCTGTGCGACTGTAGCACCAGCATAGTGGGCCACGACAACCGAGCCCGAAGCCTTGAAGACTTCGTTCAGTTCCGTGACGAATTCGCGTTTTTCCGCTCTTTCCACTGCTTTTCTCCAGTTGACAGGACCGGGTTAACGGGCCTGCCGGGTTGCCTTTTGCCTCCTGGGATCAAAAGAGATCCCAAGCGACGCTTGAGGATCCTGTCCCCTCGCGCTCGAGCCGTAAGGCTCCAAGGCACAAGGCATCCAAGGCTCGAACCGAGTTCATCGAAGCAAAGCTTCATCAAAATTCGGGTCTTACCCGTCTCATGCAGGCTTAAGTGATTAAGGGATAACCACCTGCAATCTCGGACAGGAATTCCGGATTTCTCCGGATATCCCGGCCTCGAAAGGCCGGGAATTCTTGAGAAGCCGGGCTCAACGCCCGGCCAAAATCATTAGGCGTTCGGAGCCGTGACCGAGGCAAGCTCGATCTTGACGCCCGGACCCATGGTCGAAGAGATGGCTACGCGCTTGACGTAGTTGCCCTTGGCGCCAGCCGGCTTCGCCTTGATGACGGCGTCGGCGAAAGCGCGGATGTTTTCTTCCAGAGCCTTGGCGTCGAAAGAAGCCTTGCCGATACCGGCATGGACGATACCAGCCTTCTCGACGCGGAACTCGACTGCGCCGCCCTTGGAGGCTTCAACAGCGCCCTTGACGTCCATGGTGACGGTACCGACCTTCGGGTTCGGCATCATGCCGCGCGGGCCGAGAACCTTACCGAGGCGACCGACGAGCGGCATCATGTCCGGGGTCGCGATGCAACGATCGAAGTCGATCTTGCCGCCCTGAACGATTTCAACCAGCTCTTCCGCACCGACGATGTCAGCACCGGCAGCCTTGGCTTCGTCAGCCTTGGCACCGCGAGCGAAAACCGCAACGCGAACCGAGCGGCCAGTGCCGTTCGGCAGGTTGACAACGCCACGAACCATCTGGTCAGCGTGACGCGGGTCAACGCCGAGGTTCATGGAAACTTCGATGGTTTCATCGAACTTGGCGATAGCCCGTTCCTTGACCATGCCGATGGCCTGGGTCAGAGCATAGAGCTTTGTGGGATCAACGCCTTCGCGGATCTTCTGAATACGCTTTGCAACCATGATCTTAACCTACCACTTCCAGGCCCATGGCGCGGGCAGAGCCCTCGATCATGGCCATTGCGCCTTCGATATCGGCGGCGTTCAGATCCTTCATCTTAGCTTGGGCAATAGACTGCACCTGAGCCCTGGTGAGGGTACCAGCCTTGGCGCCCTTGCCGGGCGTCTTCGAGCCGGACTGAATCTTTGCTTCTTTCTTCAGGAAGTAGCTGACCGGCGGCTGCTTCATGATGAAGGTGAAGGACTTGTCCTGGTAGTAGGTGATGACGACCGGGATCGGCATACCCTTTTCCATTTCCTGCGTGGCGGCATTGAACGCCTTGCAGAATTCCATGATGTTAATGCCACGCTGACCAAGCGCAGGACCGATCGGCGGCGACGGATTCGCCGAGCCGGCCTTTACCTGCAGCTTGAGCTGGCCTGCAACTTTTTTAGCCATTTCTCTCTGCCTTTCTAACTGACCGGTTGCCCGGCCTCTTGTGCCGGATTGCTCCGGCGGCTGCGGTTGCGTGGTGCGGGTCAAAAGGTCCGGCTAAGACCCCTACCCTTCCACGCGGATTGCGGCGAAGCCGCGAGATGTAAATAAGTATTTACTTACTTACATCCAAACCCGAACGAAAGACCAGCCAGCAATGACTGATCTTTCCAATCCGACAAAACGATCAGACCTTCTCGACCTGACTGTATTCCAGCTCGACCGGCGTAGCGCGACCGAAGATCGAAACTTCCACCTTCAGGCGCGAACGCTCTTCGTCCACATCCTGAACCGTGCCGTTGAACGAAGCGAACGGACCATCCGAAACGCGGACCTGTTCGCCGATCTCGAACGACACGGAAGCCTTTGGCCGCTCGACGCCTTCCTGGACCTGGCCGAGAATGCGATCGGCTTCATAATCCGGAATCGGAACAGGCTTATTGTCAGAGCCGAGGAAGCCAGTGACCTTCGGCGTATTCTTGATCAGGTGGTAAGCTTCATCCGTCAGGTTGGCGCGAACCAGCACATAACCCGGGAAGAACTTGCGCTCGCTGTCGACCTTGCGACCGCGACGCACTTCAACCACCTTCTCGGTCGGCACGAGGATCTTTTCGAACAGATGCCCGAGACCCTTCTGCTTGGCCTTCTCCTCAATGGATTCAGCCACTTTCTTTTCGAAATTAGAATAAGCGTGGACGATGTACCAACGTGCCGCCATGTTCATCTCCACTCGATATCAATTGCCGGTGTTCAGCACGTAGCCGAGAATCCAGCCGATGAGCTGGTCAGCGGCGAAGAAAAACAGCGAAGCAAAAACGACCATGACCAGCACCATAACCGTCGAGATCATCGTCTCGCGGCGGGACGGCCAAGTGATTTTCGACGTCTCGGAGCGGACCTGCTGCAGAAACGCTAGTGGATTCGATTTGGATGCCATTGACTGCCCACGCAATTACGGCGCGTAAAGCTGAACATATCAGCCCCACGCACCGCGTGTCTGTTGAACCCCTACATAAACACCGATTCCCGATTTAACAAGAGAGAATTCGATGCTTTCGAAAATTTGCCGCCAATCCGGCATATCCCCAACCCAAGAAGCAGCGAAAGGACGCGCCAGTCAAATCAAGGAAAATGGCAGGGGCAGCAGGGCTCGAACCTACGACCTGCGGTTTTGGAGACCGCCGCTCTACCAACTGAGCTATACCCCTTCATGCTCCAATCACCGGCGCCGTGCGGTTGACCGTCAGCGCCTTTCGGAAACATGGCGCTCCCTTTAAGACGGGACGAAACGATTGGCAAGTGCGTTTTTTGTTTTTTCCCAATCAGGTCCGCCGCTTCGTTCGGCGCAAGCCATCGCCACGACAGCGATGGCAGGGAACCGTGGGCGTCTCACCCCCCATTCAACGGCGACGCATCGGCAGGTTTTAGCCTTCCTTCTGCTCGCCGGGCGTCCCCTTCAGAAATTTCGGCCGCAAACGGCGCAGGAAATTGTCCGTGGAGCGAATCACATTGGTCAGCGAAATCAGCTTGTCGACCTGAGCATCGGTATTGCCGAGCCGCTCGGACAGCACTTCCGCCACCGCCAGCGAAATTTCGGCGGGCGGAATTTCCGAGAAGCGCTCGGCAAGCCGGGTATAGGCATTGGCGGAAACGCCGCCATGGATGGTGATCTTGCCCAACCGGGCGAAGAGACGCAGGAAGGTCTGCTCGAAGCTCCAGTCGTGGACCGAGACTACCCTCCACTTTTCACTGCGCTTGGCCGAGAAACCGGCCAGCACGATGGCGCCGGGCAGTTTCAGATCGCTCAGCCAAAGCGCCAGGGCAAAGCCGCTGGTCGGCGTCTTGGCCTCTGTGTAGAGATCGCCGCAGAAACCGACGAGATCGAGGTGGCCGGTCGGCGCGCCCTGGAAATCGGCGGCGGGATTGAGCTTCTCCTCAAGGCCGAGGCGGATGTTCATGATGCCGAGGAAATATTCCCTCGGGAAGAACTTTACCACTTCACCCACCTCGTCCCGATAGACGATGTTGGCACCCCGCGGCTGGCCGCGCGAAACCAGCAGCGAATGCCCGAGGAAGGGGCGATCCAGCACCTTGTAGACCTTATTGAAGAAGACGAAGAGGGCTGTTGGCGGATACTGCGCCTGAAGGCTCCCGATATCGACCGTGTCGCTGTTGGCGACAAGGACGATATGGGAAAACGCCGTCAGTATGGAGCGCCAATCCTCGGTGGTCGTCAGACCTGCCGCGGCTCCCGCTGCCGGGAAAGCAGGCTTGTCGGTTCCTGTTTCGGATGTCACGCCCTGATCCTGTTCTTGCTATTTCTGCTGGACGTGCAGCAGGCGGTCGCGCATGGCGAACCATTCGTCGGCATAATCGTCGTTGCGATACTCGTCGAAATACGGCCCGCCATCGGTGAAATGTACGAGCTTGGCGTCTTCACGGCGATCGTATTCGTTGACGAGATAATTCCAGGTCACGGGAACCTCGCCGATCTGGTCATCGCTCTCCAGCCACTTGAACTGATGGAGTTGAAGGCCGGTGGCCGTGTTGACGAAATCCTTCGTCAATGCCTTGCACTTGGCATTGTTGAACAGGATCATGCTCGACCAGTTCTTCTTTTCATATTTGGTCTGGGTCTGGCCGAGGAACTTGGTTTCGACCTTCGGCTGATAATCATGCTTGACGCACATGGCGGCATAGCGATCGTCGCGCAGCTTCCAGAGCTCGGCAATATCGGCGCGGGCGAGCATGTCGCAATCCATGAAGATGCTCCAGCCCTCGAAGTCGCTGAGGTAGGGAACCAGGAAGCGGGAGAAGGAGAACTCGGTTGATTGCAGCGGATTGCGCTCGCGCGTGAAAATGCCGTCGAGATTGCTGAGCACGATCGGCGAAAACACCACCGGGATCGAGGAGCGCTCGATTATGCTTTGTGCGAGAACGTGATAGGCGACAACTTCCTTAGAGTCGAAGCCGACAAAAATACGTGCAACACCGTCGTTCATGGTCCCTCCTAAACGGCCGACCGCCTAGGAGATCAGCCGACTAAAAACATCTTTCCGTCGCAGCGCAGATTGCGCTGCCGGACATCGTGCCGGCGCATGAGCCATCGCATGCCCACTCCGAACACCGATCGCGACTGTATCGTCAAATGCCATTGCAATTTCCCCGATACGCCTTGCGAACGCAAACCTACTTACTTCAACGCTGATATTTGTCGAGTGTTTGCGGAAGCATTTTTGGTTTTCAGCCGTAACAAATGGAGAGGCTACCCTCCCCTTTCCGTAGGTTCGACCGGACGCGATAGCCGCGCCCGGTATCGTCTCGCTGCCAGCGTCGCCTCAAACCTTCACGTATTGCCGCCAATCATGCTCTTCCTTGAAGCCGAGAACCTCGCGGATCTTGCGGTTGGAGAGCAGGCCCTCATACTCGCCGATCTCGCGGGTGAAGGGCACGTTCGGAAAGTGCTTGGCGGCGAGTTCCCGCGACGGCGTGTTGGCCGATACAGTATCATTGGCGGCATTGAAAACCTGGAAGCCGAGGCCGTTCTTTTCGATGCAGAGATGAACGATCTGGCCGAGATCGCGGGCGTCGATATAGCTCCAGGCGATGCGCTTGCGGATTTCGCTATCGGCGAAAAACTCCGGGAAGCGCTCATATTCATGCGGCTCGATGACGTTGCCGATGCGCAGCGCGTAGATGTCGATGCCGAAACGTTCGGCGAAGGCGCGGGCCGTCTTTTCGTTCAGGACCTTGGAGAGGCCATAGGAATCCATCGGATTGACATCATAATCCTCCTCCAGTGGAAACTGGTGGAAATCACGATGGCCCTCGGCGAAGCAGACCCCGTAGGTGGTCTCGCTGGAGGCGACGATGATCTTCTTGATGCCGAGCTTGGCCGCTGCCTCGATGACATTATAGGTGCTCATCGTGTTGATGCGGAAGGTTTCGTTATCCGGCTTTAAGAGGATGCGCGGCACGGCGGCGAAGTGCACCACGGCGTCATAGGGCTGCACACCCTTGCCCTGATCGAGATCGGGAAAATCACGATGCATGGTGAGGACGTTATAAACCTGTCCCGCATCGGTGACATCGGCCTGCAAATTGGTGACGCCGGGGCTATTCAGCGGCACGAGATCGATATTGTGGACCTCGTAGCCGGCTTCGATCAGCCAGGGAACCGTGTGACGCCCGGCCTTGCCGCTGCCGCCGGTGAACAAAATACGCTTCTTCATGAAATCTCCTCCTGGTAAAATCGAGCGATAGATAGACCGTTTCCGGCGTTTCGCAAGACGGGTGAAGCGGTCGGATTGTCTCAGCCGGCGGATTAGATATCCGTTGGCAGTGGTGGAACGTTCAAGGGTGAGGCGCATGCGTCCGATCAAGCTTGTCGACTACGATCCCGCATGGCCCGCCCTCTTCCGAAGCCGAAGTGAGGCGATCGCCACCCTGCTCGGCCATCCCGCGGATATCCATCATATCGGCAGCACATCCGTCCCCGGACTTTGCGCCAAGCCAAAGCTCGATATCGACGCCGTGCTCTCATCAAATGAAGCCAGGATCAACGCCACGGAACATCTCAAGAAGGATGGCTATGTCTTTCACGGCGATCCGTACGGAGCTGACAGATGGACGTTCACCAAGGATGAAACGCCCTACGGAACGAGGCTTTACCTGTCTCTACCCGGCAATCCCGCCCATCGTGATCGCATCCTCTTTCGCGATTACCTGCGTGCCCATCCTGAAATGGCCGAACACTATGCAACGCTGAAGAGACGGCTGGCCGAGGAAGCGGATGGCGATTGGGATCACTATACCGGCGGCAAGAGCGATTTCGTTGCCGACATCCTTCACCGAGCCCTCGCAAATCTGACGTAGTCCATCGAGGTCACCAGGTAGAAACCTGCCCCTCCTCCGTCCCAAAATGCGAAAGGCCCCGCTGTTTCCAGCGGGGCCTTCGTAATCAAGGAATAATCCGAGGATTACTCAACGATGCTGGCGACGATGCCGGCGCCGACGGTACGGCCGCCTTCACGGATCGCGAAGCGCAGCTTTTCTTCCATCGCGATCGGAACGATCAGCTCAACGGCAACAGTGATGTTGTCGCCTGGCATAACCATTTCCGTGCCTTCCGGAAGCGTAACGATGCCCGTAACGTCCGTCGTGCGGAAGTAGAACTGCGGACGGTAGTTCGTGAAGAACGGCGTATGACGGCCGCCTTCTTCCTTCGTCAGGATGTAGGCTTCGGCCATGAACTTCTTGTGCGGCTTCACAGAACCCGGCTTGCACAGGATCTGGCCACGCTCGACGCCGTCACGGTTAACACCGCGAACCAGCGCGCCGATGTTGTCGCCTGCCTGGCCCTGATCGAGCAGCTTGCGGAACATTTCAACGCCGGTAACCGTCGTCTTCGACGTCGGACGAATGCCGACGATCTCGACTTCTTCGCCAACCTTGACGATACCACGCTCGACGCGGCCCGTAACAACCGTACCACGGCCAGAGATCGAGAACACGTCTTCGATCGGCATCAGGAACGGCTGGTCGATCGGACGCTCTGGCGTCGGGATGTAGGCGTCAACAGCAGCCATCAGCTCGCGGATCGCGTCTTCGCCGATCTTCTTGTCCGAATCTTCAAGAGCAGCAAGTGCCGAACCCTTGATCACCGGGATATCGTCGCCCGGGAAGTCGTAGGACGACAGAAGTTCGCGAACTTCAAGCTCGACGAGCTCAAGAAGCTCGGCGTCGTCAACCTGGTCGACCTTGTTCAGGAACACAACGATCGCCGGAACGCCAACCTGGCGGGCGAGCAGGATGTGTTCGCGCGTCTGCGGCATCGGGCCGTCAGCTGCCGAGCAAACCAGGATCGCGCCGTCCATCTGTGCCGCACCCGTGATCATGTTCTTCACATAGTCAGCGTGGCCGGGGCAGTCGACGTGGGCGTAGTGACGAGCTGGCGTCTCATATTCAACGTGTGCCGTCGAAATCGTGATGCCGCGAGCCTTTTCTTCCGGTGCGGCGTCGATCTGGTCATACGCCTTGAACTCACCGAAGTACTTCGTGATCGCTGCCGTCAGAGACGTCTTGCCGTGGTCAACGTGGCCAATCGTGCCGATGTTAACGTGCGGCTTATTGCGCTCAAACTTACTCTTTGCCATTTGAATGCTTCCTGTGAACGTAAATGAGTGACCCCGGCGAACCGGTTTAGTGCCGCCGTTTAAGGCTTTCATCGCATTTGCGCAAGACTTAATTGCAGGCCCTGTTCTTGGCTAGGTATGGCCGATGACGGGCAGTGAGCGGCCCTCGGCACCGATTCGCCGTGAAGGTTTCGCCGGCCGATCCGGAAAGACATAAAAGCATTTGCCGGTTCAGCCGTTTAGATAGGGATGTCGAGGAAATAGTTCCAGATGCCGGGAGCAAGATCGCATCCGCATTTATCAAGCCGATGGCGCCGCGCCAACGCAAAGCGCCCTCTCCGATAAAGGGAAAGGGCGCTGAAAGTCGCGATCTCGGGGATCGCCTGTCTAGCGTAGACTTACGGCGCCGCTCCAGAAGCAGCGCGCCATAAGCCAGCTGCGATCAATCGAGCAGATCGGCCGGCACCTTGCCGCCATTGTCCGAAAGCTTCTTCAGCAGCGCCTTGTGCAGGAAGATGTTCATCTTGGCGGAATCGCCCGCATCGCCGGTATAGCCCAGCTCCTGGGCAAGCTCCTTGCGTTCCGTAAGGCTCGCATCCATCCCCAGCGCCTTCATCAGATCCACGATCGAATGTTTCCAATCGAGCTTCTGACCGCTCTTTTTCACGGCCGCGTCGAGGATCGAAGCGATATCCACAGGGGAAGCCGATGTCGTGGAGGCCGGCGCGGTTGCAGCTGGCGTCGTCGGCGCGGAAGATGAAGGTGCCGCGCCAGCAGTGGTAGTGGCGGTTGGCGTTGCCGTGGGAGAAACTTCGGCAGCCTTTGCCTCTCCCCAGATTGCATTCTTGATCTTGTCGAAGATACCCATGTGCACTCCCCCTTTTCGGTTGGCCCACAAATATCTACCGCTCATTAAAATATAAGCAACCCCTCACGTCAAAGATGCATAGCTGAATATCTTATGAACCACTGAAGATGCAGGAGGACCGGTTTTCGCAAGAGCAGCCAGTGGCGCCGGATTCATCCGCGTTGAAGCCACAGCGATGAATCTATGATGCGCCCTTGGGGTCAACCGCGGGCTATCTGTCCTGGATGCGGCGGATATCGCCCGGAGCCACGGCGGCGAAGATCCGCATTGCGATTACCACACTATCGACTTTGCAAACAGAACGTGCATTGATAGCGCATCGACCGTTTTGGAGATTTGAGATGGCATTAGCTCAACTGACAAGCGCGGACGCGAGCATTGGCACGATCTACGTGAACCCACATAATGTGGTGTACGTCGCAGCCGGACAGAAATACACCATTATCGCCACAACAGTGTCCAATCCGAACGGCGTGCCGCTTTTGCTGTATGTCGCTGATAGCGTCGAGCAGGTGAAGCAGAAGCTCAACGTCGCCATGGGCAAAATGCTCACTCCCGCTTGATAGCGGCGGATACCTTCGATCTTACCCGGGCGTCATCAATCGACGCGACCGACGGTGGCTGTCGTTGCCTAAAGGCTGGGAGCTCTATTTGAGCGACAAGGGCCAAGTCCCTGTCCAGGAATACGTTCCCATTGCTCAAAACGAACAAGGCCGCCGCCTGATCTAAACGTGTGCACTCAAGGCGAGAGCGTCGTCAAAAGTCGCAGCCGACATACGACGACACGTTATATAACCAATTGATTGAAAATCTGGAGCGGGTAGCGGGAATCGAACCCGCGTATTCAGCTTGGAAGGCTGCTGCTCTACCATTGAGCTATACCCGCGGCGGGTGGTCAAGATCCGGTCCGGAATGGTGGAGGGAGTTGGATTTGAACCAACGTAGGCTGAGCCAACGGATTTACAGTCCGTCCCCTTTAACCACTCGGGCATCCCTCCAGTATTCCGACTGGATCTTGCAACCAAGCTTGCTAGACCGGGCGTCGCCGCTTCGATCTGCGCCGCGTATATGACCGGCCCGTTTCCGTCTGTCAACACAAGGAATTGCCAAAAATGACGAAAAAATTTCAGCCTCGGGAAAAACCCGTGGATGAAAGAGGACTATGCGCTCCGAGGCGCTGCCGCTATAAAGCCGCATGAGCAAAGACAGAACCTCCGGCCCTTCAGGCCCAGAAAACACCGCCGACGACAAATCGGCCAAGGACACACACTACGCCACCCTGCGGCGGGCGCATCGCGACGCCAAGCGCGAGCGCGGCGAAATCCCGACGCCGGTGCCGCAGAAACGCAAACGGCCCGGCGCGGACGACTGGAAGCCGCCGGCGCTCACACCTGATCAGGTCTATCTCTATGGCCTGCATACGGTTCGCGCCGCCCTTGCCAATCCCGAGCGGAAAAATATCAAGCTGTCGACGACGCAGAATGCGCTGGTGCGGCTGGAGATTGGCCCGGTCGATGCGATTGGCATTCCCGTCGAGATCGTCTCGCCGCAGGATATCGACAAGGTGCTCGGTCCTGAAGCCATCCATCAGGGCGTGATGCTGGAGACCCGCCCCCTGCCCGTTCGCCGCCTTGAAGCGCTGAAAGACAGCCCGCTGCTGCTGGTGCTCGATCAGGTGACCGATCCCCACAATGTCGGCGCGATCATGCGCTCGGCCGTCGCCTTCGACGCCGCCGCCGTCATCACCACGCAGCGTCACAGCCCGACCGAATCAGGCGTGCTGGCGAAATCCGCCTCCGGCGCGCTGGAACTCATCCCTTATATACAGATCACCAACCTCGCAGACGCTCTCGGCGAGCTGCATCGCCTCGGTTTCGTCAGCATCGGCCTTGATTCGGAAGGACCAGCGCCGCTCGAAGGCACGTTTTCGGGCGAGAAGGTCGCTCTTGTCCTCGGTTCGGAGGGCAAGGGGCTGCGCCAGAAGACGCGGGAAACCGTGAATGCGCTGGCACGGCTCGACATGCCGGGCGCGATCAAGTCACTCAACGTCTCGAACGCGGCCGCCATCGCGCTTTATGCGGCACGGTCCTATCTGAAAAGCTAGCGGCACGACGCTGTCGCAGCAGATTTTGGGGGAATTTGCCTTGATCCATAGTTCTGGTCTCGCGGCGGCTTTTGCCGCCGTCATCCTCGCCACCGGCCAGCCGGCGCGTGCTGCCGATGACGAACTTGTACAGGCGCAGGCGGGCACCTGGCTGCTGGCGCCCGAGAATGGCGCCAAGGGCTGCCGCCTCACCTTCGAGACCGCGAAAACGGCTGGCGGCTATACCATCAGCGGCGCGGATGCCTGCGCAACCGCCCTGCCCGCGCTCGCCAAGGCAGCCGCCTGGAATTTCACCGACGATGGCTCGCTCACCATCAGCGATGCGGCGCAGAAGGTCCTGCTTCGCCTTCAGGAAGAGGAAGGCTCGCCCTGGGAAAGCGAAGGGAGCGACGCGATGTGGCTGCTGCCGGCGCTCGGCGATGTCGACCATGTCCCCACCACCGCAAGCCTGAGCGGCGTCTGGCAGGTCCGGCAGCCGGATGGAAAGGCCATGTGCGATGTTACGTTGACCAGCGAGACCGACAAGGATGGCACGCCGAAAATGTCACCGGGTGGCGACTGCCCGGCCAACATTGCCGATCTCAAGCTTTCCCTTTGGGCCATGGAAGGCTTTGGGCTGGTGCTGATGGGGGGCGACGGCTCCTCGCTCTCCTTCGACATGCAGCCGGACGGCAGCTTCAAGACATCCGACGAGGAAGAGGGAGACCCGATGCTGCTGGTGCGCAAGCAAGGCGGCTAAAAACCCGATATCCAGCTACGGGTTGAAATCCCCGCAATATGACTATCTAACATTAGATCAGCCTAAAACTGATTGAGATAAGACATATTGCAAAACAGGCGCAGCGTGCATGATTCCATCGAATATCCGTAAATTCATCTTCCACGATTTGCGAAGTGTTGAAGGATATATCGATCCGCCCGATGCCCTTGTTTACCTTTCCATCCTGGAGCGTCAACGCGAGCATGGATTGCAAGGCGGCGTCGCCGAGATCGGTGTTTATTTCGGCCGCTCCTATTTTCTCCTGAAAAAGATCACCTCGCCGGACGACCGCGTACTCGGCATCGATCTCTTCGACATCGGCGAAATGTCGAACGGCACCTCCGAACAATATCGCTCATTCCTACGGAATGGTGACCGTCTTGGCCTGCCGGTCGACAGAGATCTGCTCGTCGTCGGCGATAGCGCGGAACTGTCGCCAAAGGACGTATTCGACAAGGTCGGCAAGGTGCGCTTCTTCAGCATAGACGGCGGCCACACATTGGCGAATCTGCAGGCCGACTGCAGACTGGCACAACAGACGATCGCCGACCACGGCGTCATCGTCTTCGACGACACCTTCAATCCCGCCTGGCCGGAAGTGACTGTCGGTGTCGCCGATTTCCTGCGTAACAACGATCAGGGCTTTTCGGCCTTCTGTATGACGAAATACAAGACCTATGTCTGCCGGCGCGAATTTCACGATTTCTACCGCGCGGCGATCCTGCGGGCGCCGCATCTCAGAGCCTTCGAACGGGCTGAGACGCACTTCCTGGGATCCGACGCCATCCGCCTGCACAATCCCTTCGGTCGGCGCATTCTCTATGAGCTCATGACCCGCTCAGGCATGGGAGCGCTATCAGAGCGCGCCTACCGCTGCCATTAGAGCAGGCCTATTCAGCGAACTGCAATCGACTGCGGGCGCCAAGCTGATTGTTGCCATGGCGATCGCTGGGTGACCGGACAGCCATCCTGCAATTTCGCCCAGGAGGTGACGTTGAGGTTCATCTCGCACTGGGCAAGATAGCTCCGACCGCCCACAGTCATGCAGGTAACCTCGCCAATGGCATGCTGTTTTCCATCGCTGTTCTTGCAGTAGCAGTCCTGGCCGGCCAACGCCGGCGCACTTGCAATGACCGCGCCCGCGACGAGCGACAGTTCCAAGACGATATGCCTGAATGCGTTGCGCATGGCCGTTCCCTCGTCCGCAGTTGAGGGAGAAAGTGTATGCCCATTTCGGGCATTGTAAATACGCCCGCATCCGCACCGGATTCGCCCCAGAGAGGCCCGTCAGGCGCACGAGCCTCGGCTAGTGAACCGCCGGATCGGTATCGTCGAAGAACGTCTTGATACCATCGCGGGCGACCGTCGCCAGGAACTCGTCAAACGCCTCACGATCCGTCGCAAAGGGCTCTTCCCATTCGATCAGATCCTCGTCGGGCGTGATCACTTCCATCCGCCAGTCCTGCTCAGTACCTGCTGGACGAAAGATATCTACGAGCACGGTCATGCCGTCGTCGGTGAATTCACCGGAGAGTTCGGAATGTTCAAGTTTGGGCTTCTTGGGCTTACCGGTCATATTTTCACACCTAGCAAAAAGAGAATCGCATGTCGGCGATCATCGTGAATACCCAAAGGATGACACTTCCAATCATGCCGACGCAAATGCCTTCTCGCGCTGGGCGATCTGGCAGCCAACTCATGAGATCTTTCATCACTGGGAAAAAGTGGTGCCCCCGCCAGGGTTCGAACCCGGGACCCCCTGATTACAAATCAGGTGCTCTACCAACTGAGCTACAAGGGCACAACGGCATGCCAAGTAGCAGATTTTGATTTCCTGTAAAGAGGAAAATCGCCCATTCCGCTTGATCCGGTGGATCGGCCATCCCCTTGTGGATTCACCAGTCTTTGCGAAACGTCTTGTCGCATAGGGGGAATATCATTTACCTAGTATGACTGTTTAAAGGACGTTGCATGTCACGCGCTTTTCAATCTGTTTGTTTTCTCGCCTCGACCGCGCCGGAAGCCCAGGCCGCGCAAGAGGAACTGATTCGTCTTTACGGCCAGACGCCGCAGGCGAATGCCGATATTGTCGTGGCGCTCGGCGGCGACGGCTTCATGTTGCAGACGCTGCATACGACGATGAACTCCGGCAAGCGCGTCTATGGCATGAATCGCGGCTCCATCGGCTTCCTGATGAACGATTATCGCACGGAAAACCTGCTGGAGCGCATCGAGGCCGCCGTCGAGAACGCCTTTCATCCGCTGCAGATGACCACCCGCAATGCGGATGGCAGCAGCTGCGTTGCGCTCGCCATCAATGAGGTGTCGCTGTTTCGCCAGTCCTATCAGACGGCAAAGCTGAAGGTCGAGATCGACGGCCGGGTGCGCCTGCCGGAATTGATCTGTGATGGGCTGATGGTGACGACGCCGGCGGGCTCCACCGCCTATAATCTTTCCGCCCATGGCCCCATCCTGCCGCTGGAAGCGCCGCTGCTCGCCATGACGCCGGTCAGCGCCTTCCGCCCCCGCCGCTGGCGCGGCGCGCTTCTGCCGAACAAGGTCACGGTCGATATCACCGTGCTCGAAGCGGAAAAGCGCCCGGTCAACGCCGCAGCCGACAATACCGAGGTCAAATCGGTTGTCGGCGTCCGGATCACCCAGAGTGAGGACACGACAGCGCGCATCCTGTCCGATCCGGACAGGTCGTGGTCGGACCGGATCCTGGCGGAACAGTTTTCGGGTTGAGAATGACTTTGCCCACTGCCGTGACGGCATATCGCTAACCAACAAAAAAACCCCGTTTCCGGGGCTTTCTTTTATTCAGACAAATCCTGATCTCAGTCCACGTCATCCACAACGGCATCGGCTGCGCCGCTGATGCGGTGGGCGAGCGCTGCTTCCATGAACTCGTTGAGATCGCCGTCGAGCACGTCGTCCGGAGCGGTGCTGGTGACGCCGGTGCGCAGGTCCTTGACGAGCTGGTAGGGCTGCAGGACGTAGGAGCGGATCTGGTGGCCCCAGCCGATATCGGTCTTTGACGCAGCTTCGGCGTTGGCCGCCTCTTCCCGCTTCATCAACTCCGCTTCGTACATGCGGGCACGCAGCATGTCCCACGCCTTGGCGCGGTTCTTGTGCTGCGAGCGTTCCTGCTGGCACTGCACGACGATGCCGGTCGGGATGTGCGTGATACGCACGGCCGAATCGGTCGTATTGACGTGCTGGCCGCCGGCGCCGGACGAACGGTAAGTATCGATACGGCAATCGCCTTCGTTGATATCGATCTGGATCGAGTCGTCGACCACAGGATAGATCCAGATCGACGAGAAGGACGTATGACGGCGCGCGTTGCTGTCATAGGGCGAGATACGCACCAGGCGATGAACGCCCGATTCGGTCTTCAGCCAGCCATAGGCATTGTGGCCTTTGACCAGAAGCGTCGCGGACTTGATGCCGGCTTCTTCGCCGTCATGAACTTCCAGAAGCTCCACCTTGAAACGCTGGCGCTCGGCCCAGCGGGTGTACATGCGCAGCAGCATGTTCGCCCAGTCCTGGCTCTCCGTGCCGCCGGCGCCGGAATGGACTTCGACGTAAGTGTCGTTGCTGTCGGCTTCGCCCGACAACATGGCTTCCACCTGCCGTCGCGCAGCCTCGGTCTTCAGCGCCTTCAGCGCCTCTTCGGCCTCGCGGACGACGTCGGCATCGCCCTCTTCCTCGCCAAGCTCGATCAGCTCGACATTGTCGGCAACCTGCTGCTCAAGAGCGCGCACGCCGCTGATGCCGTCATCAAGCTGCTGGCGCTCGCGCATCAGCTTCTGGGCTTCGGTGGCATCGTTCCAGAGGTTCGGATCCTCTGACTTATTGTTCAACCAGTCCAGTCGTCTTACCGCCTGATCCCAGTCAAAGATGCCTCCTCAGCAGGCTTATGGCCTGCTTGGTTTCGTCGACAATTTTCTCGATTTCCGCTCGCATGTTCCTGCTTCTTTATTCGGCTGTTCGATGTGAACCGCTGTTCAATTCAAAGAGTGCTGGTGACATAGATACACATGCCGCGGCTGTAAAGCCCCGCGGCATGTTCATTGAACAAATCCGATGGGATCAGAAGAGGCCGCCAGAACCGGAGGTGACCGCCTGATTGGCCTGCGGCGAGGTTCTGAGAATCTCCTCGGGCGCGACCTGTGCCGAAGCATCGCCGCCGCCAATGACCGTGAAGGTCGTGGCTGGGCCGGTGCCGGGCTTGAAGGCTTCCATGATGGCATTCGGATCGCCGGGCTGAGCCGCCATGCCGGTTCCGCGATTGACCGCCGTGATCGTCATGCCCGCCGGAACCTGGAACTTCTGCGGCGGCTGCCCCTGGGTGGCGGCCTGCATGAATTCGTTGAAGATCGGCGCGGCGAGCGAACCGCCGGTTCCGCCACGGCCGAGCGTGCTCGGCGTATCGTAGCCGATATAGAGGCCCGCAACGAGGCTCGGTGTGTAACCAACGAACCAGGCGTCCTTCTCGTCATTGGTCGTGCCGGTCTTGCCGGCGACGTCGGTGTTCAGCTTGATCTTGCCGGCGGCCGTGCCGCGAAGGATCACGCCCTGCATCATCGACGTGACCTGATAGGCCGTCATCGGGTCGAGTACCTGTTCGCGATTGTCGGCGATCACGGGCTCGTCCTGGTTTTTCCATTCGCTGACATTGCAGGCCTCGCAGACGCGCTCTTCATGCTTGAAGATGGTGGCGCCATAGCGGTCCTGAATGCGGTCGATCAATGTCGGCTTGATCTGCTTGCCGCCATTGGCAATGACCGAATAGGCCGAAACCATGCGCAGCACCGTCGTTTCGCCGGCGCCAAGCGACATGGCAAGCACCGGATTCATGCGGTCGTAGATACCGAAGCGATTGGCGTATTCGGCAACCAGCGGCATGCCCATGTCGGCGGCGAGGCGCACGGTCATCAGGTTGCGCGAATGCTCGATGGCAAAGCGAAGCGTATGGGCACCACCGCCCTCGCCTTCATAGTTTGTCGGTTTCCAAACATCGCCATTGCTGAGGGTGATCTGCAAGGGATCATCGAGAATGACCGAAGCCGGCGTGTAGCCGTTGTCCATGGCCGCGGCATAGACGAAAGGCTTGAAGGACGAGCCGGGCTGGCGCTTGGCCTGGGTGGCGCGGTTGAATTCGGATTGCGCGTAGGAGAAGCCGCCGACCATGGCGAGCACGCGGCCGGTATGCGGATCCATCGCGACGAGACCACCCTGCACTTTCGGCGGCTGGCGCAGGCGATAGGTGCTGGAATCCGCGCCGCCGGTCTTCTGGGCGAAGATCACATCGCCGGGGCTGAGCACGCCGCTCGGCGATTTCACCGTCTTGCCGCCCGCCAGGCGGAACGCCCAACGCATATCGGCGGCAGCTATGACACCACGCTTGCGCTCGGTTGCAACCCTGCCGGCGGCATCGACGCTCGGCTGCAGGCCGATATCAACCGCCTGGTCGGATACGGAAAGCACCACGGCAAGCTGCCACTCGGGAACATCACTCAAAGTCGGAATTTTGGCAAGCTCCGGACCCCAATCCTGCGACGTGGCGATCTGCTTGATCGGTCCATGGAAGCCACGGCGCTCGTCATAGTCGATGAGGCCGTCCTGCAGCGCCTTGCGCGCTTCAAGCTGCAATTGCGGATCAAACGAGGTACGCACGGAAAGACCGCCCTCATAGAGAGCCTTCTCGCCATATTGATCGATCAACTGCCGGCGAACTTCCTCGGCAAAGAAATCCGAGGCGGCAAGCGACGGCCCATTCTTCGGCGGAACGACGCCGAGAGACTGCTTCTTGGCCTCTTCCCCATCGCTCTGGCTGACATAGCCATTCTCGACCATGCGGTCGATCACCCAGTTGCGGCGGGTCATCGCAGCTTCCGGATGGCGGAAAGGATTGTAGTTGGCCGGACCCTTGGGCAGCGAGGCGAGATAGGCCGAATCGGCAATGGTCAGTTCGTTGACCGACTTGTCGAAATAGGTAAGCGCCGCACCGGCGATGCCATAGGAATTGAGGCCGAAATAGATCTCGTTGAGATAGAGCTCTAGGATCTTGTCCTTGCTGTAGGCCTGCTCGATGCGGAAGGACAGGATCGCTTCCTTGAGCTTGCGGTCAAAGGTCTGGTCAGCCGAAAGCAGGAAGTTCTTGGCAACCTGCTGCGTGATGGTCGATGCGCCGACAAAGCGGCGGCCGGAACCGATATTCTGCAGGTTGACGGCGATGGCGCGCATCAGGCCACCGACATCGACGCCGGGATGATTGTAGAAATTCTTGTCTTCGGCCGAGAGGAAGGCAGCCTTGAGGCGATCGGGAATGGCCTGGATCGGGATAAACAGCCGATTTTCGCGAGAATATTCCTTCATCAGCGCGCCGTTGCCCGCGTGGATGCGCGTCGTTACCGGCGGCGCGTACTTCGCCAGGACCTCGTAGTCCGGCAGATCCTTGGAGACGACGCTCAGATAAATAGCCGCCGCGGCCGCAACACCCAGGAACAGGATGCAGCCCAGTCCAAAGAAATATCCTATCAGTCTGACCATATGATGCTACCGGTGCTTCTTCTTCATGCGGCACATATGCGAAACCATCGCATATTTACGGGCGTTTTGCACGCTGACGGTGTTAATGCAAGACGACAACAACACAAAGCCGTGCATGCCGTCCGTGGGCGAACGATACTTCGCTGTAACGGCGGGAATGTGAGCAAAATAGGGCTCCTGCCGGTATTTGCCATTTCATCCAGGCCTATTAGCAGCGGCTGTTACATGGAAGACACGAACGGCGCCCGCCGTCCATACCCTTTTAGCCGCCATTCGCAACGATAGAAGCGCGGTATTGTTTAACCGCATTGGTCAACTGCCCCACCAGCTTCTGCCGCCAATCGGGATCGAGCAGCAACTTCTCGTCGTCCTTGTTCGACAGGAAACCCAGTTCAAGCAGAATGGAAGGCACGTCCGGCGCCTGCAATACGCGGAATCCGGCGTGACGATGCGGATTGTTGATCATGGCGATCTGGCCGTTGAAGGAGGTCAGCACGTCCTGCGCGAGCGATATCGAAAAAGCCTGCGTCTCGCGCCGGGTCAGATCCATGAGGATGTCAGCGACGGCGGCGGGCTGGGCCTGTGTCTCGGCACCGGCGAGCTGATCGGAATTATTCTCGCGGTCTGCCACTTCGCTGGCGAGCTTGTCGGAGGCCTTGTCGGAAATGGTGTAGACGGTCGCGCCCCGAATATCCTTCTGCTTCAACGTATCGGCATGCAGCGATATGAAGAGCGAGGCGTGGTTTTGCCGGGCGATGGTCACCCGTTGCGATAGCGACAGATATTCGTCCTTGTCGCGCGTGAGGAAAGCCTTGATGCCGGGCTGGGCATTCAGTCTGTCGGCCAGAAGCTTGGCATAGGCGAGCGTGATTTCCTTTTCCTGTGTGACGCCATCGCTGGCAGTCGCGCCTGTATCTATACCGCCGTGGCCGGCATCGACGGCCACGAGGAAGGTGCCCGGATCGGGTTTTTCCATTGGCGCCACCGGGCCGACATCCTTGGCGGTATCATCACTGGTCCAGCTCTGCTGCTTGACGAGCTCCGCGAATTGGGCGGCAGGCAGCATCTCCGCATCGAGCACGAGGCGATGCCCCTTGCCATTTTCGTCGGGCTGCACCTTGGCCATGACCAGCTTTACGGGCTTGGTTGCCGTCAGCACGATGCGGGCGCTGTCCTGATCCATGGTGCCGTAGCGGATATCCTTGAAAAGACCGGTCGGCTTCAGATTGGCAGCCGGAAAGCCGAAGGCGGTTGCCGGGAGGTCAACGACGACGCGAACGGGGTTGTCGAGATAATGGACGGAAAAGGCTGGCTCGCGGTCCATGTCGATGACGATGCGGGTACGGGCGTCATCACCGGCAATGCGGGCACCATAGGCAAGTACGGGATCGGCGGCGGCCTCAGCCCTACCAAGCGGCGAAACAATTGAAAGAGCCGTCACGGCGAGAGCCGCTATTGCCATTCGCAACACCCTCACGCCACTCTCCGTCCCATGCCGCAATCCCTTTGCCAACTGCCCGCCGCGCCCCATATTGATTCCGATGTCGTTTTTGAAGTCCCAAAAGGACGGGAAAGCCATCGATGGCACGATAGTCTTTGATATGACGGCACGCCGGATGAAGAATCGAAAACGCGGCCCTCGGACCTTCATCATCTGACGAATCCATCAATATTATGGCATACTTGGCTTTCCCCTTGCTATTGTGACAGATAAAACATACAACGCATATTAGGGTATAAGTGTTGACGGGATAGAGTCCGCCGCAAAGGCAGCCGCCTCAGAGTACTAGGCGCCATCCGCGGCCGTCATCCGCCGTCTCCAGTGCTTCTACCCCCATACTGGATATCTGGATTTCCGGTTTTGCGCGGGAAATTCATCGGTGGAGAGCCACCAAACGCTCTTTAGAGAGCACATTCATCGGACCCGATCTTGGGTCTAAGGCATTGTCGATCTCGCTTGGTTACGGATGTTACCGCAGCAGCTTTCTCAAGAAGTGAACAGACCCCGGGGAACTAACGTCCCGGTTGCCGTCTGGCTGTTGTCATCGCAAAACAACCAATCGCGACTTTCATTATCCGGTGCAGCAGTGATGGATTGCATCCAGCCTGTCTCAATGACAGGCCGGACCCTTTCCGCATGCCGGCGCCGAGGAGCACAACTTTCATGGCAGACAAAATGCTTATCGACGCGTCTCACGAGGAAGAGACGCGCGTCGTTGTCGTTCGCGGGAACCGCATAGAAGAATTTGACTTCGAGTCGCAGCACAAGAAGCAAATCCGCGGCAACATCTATCTCGCCAAGGTAACCAGGGTAGAACCCTCGCTACAGGCCGCTTTCGTGGATTACGGCGGCAACCGGCACGGCTTCCTGGCCTTTGCCGAAATCCATCCCGACTATTACCAGATCCCGCTCGCTGACCGGCAGGCGCTCTTGAGGGCGGAAGCCGAAGAGCATCGCCGCGACGACGATGTCGAGCATGTCGAAACGGCGCTCGACCTTTCGCAGCAGGACCAGCCGGATATCGGCATCGTCCAGAAGGATGAAGCCCCAGCCGCCATCGCGGAAGAGGCCCCTGCCCTCGAGGCAGCCGCTCCTACCGAGGAAGCGGAAGCTCCGGTCAAGAAGGCCAAGCCGCGCCGCAGCCGCAAGAAGGTGGTCGCGGAAGCTCCCGCCGACGAAGCACCCGTAGCCGAGGCAAAGGTCGACGCACCCGGCGAAGACGAGGAAGACCCCTCCGGCTCAATGGCCGCGATGGTTGAAACCGATTCGATCTCCGAAGACGTCGACGTTTCCAAGCGTCGTCATGACGATGACGACGATGATGATCACGACCATGAAGAGGAAGTGATCGAATCCGTCGGCGCCGAAGACGCGATGGAAGAGGTTCCGGATCGTGTGCAGCGCAAGCCGCGCAAGCAATATCGCATCCAGGAAGTCATCAAGCGCCGGCAAATCCTGCTGGTGCAGGTTGCCAAGGAAGAGCGCGGCAACAAGGGCGCAGCTCTCACCACCTATCTCTCGCTTGCCGGCCGCTATTCGGTTCTGATGCCGAACACCGCACGCGGCGGCGGCATCTCCCGCAAGATCACCAATCCGCAGGACCGCAAGCGTCTCAAGGAAATCGCAAAGATGCTCGAAGTGCCGCTAGGCATGGGCGTCATCCTGCGTACCGCCGGCGCCAATCGCACCAAGGTCGAGGTCAAGCGCGACTTCGAATATCTGATGCGCCTGTGGGAAAATGTCCGGACGCTGACGCTCGCTTCGACCGCTCCCTGCCTCGTCTATGAAGAAGGCAGCCTGATCAAGCGCTCGATCCGCGACCTCTACAATAAGGACATCAGCGAAGTCATCGTCTCCGGCGAGGAAGGCTATCGTGAAGCGAAAGACTTCATGAAGATGCTGATGCCGAGCCACGCCAAGGTGGTTCAGCCCTATCGCGATATCCATCCGATCTTCTCGCGCTCCGGCATCGAGGCGCAGCTTGACCGCATGCTGCAGCCGCAGGTCACGCTGAAGTCCGGCGGCTACCTGATCATGAACCAGACGGAAGCGCTGGTTTCGATCGACGTCAACTCCGGCCGCTCGACCCGCGAACATTCGATCGAGGACACGGCGCTTCAGACCAACCTTGAAGCCGCCGACGAAGTGGCCCGCCAGCTTCGCCTGCGCGACCTTGCAGGCCTTGTTGTCATCGACTTCATCGACATGGAAGAGAAGCGCAACAACCGCGCTGTCGAGAAGAAGCTGAAGGAATGCCTGAAGAACGACCGCGCCCGCATCCAGGTCGGCCGCATCTCGCATTTCGGCCTTTTGGAAATGTCGCGCCAGCGTATCCGCGCATCGGTTCTGGAAAGCACCACGCAGGTCTGCTCACATTGCGGCGGCTCCGGCCATGTACGCTCGCAGTCCTCGGTCGCGCTGCATGTTCTGCGTGGGATCGAGGAGTATCTGCTCAAGAACACCACGCACGACATCACCGTCCGCACGACGCCTGAAATCGCGCTTTACCTGCTCAACCACAAGCGCCAGACGATCGTCGATTATGAAAGCCGCTTCGGCGTTGCCATCATCATCGGCGCTGACAATGCCGTCGGTGCGCAGCATTTCGCAATCGATCGCGGCGAGCCGGTGGAAAATCCGGTGAAGATCGAAACCCTGTTCAACTTCGCCGCCATTCCGGAAGACGATGACGACGATATCGTCATCGAGGCCGATGAGGACGAAGACGAAGAACTGGAAGAAAAGGCAGCCAGCGTCGAGCAGACGCCTGTTGCCCGGTCTTCCGAGAGTAATGACGGCAATCGCAAGCGCAAGCGCCGCCGCCGTCGTCGCGGTGGTCGCGGCAACGAAGTCCAGACAGCCTCCCAGCCCGGAGACACCTCCGCCGAAGACGGCGATGAGGATGGAGACGAAGGCGACGAGGACGATAACAACGAGAACAGTGAAATCTCGGCCGTTTCCGGCAGTGATGAAGACGCTCAGCAGAAGCGCAAGCGTCGCCGTCGCGGCAAGCGTGGCGGTCGTCGCAATCGCGATGGTGAAGGCAATGAATTGGCTGCCGGCGAGGAATCCGGTTCCGACGAAGGCGCTGACGCTGAGGATGACGGCGAAAACGATGTCGCTGTGACAGTCGCCGAAATCGTCATTGCCGAAGGCGAAGCCGCCGTCGAAAGCCAGCCGGCCATGGCCGCTGTTGAGACGGCATCCACCGTCACCGAAGACGTAAAGCCCGCCAAGAGCCGCAGCCGTCGCAAGCCGAAGGCGGAAACTTCGCCTGTGGAAGCCCCGGTTGTCGAAGCAACGACTGTCGCTGACACCGAAGCCGAAACGGTTGCCGAAGTCGCAGTTGCTCTCGACACCCCGGCCGAACCGGTCGTGGCAGCGGAACCAGAAGCCGCCAAGCCGGCGCGCGCCAACCGCGAATCGAATGTCTCGTCCTCCTCCGAGCCGGTGGTCAAATCCACCCGCACCAACGAGGGCACCGACAGCGACGGCAAGCCGAAGAAGGCTGGCTGGTGGCAGCGCCGTGGTTTCTTCTGAACACTGCTGTTCGGAACGAATTAAAAAACCGGCCGTGGTGACACGGCCGGTTTTTTTGTTTTGAACGATTGTTCTTTTCCCAAAACCACCCTCGCCCTTCGACAGGCTCAGGGTGAGGGCTAGCCCTTCAAGCTCGGGGACTGCTGATCTTCAAGCTTGGAAGTGGAGCTCATTTTGGACAGGCCAGAACAGTCTCCCCGCCTCACCCTGAACTTGTCGAAGGGCGATGCGGCCCGATTAGCGGGCCTCCCGCTCCTCACAATTTGATTCAAGAACTTCCTGAAATACCTTCAAAACCCATCGCAAGTAGCTGATATAGGATTCTATTTCAGCCAGGCAGCCATGCGCTCGACGGCTTCCTCGATCTCCGCATTCGAGCCGGCATAGGATAGGCGCATCGCGCGGTGTCCCTCGATCGGATCGAAGTCGAGGCCGGGCGTGGCGGCGACATTGATGTCTGCCAGCATCTTTCGGGCGAAGGCCATGCTGTCGTTGGTGAACCTGGTTACGTCGACATAGGCGTAGAAGGCGCCGTCCATCGGCGAGGCGATGGAGAAGCCGATTTCGGGCAGGCGCCGCATCAGGAAATCGCGGTTGCGGCGATAGGTTTCGCGATAGGTGTCCAGTTCGGCCCCTGCCCCGAGCGCTGCCGTGGCGGCAATCTGCGACAGTTCCGGTGCCGAGATATAAAGGCTTTGGGCGACGCGCTCAACGGGGCGCACCAGCCGCTCCGGCAGCACCATCCAGCCGATGCGCCAGCCGGTCATGCAATAATATTTCGAGAAGGAATTGATGACGATCGCCTCGTCCGTCAGTTCCAGCGCACTCGTCTCCTCGCCAACGAAGGTCAGGCCGTGATAGATCTCGTCGGAGATGAAGGCGATCGAGCGATCGGCGCAATAATCGGCGAGCGCCTTCAGCGCCGCCCTGCCCGTCACCGTACCGGTCGGATTGGCGGGGCTTGCAAGCAGCACGCCCTTCAACCGCTTGCCGCTTGCCACTTGCGCCGCCTCCAGGCTCTCCGGCGTCAGCGTGAAATGCGTTTCGGCCGTGACAGGCACCTCGACGACATCAAGCCCGAGGGCGGCAAGGATATTGCGGTAAGCCGGGTAGCCGGGCCGGGCAATGGCGACACTATCGCCGGGGTCGAACAGCGTCAGGAAAGCGAGATTGAAGCCGGCCGAGGAACCGGTGGTGATGGCGATCCGCGCGGGATCGATCTCCAGCCCATGCCGTGTCCGGTAATGGCCGGCGAGCGCCCGCTTCAGCGCCAAGGTGCCGAGCGCATCGGTATAGCCGATGCGGCCGTGATCGAGCGCCGTGCGGGCCGCCGCAAGCGCTGCCTGGGGTGTCGGATGAGACGGCTGGCCGACGGCCATGGAAATGACCGCATGTCCCGCCTGCCGTCGCCGCGTCGCCTCCGCCAGCACGTCCATGGCATGGAAGGGTTCGACATCGCTGCGTTTGGATAGGGAAAACAAGGTCAATTCTCTCTTCTTATCGGATTCGCGTGTGACAATTGCCGCAATATCGGCGTGTTCACAATCCCGCGATTGATGCTTCGCCGTGAAAATTCCTGTTTCTGGAAATAAGCATGCACCGTAAATTGCCGATACCTATTTGCGGACTTTAACCTGCCGGTGCTATGTCGCACGCGACGATGAAGTCTTAGCATCGACTCAAACGAGGACCCAATGACCCTTTTTTCCAAAACTCTGCTGACGGTTTCGGCGGTCGCCATTGCCGCATCGCTCGCCTTCGTCCAGCCCGCCGCAGCGCTGGATGATCAGCAGAAGAAGGAGTTTGGGGAGTTCATCAAGGAATACCTCGTCGAGCATCCGGAAGTCCTTCTGGATGCGCAGGCGGCGCTTGAGAAGAAGCAGGATGCGGCGCGCCTTGCCCAGTCCGCCCAGGCGGTCACCCAGAACAAGGATGCCATCTTCAACTCCAAGAACGATGTCTCGATCGGCAATCCGAAGGGCGACATCACCGTCGTCGAGTTCTTCGACTATAATTGCACCTATTGCCGCCATGCTCTCGGCGATATGGAAACCCTGCTGAAGCAGGACACGAATGTGCGCTTCGTGCTCAAGGAATTCCCGATCCTCGGACCGGATTCCGTTGCGGCATCAAGGGTCTCCGATGCTTTCCGCAAGCTGGCGCCTGAGAAGTACGCCGCCTTCCATCGCGCCCTGCTTGGCAGCGATGGCCGCGCTTCGGAAGACAGCGCCATCGAAGTCGCGGGTTCGCTCGGCGTCAGCGAAGCGGCGATCCGCGCCGAGATGGCCAAGAGCCCGAACACCGATTCGGTCAAGGCCACCTACCAGCTTGCCACCGATCTCAACGTCACCGGCACGCCAGCCTATGTCATCGGCAACGAGACGATCTCGGGCGCTATCGGCCTCGAGGCCATCCAGCAGAAGATCGCCAATGTCCGCAGTTGCGGCAAGACCACCTGCTGAACCAAAGGGCCTGACCATCCCGAGCGGCCTCAGTCGGGCAGCATGCTGAAAGGCGCTCGAGCCTTCATGAAAACGAACCGCTTCCGAATTGAGCGCAAAATCGCCAAAATCGGGGCGTTTCCACATCAGACATGCACACCCTCTTATCTGGGGGCTTTCCTCTAGGCCCTCGGGAGTCTATAGGTTGCGCTGCACTTTGACGGAACCTCTGATGGCGCAAACCATTTTCGTCCTGAACGGACCCAATTTGAATGCCCTTGGCAAGCGCGAGCCGGGCATCTATGGCGGCAAGACACTCAAGGATATCGAAGCCGATTGTAAGTCCGTGGGCGAAAGCCTGGGCTTCGTCATCGATTTCCGCCAGAGCAATCATGAAGGCGTGCTGGTCGACTGGATGCACGAAGCCGGCGACACTGCCGTCGGCGTCGCGATCAATCCCGGAGCCTATGGCCACACGTCCATCGCGCTTCATGATGCAATCCGCGCCATCTCGGTTCCGGTGGTGGAGGTTCATATTTCCAACATCCACGCACGCGAAGAATTCCGGCACAAATCGATGATCGCGCCCGCCGCCAAGGGCATGATCTGCGGTTTCGGGCCTCACAGTTACATCCTGGCGCTGCACGCGCTGAAATCCATCACACAATGACAAGAATTACAGGGCACAAGATCCATGGCTGAAAAGAAAACGGGTATCGACCAGGCGCTGATCCGCGACCTCGCCAATATTCTCAATGAAACCGATCTGACCGAGATCGAAGTCGAGCAGGAAGATCTGCGTATCCGCGTCTCCCGCGCTGGCACGACGCAATACGTTCAGGCGCCGATCGCAGGCCCGGCCTATGCCGCAGCGGCTCCCGCTGCCGCACCGGCAGCAGCTGCTGCTCCCGCCGGCAAGGTGCGCAACCCGGACAGCGTCATCAGCGCTCCGATGGTCGGCACCGTCTACCTGGCGTCCGCGCCGGGTGCAGCCGCCTTCATCCAGGTCGGCTCCGTCGTCAAGGAAGGCCAGACGCTGCTGATCATCGAAGCGATGAAGACGATGAACCAGATCCCCGCGCCCAAGTCCGGAACCGTGACCGAAATCCTCATCAAGGATGGAAGCCCGGTAGAATACGGCGAAGCCCTGGTGGTCATCGAGTAAGCCCATGCCCATGATTTCGAAGATACTCATAGCCAATCGCGGAGAGATCGCCCTTCGGGTGCTGCGCGCCTGCAAGGAGCTTGGCATCGCGACCGTTGCCGTGCACTCGACAGCCGACGCCGACGCGATGCATGTGCGTCTGGCGGATGAAAGCGTGTGCATCGGCCCACCGCCGTCACGCGAGAGCTATCTCAACATCCATCAGATCGTTGCCGCCTGCGAGATCACCGGCGCCGACGCCGTACATCCGGGCTATGGGTTCCTGTCGGAGAACGCCAAGTTCGCCGACATCCTCGATGCACATGGGATCACCTTCATCGGCCCGACGGCGGACCATATCCGCATCATGGGCGATAAGATCACCGCCAAGACGACCGCGCAGCAGCTCGGCATTCCCGTCGTTCCCGGTTCGGACGGCGAAGTGAAGACCGAAGAGGAAGCGCTGAAGACGGCGAAGGAAATCGGCTATCCCGTGCTGATCAAGGCCACCGCCGGCGGCGGCGGTCGTGGCATGAAGGTTGCCCGCACGGAAGCGGACGTCCTTGAAGCCTGGTCGACGGCGCGTACCGAGGCGGCTGCCGCCTTCGGCAACGAATCCGTCTACATGGAAAAATACCTCGGCAAGCCGCGCCACATCGAAATCCAGGTGTTCGGCGACGGCGAAGGCAATGCCATCCATCTCGGCGAACGCGACTGCTCGCTGCAGCGCCGCCACCAGAAGGTCTGGGAAGAAGCCAACTCGCCGGCGCTCAACGTCGAGCAGCGCATGAAAATCGGTCAGATCTGCGCCGACGCCATGATGAAGCTGAAGTATCGCGGCGCCGGTACGATCGAATTCCTCTACGAAAACGGCGAGTTCTATTTCATCGAAATGAACACCCGCCTGCAGGTGGAGCATCCGGTCACGGAAGCGATCACCGGCATCGATCTTGTGCACGAACAGATCCGCGTCGCCTCCGGCGGCGGTCTGTCGGTGACACAGGACGAAGTGCATTTCCATGGTCATGCCATCGAATGCCGCATCAATGCCGAGGACGCGCGCACCTTCGTACCCTCCCCCGGCACGATCACGCATTTCCACGCCCCCGGCGGTCTTGGCGTGCGTATCGATTCGGGCGCCTATCAGGGCTACAAAATCCCGCCCTACTACGACAGCCTCATCGGCAAGCTGATCGTGCACGGCCGCACCCGCGTCGAATGCATGATGCGCCTGCGCCGCGCGCTGGACGAATTCGTGGTCGATGGGATCAAGACCACCCTGCCGCTGTTCCAGGATCTGGTTTCCAATCAGGATATCGCCAATGGCGATTACGATATCCATTGGCTGGAAGACTACCTGGCGAAGACCTCGGTCTAAGCGCCCATGGCACGGCCGCGCGGCAGAAATCCCGGCATTACTCCGGAAATTCTGCTGCGCGCCTATTCCATCGGGCTCTTCCCGATGGCGGAATCGGCCGATGACCCGGAAATCTTCTGGGTCGAGCCGGAATTGCGCGGCATCCTGCCGCTCGGCGCCTTCCATATTTCGAAAAGCCTGGCGAAGACCATCCGGCAAAAACCCTTCGATATCCGCTTCAATGCGGATTTCGACGCCGTCATCGCCGCCTGCGCCGAGCAGACCAGCGGCCGGCCCAGCACCTGGATCAACAAGACGATCCGAGCGCTCTATTCGACCCTCCACCATATCGGCCACGCCCATTCCGTCGAGGCATGGGACGGCGACATGCTGGTCGGGGGATTGTACGGTGTATCGCTCGGTTCGGCCTTCTTCGGCGAGAGCATGTTCTCACGCCGCACGGACGCCTCGAAGATCTGCCTGGTGCATCTGGTCGAACGACTGAGAGAGCGGGGCTTCACCCTGCTCGACACTCAGTTCACCACTGAGCACCTAAAGACATTCGGCGCGATCGACATGCCGAAGGACGAATATGCCCGGATGCTGGAAAAGGCGATGGAATCGCCCAATTTGAGCTTCTCCGGCAGTTAAGAATCCTCATCTCAGCATTGATTTAATTCATCAGTCCGCTACTTTCGGGTCGACAGCCGGGGGTGGTATCTTGAAGAAATATCTTGCAATCGCTTTTCTCGCCGCGCTGGCCGCAACGCCGGCCGAGGCGAAGTCCTTTCACGACATGTTCGGCGCCGATGTGCCGGAGGGCAAATACGGGGCCGTCCTGAAGACGCTCGACTTCCAGCAGGGTGCGATCAAGCTTTCCGGCGCCAACGCCACGCTGAATGTTTCGGATCAGTTCTACTATCTCAATCAGCAAGATACGCGAAAGGTGCTGGTCCAGCTCTGGGGCAACCCGGATAGCGCCGCCGGCAATACATTCGGCATGATCTTCCCGGCGAAGTATTCGCCGATCGACCCGCGCTCCTGGGGCGCGGTTATCGATTATGACGGCAGCGGCCATGTCTCCGATGACGATGCCGCCTCGACGGACTACACGGCGCTGCTGAAACAGATCCAGGACGGGATCCAGGAGAGCAATCCCGAACGCGAGAAGGCGGGCTACGATCCGATCACGCTGGTCGGCTGGGCCGAACCACCGCATTACGACAAGGCGACCCACGCCCTCCACTGGGCGCGCGACCTGATTTTCGGCAAAGATCCGAACGCTCCGCACACGCTGAACTATTCGGTGCGTGTCCTTGGCCGCGAAGGCGTGACCGAGCTTGATTTCGTCGCCGGGCTCGAGCAACTGCCGGAAATCAACGCGGCCATCCCTAGCGTTATCAACACCGTCCAATATGACAGCGGCAAGCGCTATGCCGACTTCGTCAACGGCGACAAGATCGCCGCCTACAGCATGGCGGGCATGATTGCTGCCGGTGCCGGCGTGAAGATCGCGGCCAAGCTCGGCTTCCTCGCCGTCGTCCTCGGCTTCTTCAAGAGTTTTGGCGTGGCGCTTCTGGCGCTGAAGAAGGGATTGATCATCGTGGTCGCTGGCGTTGTGGCAGCCGGGCGCAAAGCCCTCGGGCTGTTTCGCCGCGACAAGAACACCGACGCGTAAGAATGATTCGGGCCGGTTTTGCCCACCAAAGGACAACCGGCCTCTTCATGTTTTTACGACTTCAAATTCTGGTTGCCGTCTGTTATCGCTTGACGCGAAGAGTGTTGGCGCGTCGAGGTTTCATTTTGCCTTCGTAAATACCGGTCTCATCCAATTTCACCCCGTATGTCAGGGCAGCATATCGCCGCCCGGCATATGATCATGTTCATCGGGTGGTGGTCTGAGACCGGTTTGGCATTGTTGACATGCGCCATGCGCAGCCATTGCTGTCTCAGCTCTTCATCCGTCCTAGACATCGCCACACCGCGCCCGTGAAGGGCTTGTCTTGCCGCCAGCTTGGTGAACTTCCGAACGGAAGACCAAGACGGTATGTGCACTATTCTAAAGGTCCGCTGGACCATCAATCCCCGAACTGCGCCCCAGCCATGGATCGCCTGCAGCAGCTGCGGGTGCCTCAAGCCCTTCAGATCCAGCGGCAAGGTCAGGCTTAACGCCAACGGCAAGAAACTCGACGCCTGGCTCGTCTATAAATGCTCGGCTTGCGACAAGACATGGAACCGAACGCTTTTCGAGCGCCAGAATGTTCGTGGGCTCGCCCCCGCCACTCTCGAGGCGTTGCAAACCAACGATATCAACTGGATACGGGCGCAGGAATTCGACCTCGATGCACTGAGGCGCAAGGCTCAGCGTATCGACGAATTTGCCGATGCCGATGTTCAGAAGGAGGTTATAAGCGAGACGGACGGCTGGACCGAGCTGGACATCGAACTGGCGGTCTCGTTTCCCGTCAGCGCACGGCTGGACCGCCTGCTTGCCTCGGAGCTCGGCATCTCACGATCCCGGCTTCAGGCGCTGCATAAAAGCGGGAAACTGCAAATCCATTCCGATCGCGCTGACGCCATGCGGCGGAGGATCAAAGATGGCACGCGCATTGGCATCGATCTCAGGGACGAAACAGAGCAGTATCCGGTTGAGATAAGCACCGCTTCGCCGCGAGACTATGAGTAACGAAATCGCCCGCGGAAGGTAACTTCTGCGGGCGAACATCACTGCGTTGTCAAAGTCTGGGGAGAGGCGCTTTACTTGCTACCAGCCGAGTCCGGCGGCGGGATATCTGACTTCTGCTTGCACTCTTTCAGCCAGACGTCATAGATCGGATGCTCGACGGCGTTGAGGCCGGGGCTGTCGGCGAACATCCAGCCGGTGAAAATGCGGCGGATGCGGCGGTCGAGGGTGATCTCGTCCACTTCGACGAAGCCGTCGACCTTCTGCTGTTCGGTATCATCGCGCGAATAGCAGGCCTTCGGCGTCACCTGCAGGGCGCCGAACTGCACGGTCTCGTTGACATAGACATCGAAGGTGGTGATGCGGCCGGTAATCTTGTCGAGACCGGAGAAGACGGCGACCGGATTGGAAATGCGGGCGGCTTCTGCCGCCGGTGGCAACAGGGCTCCCGCGGCAAGGGCAAGAACTGCTGCCGACATCGCACGCAAAGTAGCGCTCCGCGTGAAAAACGTCATATCCGCCAATCTCCGCTTGGTCTCGGTCGAAGCGCCGAGCACGAGCCGGCATGTTCTGCGCCTATAGGCCAATTGTGGCCAAAGGACGAGCCGGCTTTCTATGCTCAGTTGCCCGGCGTCCAGGCGTCATAGTCGCCAGTGACGCGCGGACGTTCGCCGGCAACGGCGAGCGAGCCCGGCGGACGATAGGCCTGCGGCGAACCGGTCGGATTGGCGCGGTGCGAAATCTGCCATTCCTTGGCAACGTAATTGTCCTTGGTCGGCGGAACGTCGGTGCGGTGATGCATCCAGCCGTGCCAGCCCGGAGGAATGGCGGAAGCCTCTGCGTAACCCTTGTAGATCACCCAGCGCTTAGGAAGACCGTAGGACGACATGCCGCCCTCGTAATAGACATTGCCCAATTCATCCTCGCCGACGCGCTTGCCGAACCGCCATGTCGCGAAGCGGGTGCCCATCGTCTGACCATTCCACCAAGTGAAGGTTTGCAGGAGTAAATTCCACATGTCTTTTCCTTGTGCCCGCAAAAAGGCGAGCGATACCAGAATTCGATCTCTCGCTTATGCCGCCACTAGGCTTGCTTGTCCAGTGATTCCAGCGGGAAAAGCGGTCATTTCAAAGCCATCTTGAAGCCGAGATGGCTCGGCTTGAAGCCCAATCTCTCATAGAAACGGTGGGCATCCGTGCGCACCGCGTTCGATGTCAGCTGCACCATCCGCATACCGCGACTTTTTGCCTCGGTGATGCAGAATTCGATCATCGCGGCACCGATCCCCTGCCCGCGCAGGTCATTACGGGTCTGTACGGCTTCGATAATCGTCGCGGCAGAGCCGCGACCAGTCAGCGATGTCGTGATCATCGTCTGGAACGTACCCGCCACTTCGCCAGCCAGTTCGGCGACATAAAGCGTCTGGTCGGACGAGGACTGGATGGTGCGGAAGGCACGGAGGTAATCGTCATAAGCGGAGGGGTCGGTGGTATCGCCGTGGCCGCCGAGCGCATCGGCGGCGAAAAGGGCGATCAAGGCGGGGAGATCGGATTCGCGAGCTTCGCGAATGATCAAACCGGCGTTGTTCATGATCGACCTGCCTCAGCTTTCAGTGGTTTTCGAGAGGCTTCTCGAATATCAGCGCCGGAATGCCGGATTGTGCATTCCCGCAGTTTTCCGTGCGGCCGACTTCGACAAAACCATGTGCCCTATAGAAGGCGAGCGCCGGCTCGTTTTGCGGTTCGACCTCCAGACGCATGACTTCTGCGTCAGGAAAGCAGGTTTCCAGTTCGGCGAAGATATCGCGGCCGATACCCTGACGCTGGCAGCGCGGGCTGACATAGAGCATGTAGAGCAGGACGGTTTTCGTCAGCTCCGTCGACATGGCGGCATAGCCCATGCCGCCGATGTTTTTGCCATCGTCCGCGACGAGGAATTCGGAGTTCTTTCTGGCAAGCCGGGCCTTCAGGGACTGGAGAGAATGCCAGGAGCCATGCAGCTCGCTGACCTTATCTGCGCCATAAAGCTTGTCGTAGGTCGCATGCCAGGTTTCGCGCAGCAGAGCGCGGACCTTTTCCAGGTCCTGCTCGCCGGCGGTGCGGACGAAATACACCCGACTATTCCTCTTCGATGCCGAGCTTGGCCTTGACCAGGGCCTGCACGGCCTGCGGATTGGCCTTGCCGCCGGTGGACTTCATCACCTGGCCGACGAACCAGCCGGCAAGCGTCGGCTTGGCCTTGACCTTGGCAACCTGATCCGGATTGGCGGCGATGATCTCGTCGACGGCCTTTTCGATGGCGCCGGTGTCGGTGACCTGCTTCATCCCGCGGGCTTCGACGATCTCGGCGGGATCGCCGCCCTCGGTGAGCACGATCTCGAACACGTCCTTGGCAATCTTGCCGGAGATGGTTTCGGCCTTGATGAGGTCGATGATCGCGCCGAGCTGGGCGGGCGAAACCGGAGTCTCTTCAATATCTTTGCCGGTTCTGTTCAAGGCGCCCAGCAAGTCGTTGATGACCCAGTTTGCCGCCATCTTGCCGTCACGGCCAGCTGCAACCGTCTCGAAATAATCGGCAATCGCCTTTTCCGAGACCAGAACGGAGGCGTCGTAGATCGACAGGCCGAGCTCGCGCACGAAGCGCTCCTTCTTGTCATCCGGCAGCTCCGGCAGATGTGCTGCAAGCTCGGTGACGAAGGCGTCGTCGAATTCGAGCGGCAGCAGGTCCGGATCGGGGAAATAACGATAATCATGCGCATCTTCCTTGGAGCGCATGGAACGGGTCTCGCCCTTGTTCGGGTCGAACAGCCGGGTTTCCTGATCGATGGAGCCGCCGTCTTCCAGAATGCCGATCTGGCGGCGGGCTTCGTATTCGATTGCCTGGCCGATGAAGCGGATGGAGTTGACGTTCTTGATTTCGCAGCGCGTGCCGAATTCGCCGCCCGGACGGCGCACGGAAACGTTGACGTCGGCGCGCATCGAGCCTTCATCCATGTTGCCGTCACAGGTGCCGAGGTAGCGCACGATCGAGCGCAGCTTGGTCATATAGGCCTTGGCCTCATCCGACGAACGCATGTCCGGCTTGGAAACGATTTCCATCAGCGCCACGCCGGACCGGTTGAGGTCGACATAGGACATGGTGGCGTGCTGGTCGTGCAGCGACTTGCCCGCGTCCTGCTCCAGATGCAGGCGCTCGATGCCGATTTCGATATCCTCGAACTGGCCCTGACGGTCGGGACCGAGCGAAATGACGATCTTGCCTTCGCCGACGATCGGATCCTTGAACTGCGAGATCTGATAGCCCTGCGGCAGGTCGGGATAGAAATAGTTCTTGCGGTCGAAGATCGAACGATTGTTGATCTGCGCCTTCAGGCCAAGACCGGTGCGAACCGCCTGCGCGACGCACTCCTCGTTGATGACGGGCAACATGCCGGGCATGGCGGCGTCGACCAGCGAGACGTTGGAATTCTGCGGCTTGCCGAACTCGGTCGAAGCGCCGGAGAAGAGCTTGGATTTGCTCAACACCTGGGCATGGACTTCCATCCCGATAACAATCTCCCAATCGCCGGTGGCACCGGGAATGAAGCGCTTCGGATCTGGGGTACGGACGTCGACAAGGGTCATGGGAAGCTCTTGAAATGCTGTTCTTCTGAACTTTGTGAGGTAGAGCAATTGGCGGGGCGGCGCAAGACTTTCGGCACCGCGCGGATGCTATAAGCCCGAACCATATGTCCCGTCGCTGCTGTCAACCAGCGCCTTGACGAGGCCGACCGTCGGCACGTCATGATCGAGCTTCGGAGAATAGACGACCGAGAGCCAATGAATGGCATAGCCATGGGCCTTGAAGAAGCCGATCGCCTCGCCGTTGTCGGCATGGGTCTGTAACGAGACCTTCTCCAGCCCCTGCCCCAGAACATCCTCTTCGATACGCGCCAGCAATGCCGAGCCGAGCCCCTGGCGCAGATAGTCGGGATCGATCCAGAAGTCGGAGATGGTCTCGTCCAGCGCCTCGCGCGCCGCCCAGCCGGCGACCTCCCCGTTCAGCTCGACGACGGTAATCGTCAACCAGACATCGCGGGTGAAATTTGAGAAGGCATCGCTGGCACTTTCAAGCATCGCCTCTGAGCCGCCGACCGATCCCATGGCCTTGCTCCACGACCGCAGGCCGATATTGGTCAATATCTCCGTTTCGCCCTCACGCGCATTGCGAATATGGATCATCGAGCCCCCAGGCGTTTTCAGCAGTAAAGCACCGGCAAACGCCTTTTTCCAGCGGCCAGATGAGAGCAAGCGCCGGATAGCCGGCTATGTTTGACAAGGGTGAAACTTGACCGCCGTCTGCAACCTGTTTTAAAAGTGCTACGTCAATGGAGTTTTTATGTCCAACTCGTCTGAGCCCCGGTAAAGGCCCCGCCCGCAAGTCTTCTTGCGCGCTGGGCCAGAAAACGAAGCCCCGGCTTCCCTGAAGGGAGCGCCGGATCGTTTTGTTGCGCCTTATGGCGCTTTCCGGATCTTGAAAACCATGGACATTTCCCGCGCAGAACAGCGCATCCTGCACCTGCTCGCCCAGGGCGGGCGTATCGAACTCGAACGCACCGAAAAAAAGAAAATCGAGACCGCCAGTTGCTACACGCGCGACGGCTGGCTCTATCCCGATTTCGGTATTGAACTCTTTCGCAAGCTCAGGCGCCTGAAGGCCATCAGGTCTACCGACGGCCATCCCTACCGGATCACGGAAAAGGGGCTGAAGCTGGTAAGGGCGCAGTTGGATAATCGATAGAGAAAACGTGAGAGCCGCCCGATCGGGGCGGCTCTTTCCTGTTGATGTGGCTCACGGGACGGTGCGCCGATGGCGATCAGAATGTCCTGATGATGTCCGCCACGTGGTCGCCTCGGCGATCGCTTTCCTGCTGCACCGTATCGCGCCTTTCGTTCATTGCAGCGATTTGATCCTCGCTATCCGCCAGGGCCTTCAAATAGCGCTTCTTCAAATCGCTATTCTCCGGAACCGCGCCGATATTCTGTCTTATCCGCTCCTGGTCATTGATGGTCTTCTCGATTTCGCTATCGAGGCTCGCCAGTTCGTTCTGGATCGCGACCTGCCTTTTGCGCGCGTCTGCGAGATTTGCGAGCTTGTCTGTGAGTGCCTTGTCCTGTGTCGAAGCCGACCATCCGAGCAGCATGTCCGGTTCTGCGTCGACCAGAGCATAGCTGTTGCTCTGAAGCTGCTCGTCGACCGCCGTCAGTGTCTTTTCCGTAGCCGCCGGAACAACCGTCTTGAGCCGCTGGTGTGTTGCCGTCTTGCCGAAGCTTTCGCCCGACGAAAATGACCAACCGTCCCTGATCGGGTGCTCGACGATGACGGTCCTTTCGCCGTCAAGCGCCCCTGAAACGGTATATGTTGTCGTCTGTCGATATTTGACGACTGCTTGCATCACGCCATCCGAAACCTTCAGAGAGGCAATCTCCTCAGTCGGCGTCTGCTGCTCGCTGATCGATACCTTTCGGTCGGTCGCGAAACTGGCGAGGCGCGTGTCCCCCTTGGGCAGCGCGGATAGCTGGGAATCGCCGACATAGCCGATCTTGCTATCGTAGAGCGTGAGAATTCCCGCCGGCATGCTGACACCTGCGGTGTTCTTGAGCATCACGGCGGCGATCGGATTGCGGAAGGAGCTGCCTGCCCGATACATGTCCACCATATCGGCATCCAGTTCCGCATCCACGATCGGCACCGACAAGGTGTCGCCATTTGCCAGATCGTAAGTTCCTGGCAACTCAAAAGTGGCCGAGATATCGCTTTCGCTCGCAGTGGTCGGATTGGCTGCAGCCATTTGCATTGGCACTGCTGGCCTTTCCAGCTCGTCAGCCATGTAGGCAGACGCCGCCGCCTTTCTGCTGACCCCACCCATTGCCTTGGCAGGCGCGGGTGCTGCTCGTTCCTGGACATCCGATGCCAGACGCTGCCTGTTGGACAAGTCTCCACTATCGGGATCAGGGACATTGTTTGAAGCCGTGTCGACCGGCACCTCCTGCCGCTCTCTCCAGTAGAGTTGGTGCAGTCCCTGCTTCAGCGTCACCGGCTCGGCAGACGTCAACGTCAGTTTTACGCCCTTCCAATCTTCGCCACTGGCGTTTTCCAGCACGGTCCATGCCTGCAGACGCGCCTTGCCATTTGCCTCGGTCACAACCTTGTAGGCCGTTTTCCAGATCGGAGACGGAACGACATAGGTCAGACCGACGTCGCCGCTGCTCTTCGCACCGTTCACCTTGATATCAATGGTGCGGGTGCTGTCGTTCTTGCCACGGGCAATGGCTGCCGCCGCCTTGGCAACCTTTGCTCTCATGCCGGCATCGTCAATCCGGACGGACGCATCCTCACCTAGCGCCAGCGTCTCCACCGCACCATCCTTGTCAAGAACGGTCAGCAGATGAATTGTCGCCTTCTCGCCGGCCTTTCTGGTCTCGATCCCGAGAATGTCTCCCTCAACGGTTTTCCCGCCGCTGGTTACCGATACCCTGGCACCCTGTATCGATGTCAGAAGCGACGGCACGGATGAGAGCGCTTCCGGCGTGAACGGCAGACCCTTGAAAGTCTCCTGCAACGGCTGCGGCCCCGCCAGCGAAATGCCGGCCACCGAGCCCTCGGTCCCATTGACCACAAGGCTTTTCAGCATGTCATCGACCTGATCGAGCGGCACCTCGAGCCGGACGACGCCGTCGGTATCGACTGCGGCCGATCGCGAAACCTCGGCAAGGCCGCCCGAGGACAAGGTAATGGCCCGAATGGCCCCATTGTCGGCCGCCAGCGAAATCGCTGGGAATGCCACACTGAGGAGCAGGATCGCCGTGACTTTTTTGAGCATGAAGAGACCTTCCGATTCGGTTGCAGATGATAGAGCCAAGCGGCTTACTGCAATTTATGATCGTATTTCGGTCCAAAATGTGATGGTCGCTGGGCGGAATATTGGCATGTGCAAAAGGGCCGTCCGGATTTCCGGACGGCCCTTCCTGTCAGTGGCATCAGATATCGCGAAGCTTGACGAGATCGTTCATCAAGCCGCTCGTGCCGTTGTGGATCGTCAGCTTATCCACCTTGCCGGCAATGGCCTCCAGAGCTTCAAGCTCCTTCAGCCGTAGCATAACCGGATGCTCCGCCATGACCTTGGCCGTGTTGAGCAACGAACGGGTGGCGTTCGTCTCCTCGCGGCGGCGGATGACGTTGGCTTCCGCCTGCTTTTCGGCCGCAACCACCTGGTTCAGGATCTCACGCATATCGCCCGGCAGGATCACATCCTTGAGCTCGATATCCGAGATCTCCACGCCGATCACCACCATGTCCTCGCGCACCTTTTCGGCCGCTTCGGCGTTGATGGAGACACGGCGCTCCAGGATCTGGTCCAGCGTCATCGTGCCAAGCGTCCGGCGGAAAGCCAGTTGCAGCGCACGATAGAGCGCATCCGCGAAATCCTTGACGGAGCCGACGGCCTTGACCGGATCGACCACGCGGTAATCCGCGGAGATGTTGACACGGATCGTCACGCGATCCTTGGTCAGGAGTTCCTGTCCGGCAACATCGAGCGACTGACGTTTCAGATCAACGATCTTGACCTGTAGAGCCTTGCCGACATTCCAGAAGGTATGCATGCCCGCATCGAGCGTCCGCAGGTAGATGCCGTCAACGAACAGCAGACCCACCTGCCCTTCGAGCACGGCGTAGCTCGCGATGAACTCGTGCTTCCGTGCCAGCCCGAGGCGGCGCGACAAGACCCGGTCAACGGAAAGTTCGTCTGCGGTATCGACGCGCATTTCCTTCCACGGACCCGACTCCTTCCAGACAACAAGCTTCTGGCTCGGACCAAGTGTGGCGTAAATTGCGCCATCGCGCTCAATGACGGCAACCTCGCCGACATCGGTACGGAACACGGTGAGATGATGCTCGGCAACCTCCGGGAGCTTTTCGAACAACGCCTTCTCGTAGACCGATGCGAACACCGGATTGGTCAGATCGTAGCGGAAAACCTCAAGGCTGTTGCGTCGGTTCGGCAATACCTGCTGACCCGGCCCGAAAATACCAAGGATCGTCCCCTTGTGCAGGGCGACCAGACGTTCGTTTTCCTTAACGAGGACGCGCTTGCGTCCCAAGATCTTATCGAGAAATGTCATCATTGTTCATACTCCTTCGGCATGCGCTACGTCATAGACCGATGTTCCTTTCGTGTTTCGTTTCATGCGCCGATCATCGAGATCCGGAGACCGGTGGCAGCGACGACGGGCGGATTTGCGAGGAGCGGATTGTGCAGTATCCCGGCTTTGGAGGGCTTCCTCCTTGCTGGCCGGGGCACGGCGAAATCTTCAACGCCAATCGAGCCCATAGTCCTGGCGCTCACCCATTCATCCAGGCAATCCCTAGAGATTGCGCGGATATCCGAACTTGCGCATTCCGGTCCCCGAACCGTCATTGGTAAACAGCTTTGCGGGCTGGTGCCGGCCTTTCGACCAGCAATTGGAAAAGGATTCGAACCTTCAACCGTCAGATTAAGAATCTGATGCTCTAACCAACTGAGCTATCCATTTGGCTGGTGTAGCGGGATTCGAACCCACGACCTCCGGACGAACGTCCGGTGCTCTGCCATTGAGCTATACTCCAAAAGCCTTCCCGTCTCCCGACACGGCATTCGTATACAGAGCGGAAAACCGCCTGCACGGGAGGAGTTTTGGAGCTCCAACCATCAACGCTCGTATCGGCACGACGACCGGGAAGGCGCGTATAGCTCCAGTTTAGAATCGCTTCAAGGTGGAGAAATGAGCGCACACGCTTATGTGCGCGTGTTGTTGCAATTATAACACGACCTATTGATGTGCAACTTACTCTAGAATGACCGCGCCGATTGCTTCATCGGCGGCGATCACAAAAGTGGTGTTTACCACCACTTCGTCGGCGTGAACTTGCCGGCGGCCTGTTCGATGACGTGCGCCGTCTTGAACAGCGTCTCTTCGTCGAACGGCTTGCCGATAAGCTGTAGGCCGAGCGGCAGGCCCTTCTGATCGAGGCCGGCGGGGACGGCGATGCCGGGGAGGCCTGCCATGTTGACCGTCACCGTGAAGATGTCGTTGAGGTACATCTTGACCGGATCGGAAGCGAGATCCTCGTCGGCGATGCCGAAGGCCGAGGACGGCGTGGCGGGCGTCAGGATGGCGTCGACACCGGCGTGGAAGGCAAGTTCGAAGTCGCGCTTGATCAGTGTGCGAACCTTCTGGGCGCGCAGGTAATAGGCATCGTAATAGCCGGCGGAGAGCACGTAGGTGCCGATCATGATACGGCGCTTGACCTCGTTGCCAAAGCCGGCAGCGCGGGTCTTCTCGTACATGTCGGCGATATCCTTGCCGTCGACGCGCAGGCCGTAACGCACGCCGTCATAACGGGCAAGGTTCGACGATGCCTCGGCGGGGGCGACGATGTAATAGGCCGGCAAGGCGTATTTTGTGTGCGGCAGCGAGATGTTGACGATCTCGGCGCCGGCATCCTTCAACCAGGCGATGCCCTGCTGCCAGAGCGTTTCGATCTCTCCCGGCATGCCGTCGACGCGGTATTCGTTCGGAATGCCGATCTTCATGCCCTTCAGCGACTGGCCGAGCGAGGCTTCGTAGTCCGGCACCGGCAGGTCGACCGAGGTCGTGTCCTTGGCGTCGACGCTTGCCATAGACTTCAAGAGGATGGCGGCGTCGCGAACATCGCGGGCGATCGGGCCGGCCTGGTCGAGCGACGAAGCGAAAGCGACAATACCCCAGCGCGAGCAGCGGCCGTAAGTGGGCTTGATACCGACCGTGCCGGTGAAGGCGGCGGGCTGGCGGATGGAACCGCCGGTGTCGGTGGCAGTCGCGCCGGCGCAAAGATGCGCGGCAACGGCTGCGGCCGAGCCGCCCGAAGAACCGCCCGGAACGAGCTGCTGGTTCGAGCCGTTAGCGCGCCACGGGTTGATGACCGGGCCGTAATAGGAGCTCTCGTTGGAGGAGCCCATAGCGAACTCATCCATGTTGAGTTTGCCGAGCATGACGGCACCATCGTTCCAGAGGTTCTGGGTCACGGTCGATTCGTAGCGCGGCTCGAAACCGTCGAGAATGTGGCTGCAGGCCTGGGTGTGGATGCCTTCGGTACCGAAGAGATCCTTGATCCCCAGCGGAATGCCTTCGAGCGCACCGACCTTGCCGGCGGCGAGACGCGCGTCGGAGGCCTTGGCCATATCGCGCGCCTTCTCCGGCGTTACCTTGATATAGGCGTTGAGCTGATCATTGACCGCATCGATCGTCGAGAGATAGGCCTCGGTGAGTTCGGTGGCGGTGATATCCTTGGCGCGCAGCTTGTCGCGGGCTTCGGCAATGGTCAGGCTGGTCAGTTCGCTCATCTTGTTTCGCTTCAGATCTTTAAAAAGGGCAACGGGTCGGAATAGGCTCGAAGCGAGCCCTTATTCGACGACTTTGGGCACCAGGAAGAAATTCTGATCGGTATTCGGCGCATTGGCGACGATGTCATCGGCCTTGCTGCCGTCGGTGACTTCGTCCGCCCGCTTCTTCATCGCCATCGGCGTAACCGAGGTCATAGCCTCGACGCCATCGACATTCACTTCGGAGAGCTGCTCGACGAAGCCCAGCATGCCATTCAGCTCGCCCACCATCCGCTGCGCTTCGTCTTCATTGACGGCGATGCGGGCAAGATGGGCGACGCGTTTAACGGTGGCAAGATCGACGGACATGGCATTCTCCGGATAGGATTTTTCCTATCGCTATAAAGGCCATGTCCGCCATACGCAACGGGTATCGTTATGCGGAAATGCTCTCGCCCGGCTTCGGTGCCGCGACCGCCGTCTTCGAACCTTCCAGGCCGGCAATGAACTTGTCCGGGGTCTGGTCGATGATCGGGAAGGTGCCGTAGTGGCAGGGAATGGCGGTCTTGAAGTTGAAGAAGCGCTGGCAAGCGAGTGCCGCGACGGCGCCACCCATGGTGTAGCGGTCACCGATCGGCACGATGCCGATATCAGGCTGATGTAGCTCGTTGATCAGGCCCATGTCGGAGAAGATGTCCGTATCGCCCATGTGAAACAGCGACGGCTCATCGTCGAAATGCAGCATCAGGCCGTTCGGATTGCCGAGCGCATGCGACACGCCGTCCTCGGTGATCTGGGCGGAAGAATGCAGTGCATTGGTAAAGGTGGCGGAGAAGCCACCCAGGGAGATGGTGCCGCCGGTATTGCCCGTTTCCAGTTTCTCGACGCCCTTGGTGCCGAGCCAGGCGGCGAGATCGGCATTGGCGAGAACGACGGCGCCAGTATCCTTGGCGATCTGAACGGTATCGCCGACATGGTCGCCATGGCCATGGGTGAGCAGGATGTGCGTGACGCCCGCCGTGGCCTCCTTGAGGTCGATCCCGGCGGCGGCAAAGGAGGAGTTATAGCTGAGGAATGGGTCGATAAGGATTTTAGCCTTGGCCGTTTCGAGACGGAAAGCGGCATGGCCGAGCCAAGTGATCTTCATGGATTTCTCCTTAATGCTTGATTTGAAATGCAAGACTGGTGTTAGGACATATCCGAAACCGTCACAAAGAAAAGCGGCGCGGAATTCACTTTGTTTTGACGGGGAGACAAGAACCTATGACGACACTGACCATCGAAGACCTTGCCGTGATGCTGCTGCCTAGACAGGCGATTGCCGGGCTCGATCTCGGTACCAAGACGATCGGTCTTGCCATGTCCGATCTCGGCCGGCGGTTCGCCACGCCGCGCCCGGTGATCAAGCGGGTGAAATTCACCCAGGACGCCCAGACGCTGCTTGCCTTCGCCGAGAAGGAAAAGGTCGCAGCCTTCGTTATCGGCCTGCCGATGAACATGGATGGGTCAGCGGGGCCGCGTGTGCAGGCAACGCGGGCCTTCGTGCGCAGCATGGCCGACAAGACCGCCCTGCCCTTCGTCTACTGGGATGAGCGGCTGTCAACGGTCGCAGCCGAACGGGCATTGCTGGAGATGGACGTTTCGCGCGCCAAGCGAGCCGAGCGCATCGACTCCGCCGCCGCAAGCTTCATTCTTCAGGGCGCCTTGGACAGGCTCTCGGCTCTCGGCAGGCCGGCCTTCCCCGATCTCGATTCCTGACGGCTCTTCCACCAGGCGAGGATCTCGGCGCGCTTGCGAAAGGCGAGGAGCGCGAAAACCAGCAAGGTGTCAAAGGCAATGGCGCGGGCCACCAGCGGCGGAATGGTCTCCGGCGGGATCCCGAGGATATTGCCATAGATATGGAAGACGAGGTCATGCATCTGCCGCGTGAGCATGAAGATGCCGAAGCTCATGTCGTAGTATGACAGGTAATACCACGCCCCGAGGAACGAGACAGGCGCGGCCCAGAAGATCAGCACCCACTTCATGCGGTCCCCCTTCGACGCTGATATTGCGTCGTTCCAGTCGAAAGGACTAGCCAGTTCGTCAGCGCCATAGCGCTCAACACCAGCGCCGGCACCGTTATATCTAGTGCCAGAATGGCGAAGAACATCATCGCCGCGATGAGAAACGCGATTTTTGCGGGTCTGGACCCCATGGCTGCACGCTTATTGGTTAACAATCAGTCTGCGCACAGTGGCGAGTTAACCGTTGCGGCGCAATGTAAACCAATTGTTAAGGTTAACGGCCGGGCGGGGCTGTGGATATCTCTCGCATAGTCAGATTTTCAGCCGTAAACGCCGCGCACGATGCGTCGGAGCGCTGTGGCCGCCTTCTCCCAGTCCTTCGATGTCTTCAGCGCGAGGCCTGCGCATTGATCACCGACGGCGGCGGAGAGAACAAGATGCTGTATGGCGGAGAAGATCAGTGCATTGACGGCGATCGCATCGATCCCTTTCGGCGGCACCAGCGAGCCGCGCATGCGCTCGATCCAGCCTGCAAGCGCCTTCGAACGCGCTTCCGAAAGCCGTCTCACCTGCTCGCTATTGTCAGAGACTTCCCAGGCGACGATGCGGCGCATCAGCGGATCGGAGCGCAGCGCCTCGAGGAAAAGCAGGGCCAGCCGCTCCATCAGGTCGCCATAGGTCAAAAGGAACATGCCGCCGGTATCGTCGGGGATGCGATCCTTTACCCAGCTTCCGAGATCCGTGCCGATCGCCTCCACCAGGCCGTCGAGGCCGCCGTAATAGCGGTAGATCAGCTGCTTGTCGCAACCGGCGCCGCGGGCGACCGCGTTGATGCCGAAATTCTGGAACCCCTCCTCCGCCAGCAACCGCTTGGCAGCGTCCAAAATCGCCTGCTCAGTGGCGGCGCGATTGCGGATTCGCTTTTCCGGCTCGGCGGGTGTTTCGATCGGTTTTTTCAGAACAGCGTTTGCGCTCGGCATCGTGTCGGCTCCAGTCAGTCACCGACCGGTGAATAACAAGCCTGATACAAGCGAACAATGACGCGACGGGCGTGGAGGTGTCTTAAAGTGCCGAATCCACAGATTAGAGATATTGGCCGAACCAGACGGTACTCGGCGAGGCCAATTCCGGTGGCAGTTCCACCTCAGTAAACCCGCGCGACGCCCAGAATCGAATCCCGCTGTGATTGCCCACGCTCGCACCGAGATGAACGCCTTTGACGGCCTTGTCACGGGCGTTCGACAGCCATTTGTCGAGAAGCGCGCTGCCGATGCCCTGCCCCTGCGTACGTGGCAGGAGGTTCATATGGATATGGGCCGGAAACGGGTCGGTCAGAACGCTGGGTACTCTCTTCGGATGGTGGATCGCATGGCTGCGCCGCTGATCCGCATTCCAGGTCGAAGGATCGCCGGATGGTTCCGGATAGCGCCCACGCAACTCCGGCCACCATTCGCGCTCCAGTCTTTCCTCAAAAGCAACCGTGTCGAAAACGCCCGCGATATAACCGCAAACACCCTCACCGTCTTCGGCAACGAAGACGGTCTGCGGGCTGAGAACAGCATAGGGCACAGAATAGATATGCCCGATCATCCGCCCATCGCGATGAAGCGCCGTCGCATCCTTGCCGGCATCGCCGGTGACCAGGGAGATGACATAGAGCTGGTCGATGTCGTCGGATTGGACGGGGCGGAGGTTGATCATGGGGGCCTCGATAGTTGCTTGAACGTTTACATTTCGCAGGCTGATGTGTATGATTTCTTATCGACATACACACGAGATTGCAAATGCGAACGAACATAGACATTGACGACGCATTGATCGCGGAAGCGATGGCTGCAACAGGACAATCGACGAAAAAGGCCACCGTCGAAGAAGCTTTGCGGAGCGTCGTTCTCTGGCATCGTCAGAAAAAAGCCCTCGACGACCTTGCTGGCCTTGGTTGGGAAGGCGATCTCGACGAAATGCGCAGAGATCGGCAAACGTGATCGTTGTCGACAGCTCCGTTTGGATTTCGCTTCTACGCGCAACGGAGACGGAAGCCGTGCTTCGCTTGCGAAGCATGCTCACCGCAGGACCTCCCGGTATTCTGGTTGGAGACCTGATTCTTCTCGAGGTTCTTCAAGGTGCCCGAGGCGAGCGACAGGCAACATTGATCGAACGAAACCTTCGCCAATTTACCATCCGACCGATGTTGAACGATACGCTTGCCGTCAAGGCGGCGCGCAATTATCGCCTGCTGCGTGCGCAGGGAATTACGGTGCGCAAAACCATAGACGTCATCATCGGTACGTTCTGCATCGAGGAAGGCCATACCCTTCTCCACGATGATCGGGATTTCGATCCGATGTCCGAACATCTGGGCCTACAAGTCGCTCTGTAGATTTGGCCCGACGCCTCAAGTCGCCGGCGGATAGAGCAGATCGATGATGTAGCTCGCATCGAACCGCGCATCCAGCATGCCGTAGGTCGAGCGCCAGCCGCCGGCCAGGCGGGTTTCGATGAAGGCGTCGGCGATCTTGCCTGCACCCAGTCGATAAAGCTCGGCGGCACCAGCGGCGAGCGCCATCTGCTCGATCAGCAGGCGCGCCGCGCCCTCGTCCTGTTCGCAAAGCGCCATGGCGGCACGGAGCACGTCGATGGTTTTCTTGCCGGCCGGGCCGAGATCGCGGGCAAGGCCGGCGAAGACGGTTTCGAACAGGTCCCTGCCCCGGTTCAGCACGCGCAGCACGTCGAGCGCCATGACATTGCCGGAGCCTTCCCAGATCGCATTGACCGGAGCCTCGCGGTAATGCCGGGCGATCGGGCGTTCCTCGATATAGCCGCTGCCGCCGATGCATTCCATCGCCTCGTAGATCAGCGCCGGCGCGATCTTGCAGCACCAGTATTTGGCGACCGGCGTCATGACGCGGGCATAGGCGGCGTCTTCGCTGCTGCTGCTTGCCTTGTCGAAGGATTCCGCCAGACGGAAGGCGAGCGCAGTCGCTGCCGCGACATCGAGCGCCATGTCGGCAAGCACGCGTGTCATGATCGGCTGCTGGACCAGCATCTTGCCGAAGACACTGCGGCCGCGCGTATGGTGCACGGCTTCGGCGAGCGACGCCCGCATGATACCGGCAGACGCCAATGCGCAATCGAGCCGCGTCAGCGTCACCATGTCGAGAATGGTGCGGATGCCGCCATCGGGCGCACCCAGCAGGAAACCAAAAGTGTCGCTGAACTCGACTTCGGACGAGGCATTCGAGCGATTGCCGAGCTTGTCCTTCAGCCGCTGGAATTGCAGGCCGTTGGCGGAGCCGTCTTCGAGCAGACGCGGCACCAGGAAGCAGCCCATGCCGTCCTTGGTCTGCGCCAGCATGATGAAGGCGTCGCTCATCGGCGCTGACATGAACCATTTGTGGCCCGAGAGCCGGTAGATACCGTCGCTGACCTTGTCGGCCGTCGTCTTGTTGGCGCGCACATCCGTGCCACCCTGCTTTTCCGTCATGCCCATGCCGATGGTGACAGCGGACTTTTGCATGGCCGGCTTGTTGGACGAATCATATTTGCGCGACAGGACCTTCGGCGCCCAGTCCTTCTGGACCGCCGGCGACGCCATCATCGCGGCGACCGAGGCGCTGGTCATGGTCAGCGGGCAGAGATGGCCGCATTCGAGCTGCGCTGTCAGGTAGAAACGAGCAGCACGGACCTTATGCGATTGGCCTTTCGCATCCAGATCGGCCTGAGCATCCCAGATCGAGGAATGCAGGCCGGCCGACATCGAGCGGCGCATCAGCGCATGCCAGGCCGGATGGAATTCGACCACGTCCAGCCGCTCGCCGCGCGGCCCATGGGTGCGCAGTTGCGGCGTACCCTGGTTCGCCATGCGCGCCAGTTCCTGCGCCTCGTGCGAGGTGACGTAGCGGCCCATCTGCTCCAGGTCTTCACGCGTCGAGCGCGGCAAAGTGGAGGTCAGATCGACGATCAGCGGATCGGAACGATAGGCATTGATGCCGGACCAGAGGCTCGGCTGGTTCAGTTCGGCAAATGTATCGTCATTCCGGGTCGATTGGGTCATATTTCGCTTTTAGAGCAAGAGGATTGCAAAAGGAAACCTGAAGTTTCTGCTTTTGAGATTAGCGCTGTAACGAGATTCGAATCAAATTGCATGGGGAACAAATGCGCTTATCCAAAGCCCGCGCTTGCCCCTGAGGCCCTCCCTCTTTATAGACGCCCTGACGAAATCCAGAGGGCAGCTTCATGGTCTTCTTTCCCCACCGCCACCTCATCGGCATCAAAGGCCTCACCGAGCAGGATATCACCTATCTTCTCGACAAGGCCGACGAAGCGGTGAAGATTAGCCGCCAGCGCGAAAAGAAGACATCGACGCTTCGCGGGCTGACGCAGATCAATCTCTTTTTCGAGGCATCGACCCGCACGCAAGCTTCTTTCGAGCTGGCCGGCAAACGGCTCGGCGCCGACGTGATGAACATGTCGGTCGGCAACTCTTCGGTGAAGAAGGGCGAGACGCTCATCGACACGGCGATGACGCTGAACGCCATGCGCCCCGACGTGCTGGTCATCCGCCATTCCAGCGCCGGCGCCGCCGCGCTGCTGGCACAAAAGGTCTCCTGCTCGGTGGTCAATGCCGGCGACGGCCAGCACGAGCATCCGACACAGGCGCTGCTCGACGCGCTGACCATCCGCCGCGCCAAGGGCAAGCTGTCGCGCATCATCGTCGCGATCTGCGGAGACGTTCTGCATTCGCGCGTCGCCCGCTCCAACATTCTGCTGCTGAACGCCATGGGCGCGCGCGTCCGTGTGGTCGCCCCTGCCACGCTCCTGCCCGCCGGGATCGCGGATATGGGTGTCGAAGTCTTTCATTCCATGAAGGAAGGGCTGAAGGACGCCGACGTAGTGATGATGCTGCGCTTGCAGCGCGAGCGTATGTCCGGCGCCTTCGTGCCGTCGGTGCGTGAATATTATCGCTTCTATGGTCTCGACGCCGAGACGCTGAAGGCGGCCAAGGAGGATGCCCTAGTCATGCATCCTGGCCCGATGAACCGTGGCGTGGAGATTGCTTCCGAAGTCGCCGACGGCCCGCAGAGCGTTATCGCCGAGCAGGTGGAAATGGGCGTCGCGGTGCGCATGGCGGTCATGGAGACGCTGCTGATCTCGCAGAACCAGGGGCCGCGCACCGAGGGAGCTGGCGCATGAGCAACTCGATCGTCCTCCAGAACGTCCGCATCATCGACCCCTCGCGCAATCTCGACGAGGTCGGCACGATCATCGTCGAAAACGGTATCATCGTCTCCGCCGGCAAGGATGCGAAAGCCCAGGCCGCGCCGAAGGGTGCCGAAGTGCGCGATTGCACCGGCCTCGTTGCCGTCCCCGGCCTGGTCGATGCCCGCGTGCATGTCGGCGAGCCCGGCGGCGAACATCGCGAGACCATCGCCTCGGCAAGCCGCGCGGCGGCAGCCGGTGGCGTGACTTCCTTTATCATGATGCCGGATACCGATCCGATCATCGACGACATCGCGCTGGTCGAATTCGTCAAGAAGACAGCGCGCGACACGGCTGTCGTGAATGTCTATCCAGCAGCGGCAATCACCAAGGGCCTCGCCGGCGAGGAAATGACGGAAGTGGGGCTCCTGCGCGAGGCCGGCGCCGTCGTCTTCACCGACGCCCATTCCGGCGTCCACGACACCCAGGTTCTGCGTCGGATCATGACCTATGCGCGCGAATTCGGCGCCGTCATCTCCTGCGAGACCCGCGACAAATATCTCGGCGCCAACGGTGTCATGCATGAGGGACTGTTTGCCAGCTGGCTCGGCCTTTCCGGCATTCCGAAAGAAGCCGAACTCATTCCGCTCGAGCGCGATCTCAGGATCGCCGCCCTGACGCGCAGCCATTATCACGCGGCGATGATCTCGGTGCCGGAATCGGCAGAGGCCATTCGCCTTGCCCGCTCGCGCGGCGCAAAGGTCACCTGCGGCATCTCGATCAACAATCTGGCGCTGAACGAAAACGACATCGGCGAATACCGCACCTTCTTCAAGCTCTATCCGCCGCTGCGTTCCGAAGACGACCGGACGGCAATGACCGAAGCGCTGGCGGACGGCACCATCGACATCATCGTCTCCTCGCACGATCCGCAGGATGTGGACACGAAGCGCCTTCCTTTCGGAGAGGCGGAAGACGGCGCGATCGGGCTGGAGACGCTGCTTGCCGCAGCCCTTCGCCTGCATCATAGCGGCCAGGTCAGCCTGATGCGGCTCATCGACGCCCTGTCGACGCGGCCGGCGCAGATCTTCGGCCTCGACGCCGGCACGCTGAAGCCGGGCGCGAAGGCGGATATTGCCCTTATCGATCTCGACGAGCCTTGGCTTGTTGCCAAAGACATGCTTCTGTCGCGCTCGAAGAATACACCGTTCGAAGACGCAAGAATGAGCGGCCGGGCCGTTGCGACCTATGTCGCGGGCAAGCTGGTTCACAGTCTGTAGGCAAAGCTAGGGCTTATGGAGAATAAGACGTGATGGCGCAATTCTGGACTTGGCAGCTCTCCCCGCAGACTGCGCTCGCAGCAGCCGTCATCGGCTACCTGCTCGGCTCCATCCCCTTCGGCCTGGTCCTGACGCGCATGGCCGGCCTTGGCGATGTCCGCAATATCGGGTCGGGCAATATCGGTGCAACGAATGTGCTGCGCACCGGTAACAAGGGCCTGGCAGCGGCGACGTTGCTCCTTGATGCCTTCAAGGGCACCGCAGCCGTATTGATCGTCTGGCATTTTTTCGGTGAGGACGCAGCCATACTTGCCGGCTTTGCCGCCTTCATCGGCCATATCTTCCCGGTCTGGATCGGGTTCAAGGGCGGCAAGGGTGTTGCGACCTACCTGGGCATTTTGCTCGGTCTTGCCCCATTCATGGCCTTGATCTTTGCCATCATCTGGCTGGTCATCGCCTTCACCACGCGCTACTCCTCTCTTTCCGCGCTGGTTGCAACCCTTGTCATTCCGGTTGCATTGTGGATACTGGGCGCCGACAAGATTGCCGCCGTCATGGCGCTGATGACCGTCATCTCCTGGTACAAGCACCGGGCCAATATCGTCAGGCTGACCGCCGGCACGGAAACCAAGATCGGAGCGAAGGGGTAATGGTCGCAGGCAGCGCAGGACGAACCGGAATTGCGCTGACGGAAAAACAAAGGATCGCCTGGCTCAGGCTCATCCGCTCCGACAATGTCGGCCCCTCGACCTTTCGCGATCTCATCCAACATTACGGCTCCGCCGAAGCCGCGCTCGCCGCCTTGCCGGACCTGTCGCAGCGCGGCGGCTCAACGCGAGTGATCCGCATCGCCAGCGAGCAGGATGCGCTGCGGGAACTGGAAGCGGCGCACCGCTTCGGCGCCCGCTTTGTCGGCATCGGCGAACCGGGCTATCCGCAAGCCCTGAAAGAGATCGACGGCGCGCCGCCGCTTCTGACTGTCAAAGGCAACCTATCGACGGCGGTTCGGCCCGCCATCGGCATCGTCGGTTCGCGCAACGCCTCGATCAGCGGCGCGAAATTCGCGGCAATGATTGCCCGTACCTGTGGCCAGGCCGGCTATGCCGTCATCTCGGGACTTGCCCGCGGCATCGATACGGCAGCACACCGAGCCAGCCTGGAGACCGGTACAATCGCCGCCATGGCCGGCGGGCTCGACCAGCCCTATCCGCCCGAAAATGTCGGCCTGCTGAATGAAATATGGGACGGCAACGGCCTTGCCGTCAGTGAAATGCCGTTCGGCTGGGAACCCCGCGCACGCGATTTCCCGCGCCGCAATCGGCTGATCGCAGGCATTTCCCTCGGCCTCGTCGTGGTCGAGGCAGCGACTCGATCCGGCTCGCTGATCACCGCGCGCCTTGCCGGCGAATTCGGTCGACTGGTCTTTGCCGTCCCCGGCTCGCCGCTCGATCCCCGTTGCGAAGGCACCAACGGCTTGCTGAAGGACGGCGCGATCATCGTCACCCGTCCCGAGGATATTGTCGAGGCGCTGCGGCCGCTGGCCGAACCCGACCTCTTCCGCCCGCAGTCTGCCGAGACGCCGGTCGAAAAGAGCGGCAAGCCGCTGTCGCCGCCACCCGACGATACCGACCGCGACCAGATCGTCGACGCGCTCGGACCGACACCGGTGGAGATCGACGACATCATCCGGCATACCGGCCTGTCGGTGTCCTCGGTCCATTCCGTGCTGCTCGAACTGGATATGGCCGGCCGGCTGCACCGACATCCCGGCGGACTGGTGTCGATCTCAATGCTGGATTGAAAGCATGGCCGATCATCCCGATATGATGGCAGCAGCCTCGTCGAAAGCGTCAGCAAGCATTTCCTCGGGATGTAACACTGATGCCATCCGGCAGAGATTGCGGCATCGAGCCGACGGCAAAAATCGACATCGCCTCTTGACCGCGACGAATTCCCTGTCCATGTCGAAAGGCCGGGGAGCGAAAATACCCGGTCTTTCCCGCGCCTTTTTTCGGCGCGACCTCTTATTCAGAGATTTATGATGAACGTAGTAGTGGTGGAATCGCCTGCCAAGGCCAAGACAATCAACAAATATCTGGGACCCGGATATACGGTTCTTGCCTCCTTTGGCCATGTGCGAGACCTGCCCGCCAAGGACGGCTCAGTGCTGCCCGATCAAGACTTCGAAATGCTGTGGGAAGTCGACGCCGCCTCGCAAAAACGCATGAAGGACATCGCCGACGCGGTGAAATCCGCCGACGGCCTGTTTCTCGCGACCGACCCGGATCGCGAGGGTGAAGCGATCTCCTGGCATGTGCTCGATCTTCTCAACAAGAAGCGCGTCATCAACGGTAAGCCCGTCAAGCGCGTCGTCTTCAACGCCATCACCAAGAAGGCCGTGCTCGACGCAATGGCCGACCCGCGCGACATCGACGTGCCGCTGGTCGACGCCTATCTCGCTCGACGCGCGCTCGATTATCTCGTCGGCTTCAACCTCTCGCCGGTGCTTTGGCGCAAGCTGCCGGGCGCCCGTTCGGCCGGACGCGTCCAGTCGGTGGCGCTTCGCCTCGTCTGCGACCGCGAATCCGAGATCGAACGCTTTATCTCGGAAGAATACTGGAACCTCTCGGCGATCCTGAAGACGACGCGCGGCGACGAGTTCGAGGCCCGGCTCGTGGCTGCCAACGGCAAGCGCCTGCAGCCGCGTGCCATCGGCAATGGCGAAGATGCCGGCAATCTGAAGGCGCTGCTGGAAGGCGCCTCCTATGTCGTCGACACCGTCGAGGCAAAGCCGGTCAAGCGCAATCCGAGCCCACCCTTCACCACCTCCACCCTGCAGCAGGCCGCCTCCTCCAAGCTCGGCTTCTCGGCTTCGCGCACCATGCAGGTGGCACAGAAGCTTTATGAAGGTGTCGACATCGGCGGCGAGACCGTCGGTCTCATTACCTATATGCGTACCGACGGCGTGCAGATGGCACCGGAAGCGATCGATGCGGCACGCACTGCTATCGCCGATCAGTTCGGCAACCGCTATCTCCCGGAAAAGGCCCGTCTCTACTCGACCAAGGCGAAGAACGCCCAGGAAGCGCACGAAGCAATCCGCCCGACCGATTTCGACCGCACGCCGGATCGCGTCCGCAAATACCTCGATGCCGACCAGCTGCGGCTTTACGATCTCGTCTGGAAGCGTGGCATCGCCAGCCAGATGGCCTCGGCCGAGATTGAACGCACCACCGTCGAGATCCTCGCCGACAATGGCGGCCAGAAGGCTGGCTTGCGCGCTGTGGGTTCGGTGATCCGCTTCGACGGTTTCATTGCCGCCTATACCGACCAGAAAGAAGACGGCGAGCAGAGTGACGATGCCGACGACGAAGATGGCCGCCTGCCGGAGATCAATGCGCGCGAAAACCTCGCCAAGCAGAAGATCAACTCGACGCAGCATTTCACCGAACCGCCGCCGCGTTATTCTGAGGCGTCGCTGATCAAGAAGATGGAAGAGCTCGGCATCGGCCGACCGTCGACCTATGCGGCGACGCTGGCGACACTGCGCGACCGCGATTATGTGACGATCGACAAGCGCAAGCTGCTACCGCAGGCCAAGGGCCGGCTGGTGACAGCCTTCCTCGAAAGCTTCTTCACCAAATATGTCGAATACGATTTCACCGCCGATCTCGAAGAGAAACTCGACCGCATCTCGGCCGGCGAATTGAACTGGAAGGACGTATTGCGCGACTTCTGGCGCGATTTCTTCGCCCAGATCGAGGACACCAAGGAGTTGCGCGTCACCAATGTGCTTGATGCGCTGAACGAAGCGCTGGCGCCATTGGTCTTCCCGAAGCGCGAGGACGGCAGCGATCCGCGCATCTGCCAGGTTTGCGGCACGGGCAACCTTTCATTGAAGCTCGGCAAATACGGCGCCTTCGTCGGCTGCTCGAACTATCCGGAATGCAACTTTACGCGCCAGCTTTCCTCGGAAGGCGGCACGGAAGCCGAGTCTTCGGGCCTGAGCGAACCGAAGGCGCTCGGCACCGATCCTGTGACCAACGAGGAGCTGACGCTGCGTTCGGGCCGTTTCGGACCCTATATCCAGCGTGGCGACGGCAAGGAAGCCAAGCGCGCCTCGCTGCCGAAGGGCTGGAAGCCGGAAGAAATCGACTATGAAAAGGCCATGGCGCTGATCTCGCTTCCGCGCGATATCGGCAAGCATCCCGAAAGCGGCAAGATGATCTCGTCCGGCATCGGCCGCTACGGGCCGTTCCTTTTGCATGACGGCAGCTACGCCAATCTTGAGACCGTGGAAGACGTCTTCACCGTCGGCCTCAACCGCGCCGTGACCGTGCTTGCTGAAAAGCAGAGCAAGGCAGGCGGCGGACGCGGCACGCCCGCGGCGCTGAAGGATCTCGGCGCCCATCCCGATGGCGGCGGCTCGATCACCGTTCGCGACGGCAAATACGGACCCTATGTCAACTGGGGCAAAGTCAACGCCACGCTGCCGAAGGGCTCTGATCCGCAGGCGATCACGGTCGAAGAAGCGCTGGCGCTAATCGTTGCCAAGGCCGGCAAGTCCGGCGGCGGGAAGCCGGCCAGGGCACCCGCCAAGGCCAAAGCCAAGACGGCAGCGGCCGCAAGCAAGACGACGAAGACCACCGCCAAGCCGAAGGCCAAAGCAGCCTCCAAGGCGAAGACAACGAAGAAGAGTGCAGAGTGAGCAGAGAACCACGCGGCAGGAATTCATCGCCGGAGCACCGCTCCGGCAAGGTTGGCCGCGTGACGAAAAACAGCGGCGACGCGGAGCCGATGGCGGCGATCATCCACGGCGTCCTGCCGCCACGCGAGGTTCTCCTGCGCTTCATCGCCGATCATCCGCAGCAGGCGTCCAAGCGCGAACTCGCCAAGGCCTTCGGGCTGAAGGGCGAGGCCCGCATCGAACTGAAGAGCCTGCTGCGCGAGCTTGAACAGGACGGCATGGTGCAGAAGAGCCGCAAGTCGCTCATCCGTCCCGGCGCGCTGCCGCCGATCGCCGTTCTCGACATCACCACGCGCGACAAGGACGGCAGCCTGATCGGCCGACCGACCGAATGGCCGGAAGAAAACGGCGTGGCCCCGGCAGTAATGATCAAGCAGTCCTCTTCGCCCGCCGGTCGCAACGGCAAGGGCAAGGCGCCGGTCGCCGGCATGGGCGACCGCATCCTCGCCAAGATCTTTTCGGCCGTCGATCGCGGCGGACCGGCCTATACCGCACGCATCATCAAGGTCATCGACAAGCGCCAGGGCGCGTCCATGGGCGTCTTCCGCGAAACGCCGGGCGGCGGCGGGCGGCTGATGCCGATCCAGCGGCGCGGCGAGGAAATGGTGATCGATCCGGAATATACCGGCGACGCCAAGGACGGCGATCTGGTCGAAGTCGAAGTGGCCCGCCTTGGCCGTTTCGGCCTGCCCCGCGCCAAGGTTCTCTCGATCGTCGGCTCCGTCGCCTCGGAAAAGGCGATCTCGATGATCGCCATCTATGCACACGGCATTCCGCATGTCTTCCCGCCAGCCGTCATCGCCGAGGCGGACGCAGCCAAGCCTGCCACCATGTCGCATCGCGAGGACTGGCGCAGCCTGCCGTTGATCACCATCGATCCGGCCGACGCCAAGGACCATGACGACGCCGTCTATGCCGAAATGGATCCCTCGCCCGACAATCCCGACGGCGTGATCGTCACCGTCGCCATTGCCGACGTCTCCTGGTATGTGCGGCCCAATTCCCCGCTCGACCGCGAGGCCCTGAAGCGCGGCAATTCGGTCTATTTCCCGGACCGCGTCGTGCCGATGCTGCCGGAGCGCATCTCCAACGATCTCTGCTCTCTTAAGGAAGGTGTCGACCGCCCTGCCCTTGCCGTGCGGATGATCTTTTCCAAGGAAGGCCGCAAGGCCGGCCACACCTTCCATCGCATCATGATGAGGAGTGCCGCCAAGCTGTCCTATCAGCAGGCGCAGGCGGCGATCGACGGCCAGCCGGACGACAAGACCGGATCGATGCTGGAGCCCATCCTGAAGCCGCTCTGGCACGCCTACAGGATCATGCAGCGCGGCCGCGAAAGGCGCCAACCGCTCGAACTCGACATGCCCGAACGCAAGATCCAGCTGAAGCCGGACGGCACGGTCGATCGCGTCATCGTGCCGCCGCGTCTCGACGCTCACAAGCTCATCGAAGAAATGATGATCCAGGCGAACGTGGCCGCCGCCGAGACGCTGGAGAAGAAGAAGCAGGCGCTGATCTATCGCATTCATGACGGCCCGACGCTTGCCAAGCAGGAAGTGCTGCGCGAATTCCTCGCGACGCTCGACATCGCGCTTGCCAAGGGCGGCAATGTCCGCGCCAACAGCTTCAACGGCATCCTGGCGAAGGCCGAGGGAACGCCGCATCAGACCATGGTCAACGAGATGGTGTTGCGCTCGCAGAGCCAGGCGATCTACAGCCCCGACAATATCGGGCATTTCGGCCTGAACCTGATGAAATATGCGCATTTCACCTCGCCGATCCGCCGCTATGCGGATCTGATCGTGCATCGCGCCCTCGTCGGCTCGCTCGGCCTCGGCGAAGGCGGTATCACGCCGGACGAGGAGGCAGCGCTCGACGATATCGCCGCCGAGATCTCCACCTTCGAGCGCCGCGCCATGGCGGCCGAGCGCGAGACGGTCGACCGGCTGATCGCCCATCATCTTGCCGGCCGCGTCGGCGAGGAATTCGAGGCGCGCGTCGGCGGCGTGACCAAGTCGGGACTTTTTGTCACCCTGCCCGACTATGGCGCCGATGGTTTCATCCCTATATCCACACTCGGCTCCGACTATTTCATCTATGATGAGGCGCATCAGGCGCTGACGGGTGAAAAGACGGGGCTCGGCTTTCGTCTTGGCGACAGCGTGACGGTGCGGCTGGCGGAAGCGATCCCTCTTGCCGGTGCCCTGCGCTTCGAAATGCTGAGCGACGGCCGCGCCATGCCGACAGCGGTGCGCTCCTTCCACAAGGCGACCCGCCGCAACAAGAGCCCGGCGCGCAAGGCACCGGGAACGAGACCACCGCGCGGCCGCCGATAGACGGCGGCTGCCGGCAGGAAGGAAACGTTCATGACGAGCAGCCCGTCCGATTCCACGATCCGCTACGGCGGTCCCGACGAGGCTGAACGACCGCTGGGGCGCTCCATCATGCGCGGCTTGCAGAACCGCTGTCCGCGCTGCGGCACGGGCAAGCTCTTCCGTGCCTTCCTGAAACCGGTTGACCACTGCGCCGCCTGCGGCGAGGAGATATTCCACCAGCGCGCCGACGACCTGCCGCCCTATCTGGTGATCCTTGTGCTCGGCCATGTCGTGGTCGGTGGCTTCATGATGACGGACATGGCCTTTCATCTGCCTGTCTGGGTCCATCTCGCCATCTGGGCGCCGATCACGGTGGTCACCGCGCTGGCCATCATCCAACCGATCAAGGGCGGCGTCATCGGCCTACAATGGGCACTGAGGATGCATGGCTTCGGCGGCCAGGACGACAGCCCGGATGAGTGGGATCAGGGGAACGGCCGCTCTTGAACATCATGATCGAACGGATATTGCCAGCCTTGTCGGCCGGCCAGGGTCGGCATGTGCCGCTACACCCTTCAGCCAGGATCTGCATCGAATCATCGCATATTGGTGATTCACGCGAATTGCCAGATCTCCAACGGCTTGACATCGGCGACGTTTCTTGTCTGAACATGCCGGGCGTCGAAAGGATCACTCTGGAGGGTGCGACCGATCCCATGAAAGCCGAACCGTCACCTGGATTTGGCCGTGCCGTGCCTTTCTATCCCCCCGCGTCGCGAATGATTCGTTCGCCAAATGCTCTAAGGATCAATTCATGACTGAACCGACGAACGGCAAGGCCGGCCATGTCGAAGAAATTCACTGGCCTTCGCTCGTCGCCGCTATTTCGTCCGTTTCCGCTGTCGGCATCGCCATCGGCCTCGGCCTTCCGCTTCTCAGCATCATCCTGGAAAAACGCGGCATTCCCTCGAGCCTGATCGGGCTGAACACGGCGATGATGGGGGTCGCCGCGATGATAGCGGCCCTGATCACCACCAAGCTCGCCCACCGCTTCGGTGTGGTGCAGACGATGATCTGGGCCGTCGTGCTCTCCGCATTGAGCTCCCTGGGCTTCTATTACGCCGAGAGCCTGGTCCTCTGGTTTCCGCTGCGCCTGATCTTTCACGGCTCGACGACGACCCTGTTCATCCTGTCGGAATTCTGGATCAACGCCGCCTCCCCACCCTCCAAGCGCGGTTTCGTGCTCGGTCTCTATTCCACGGTCTTCTCGCTCGGCTTTGCCGCCGGTCCCCTGCTGTTCTCGCTGGTCGGCAGCGAGGGGCTGATGCCGTTTGCCATCGGTGCCTGCATCATTCTCGCCGCCGCCATACCGATCTTCATCGCCCGCAATGAGAGCCCGGTCGTCGACGAAAAACCGGAGCTGCATTTCGTTCGCTACATCTTCCTGGTGCCGACGGCCACGGCCGCCGTTTTCGTGTTCGGTGCGGTGACCGTCGGCGGCGGATCGTTGTTCACCAGCTATGCGACGCGCCTCGGTTTCAACGAATCACAGGCAGCCCTGCTGCTGACCGTCATGGGCGTTGGCAATTTCATCTTCCAGATCCCTCTCGGGCTGCTTGCCGACCGATTGCACGATAAACGGCCGCTGCTGTCGATCATGGCGGCCATCGGGCTCGTCGGTGCGCTGCTGCTGCCCTCGCTCGCCTCGAACTGGATCCTTCTGGCGGTGATCCTGCTGTTCTGGGGCGGTTGCGTCTCCGGCATGTATACGGTAGGCCTCAGCCACCTCGGAACGCGCCTGCGGGGCTCCGATCTGGTCGCCGCCAATGCCGCCTTCGTTTTCTGTTACGCGATCGGCATGGTCCTCGGCCCGCCGACCGTCGGCACCGCCATGGATATTGCCAGCCCCAGCGGTTTTGCCTGGGCGATTGCCTTTTTCTTCGGCCTTTATGTCCTGCTTTCGGGGATACGGCTGCTTTTCATGGGCAACAGAGGTTGACTTTTCGGGCGCGATTTGTATTTTCGCGCCAGAATTTGCCGTGGACCTCCGCACTGGCCGTCCACGGCTTTCATTTTTCTTAAAGGCAGGACGACCATGGCCAAGGCTACCACTATCAAGATCAAGCTGCTGTCGACGGCCGACACCGGTTTCTTCTACGTCACGACGAAGAACAGCCGTACGATGACGGACAAGATGACGAAGACGAAGTACGACCCGGTTGCTAAGAAGCACGTCGAGTTCAAGGAAACGAAGATCAAGTAAGTTTCCTAAACTTCTGGTTACAGCAAAAGGCGCAACCGCAAGGTTAGCGCCTTTTTCTTTTTTGGCCCCTTCTTTCCTGTGCAAAACTTTGCGAAGACGCCGACGATCAGGAAAATCTAAAACGCATCCCACTGATATTTATGAGCAAAGAAAAACGCCGCCTTCCGAAGGAAGAGCGGCGTTTTAAATTGGGGGCCGGCTAGCCTGCAAAACGGCACGAGGAACCGCTTGAATTTGCCTGCCAGCCGACCGACCCCACGACCCAGGAGATGCGGCGGACCTGAGCATCATGGGGTATTCTCCAACCCTTGCGGGCTATCTCTGTACGGGACTAAATTTGCCCGAAATCGAAAGAAAATCAACAAATTCTTAATGATAAAAAATTCTCGTCTGGCCGAATGGTTAAAATTCCCGCTTTCACCCAGTTCTATCCCTTGAAAAGATAACAATCCTCGAGCGAGTACATCGCAAAAACGAAGAGATAATTAGCGTATGCATAGCAAATTCAAGCGAGGGATATTTAAAGACGATTTCATACTATAATGACAGCCATATTATGAGTGAAATCCTCATGGTTCTCTATCAATTCAAACTCAAAGCCATCAAGAATATCGCGCGCAATACACTATTGTACATTCGATCATCGCGGACAGGTGGGTATTTCCGTTGAATTATACGACAATTATAGCGTTTATTCTGTAGTGCTGATCCGTTCGCATATAGCTGTGGACCCATGATTATAAATTTTAGATCGCTGCTCAAAATTCCGAAAAGCCCGTGGATATTGAAGGGGCCAAGGAATTGAGCACTGGATCAGTTCGGATCAGGCTGCCGCTGCAACAACACGATTGCGGCCTGCCTTCTTAGCTTCGTAAAGGGCGAGATCGGCCTGCTTCATCAGTTGCTCGGGCGTCTCTATGGACTCCAGGCGGGACGAAATGCCGAAAGAGGCGGTGATATTAAGCGCGGCTCCCGCTTCCCGCAGCGTGACGGGCACGGTTTCCACCGCGGCGCGCAGACGTTCGGCAACGGCGGCGGCAACTTCCGGGGGCGTATCCGGCATCACCACCACGAACTCCTCGCCGCCATAACGGCAAGCCAGATCGGCGCCACGAACGGTGGAGCGGATACGAGCGGCAAACTCCTTCAGCACCTCGTCGCCAGCATCATGGCCATAGGTATCGTTCACCAGCTTGAAGCGGTCGATGTCGGTGATCAGGATCGAGAGCGGCCGGCCACGCGCCAGCGAGCGGCTGAAGAGGATCTTCAGGTGATTGTCGAGATAGCGCCTGTTGTTGAGGCCCGTGAGGGCGTCGGTGACGGCAAGCTCGATCGTATGCTGCACGCTGGCGCGCAAACGATCATTATAGCGCTTGCGGCGGATCTGGGTCAGGCTGCGAGCCACCAGCTCGTTCGGATCCAGCGGCCGGACAATGTAGTCGTTGACGCCGAGATCAAGCGCCCGGACGATCATCTCGTCGGCCCCCTGCTCCGTCACCAGCAGCACCGGCAGGAAGCGCGTGCGCTCCAGCGAACGGAGTTGAGAGCAAAGCCGCAACGGGTCGTAGTCTTCGAAATTGGAATTGACGATGACCAGTTCGAACGGCTTTTCCGCAGCCTCGAACAAGGCCGCCTGCGGATCGGAGGTCGCCGTTACCTCAGCAATCGGCTTCAGGGCGCGGATGATGCGCTCTTGCGAGTTGGCGCGACCATCAACCAGGAGGACATGGCCGCTCTCGTCAATACGGCCATCGCCCAGGCGCAGCAAATCCTCGATGCCGAGATCGCGGGCCGTCTCATTGCGCATGCGCAGCTCGTCGCTCAGCGTCTTCAGCCGCAACAAGCTCTTGACGCGCGAGATGAGCTGCAGGTCGTTCACCGGCTTAGTGAGGAAGTCGTCGGCGCCGGCTTTCAGGCCCCGCACACGATCGGTTGGCTGATCCAGCGCCGTGACCATGACGACGGGGATATGCGAGGTGCGCGGATCGGATTTCAGCCGCTCGCAGACGTCGAAACCGTCCATCCCGGGCATCATGATGTCGAGCAGCACGAGATCCACCTGCGTGCTGTCGCAGATGGCGAGCGCCTTCAAGCCGTCCTCGGCGGTCAGCACCTCGAAATACTCGGCCAGCAATCGCGCTTCTAGAAGCTTCACATTGGCCGGGATATCGTCGACTACCAGAATGCGCGCCGTCATCAGTCGTTCCCCACGCTCAGGCGTCGCCCAGGTAAGTCTTGATGGTCTCGATGAATTTCGGAACGGAGATCGGCTTCGAGACATAGGCTTCGCAGCCGCCCTGACGGATGCGCTCTTCGTCACCCTTCATCGCAAAGGCAGTGACCGCGATCACCGGGATGACGTGCAGATCGTCATCCTCCTTCAGCCATTTCGTCACTTCCAGCCCCGAAACTTCGGGAAGCTGGATATCCATGAGGATCAGGTCCGGACGATGTTTCCGAGCCAGATCAAGGGCTTCCATACCGTTCCGCGTCTGGATCGTCGTGTAGCCTGACGCCTCGATCAGATCGCGAAAGAGCTTCATATTCAGCTCGTTGTCTTCTACAATCATCACTTGCTTAGGCATGGAGAGCTGTCCCTGCATTCGGTATTGCATCCACTTGCTGAAAATATAAGGTCGCGACAAATCGATTCCAAAAAATATTTGAATCGGACTTTAGCGGCATTTGGTTGAAAAATAGGTAACTTACCTCTCAAAATGCAAAGTAACTTCAAGAACTCGAAGAAGGCCGCCACCGACCCGCAAGAGACTGCGATCGCGGTACTTGGCTGGCTCGCCAACGAGCCGGATATGTTCGGCCGTTTCCTCGCCTTGACCGGCGTCGAGCCGGCACAGGTGCGCAACGCCATCAACGAACCGGCCTTTCTTGCGGGCATGCTGGATTTCCTGATGAACCATGAGCCGACCTTGCTTGCCTTCTGCGAGGCAAGCGGGATGGCACCGGAAACCGTTATGGCGGCCGCGGCGCATTTCTCGCCGCCTGGCCTCTCCTCGGGAGAATATTGACCATGGACGCCCCACTCGAACTGGATATGTCGCATGTCCGCCTGGGAGACCGGCCGCTGGTCGTCTGCGACGTCGATGATGTCGTGCTGCATTTCTTCGCGCCTTTCCTGGTCTTTCTTGATGCCGAGGGCCATGAATTCCTGCCGCGTTCTTTCCGGTTGACCGGCAATATCATTTCGAAGGCCAATGGCACGGCTTTGGAAGAAAAGGACGTCCACCGCCTGATCGAGGCCTTTTTCGAAGCGCAGGAACAGTGGCAGACGCCTCTGGACCGCGTCGTCGATGCCCTCGGCGACTTTTCCAAGGATGCCGACGTCGTTTTCCTCACCGCCATGCCGCCGCAATTCTCGGCCCAGCGCCGCCGCCTTCTCGACAGGCTCGGCCTTGCCTATCCGCTCATCGCCTCGCTGCAGCCGAAGGGGCCGATCCTGCAGACCCTGCATGGCGCCCGCCCCCTCCCCGTCGCCTTCGTCGACGACATGGCGCACAATCTGCATTCGGTTCGCGACCATGTCGAAAGCTGCCTTCTGATCAATCTGAGACCGGACTCGATCGTCCATCGCATGGCCCCGACCGTGCCCGCCGATATTCCCCAGACGAACGACTGGGCTGAGGCCGCGCCATTGATCCACGCCCATATCGCCCGCTAAGCCCAACCGGAGCGCCATCAGAGAACAAGGCGCATCAACGGTCGCCCATCCTTTCGTTTTGCCACTTCGGAAAATCCGGCGGCCTCGAATATCCGCAGCGATCCGACATAGAGGCCGACGGATTTCGACTGTTTCGTCCGCTCGATCGGACAGCCTTCAAGAATGCGCGCGCCGGAGGCCTTGGCGAAATTCACCGCCTCGGACAGCATGCGATGGCTGTATCCCTTGCCGCGATCGCGCGAATTCATGAAGAAGCAGCTCACGGCCCAGACCGAGCCGTCTTCGGCATCGGCCGGATCGAGCGGTCGTGACACGGTTTTCGGGGAATTCCACTGCGGCAGCTCCGAGCGCGGCCCGACCTGCGCCCAGGCGACCGGACGTTCGCCAATATAGCCGAGAATGCCAGGCGAAGGACCGGCCGCGACCCGAGCCTGCATGAACGCCTTCTTGGCATTGCCATCCATTGTCTTGCGGGCTGATGTCGGAACGCGGAAATAGGTGCACCAGCAACCATAGCAGGCGCCGCTCGGCCCGAAGAGCGTTTCGAAATCGGCCCAGCGATCCGATGTCAGGGGCAGCACTTTCAATTCCTCCAACATCCCCTCCTTTGGCGTTTTTCCGCCTTGAGACTCGCGAGCTTAGAACATAAGGTAGCGATGTTCAATTTTTGTTCTCGTTTCATGATCAGCGCGCCCGACAAAATTTCCGGTTTTTGCCGCGATTGCTTGAGCGAGCAATTGAGCGAGCGAACGCGCTGCCGTGCCTGTGGCAGCCCACGCCTTGTCTATCACCGCGAACTCTACAACCTGACGCTAGCGCATATCGATTGCGACGCCTTCTATGCCTCGATCGAGAAGCGCGACAATCCGGAGTTGGCGGACAAGCCGGTCATCATCGGCGGCGGCAAGCGTGGCGTCGTATCCACCGCCTGCTATATCGCCCGCATCCATGGCGTCCGCTCGGCCATGCCGATGTTCAAGGCACTGGAGGCCTGTCCGCAGGCGGTGGTCATTCGCCCGAATATGGAGAAATATGTCCGCGTCGGCCGCGAGGTGCGGATGCTGATGCAGGAGCTGACACCGCTGGTGCAGCCGCTTTCGATCGACGAGGCCTTTCTCGAGCTCGAGGGCACCCAGCGCTTGCATCATGATCCGCCGGCGCGAATCCTCGCGAAATTTGCCAAACGTATCGAAAGCGAGATCGGCATCACCATCTCGGTCGGCCTTTCCTATTGCAAGTTTCTCGCCAAGGTCGCCTCCGACCTGCAAAAGCCGCGCGGCTTTTCCGTGATCGGCCGCGAGGAGGCGTTGTCGTTTCTGGAGCCGCGTTCGGTGACGACCATCTGGGGCGTCGGCAAGGCCTTTGCCGCGACGCTGGAGCGCGACGGCATCCGCACCATCGGCCAGTTGCAGACCATGGAGGAAGGCGACCTGATGCGCCGCTACGGCGTCATCGGCCAGCGGCTTTTCCGCCTGTCGCGCGGCGTCGATGACCGCACGGTGCATCCGAACGAGGCGGCAAAGAGTGTATCTGCAGAGACGACCTTCTTCGAGGATATCTCGCGCCATGACGATCTCGTGCCGATCCTGCGTGATCTCTCTGAAAAAGTATCGCGACGCCTGAAACGCGGCGATATTGCCGGGCACACCGTCGTGCTGAAGCTGAAATCGGCGGATTTCAAAAGCCGGACCCGCAACCGCCGCCTGGAGGACCCGACCCAGCTTGCCGACCGCATTTTTCGTACTGGCCTGCGGCTCCTCGAACATGAGACCGACGGCACGAAATTCCGCCTGATCGGCATCGGCGTCACCGATCTCTGCGATGCCGCCCGCGCCGATCCGCCGGATCTGATCGACGAACAGGCGAGCCGCCGCGCGGCAGCCGAGGCGGCGATGGACAAGCTCAGGGAAAAGTTCGGCAACAAGACGGTCGAAACCGGCTACACATTCGGCGGCAAGCGCGGGACGTGAGAGAGGGGCGGCAGCATGTCCGGCTCCTCATCGAAAAGTGCCGCGCGATTGGCAAGCGCCTGTTCGTAGTCCGGCCTGGCCGCAATCGCGTCGTCATAGCTCGCCAGCGCCTCGTCGGGGCGCCCGAGGTGGCGCAAGGCGTTGGCCTTGTTGTTGTGGGCAACCGCGTAGTCCTGCTCCAGTGTAATCGCGCGATCATAGCGGATGACGGCAGCCTCGAAATTCCGGGTCGCGGCAAGGATATTGCCGTAGGTGCAATGGGCGGCAGCGGAAGCGGGGCGAAGCTCCAGTGCCCGCGCGATCTCGGCCTCCGCCTCCTCGCCCTCGCCACGCAGCAGCAGGAGTATGCTCAGCCGGTGCACGGCATCGAAATCTCCGGGATTTTCAGCGATCGCGGCGCGGTATTGCCTTTCCGCCTGGACGCGATCGGCAGATCCCTGGTCACCGGTCGGGGCATCATCGGACCAGATTTTCTGCCAGAGCGTCCGCGACGCTGCGATGTCGCGATAGAGCGCCAATGCCTCGCGATGCGCAGGCTCGACGGCTAGGATCTGCCGGCAGCCGATCTCGGCATCGCGCTGATCGCCAGCGGCATGTAGATCTTTGACGCGGGCAAGCACGAGCGGCAGACTATGCGGATCCAGCCGTTCACCCAGATTCCACCCCGTCCGTGTGTCGATCCGATAGTGCTCGATGCGCCGGCTGACGGAGCCGAAAGCATATTTATGCGCGTAATTGCCTGCGCCGAGATCGTAGATGCGAAAGCCGTTCTCGATCGCCCAGCGGATCGTATGGGCATGAAGGATCAAGCCCGGAGATAGGTCCCGGATCGTCACATCGCGTGCGCTCAGGAAACACATCAGGCTCTTCCTGGGGCGGTCGAGAAGAATGGCGGCAGCCGCGATCGGCGTCTCGCCCTGCCACAGGATCGGCATAAAGAGATCGCCGTCGCGGAAGCTATCCGGCAAAACCGACCGCGCATTATCGAGGATATAGCGCGCATGGCCTGGACCACGCTGTCCCCATTGCTTCTCCCAGAGGCCAAGCAGTGTCTCCAAGTCTGCCTCACCGGCTCCGCCCTCGCCATGCGTCACCCGCAGCGTCGTCGAGCCATCCAGCTTGCGCAGGCCAAGGCGGACATTGCGCCGCACCCTTGGGCGTAGTTTTTCGCTGAGGAAGGATTCGAAATTCGCCGGCAGCGTCACATGGAGATGGATCTCCGGATCGACCCGGTCTGTCGCATTCTGGATCCGTGCCGGATGCCTGACCCTGTCGCCGGTAAAATCCTCGGGCGGGAAATGGTCAAGGAAACGCCCGATCCGCGCGGATGATCGGTCGATGCCGTCCAGATGCAGGCTGCGCCAGTGAAAGGTTCGGATATGCTCGGCAAAGGCCAGGGCCGATGCATCCGCGTGAGCAGGGTCGCTCAGAATGCCGGTATAGGGCGCAAAGTAGGAGCCGCCCATGGCGACGATATTGTAAAAGCCCTTGCCGCGATCAAGCCCGGTGCCGATCTGGATCGGGAGGAAAGCCACATAGGCGCCATCGGCCTCTTCCCTCGCCGCCAGCACGAACCAGGGCAAGGTGCGTGAGGCAAACCAACTCGATATCCATGTCGAGGACAAAAAGCAGTGCGCTTCCGGGTCGATCTCGTAGATCCGATCCCAGTTGCCTTTCAACGCTTGCAGATCTTCCAGCGTTTCGATCACGTCCACTTGCATGTCGAACCCCCACCCGGCCCCACAATCCGTAACTTAAGAATTACATAAAATACTTCCTGCCGCAATTGCGCTCATTGAGCGGGTCTTTTCCTGGTGAATCGCCGGAAAAGCATTTCGAACTGAAGGCTTGTCTTCAAGTCTTCCTTAAACTTCGAAGTCTAGTCTACATCAATACGAGTATTGCGTTTGGTATGTGTGTATGAAGCCGCATTTTCTTTTCGGACTTGGCCTGTTGTCGGCCACAGCCCTCATTCACCCTGCCCTTGCGGCGGATGACGTCCGCACCTTGCAGATCGTCGTGTCCAAGGACCGGCAGTCGCTGGCCGTCTATGACGGCGACAAGGTGGTGGCGACGTCGAAGGTTTCGACCGGCAAGCGTGGCCACACGACACCGAGCGGCATCTTCTCCATTCTGGAGAAGGAGGTCTATCACGAATCCAATCTCTATTCGAACTCGCCAATGCCCTTCATGCAGCGGCTGACCTGGTCCGGCATCGCGCTGCACGAATCGAGTTCGGTGCCGAATTACCCCGCCTCGCATGGCTGCGTGCGTATGCCGAAAGCCTTTGCCAAGATGCTCTACCAGATGACCGAGCGCGGCGTGCATGTCGTCATCGCCGACCATCCGTTGGTGCCGCAGCCTTTCCAGCACGCCATGCTGTTCCAGCCCGAGGCAGCACCCGCCTCCGTGCTGTTCTCCGATCTCGAATTGCGTCCGACAACAGCCATCTTCATGCCGCAGGCACAGCCGGTGCAGGTCGCCACCAACGATGTCGCGGCCTTGCCGTTGCCGCCGGCCGTACGGACAGCACGACCGGTCGACCAAGCGCCACTCAGCATCCTGATGACCCGCCGGGGACTACACGAAAACGTTCGTGATCTGCAGGGCCTGTTGAACGACATGGGCTTTACCACCGGCACCCCGGACGGACTGCTCGGACCGGCGACCGTGCAGGCGATCGGCGACTTCAAGAAGGCGCATGGTATCACGACCTCGGGCAGCCTCGTCAGCCCGGCGCTGATGAAGGCGGTCTATGCCGCTGCCGGCAAGGGCGAGCCGCCGAATGGCGCCATCCTGGTTCGCCAGAATTTCAAGCCACTATTCGAAGCGCCGGCAATCATCGCCGAGCCGCAGGAAGCACTCGGCACGCATTTCTTCACCGCAAATGCGGTCGACAGGATAAACGGCAAGACGGACTGGTTCGGCGTGACGCTGGAAGACGATCTCTCCAGGGATACCAAGAAGCGGCTCGGCATCACCAGCGAAGAGCAGGCACAAGCCTTCGACGCCGCCGACCGCGCGCTCAACCGCATTACCATACCCGACGACATCAGGCGCAGGATCGGCGATCTGCTGACGGCAGGGTCGTCCCTGACGATTTCCGACACCGGCGTCGGCCCGGAAACCGGGAACGGCACCGATTTCATCACCATTACCAATAGCGGCGCGTTGGGGAAAAAGGGCTAGACCAGCTCCACATCAATCACGCCGGGCGCTGTGCGCAGCGCGGCCGCGATCTCCGGCGTGATGCGGTATTTCTCTTGCAGCACCACCTCGACCTCGCGCTTGCCCTCCTCCTTGATGACGATGAAGGAGACCAGGCCGTCGCCCCTCGCGTTGAGGTGCGCGGCCACCGCCTTCAGCGGGCCGGAATCGCGGACATAGACGCGCAGCGCCTTCTGCATCTGCAGCGACTTCTCCTCCAGCGACTGCGCCGTCTGCAAGCGCAGACTGATGCCTTCCGGCCGCTCGTCGGCCTGGGCCGTGACGACGAAGGATTTGCCCACTTCGAGCACATCGCGATATTGATTGAGCACTTCGGAGAACAGCACGGCTTCGAACTGGCCCGAAGCGTCGGAGAAGACGAAGATGCCCATCTTGTTGCCGGTGCGCGTCTTGCGTTCCTGCTTCGAGATGACCGTTCCCGCCAGGCGGCCGTTGCTGGCCCCCTGCTTCACAGCTGCCGAGAAATCGGCAAAGTTCTGCACCCGCATCTTGTCCAGCACGCTCTTGTAGGTGTCGAGCGGATGGGCGGTAAGATAGAAGCCCAGAACCTGGAATTCGCGCAGCAGCCGCTCCGAGGCAAGCCAGGGTGTGAACGGCGGGAAGGAGATCTTCTCAGGCCCCGAGGCCGCACTTCCGAACATATCGTGCTGGCCGCTGCGCTTGTTTTCCTGCGCGACCTGCGCATAGCCCATGATCCGATCGATCCCGCCGATCAGCTGCGCGCGGTCGATCTCGAAACAATCGAAGGCACCGGCGGCGATCAGGCTTTCCAGCACACGGCGGTTAATCTGCTTCGGATCGATGCGCAGGCAGAAATCCTCGATCCCGGCGAAAGGCTGATCACCACGGACTTCGACAATATGGTCGACAGCGGATTCGCCGACGCCCTTGAGGGCGGCCAGGGCATAATAGATGCGGTTCTCGCCCGTCTCGAAACGGCGGAACGAGGTCTGGATCGACGGCGCGATGACCTCGATGCCGAGGCGCTTGGCGTCCTGGCGGAAGTCGTTGACCTTTTCGGTGTTCGCCATATCGAGCGTCATGGACGCTGCGAGGAACTCCACCGGATAATGCGCCTTCATATAGGCCGTCTGGTAGGAGACGATGGCGTAGGCGGCGGCGTGCGACTTGTTGAAGCCGTAATTGGCGAACTTGGCCAGCAGATCGAAGATGACGTCCGACTGGCCTTTCGACACGCCATTCTTGACGGCGCCATCGACGAAGCGCTCGCGCTGCTGGTCCATCTCCGCCTTGATCTTCTTGCCCATGGCACGACGCAGAAGATCGGCCTCGCCGAGCGAATAGCCCGAGAGCACCTGGGCGACCTGCATCACCTGTTCCTGGTAAACGATGACGCCCTGCGTTTCCTTCAGGAGGTAGTCGATGGTCGGATGGATCGATTCGATCTCTTCCTCGCCATGCTTGCGGGCATTGTAGACCGGGATGTTTTCCATCGGGCCTGGACGATAGAGCGCCACGAGCGCGATGATATCCTCGATGCAGTCCGGGCGCATGCCGATCAGCGCCTTGCGCATGCCCGCACTTTCCACCTGGAACACGCCGACCGTCTCGCCGCGCGAGAGCATGTCGTAGGTCTTCTTGTCGTCGAGCGGGATGCTGGCGAGATCGATCGCGATGCCGCGCTTGGCGACGAAATCGACGGCGGTCTTCAGGACCGTCAGCGTCTTCAGGCCGAGAAAGTCGAACTTCACCAGGCCGGCCTGCTCAACCCATTTCATGTTGAACTGGGTAACCGGCATGTCGGAGCGCGGATCGCGATACATCGGCACCAGCTTCGACAGCGGGCGGTCGCCGATGACGATGCCGGCGGCGTGGGTCGACGCGTGGCGATAGAGACCCTCGATCTTCTGGGCGATGTCCAGCAGGCGGGCGACGACCGGCTCCTTGTCGGCCTCCTCCTGCAGGCGCGGCTCTTCCTTGATCGCCTGATGCAGCGGTGTCGGATTGGCGGGGTTGTTCGGCACGAGCTTGCAGATCTTGTCGACCTGGCCATAGGGCATTTCCAGCACGCGGCCGACGTCGCGAAGGGCGGCGCGCGCCTGCAACGAACCGAAGGTGATGATCTGCGCCACCTGCTCGCGACCATACTTGGCCTGGACATAGCGGATCACCTCTTCACGGCGATCCTGGCAGAAGTCGATGTCAAAGTCCGGCATCGACACGCGTTCGGGATTGAGAAAGCGCTCGAACAGCAACGAGAAACGCAGCGGATCGACGTCGGTGATGGTCAGCGCATAGGCGACCAGCGATCCCGCACCCGAACCACGGCCGGGGCCGACCGGGATATCATGGCGCTTCGCCCATTTGATGAAGTCCGCAACGATCAGGAAGTAGCCGGGGAACTTCATACGTTCGATAACGCTGAGCTCGAACTCCAGCCGCTCGCGATAGTCCTTTTCCACATAGCCCGGCGCCATGCCAAGCGAAGCTAGCCGCTGGTCGAGACCCTCGATCGCCTGGGCACGCAATTCCGCGGATTCGGCGCGATCGGCCTCTTCCTCATCGTCGGCGGCGCCGGTGAAGCGCGGCAGGATCGGTTTGCGGGTCTTGAGCACGAAAGAGCAGCGCCGCGCGATCTCCACGGTGTTTTCCAGCGCTTCCGGCAGGTTGGCGAAAAGCTTCGCCATATCGGCGCGGCTCTTCAGATAATGATCCGGCGTCAAGCGAAAACGGGTGTCATCCGAAACGATGGCGTTGTGGGCAACCGCCATCAGCGCGTCATGGGCATCGTAGTCGTCGCGGGTCGGGAAGAAGGCTTCGTTGGTGGCGACCAGCGGCAGCTCGTGCTCATAGGCGAGCGCGATCATCTTCTGCTCGTGGCGGCGGTCATAGGTGCCATGACGTTGCAGCTCGATATAAAGCCGGTCGCCAAACAGGCGCTTCAGTGTCAGAAGCCGCGACAGCGCCTGAGGCGCATGCCCCTCCTTCAGCGCCATGTCGACAGGACCGCCGAGCGACCCCGTCAGCGCGATCATCCCCTCCGTGCCGATCTCTTCCAGCCAGGAGGCGGTGATATGAACGGCTTGATTGCCCTCACCGCCGAGATAGGCACGGCTGACAAGGTCGACCAGCCGCTCATAGCCCCGCTCGGTGGCAGCAAACAAGACGATGGACGGCAGCTTGGCCAAAGCCTGCTGCGGACCACGCTTCTCACCCTCGACACCATCCTCCATATCGATGGATACCTGGCAGCCGATGATCGGTTGCAGGCCGTCGTCCATCGCCTTCTGGGAGAACTCCAGCGCGACGAAAAGATTGTTGGTGTCGGTGACGGCAATGGCCGGCTGATTGTCGCCGGCCGCCTTGGCGAGGATCTTCTTCAGGGGCAATGCGCCCTCGAGCAGTGAATAGGCGGAATGGACACGAAGATGCACGAATTCCGGCGTGTCACCGACCGGTGCACTCGTCGCACCGCTGCTCGTCATATCCGCCATTCTATGCCCTTCCGCATGCCCAAATGAATCGGCTGCATTGTCGGCATAGCGGACGATAAAGTCCAGAAGCTGTCCTCATGATTAACGGGCGCATCGCAACACCCGTGGGGATAAGATTCACATCGCCATCATGATCAGGGAAAAGCTGGCGACGAACATCACGATGGAGGTGAATGCTGCAACGTCTCGAATGATATCGGTCATTTACGCGCTCCTTACTCGTTATGTTTCTTATTTGTTCTATTTTTGTTCGAGAGTCAATAGGACCATCAATAAATTTCATCATCGATGTTCTCCTGCATGTCGATGGACGGAAGAACCGGCCGAGGCAAATGCGTCATCAAAGGCCAGATGATGGGCGCAACTCTTGGCTTCTCAAGGGGCACCAGCAATCGCACTGCATATCCGGATGGCGTCAGGTAAATTCGCATTTCCGATGATCTTAACGACCGCCTGCGGCGCTAATGATATATGGAAGCCTCCTCCTCCGGCAACGGCCGCTCAAGCCACGTAGCGCACAATTCGAGGTGCTCCCGCGTTACAGAAAATGTGTCGGGCGGCAGGTCCTGGTTACGCGCCTCGACACGGTTAACCAGTTCCTCAAAAGGCGGGTCCAGGAAGATCAGTTGCGCCTCGGCGCCTGCCTTGGACGCCAGCCTTCGTGCATCGTCTCGCTCTGCGCGACGGAAGAACCCAAATTCCAGGACCACGTCGCGCCCGAGACGAAGAACCCTATCGGCCAACTCCAACTGCAATTGCTGTACCGCTCGTCGTCTGTCGGCATCGTAGCCGTCCCGAACAACTCGCGCCATCCACACGTCTGGAGACAGCAGCAATGCAGGGCAATTCTGCTCAAGGCGTTTGCCAATTGTTGTCTTCCCCGCCCCTGGCAACCCCATTAACATGTATAGCGTTGCCATATCCTACCCTTCCATAGCACCTACACGCCCATCTCGGCGGCGCAATGCGTCCCGCGTTCCCAGTCTCATGTCCCATCTAGACTAGTTTACTGGATGAGGCGGTCAAACAGTATCAAGCTTGGACAGTCGCTAAGCTTTGGTCGGACTTTTGGATCGCTACCCAACAATCTGACTTTTAGTGGTACTCGACATGAGTGCGAGGAACATTTCAAAAGAGCTTAACCAAGCCTTCGGTAGCAATTGCTAAGGAGACAGAATGAACCGGGAGATCACCATGAAGCCGCTTGTTGTCGCAGCCCTCATTTCGCTTTCCGCCACTGCCACGGCCGCCGCCGAAACCGCCATCGCGCCCGGGCGTATCGTCGATGCCGCAATCGGCGACTGGAACAAGGATGGCAAACCGGATCTCGCCCTGCTGGTGGCGCCGGCGCCTGATGATCAGGCCGACAATCCCATCGGCATCTACATCTATCTGCGCGACGACGAACATTCCCTGCTGAGGCTTGCGGCGGCCGCACCGAATAAGGTTCCGGGCAGCACGGAGCCCGACGGCATCTTTGGCCAGGAACCCTCGATCAAGGTGCTGCCGAACGGCTCGATCGCCGTCACCTCGCAAAACGACGCCATCGGACGCGACCGCTGGGAGCAGACGCTCACGCTCGCCTTCCGCAACAACGCCTTTGTGGTCGCCGGCTACACCTATGATTACCGCGATACGCTGAACCCCGATGGCGGTTATAGCTGCGATTACAATGTCCTGACCGGCAAGGCGACGAAGAGCGGTAAAAGCCTTAAGACCGAGGGCAAGACCATCAAGATCGAGGACTGGGAGGACGATTTCGGCCAGAAAGGCTGCGGCGTCAGCCAGTAACAACATTCCATTTGTTCACTATATGTTCTTTACAAATCGTGGTGCCCGTGACATGCTGGTCGCTCACCATGAATGGAGAGAACCGTGCCGGACCTTGCCGAGCTGAATGATTTCATTGTCACCGCGAAGGCCGAAACCTATGTCGGCGATGGCGAGAGATTGCCGTCCTGCCGCAGTGGCTCGCATGATATCGGCTACGCCAATGGTCGCTGGCGCTATCTCGACAGCTATTTCGGCGGCACGGATTTCGCCGGGCAGGAACTGATCTGGCTCGACGATGAACCGGTCTGGGCGATGAATTATTTCGGGCGCATCGTCGAGCCCGATCTAATCGACGGCACGACGGCGGGGATGATCATCAAGGCGTCGCTGCTGCGGCTCTACCTCGATGAGAAGCGCTTCCTCGGAGGCTTCGAATTCGACCATCCGCTCGGTTGCTATGTAGACCGCAGCACCGGCGGCTGCGATCACTTCAGCGGCCACGAAGCCATCCTGGTGAACGAGCGCAAAGCTTACGAGCTGGACTATCGCGGCGGGCTGATCGTCCCCTGACGGACGATCAGAATTCCACGACCTTGCCGTCGTTGATGGTAACGCGGCGGTCCATGCGGGCCGCAAGGTCGTGATTGTGCGTGGCGATCAGCGCCGCAAGGCCCGACTGCCGCACCAGCGCTTCGAGCGCGTCGAAGACATAATGCGCGGTTTCAGGGTCGAGGTTGCCGGTCGGCTCGTCGGCCAGCAGCACCAGCGGCGCATTGGCGACGGCGCGGGCGATGGCGACGCGCTGCTGCTCGCCACCGGACAGTTCGGCCGGGCGGTGATCGGCGCGGTGGCCGATACGCATGTAGTCGAGAAGCTGGGCGGCACGAACGCTCGCCTCCTTCCGCGACAGGCCAGAAATCAGCTGCGGCATCATGATGTTCTCAAGTGCCGAAAACTCCGGCAGCAAATGATGGAACTGATAGACGAAACCGATTTCGCTGCGGCGAACTGCCGTGCGCTTTTCATCGGACAGTCCTTCGCAGGCGTGCCCGTTGACCAGCACCTCGCCGGCATCGGGATGTTCCAGCAGACCGGCAACATGCAAGAGCGTCGACTTGCCCGTCCCGGACGGCGCGACCAGGGCGACGATCTCGCCGCTATGCAGGGCGAAATCGGCGCTCTTCAGGATCGATAGCCGGGTATCGCCCTGCCCGTAATGACGCTCCACGCCCGAGAGCTGGAGAACGACGTTGCGTTTCATCAAATGTGGAATTCCTTATTCGTACCGTAGCGCCTGCACCGGATCGAGCCGCGAGGCACGCCAGGCCGGGAAGATCGTGGCGAGGAAGGATAGCGTCAGGGCCATCACGACGACGGAGATGGTCTCGCTCAGGTTCATCTGGGCCGGCAGCTTGCTGAGGAAATAGACCTCGGGATTGAAGATCACCGTGCCCGATATCCAGGAGAAGAACTGGCGGATCGATTCGATGTTGAGGCAAACGAGAACGCCAAGCGCAACGCCGGCGAGAGTGCCGACAACGCCGATCGCGGCGCCTGTCATGAAGAAGATGCGCATGATCGCCCCTGATGTCGCGCCCATGGTGCGCAGGATGGCGATATCGCTTCCCTTGTCCTTCACCAGCATGATCAGGCCGGAGATGATGTTCAGTGCCGCGACGATGACGATCAGCGTCAGGATCATGAACATGGTGTTGCGTTCGACCTGGAGCGCCGAAAAGAAGGTGGCGTTGACCTGCCGCCAGTCGGTCAGAAAGATCTGCCGCCCCGCCGCCGCTTCGATCTTCGGTCTCAAGAGGTCGACATCATCGGGATTGCTGATGAAGAGCTCGATCTTCTCGACGATCCCTTCGGCGTTGAAAAACAGCTGCGCCTCCTCGAGCGGCATGAAGACCACGGAGGAATCATATTCCGACATGCCCACTTCGAAGATACCGGAAATGCTATAGGCCTTGACGCGCGGATTGACCCCGAACGGCGTGACATCACCATCGGGCGCGGTCAGCGTGATCTGATCGCCGACCGTGAGGCCGAGTTGCCGCGCCAGGCGCGAGCCGACCATGACACCCTGACCGGCGGCAAAGCCGACCATGTCGCCATCGACGATATGGTCCGAAACCGTCTTGAGCTTCGTCAGGTCCTCGGAGCGGATGCCGCGCACGAGCGCGCCTGTGCCGGAGCCGCCGCGACCAGAGGCGAGCGTTTCACCTTCGACCAGCGGCAAAGCCATGGTGACGCCGGGAACGGCCGAAAATTTCTGCGCCAGCGAGGCGTAGTCATTCAGCGGCGAATCGATCGGCTGGACAATGACATGGCCGTTGAAGCCGAGAATCTGTTTGAAAAGCTCGGCGCGGAAGCCGTTCATCACGGCCATGACGATGATCAGCGCCGCAACGCCGAGCATGATACCGACCAGCGAGAAGCCGGCAATGACCGAAATCGACGCCTCCTTGCGCCGGGAGCGCAGATAGCGCCAGGCGACAAGCCGCTCGAAACCGGAGAATGGACGCGATGACGGACTAGTCGTGATAGACTTTTCCTGCTGCTCGGCTGCCGCGGTTACCGCCATTCGCTTCTCATCCTATTGCTGTATCAGCCTGCCAGTTTATTGATCGCCGCTTCGACGGTCATCGTCTCGCGGGCGCCTGTCTTGCGGTCCTTGACTTCCACTTCGCCGCCCGCGATCGAACGCGGCCCGACGATGATCTGCACGGGCACACCGATCAGATCGGCCGTTGCGAACTTCGTTCCGGCGCGATCGTCCCGATCGTCAAGCAGGACATCCTTGCCGGCCTTGGACAGAGCCGCATAAATCGTCTCGCAAGCGGCGTCGCAGGCCTGATCGCCAGACTTCATGTTGATCACGACGACATCAAAGGGCGCGACCGAGGCCGGCCAGATGATTCCGTTCTCGTCATGCGATGCTTCGATGATGGCGGGAACAAGGCGTGTCGGGCCGATACCGTAAGATCCCATGTGGACGGCGTGTTCCTTGCCATCGGGACCCTGCACTTTCGCGCCCATCGGCTCGGAATATTTGGTGCCGAAATAGAAGATATGGCCGACTTCGATGCCGCGCGCCGACAGGCGTTCGCCTTCGGGAATGGCATTGAAGGCCGCCTCGTCGTGCATTTCGGAGGTTGCCGCGTAAAGCGACGTCCACTTGTCGAAGATGCCCTTCAGGCCGGCGGCGTCATCAAAATTCGTGTCTTCCGCAGGGATATCGAAATTGACGAAATCCTTGTGGCAGAAAACTTCGGATTCGCCGGTATCGGCGAGGATGATGAATTCGTGGCTGAGATCGCCGCCGATCGGGCCGGTGTCGGCACGCATGGGGATTGCCCGCAAACCCAGACGATCGAAGGTGCGCAGATAGGCCGTGAACATCTTGTTGTAGGCGATCACGGCGCCTTCCTGCGTCAGATCGAAGGAATAGGCATCCTTCATCATGAATTCGCGCGAGCGCATGGTGCCGAAGCGCGGACGGATCTCGTCGCGGAACTTCAGCTGGATATGGTAGAGGTTCAGCGGCAGGTCCTTGTAGGACTTGACGTAGGAACGGAAGATGTCGGTGATCATCTCCTCGTTGGTCGGGCCATAGAGCATCGGCCGCTCCTGGCGGTCCTTGATGCGCAGCATCTCCTTGCCATAGGCGTCGTAACGACCGCTTTCCTGCCAGAGTTCGGCCGACTGCAAGGTCGGCATCGACAGCTCGATTGCGCCGGAACGGTTCTGCTCCTCGCGGATGATCTTATTGACCTTGTCGAGAACGCGCTTGCCCAACGGCAGCCAGGAATAGATGCCTTGCGACTGCTGGCGGATCATGCCGGCACGCAGCATCAGCCGGTGGGAAACGATTTCCGCCTCCTTGGGATTTTCCTTCAGGATGGGCATGAAGTAACGAGACAGGCGCATGGGTCGATTCCAGATGGTTTGACGTTCCGCGTCCGGCGGAATCGTTAAAAAATTGTCTGCTGGAGGCAGTTCATAACTGCTTCGGGGCAGGAAGGAAACCCGCATTTGCGCGGCGCAAATCCGGCGTGCGCCCGCAGATACGGGGCGCCATCAACCATTTTCGCGAATTCGAAAAAATGCATGTTTATAAGGATTTGTGGCGAGAAACTGTCAACAGAAAAATTCTGCGCGACTGTAACAAAAAAGCAAAAAAACAGATGACAAAGCTCATTCTTTGAGCTAATTTTAGCTCACAAAAGAGGCAGGAAGGCTAAATTCTTGTCGTTTCGCGGTCAAGTCTTGGGAGGATCAGATCTTAGGCGCGCTCGTCGCTGCCCCGGCAACGGATAAGGATCACGCGATACTTAAAAACAAGGCTTACCGCCTTGTTTTTTTTTGCTTTCTCGCATCAAGCCGCCACAGGGTTTTCTTAAAAACCAGGCTTTGAAACGTCCCTCAAGACCGACCAGCCGGTATGATGCGACCACCCTTGTCGCGCAGTCTCTTTGCCCCAATCACATGACGAAGGTGTGACAGTTTCCGGGCCATTCAGTGACATCGAATTTCCAGCCGTGCATCCCGGAAATTTCCGGGCACGAACCTTAATCGTCATAGTGCGGAATGATCTGCGGCATGGAGTTGAAACCGAAGCCGAAATAATGCGCGCTGACATACCATGCCGCGTAGATCACGGCGGATACCACAGTCGTGATCAGCACCACCCGAAAACCCCGAAACTTCGTCGGCGCGCTTTCGATCGTGCCGAGGATGACATGATTGTCCTCGGCTTGTGTGCGCAGGCCGAACGGCAGGACGGCGAACAGCGTGATCCACCAGACAACGAAATAGACGGCGCAAGTCGAGAAAATCTGCTGGGCCATATGCTCCCTCAAGACGGGCAAAAATCGACCCGTCTCCTCCTCATCCACAACAGCTTATAGAGCCAAAACCGCCAGGTTTCAAAGCGCGGCCCAGCGCCCTAATGTCACACTTGCTCGAGCTCGATGAGCGTCCCGAAAAAGTCCTTGGGATGCAGGAAGAGCACCGGCTTGCCATGGGCACCGATCATGGGCTCGCCATCGCCCAGCACCCGCGCGCCGCCTGCGATCAGACGATCGCGCGCCGCCAGGATATTGTCCACCTCGTAGCAGATGTGATGCATGCCGCCGGTAGGATGCTTGGCAAGGAATTTCAATAGCGGCGAGCTATCGCCAAGCGGCTCCACAAGTTCGACCTTGCTGTTCGGCAGCTCGACGAAAACGACGGTGACGCCATGCTCCGGCAGGGATTGCGGCTCGGACACCTTGGCGTCCAGCGTTTCGCGATAGGTGGCGGCGGCGGCGGCAATATCAGGAACGGCAATCGCAATGTGATTGATGCGTCCGAGCATGGCTGTTCTCTCTTCCTTGATGGGATAGAAACCGTGGATCAACCCGCCATGCGCGTGACGAAGACGGTCACGACAGGCTTCTTGCCCCAGCCATGATTGGCGGCAGCACGCACGGCGCGGCGCGCGGCTTCCTGCAACATGTCGATATCCTTGCGGCGAGCGCGCGGAATGCTCTCGATGGCGCTGACGACGGCGTCGAACAGCGTGTCTTCCATCTCTTCGCCCTCGTCGTCATAGGCCGGCAGGCCGATCGCGACGAGATCCGGATCGCCGACGATGTCATAGCGGGCATCCAGCACGACGTTAACGGCGACATGGCCGACATAGGAAAGCTTCTTGCGATCGCCGATGCCCATCTCGTCGTAATCGCCGATCAGTATGCCATCCTTGAAGATGCGGCCATGCGGGGCCTGACCGATGACTTCGACCGAACCGGGCGCCAGCCGCAATATGTCGCCATTGCGAACCTTGGGCACGATGGAGATGCCGGATTGCTCGGCCAATTCCTTATGCGCGGCCAGATGCGTCGGCTCGCCATGCACCGGCACGACGACCTTCGGCCGCGTCCACTCGTACATCTTCTGCAGTTCGTTGCGGCGCGGATGGCCGGAGACGTGGACCAGCGCTTCCGCGTCCGTCACCACATGCACGCCCTGTTCGGTGAGACCGTTCTTGATATCCTGGATCGCCTTCTCGTTGCCGGGGATGGCGCGCGAGGAAAAGACAACGATGTCGCCGGCGGCGAGCGCGACGTGGCGCATCTCATCGCGGGACAGCTTGGCAAGGGCGGCGCGCGGCTCGCCCTGGCTGCCAGTCAGGATGATGACGACCTTGTCGCGCGGGATATAGCCATACTCATCCTCGGCAATGAACGGCTTGAGGCCTTCCATGATGCCGATATCGCGGGAGACGTCGACCACGCGCTTCAGCGAACTGCCGAGCAGCAAAATCTCGCGGCCCGCAGCTTCGGCTGCCTCGGCGATGGTGCGAATGCGGCCGACATTCGAGGAGAAGGTGGTGATTGCCACCCTGCCCTCGGCATTCTCGATGATCTTGCGCAGACTTGCGGACACATCCTTTTCCGAGGGCGACACGCCATCGCGAAGCGCATTGGTGGAATCGCACATCAGCGCCAGCACGCCTTCGTCGCCAAGCTGACGGAAACGCGCCTCGTCGGTGAGCGGCCCGAGCGACGGCTCGTGGTCGATCTTCCAGTCACCGGTATGGATGACATTGCCAACCGGCGTGCGGATCATCAGCGACATCGGCTCGGGAATGGAGTGATTGACGGCGACGCCTTCGATGCTGAACGGGCCGACATTGATGCGGTCACCAGCCTTGAACGGGGTGATCGGAATCTGGCCCATCGTCTTTTCGTAATCGCGCTTGGCTTCCAGCAGGCCGGCGGTAAAGCCCGAGGCATAGACGGGGACGTTCAGGCCAGGCCAGAGATCGCTCAGAGCACCGTAGTGATCCTCATGCGCGTGCGTGATGATGATGCCTTTGAGGTTCTTGCGTTCCTTGGCGAGAAAACGAATGTCGGGGAGCACGAGATCGACGCCCGGCAGATCCGGCCCCGGAAAGGTGACGCCGCAATCGACCATGATCCACTGACGATGTTCCGGCGTACCATAGCCGTAAAGGGCGAGGTTCATGCCGATCTCGCCGACGCCGCCGAGAGGCAGAAACACCAGTTCGTCTTGCTTCGCCATATCTATCTTTTACCTACGATCTGAAAAAAACGTCGCCCGCCGCGATCGGCAAAACCTTGCCGCCGCCGGCGTCGAGCATCAACAAGCCATTATCATCAATTCCGGCAAAATGCCCGGAAATCGAACGATCCGGCAGATTCACTGTGATCTTTTCACCGATGCCGCAAGCAACGTCGCGCCAGCGCGCCGTTATCTCGCGAACACCCTTGCCGCTGTTCCAGACGGCCAGCGCCTCACCCATGGAGGCGTAGAGATGGGCAAACAATTCTTCCGGCGACACCGTCGAGCCCTGCTCGCGCAGGCAGGTGACCGGATACATCGGATTGTCGGGCATGACGGCGACATTGATGCCGATACCGATGACCAGCGCATAGCGTCCGTCGGAGAGGGCCTCCCCTTCGATCAGGATGCCGCAGGTCTTCTTGCGGCCGATCAGGATGTCGTTCGGCCACTTGACCTCAACGGGCTCCGCCGCCAGGGGCAGCACGCCGCGCACCGCCTGATGCACACCGACGGCGACGGCCAGGGGCAATGAGCCAAGGCGGTCCATGGGGGCTGGATCGATGAGAAGAAGAGAAGCGTAAAGATTACCGGGTTCAGACACCCAGGGACGCCCGCGGCGTCCACGGCCACCCGTCTGGCGGGCCGCCGTCACCCAGAGATTTCCGGCGTCCCCAGCCCTCGCCCGCTCCAGGCATTCGCTATTGGTGGACGCAGTCTCCGAGAGAGCATCATGCCGGAAGTCGGCGAGCGACTTCCGGCTGTTCATGTCAGACGCCATCAAAACAGCGTCGCGGCAGCAAGATCAGCAGCACCACCGATAGCACCGCCAAAGAAGATATAGGTAAGGACGAAAAGACCGGAGAGACCGAAGACCAGACGCAGCGAACCGTCCGTGCGGACGAACTCGTCCTTGGCTTCATCGAACCACATCAGCTTGATGACGCGCAGATAGTAGTAGGCACCGACAACCGACGAGAGAACACCGATAATGGCGAGCGCATAGAGATGAGCCTGGATAGCGGCAACGAAGACGAAATACTTCCCGAAGAAGCCCGCGAGCGGCGGAATGCCTGCCAGCGAGAACATCAGCGCCGTCAGCACGACCGCCATGAACGGGTTGGTCGTCGAAAGGCCGGCAAGGTCGTCAACATTCTCGACCTGACGTCCGTCCTTGCGGCGCATCGCCATGATGATGGCGAAGACGCCGAGGGTCATGACCATGTAGATGACCATATAGAGCATGACGCCGGAGACGCCGGTCTGATTGCCGGCGGCAAGGCCGACCAGCGCATAGCCCATGTGGCCGATGGAGGAATAGGCCATCAGTCGCTTGAAGTTGCGCTGACCAATCGCGGCAAAGGCGCCGAGCACCATCGAGGCAATCGAGATGAAGACGATGATCTGCTGCCAGTCGGCAAGCACCGGATGGAAAGCGGTGATCACGATGCGGGTCAGGATCGCCATGGCCGCAACCTTGGGAGCAGCGGCAAAGAAGGCGGTGACCGGGGTCGGCGCGCCTTCATAAACGTCCGGCGTCCACATGTGAAACGGCACGGCGGAGATCTTGAAGGCAAGGCCGGCGAGAACGAAGACCAGACCGAAGACCAGGCCGAGCGAACGGGTCTCGGCGCTGAGTGCCGTGGCAATTGCATCGAAGGTCGTATGACCGGTGAAGCCGTAGACCAGCGACATGCCGTAGAGCAGCATGCCCGAGGACAGCGCGCCGAGCACGAAATACTTCAGGCCCGCTTCCGTCGACTTCAGGCTGTCACGGTTGATGGCAGCAACGACGTAGAGCGCCAGCGACTGCAGTTCCAGCGACAGGTAGAGCGAGATCAGGTCATGCGCCGAGATCATCAGCAGGATGCCGAGGGTCGCCAGCAGCAGGAGCACCGGGAACTCGAAGCGATCGAGCTGTTGCTCGCGCGCCTGCCCCATGCTCATGAACATGGCGACGATCGAGCCGACCAGCGCGACGATCTTCATGAAGCGCGAGAAGCCGTCGGCGAGATAGGCGCCGCCGTAGGCCAGGCCTTCGCCCGGCACGAAGATGATCCAGAGACCGGCCACCGCAAGAACCGCGATGGCAAGACCGGTGACCGTGGGACCGGACCGTTCGCCTGAAAAGACGCCGATCATGAGCAGCACAAGCGCACCGACCGCGAGGATGAGCTCCGGGATGGAAAGATGCAGGCTTGCAAGAATTGTGTCAGCAGTCATGTCGAATAAGTCCCGTCATCAATTCATCGACAGCGCAACATTCTGCGCGGCGTGCAGGGCTGCGGTGTAGTTGTTCACAAGCAGATCCACCGAAGCGGCCGTCGCATCGAAGATCGGAGCCGGATAGACGCCGAAGAGGATCGTCAGTGCGATCAGCGGATAGAGGATCAGCTGTTCGCGCGGCGACAGATCCAAGAGCTTCTTCAGGTTTTCCTTTTCCAGCGCGCCGAAGATGACGCGGCGGTAAAGCCAAAGCGCGTAAGCGGCCGAAAGGATGACACCGGTGGCGGCAAACAGCGCAACCCAGGTGTTGACACGGAAGACGCCGATCAGGGTCAGGAATTCGCCGATGAAGCCGGAGGTGCCGGGCAGACCGACATTGGCCATGGTGAAGATCATCATCGCGACCGCATATTTCGGCATGTTGTTGACCAGCCCGCCATAGGCCGCGATTTCGCGGGTATGGGTACGGTCATAGATCACGCCGACGCAGAGGAAGAGTGCGCCCGAGACGATGCCGTGCGACAGCATCTGGAAGATCGCGCCCTGAACACCCTGCTGGTTGGCCGCGAAGATGCCCATGGTGACATAGCCCATGTGCGCGACCGAGGAGTAGGCGATCAGCTTCTTGATGTCTTCCTGCATCAGCGCCACCAGCGAGGTGTAGATGATGGCAATGACGGACATGGCGAAGACGAGCGGTGCGAAATATTCAGACGCGTTCGGGAACATGCCGAGCGAGAAGCGGATGAGACCGTAGCCGCCGAGCTTCAAGAGGATACCGGCCAGAATGACCGAGCCCGCCGTCGGCGCCTGAACGTGCGCGTCGGGAAGCCAGGTATGAACCGGCCACATCGGCATCTTCACCGCGAAGGAGGCGAAGAAGGCAAGCCATAGCCATGTCTGCATATGCGGCGGGAACTTGTAGGCGAGCAGCGACGGGATATCCGTCGTACCGGCCTGCCAGTACATCGCCATGATGGCGAGCAGCATCAGCACCGAGCCGAGCAGCGTATAAAGGAAGAACTTGTAGCTGGCGTAGACGCGATCCTTGCCGCCCCAGACGCCGATGATCAGGAACATCGGGATGAGGCCGGCTTCGAAGAAGACGTAGAACAGCACGATATCCAGCGATACGAACACGCCGATCATCATCGTCTCGAGGACGAGGAAGGCGATCATGTAGTCCTTCAGGCGCTTCTCGACCGAGAGCCAGCTTGCCAGCACGCAGAAAGGCATCAGGAAGGTCGACAGGATGACGAACAGCATGGAGATGCCGTCGACGCCGAGGTGATAGCTGATGCCTGTGCCGAGCCAGCCATGCTTCTCGATCATCTGGAAGCCCGGATTGGCGTTGTCGAAGCCGATCCAGATGAACAGCGAAACGATGAAGGTGAAGACCGTCGTCAGCAGCGAGACGTTCAGGATATTGCGGCGGCCATTGGGTCCGTCATCCCGCATGAACAGCAGGATGAGAACGCCGACCAGCGGCAGGAACGTGACCGTTGAAAGAATAGGCCAATCGGTCATCAGAGGGAACTCCCGAGCATCATCCAGGTAACGAGGGCTGCAATACCGAGCAGCATCGCGAAGGCATAGTGATAGAGGTAACCGGTCTGCAGGCGAACGACGCGGTTGGTGACATCAGAGACGCGGGCCGCGATACCATTCGGACCGTAAGTATCGATGACCCCAACATCGCCCTTCTTCCAGAGGAAGCGACCAAGCGCCTTGGCCGACCGGACGAAGAGGAAGTCATAGAGCTCGTCGAAGTACCACTTGTTCAGCAGGAACTCGTAGAGCGCGCGATGCTGCTTTGCGAGTGCCTTCGGCGTCTCCGGCGACTTGATGTACATGTACCAGGCGGTCACGAGACCGAGCAGCATCGCAATGAACGGGCTGAGTTCGACCCAATGCGGTGCATGCTCCATCTCTTCGAGAATCTTGTTGTCCGGCAGCGTGAAGAGCGCGTGCTTCCAGAACTCCTCGTATTCATGACCGACGAAATCGGCATGGAAATACATGCCCGCGGCGACCGCGCCGATCGCCAACAGATAGAGCGGGATCAGCATGACGTTCGGCGATTCATGAACATGATGCATGACCTCATGCGAAGCGCGGGGCTTGCCGAAGAAGGTCATGAAGATCAGGCGCCATGAATAGAAGCTGGTGAACATCGCGGCGATGACCAGCAGCGTGAAGGCGAAACCGGCGGCCGGATTATGCGAGGAGAAGGCGGCGAGGATGATCGCGTCCTTCGAGAGGAACCCGGCAAAACCGATATGCGTCAGGGGAATGCCGACGCCGGTGATCGCCAGCGTGCCGATGACCATCATCCAGAAAGTCTTCTGGATATGCGGACGAAGGCCACCCATGAAGCGCATGTCCTGCTCGCCATCGACGGCATGGATGACCGAGCCGGCGCAGAGGAAGAGCAGAGCCTTGAAGAAGGCGTGCGTGAACAGGTGGAAGATGGCTGCGCCATAGGCACCGACACCCAGCGCCACGAACATGTAGCCGAGCTGCGAACAGGTCGAATAGGCGATGACGCGCTTGATGTCGTTCTGCACGAGGCCGACGGTCGCCGCGAAGAAGGCGGTGATCGCACCGATGATGGTGACGAAGGTCAGCGCATCCGGCGAGAGTTCGAAGATCGGCGACATGCGGGCGACCAAGAAGACGCCGGCGGTGACCATGGTCGCGGCATGGATGAGCGCCGACACCGGGGTCGGGCCCTCCATCGCGTCCGGCAGCCAGGTGTGCAGCAGGAACTGTGCCGACTTGCCCATGGCGCCCATGAAGAGCAGCAGGCAGACGCCGGTCAGCGCATGACCGCGATCAAGGTGCATGCCGAAGAGGTTCAGCACGATATCGCCCGGCTGACCGCCCTGCCCCGCTGCAAATGCCTGGGCATTGCCGAAGATGACGTCGAAGTTGATCGAGCCGAAAAGGACGAAGACGCCGGCGATGCCGAGCACGAAACCGAAGTCGCCGACGCGGTTGACGATGAAGGCCTTCATCGCGGCTGCAGATGCCGAAGGCTTCTTGAACCAGAAGCCGATGAGCAGATACGAAGCGAGACCGACGCCTTCCCAGCCGAAAAACATCTGGGCGAGGTTGTCGGAGGTCACCAGCATCAGCATGGCGAAGGTGAAGAGCGAAAGATAGGCGAAGAAGCGCGGACGATGCGGATCGTGGTGCATATATCCGATCGAATAGACGTGAACGAGGGTCGAAACCGAGTTCACGACGATCAGCATCACAGAGGTCAGCGTGTCGATGCGCAGCGACCAGGCGACATCAATGCCGCCCGACTGGATCCAGCGCAGCACGTCGACCTTGATCGGGCCTTCGACATGGCCGAGCGCCACGGTAAAGAAGGCAACCCAGGACAGGATCGCGGCAATGATCATCAAGCCGGTGGTGACGTATTCCGACGCCTTGGCGCCGATGCCGCGGCCGAACAGGCCGGCGATAACAGCGCCGATCAGGGGAAGAAAGACGATAGCCTTATATAGGAACATAGCTGTATCAGCCCTTCATCACGTTGACGTCTTCGACGGCGATGGAGCCGCGGTTACGGTAGAAGACGACGAGAATTGCCAGACCGATGGCCGCTTCCGCAGCAGCGACGGTCAGAATGAACAGAGCGAAGACCTGGCCGACGATGTCGTTGAGGAACGACGAAAAGGCGACCATGTTGATGTTGACCGCGAGCAGGATGAGCTCGACCGACATCAGGATGATGATCACGTTCTTGCGATTCAGGAAGATACCGAAGACGCCGAGCACGAAAAGAATGGCGCTGACCGTGAGGTAGTGGGAAAGTCCGATAACCATGTTCTTGTTCCTTTGACCCTCGTGCCTCGCCTCAGACGCCCTGCCCCGGCTTGACCTTGACCACCTCGACGGCGGTCGCGGGCGTGCGGGCGACCTGTTGGGAAATATTCTGGCGCTTGATGTGCGTGCGATGCCTCAGCGTCAGAACGATGGCGCCGATCATCGCGACCAGCAGCACAAGGCCGGCGATCTCGAAGAAATAAACGTAGTTGGTATAGAGCACGTCGCCGAGCGCGGCAGTGTTCGTCCGCTCCGTCAAAGCCGGGATCGGCATGGCGACCGACTTGGCGATCTCGGGCGAAATCACGCTGCCACCGACGACGACGATCAGTTCGGCGGCGAGGATGATGCCGATCAGCGCGCCGATCGGGGCATATTCCAGAATGCCGGCCCTCAGCTCCGAAAAGTCGATGTCGAGCATCATGACCACGAAGAGGAAGAGAACCGCAACCGCGCCGACATAGACGACCAGCAGGATCATCGCCAGGAATTCCGCCCCCAGGAGGAGGAAGAGGCCAGCGGCATTAAAGAAGACCAGGATGAGGAACAGGACCGAGTGGACCGGATTCCGCGCCGAGATAACCATGAACGCCGACGCCACCGCGACAAAGGCGAAGATATAGAAAAAAAGAGCCTGCAGACCCATGTTGGTGCCTTTTTCGTCTTCCCCCGGGCAGCCGGGAGTGTCCCTGCCCGATGGGACTTGGCCGGACACATGTCCGGCACAAAGCCCCGGTCTCTATTCAACCGCGACGGCGACAATCTCAGCCGCCCGTCACGGCATATTCAAAATTCCGCTTAGCGGTACGGCGAGTCGACCGCGATGTTGCGCGCGATTTCGCGTTCCCAGCGGTCGCCATTTTCCAGAAGCCGCGCCTTGTCGAAATAAAGCTCTTCGCGGGTTTCAGTGGCGAATTCGAAGTTCGGCCCTTCGACGATGGCGTCGACCGGGCAGGCTTCCTGGCAGAAGCCGCAATAGATGCACTTCACCATGTCGATGTCGTAACGCACCGTGCGGCGGGTGCCGTCATTGCGGCGCGGCCCGGCTTCGATGGTGATAGCCTGGGCAGGACAGATCGCCTCGCACAGCTTGCACGCGATGCAGCGTTCTTCGCCGTTCGGATAACGACGCAGGGCGTGTTCCCCACGGAAGCGCGGGCTGACCGGTCCCTTTTCGAAGGGATAATTGATCGTCGCCTTCTGTTTGAAGAAGTAACGCATCGACAGAAAGAATGCGCCGACGAATTCCTTGAGGAACACCGAGCTGACGGCGTTGGAAAATCCGGCCATCTTCAACCTCCAAATCTGCTTGAAGCGAGGATCGACATCATCATGCCCATCCCGTCAGCTTCAGCACGAATGCAACAATGACGACCATGGCGAGCGACAGCGGCAGGAATACCTTCCAGCCGAGACGCATGAGCTGGTCGTAGCGGTAGCGCGGCACGAAAGCCTTGACCATCGCGAACATGAAGAAGACGAAGCATGCCTTCAGCATGAACCAGATGATGCCCGGAACCCAGCTCAGGATCCAGATATCGACCGGAGGCAACCAGCCGCCGAGGAAAAGGATCGTGGTCAGCGAGCACATCAGAACGACGGCGGCATATTCGCCGAGCATGAACATCATGTACGGCGCGGAACCGTATTCGACCATGAAGCCGGCAACCAGTTCCGATTCCGCTTCCGGAAGGTCGAAGGGCGGACGGTTCGTTTCAGCCAGAGCCGAAATGAAGAACACGATGAACATCGGGAACAGCGACAGCCAGTGCCAGTCGAGGAACGAGGCCGGCAGGCCGAGCTTGGTGCCGAGGCCGGTCTGCTGCGACATGACGATATCCGTCAGGTTGAGCGAACCGACGCAGAGCAGGACGGTGACGATGACCAGACCGATCGAGACTTCGTAGGACACCATCTGCGCGGCGGAGCGCAGCGCGCCGAGGAACGGATACTTCGAATTCGAAGCCCAACCGCCCATGATGATGCCGTACACTTCGAGCGACGAGATCGCCAGAATGTAAAGAATGCCGACATTGATGTTGGCGATAACCCAGCCGTTCGCCACCGGCACGACGGCCCAGGTAGAGAGTGCCAGCACCACGGAAACCAGTGGCGCTAGCAGGAAGACCGCCTTGTTGGCGCCGGCCGGAATGATCGGCTCCTTGACCATGAACTTCAAAAGGTCGGCAAAGGACTGGAACAGGCCGAAGGGACCGACGACGTTCGGGCCGCGGCGCAGCTGAACGGCCGCCCAGATCTTGCGGTCGGCAAGAAGGATGTAGGCGATGAAGACCAGCAGGCAGACCAGAAGCAGCAGGGACTGACCAATCATAATCAGCGCCGGCCAGAGATAGGTCGAAACGAATGAATCCATGGTCCTCTGCCCTTACTCTGCCGCAGCCTGGAAATTGTTGCGGGCCAATGCGGAGCACTCGGCCATAACCGCCGAGGCACGCGCTATCGGGTTCGTCAAATAGAAGTCTTTGATCGGCGAAGCAAACGCGGATTTGCCCATCGCGCCGGCTTTTTTCGCAAGTGCGACAATTTGAGCGCTATCGCCTTCAGCGATCTCGTCAATACCGGCGAAATGCGGGAAAGCGGCATAGAGCTTGACGCGCAATTCTCTCAGCGAATCAAAGGGAAGCTTCTTGCCGAGTACGTCGGAAAGGGCGCGGATGACAGCCCAGTCCTCGCGAGCATCGCCCGGGGCGAAGCCGGCGCGGTTGCCGACCTGTACGCGGCCCTCGGTGTTGACCCAGGTGCCCGACTTTTCGGTGTAGGTGGCTGCCGGCAGGATGACGTCGGCATTGTGCGCGCCGTTATCACCATGCGAGCCGATGTAGACGGTGAACTTCGAGCCCTTGCGGCTAAAGTCCAGCTCGTCGGCGCCGAGCAGGAAGAGAACATCCATCGAAGCAAGCATCTGAGCTGCGTTGACGCCCTTTTCGCCCGGCACGAAGCCGAGGTCGAGGCCGCCGACGCGGGACGCTGCCGTATGCAGAACCGCAAAGCCGTTCCAGTCATCCTTGACCACGCCAACGGCAGCGGCGAGCTTGGCGGCATTCGCCAGTACCTTGGCGCCGTCTTCGCGGATGAGCGCGCCCTGGCCGATGATGATCATCGGCTTCTGCGCGGTCTTCAGAACTTCGGCAAAGCTGTGCGAGCCGCTGACCAGATCGGCAAGCGTCTCCGGGCCAGCGCCGAGATAGTCGTAGGGGTAACGCAGGTCGCCATGTTCGCCGATCACGCCGATCGGGAACTTGCCGCGACGCCAGCGTTTGCGGATGCGCGAGTTCAGCACGGCTGCTTCGAAGCGCGGATTGGCGCCGATGATCAACAGTGCATCGGCGGCTTCGATGCCTTCGATGCTCGGATTGAAGATGTAGCTTGCGCGGCCCAGCGACGGATCAAGCGCCGTCCCGTCCTGGCGACAGTCGAGATTTTCCGATCCCAGCGATTTCAGCAGCTCAGAGAGAGCATACATTTCCTCGACGGAAGCAAGGTCGCCGGCAATCGCGCCGATCTTGTCGCCGCTGGTGGCGGCAACAGCGGACTTGATGGCGGCAAAAGCGTCGCCCCAAGTTGCCGGCTGGAGGCGGCCATCCTTGCGGACATAAGGCTTGTCGAGGCGCTGCGTCTTGAGGCCGTCCCAGATGAAGCGGGTCTTGTCGGAGATCCATTCTTCATTGATCTGCTCGTTGACGCGCGGCAGCACGCGCATGACTTCGCGGCCACGGGTGTCGACGCGAATGGCCGAGCCGAGCGCGTCCATGACGTCGACCGATTCGGTCTTGTTCAGTTCCCACGGGCGAGCCGTGAAGGCGAAAGGCTTCGAGGTCAGCGCGCCGACCGGGCAAAGATCGACGACATTGCCCTGGAGCTCGGAGGTCATCGCCTGCTCGAGATAGGTGGTGATTTCGGCGTCCTCGCCACGGCCGATCAGGCCGAGTTCAGAAATGCCGGCGACTTCCGTCGTGAAGCGGACGCAGCGCGTGCAGTGGATGCAGCGGTTCATCACGGTGCTGACGAGCGGGCCAATATACTTGTCTTCGACGGCGCGCTTGTCTTCCTGATAGCGCGAGCTGTCGATACCAAACGCCATGGCCTGGTCCTGCAGGTCGCATTCGCCGCCCTGGTCGCAGATCGGGCAATCCAGCGGATGGTTGATCAGCAGGAACTCCATCACGCCTTCGCGGGCCTTCTTGACCATCGGCGTGTTGGTGAAAACTTCCGGAAGCTCGCCGTTCGGGCCGCCACGGATATCGCGCACGCCCATGGCGCAGGAAGCCTGCGGCTTCGGCGGGCCACCCTTCACTTCGACGAGGCACATGCGGCAATTGCCGGCCACCGACAGTCGTTCATGGAAGCAGAAGCGCGGGACTTCGGCGCCGGCTTCCTCGCACGCCTGGATAAGCGTGTAGTGATCCGGGACTTCGATCTCTTTGCCGTCAATCTTCAGTTTTGCCATCGTCCACTCAGTCCTATGTCACGTCTGCCGCCGAACCTGGCCACAGACAATTTCATGACCGCAACACCTATTCGCCACCGGCACGGCATTTGAGCCGCGTGGCACCAGTCTTGCTCACAATCACCTTTGCCGAACCTTGTCCCCCACAAGATCCGCATTCCGGCGAACTATCACGGGCAGCACCCGCACCATGTCCACCGCTCATTCTCACTCCACGGCCGGATCAGCCGTGGAAAACTCTCAAGCCCGGCCTTTCGGCTGAAACGCCTTTGCCTGGCCGACCCAGTCGTCGCGACGAATACGACCATCGAAACCAAGTTCCGCATCAATCCGATCGATATCCGCGTCGCTCCAGGCGGCGATATCGGCGACGCGCAGAATGCCGCGACCGTTCAGAACCTGCTCCAGCTTCGGACCAATGCCCGAAATCCGCTTCAGGTCATCCGTCTTGACGGCAGTCTTGCGGCTGCGTGCCGGAGCCGCCGCTGGCTTTGCCTCGGCCACAACCGGCGCCGTAGGGGCCACCTTGGCTTTGATCTTCACCGCTGCCTTGGCTGGCGCAGCTTTCACCGCGGCCGGCTTCGGCTCAACCTTCTTCACGACTGCCTGCTTTGCAACAGTGGGCTTGGCAACAGGCGACGCCTTGACCGGCTTCGCTTCCCCTGCCCCGTCCGTCTTCACCACCGGCGTTTCCTCGGCCGACGCGACAGCTCGCTTGTTCGTCGCTTCGACCGCGCCCTGCAGCGCGCCGAAGAACGCACCGGCGATCTGCGACGTGAAACCGAAGCCGATGGCGGCAGCCGCGGCGAAGGCCGCCGCGGGATGCGCCATCAACGGATGGATCGGCATGATTGGCGCGTTCCGCAGCATATCCGCGGCAAAACGGCCGAGATCAGCCGATGCATCGGCCGCTCCGCTATCCTGCCTGGTATCTGAGGTCTTCGCCATCGTCATCCCTACTCGGCCGCTTCCAGCACTGCGCCATGGCTCGTCGCATTGGCCGTGTACTGGTCGATGCGCTTTTCGATTTCCGGGCGGAAGTTGCGGATCAGGCCCTGTACCGGCCATGCGGCGGCATCGCCGAGCGCACAGATGGTATGACCTTCGATCTGCTTCGTCACCTGGAACAGCATGTCGATCTCGCGCTTCTGCGCATTGCCCCGGGCCATGCGTTCCAGCACGCGCCACATCCAGCCGGTGCCTTCACGGCACGGCGTGCACTGGCCGCAGCTCTCATGCTTGAAGAAGGCCGAGATACGGGCAATCGCCTTGATGACGTCGGTGGACTTGTCCATGACGATCGCAGCCGCCGTACCAAAGGACGACTTGACTTCGCGCAGGCCATCGAAATCCATCGGGCAATCGATGATGTCAGCCGCCGGAACGATCGGGCACGACGCACCGCCGGGAATGACGGCAAGCAGATTGTCCCAACCGCCGCGAATGCCACCGGCATGCTTGTCGACCAGCTCGCGGAAAGTGATGCCCATGGTTTCTTCGACCGTGCACGGACGATTGACGTGACCGGACAGCATGAACAGCTTCGTGCCGACATTGTTCGGGCGACCGAAGGAGGAGAACCAGCCGGCACCGCGACGCAGGATCGTCGGGGCAACGGCGATCGACTCGACATTGTTGACGGTGGTCGGGCAGCCATAGAGGCCCATATTGGCCGGGAATGGTGGCTTCAGGCGCGGCTGGCCCTTCTTGCCTTCCAGGCTTTCGAGCAACGCGGTTTCCTCGCCGCAGATGTAAGCGCCGGCACCATGATGAACGTAAACATCATAGTCCCAGCCCAACTTGTTGTTTTTACCAAGAAGTCCGGCATCGTAGCATTCGTCGATCGCCGCCTGTAGCGCTTCACGCTCGCGCATGTACTCGCCGCGAACATAGATATAGGCGGTGTTCGCGCCCATGGCGAAACCGGCGATGACGCAGCCCTCGATCAGCGTATGCGGATCGTGGCGCATGATGTCGCGGTCCTTGCAGGTACCCGGCTCCGACTCGTCGGCATTGACGACGAGGTAGTGCGGACGGCCGTCATTTTCCTTCGGCATGAAGGACCACTTCAGTCCGGTCGGGAAGCCTGCGCCGCCGCGACCGCGAAGGCCGGACGCCTTCATCTCGTTGATGATCCAGTCACGACCCTTTTCGAGGATCTGCTTGGTGCCGTCCCAATGGCCGCGCGACATCGCGCCCTTCAGGGACTTGTCCTTGTGGCCGTAGATATTGGTAAAGATGCGATCTTGATCTTGTAACATGCTTCACCTCTTACCGCGGCTTCTTGCCGAAGACCTTGATATATTCCGCTTCGCCACCCTTAGCGAGTGCCTTGGCCTGCTTGATCCAGTCGTCACGCTCGATCCGGCCCCTGAAATTCAGATAGCCGTCCACCCATTCGCGTTCGGCCTTCTTCCAGCTTGCGACCTGCGCGAAGGTGAAAATACCCAATTCGTGCAGAATGGCCTCGATCTTGGGGCCAACGCCGGAAATCAGCTTTAGGTCGTCCGGGGTCGCGGGCTTTTCGATGCCGGCGGGACGGTCCTTGTCGGTCAATACCGGCTTCTGCGCGCTTTCGGTCTTGCTGGCCGGCGCCTTTACGGGTTCGGCGGCGGTAGTCCCGGAAAGCGGCTGCGCTTCGGCTGCCTTGGCATTCTTGGCGGCGGCTGCCGGCGCGGTCGCCGGTGTCTTCAGCGCTGCGTTGGTTTCAGCGTCGGTGCTCTTTGGGCGAGCCGCTTCGGATGGCGGAACCGGAGCCGGGTCGACCTTGACGGAAGCCTTGCTGCTGGCGCTCTTTGCCTTCGGAGCTTCCGTCGTCAGTGACGTCAGGCCGCCTTCCGGCGCGGAGAAGACGCGGTCGATCTGCGGACCGGTCGGAACTTTGCTGCCCTCGCCTGCCGAGAATGCATCGATGATCTCTTCGAGACGTTCAGGCGTCAGATCCTCATAGGTATCCTTGCCGATCACGACCATCGGTGCATTGACGCAGGCGCCCTGACATTCGACCTCTTCCCAAGAGAGCGTGCCGTCGGCATTGCGTTCGAAGGCGTGGCCATTGATCTTGCTCTTGCAGACCTTCACCAGCCCTTCGGCGCCACGCAGCATGCAGGGCGTCGTGCCGCAAACCTGGATATGCGCCTTGGTGCCCACCGGGTTCAGCTGGAACTGCGTGTAGAAGGTCGCGACTTCAAGCGCACGGATGTGGGCCATGTCCAGCATGTCGGCGATCGTCTCGATAGCCGCCCTGGTGACCCAGCCTTCCTGCTCCTGCGCGCGCATCATCAGCGGGATGATCGCGGATTGCTGGCGACCCTCTGGATATTTCTTGATCGTCTTTTCCGCCCAGACCGCATTCTCCTTGTTGAAGGCGAAGGCTGCTGGCTGGAATTGATCTTCGGCTAGTCGACGAACGGACATCTTTCACGCCTTATCTCAGTTTATGGACCCACACCGCGTATCTGTCAGGGACAAGAATTCGCAGGCATAGGCCGACTGGTCTTTTTGCATAAACACAACAAACTTTCCGCCGTTCGGCACAGCGGCCTTGATTTCATAGCCCTGAGACACGAGATCGGCCATGGTCGATTCCTTGCCCGGCGAGGCTGTATTGTCACCCTTCGCAACATTCGCGCCTTTCGCAGTCGAACCTTGCAGAGAGATGCTGGGCAACGTCTGCGTCTTGCCGACTTGCTGGGCGGAAGCACCCGAAGCGACAAGCAGCGCGGCAACGATGACCAGCCATTGCTGCATCAGCGATCCACCTCGCCGAACACGATGTCGAGCGAACCGAGCACGGCCGCGACGTCGGCAAGCTGATGGCCGCGGCACATGAAATCCATGGCCTGCAGATGTGCGTAGCCCGGGGCGCGTATCTTGCAGCGATACGGCTTGTTCGAACCGTCGGAGACGAGGTAGACGCCGAACTCGCCCTTCGGCGCTTCGACGGCGCAATAAACCTCGCCGGCCGGGACGTGATAACCTTCGGTGTAGAGCTTGAAGTGGTGGATCAGCGCTTCCATCGAACGCTTCATCTCGCCACGCTTCGGCGGCACGACCTTACCATCGAGCGAAGAGACCGGACCGGTCTTGGCATCGCCGAGCAGACGGTTGACGCACTGCTTCATGATGCGGACGGATTCGCGCATCTCGATCATGCGGATGAGATAACGGTCGTAGCAATCGCCGTTCTTGCCGATCGGAATGTCGAATTCCAGATCCGAATAGCATTCATAGGGCTGCGAGCGGCGCAGATCCCAGGCGGCGCCGGAGCCGCGAACCATGACGCCCGAGAAGCCCCAGGCCCAACAGTCTTCCAGCGAGACGACGCCGATGTCGACGTTACGCTGCTTGAAAATGCGGTTTCCGGTCAGAAGGTCGTCGATATCATCGAGTGCCTTCAGGAAGGGATCGCACCAATCGCCGATATCCTGGACCAGCTTTTCCGGCAGATCCTGATGGACGCCGCCCGGACGAATATAGGCGGCATGCATGCGCGAGCCCGAGGCGCGCTCATAGAATACCATCAGCTTTTCGCGCTCTTCGAAGCCCCAGAGCGGCGGCGTCAGCGCGCCGACGTCCATGGCCTGCGTGGTGACGTTCAGGAGATGCGAAAGGATGCGGCCGATTTCCGAGTAGAGCACGCGGATCAGCTGGCCACGGATCGGAATTTCGATGCCGAGCAGCTTTTCGACGGACAGCGCATAGGCATGTTCCTGGTTCATCGGCGCCACGTAGTCGAGGCGATCGAAGTAAGGAACGGCCTGCAGATAGGTCTTCGTTTCGATCAGCTTTTCCGTGCCGCGATGCAGCAGGCCGATATGCGGATCGACGCGTTCCACAATTTCGCCGTCCAACTCGAGGACAAGACGCAAAACGCCGTGCGCAGCCGGGTGCTGCGGACCGAAATTGATGTTGAAGTTGCGGACGTTATGTTCTGTCATGGCGACGGGCTCGCGTTTTCAGGTATTCTAGAGAATGGCAGGCTGAAAGCCCGCCACACACCATCAAATTATGCCTTTGCTTTCTCATCGCCCGGCAGCACGTAGTCCGTGCCTTCCCAGGGAGAGAGGAAGTCGAAGTTGCGGAATTCCTGCTTCAGCTCGACCGGCTCGTAGACGACGCGCTTGGCAGCGTCATCATAACGAACTTCAACGAAGCCGGTGGTCGGGAAATCCTTGCGCAGCGGATGGCCTTCGAAACCGTAGTCGGTCAGGATGCGGCGCAGATCCGGATGACCGGTGAAGAGAACACCGTACATATCCCAGGTTTCGCGCTCGAACCAATCGGCGCCCGGATAGATGCCGCAGGCCGACGGAACAGGCTGATCTTCGGCAACAGGAACCTTGATGCGGATGCGCAGGTTCTTCTTCGGCGACAGCAGATGATAGACGACATCGAAGCGGTCAGGGCGCTGCGGCCAGTCGACGCCGCAAATATCCGTCATGTTGACGAAGCCGCACTTGGCATCATCACGCAGGAACGTCAGCAGTGCGATCACGTTTTCGGCCGTCGTCGTCACGTTCAGCTCGCCATACTTGATCTCGCTCGACGAAATCAGGGCGCCACGAACTTCCGTGAGATAGGTGGCGAGCTCGTTCAGGGCTTCACTCATAATACCTTGTCCCCTGCCTTACCGTTCGATCGTGCCGGTGCGCCGGATTTTCTTCTGCAGCAGAAGCACGCCGTAAAGCAGCGCCTCCGCCGTGGGAGGACAGCCCGGTATATAGATATCGATCGGCACGATGCGGTCGCAGCCGCGCACAACCGAATAGGAATAGTGATAGTAGCCGCCGCCATTGGCGCAGGAGCCCATCGAGATGACGTAACGCGGTTCCGGCATCTGGTCATAGACCTTGCGCAGCGCGGGTGCCATCTTGTTGGTCAGCGTGCCGGCGACGATCATGACGTCCGACTGGCGCGGCGAGGCGCGCGGCGCGAAACCAAAACGCTCGACGTCGTAACGCGGCATGGAAACCTGCATCATTTCGACGGCGCAGCATGCGAGACCGAAGGTCATCCACATCAACGAGCCGGTACGAGCCCAGTTGATCAGCTCATCGGTCGAGGTGACCAGGAAACCCTTGTCGGCGAGCTCATTGTTGATCTCGCCGAAGAACGGATCGTTGCTGCCAACCGGCTTGCCGGTCGCGGGATCGATGATCCCCTTGGGCTGCGGCGCAACGAGCGTCGTGTTGCTTTGGGTTACTCCCATTCCAGGGCTCCCTTTTTCCATTCATAAATAAAGCCGATGGTCAGCACCGTCAGGAACACCATCATCGACCAGAACCCGAACCAGCCGATCGCACTGAAGGATACGGCCCAAGGGAAGAGGAAGGCGACTTCCAGGTCAAAGATGATGAAGAGGATCGACACCAGATAGAACCGGATATCGAACTTCATGCGGGCGTCATCGAATGCGTTAAAGCCGCACTCATAGGCCGAGAGCTTTTCCGAATCGGGCGCTTTGAAAGCGACGGCAAACGGCGTGATCAACAACGCCAGGCCGATCACTACGGCAATACCAATGAAAATCGCTATCGGAATATAGGAACTGAGCAGTCCAGTCATCATGTCCATCCCTGCCTGCCATGAGCGCCGGGGCGGCGCCTTTGAGCAAATGCCCAAGCCAAGCGAAAGAGCGTTGCAACAAAGCCGTGGTTAGCGCAGCCGGAGCGCGGGCGCAAGCCTTTTGAATGTCTCACTTCAAGCACTAGCGAAGCGGACTTATCAATGTGTTGCAACGATATCGCGACAAATCGGCGCAAAGGCGAAAAGGGCCTTTCGCACTCGCAGCAAATAGATGATTGATTGTAGTTACTTGAAGCGAAATGGCGCGAGTGACGGGGCTCGAACCCGCGACCTCCGGCGTGACAGGCCGGCACTCTAACCGACTGAGCTACACCCGCGCATTGTTTGACCTTGCGGTCCGGCAAAAGCCCGGAATTCATTCTTTGAAATGGCGCGAGTGACGGGGCTCGAACCCGCGACCTCCGGCGTGACAGGCCGGCACTCTAACCAACTGAGCTACACCCGCATTCATTTCAAAGCGTTCCGGATGCTTTCGCACCCATCAAAGCGGCCTTGGCCGTTCGATGAGCGGCTAACTACGGGGTTCGTGTTTGGGTGTCAAGCAGGTTTGAATACAAATCCGTGACAGATCGCGAATTGTTTTCAGAGGCAACGGCAACGCGGTTCGGTTCCATCGATTTAGCATGGCAGGTTCGCGTGCCACGCATTTCAAAAACAGCCCATACGCCCCGCCCTCTCCCGGCCTGCTTTCGAGAAAGCGCATATTGTTGATAACTTGCGCCGACACCGCGCGAGCAAAAAAATCAAAAAAACTTCACAAACACTCTTGCGGTTTTACGTCGTTCCGCATAGATCACGGCCACCGAAACGCGGCGGGCAATTGCACCGCTTCGCTGAAGGGCGATTAGCTCAGTTGGTAGAGCGCCTCGTTTACACCGAGGATGTCGGCGGTTCGAGTCCGTCATCGCCCACCATTTTTCCTAAAAAAAGAAGATGAATAGGCAAAGCGATTAGCTTGCCAGTTGTTCGACGCCCGTTCTCACTTCGGGGAGAGAGAGCCCCCTATGTCTTGCGCACAAATGGAACCAGGGACGCCAAGGCGTGCCGCTCAGTAATTGCCGGTGATGACGATCGTCAAAAGCACCGCTGAAACAAGCACGAGAGCTGCGATGATCGCCAGCAGCTCCTTCAGCATAAACCGTTCCATCTTACTGCCATCCATGACGTTTGCTCCCGGCAAACCGCGTATTCGTTCTTTGTCTCAACGCGAATCGACACGTTAAGTTTACTGCGATTCCGTATGTAAGGTGCCGTTATGGCAATTTCAGGGTCGGCAGCCTCATCGGCGACTCACATATGCGAGAGTGAGCGACGCTGCTTTTCCGAGACTGATCGGGCCTTCGATTCAATGGAGGCTTAGGAGATATCGATCTTCACCGGCCTTTGTCGGGGCGGCGGATCGACATAGGCGCCCGGCAAGTTGATGGTCCGGGCCAGAAGCCGCTCCGCGATCGCAGCCGCCGCGGCGCGCGCGCCGGCACGGGAGTAGAAATTCCCGCGTACCTGGATTGAGGCGGCCAGCAATTTCAGAAATGCGTGGCGAATATCGGCAGATGGCGCCGTGGGATTTTCCCAAAAGAGGTCCAGCGGCTGCCGGTCGGTCAGACCTTCGATATCGTAGATGGCCGCTCCGAGGGTCTTTACCGGCTTGTCGGCTTGCAGCGCCGAAAGTGCCGCGGTGGAATTGACCGTCACCATGCCACAGCTCGCCGCGATCAATTTTTCAAAATTGCCGCCGTCGATGAAATTGACACGCGACGAAACGGCATGGGCGGCGGCGATGCCGTCGATATAGCGCTTCCAGTCGACCAGCCCATTATCGAGCGGATGAAGCTTGATCACCAGATGCGTATCGGGAGCGGCATGAATGGCGAAGGATCGTATGATCTGCGTTATGGCATCCTGCTGCTGATGGAAGGGAGAATGCGAGCGCAGCTGGTAATCCGTCTGAAGCTGCAAGGGGTAGACGAAGAATCGCGTCCCATCGGCAATCAGGTCTTCAATCGCCGCGTCCGCTTCCCGCGCGTGCCTACCGCCCGACGGCAGGCGTCGAAGCCAGCCAGCATACTCGGCCAGCGGATGATAGAGCGCATGGCGCCGATAACCGGGGTAAAGGAACCACAGGAAGGCATTCGGGAGATTGTAGAGAAGATCATAGGCGGCTTCCGCAAGGAAGCTGTGGCTGAAGCGACGCGTCCAATCCGGCTCGGGCAAGCCCTCTGCTGCTTGCAGGATATGCTCCGGATCGACGGGGAAACGCGAATTGGACGACATTCCCTCGCGCTCGATCGTTACCCAATCCGGCCGTAAATATCCCATCTCGACGATATTGATCTCGGCGCCCTGCCGCTGCGCCTCTTCGATCGCCACCTGATGATAGGGGCGCTCCTCGCCGAGAAGAATCACATCCGTGACCCCGTCTTCCTCGATTCGGCGGCGGACATAGTCGCGCCAGCCGGAGAAACCGCCGCGATAATTGAAAGTGCCGCGGCGATGCCAGAACATCCAGTCGCCAGGATTGAGATTGATGCGGATGCAGCGGCAGCCCGCGGCCTCCAACCCCCTCGCGATTTCGACGAAAAGCGGCGATGACGGCCCTTGCAGGAAGAGAAAGACGCGTGCCGCGCCCCCCTGCTCGCCAGCCTCCTGCCCGCTTGCCATCACTCCGGGACCTCGGTGCTGAGACCGGCATAACGCAGCAAGGTGCCGATGAGGTTCCAGGGCGCTTCTTCCTGCGCCGGCATCGGCCTTTGCGAATGCGCCCGCGCCCGGCCGAGCGGAACGACGATGTAATCCGTGCGCGGATCCGGAAAGGGATCGGCGAACGCCTTCAGCAACGGCGCGTGATCGCCATAGAACAGCAGCCAGACAGGACGATCGAGCCTGTCGAGGTGATGGGCGAGGTTGCCGAGCGCATGGTCGGCGCGCATCAGCAATTCGCTATAGATATCCACAGGATCCGTCAGGTCGCCGCAGCGGCCAGGCTCCCAGGGACCATGATTCGCCATGGAGGCGACGAACATGAAGTTTTTCGCCGTTCCATCCTCGTCGATCGCGCGAATCACGCTCTTCGTCAGCGCCAGATCGCTAACATAGGGTCCATCGCGATCAGGCCTGTGATCGAATTCGTCCAGCATCATCATCCGGTCGAAGCCGAGCTGCGGCATGGCCTTGTGGCGCAGGAAAAAGGTCTTGTCGTAGGGGTGGATGAAGTGCGTCTTCCAGCCAGCTTTCTTCAGCCGCGCCGGCCACACGACATCCTTGTAGTGGCTGGCGCGCAGATAGGGATAGCTCGCGTCGATATGGACGTTTTCGGGCAACAGGCCGCTCAACACGGCGAATTCGGTGCGCAGCGTATAGCCGCCCTCGAAAACGCTGGTCATGCGTCCCCATTGCGCCGCCTGCTCCCGCAATCGGTCGAGATTGGGCAGCTTGACGTTTTCCACGCCGAAATGCCGGAGGTCGATGAAGGATTCGGATTGCCAGACGACGATCAGCGGCTCGTCGTCGCCATGCTCCCAAAGCTCGTGGAGGACGGAGAGGAATCGCTCTGACAGCTGCGTGACGATCGCCTCGCGTCTGACGCCGACCCAGATGACGAAATGAAAGACGACGGATGCGAAGGTCCCGAACCTGACCGTATCCTTCTTGACATCGACCTTACCCAGAACCTTCTGCGTGAAGCGGCAGACCGGATCGCTGACAATCCGGCTGAATAGGGCAAGCCAGGGGCCGAAAGCAGCGGCCAGCATTACGAGAACCCAGAGGAAACCGTTGCGTTCGGGTAGGATCGACGGCTCGAAATACATGTAAAGGCCGCTGACGCCGAACACATAGGAAAGCGCGATGATCCAGAAGACGACGTTCAGGGAACTCGCGTAGAAAATTTCCTTGTATTTGAAAACGTCGACCACCAGGGCAATATCGGAAAAGACCAAGGGCTCACGGATGAACTGGAATTTTGCGCGTGAAATGCCGGTGAAGATGACGAAAAAACTGATCGCGCCCTGCGCGCCGTAAAGCGGGCGCCAGGAAATCGCGAAGAAGCCGGCATAGACGAGAGCGATGACGGGAACTTTCGCAACCCATTCAAAGGCCCGCCGCCTCAAGCTTCTCTCGGTACGATTCTGCCTGTTGACGGCGGCCGGCATCGCGAAGGGATCGGTCAGGAAGATGACGACGCAGGAGAATGCGAAGCAGGTAGCCGTCAAAAGAGCCGGAAAATCATGAAGCTTTAAAACTATATCGTCCAAATACCTGCCATCTGCCCCGTTCCTTCCGAACATCAGAACGAACAAAGGCCCCCAATCCAAATTTCATCATCTCTTGCGCGCCTCACGCCGGGCGCACCGCATTGTCGCGCGGGTTGAGCAAACTCCGTGCTCACTTCCCGCGATCAAAGCCTCCATCGACCGCGTCTACAAGACTTACTTCTTGTTCTTGCCCAGTTATTTTTCGCATTTTACGGGAAAACCACCACATCAGCGGCGGTTTGATCAACGGGCCGAAATAGGCAAGTGCCGTCAGTGACAATCCGAAATGGATGCGAGCCTTGCCACGATCGAGGCCTCGCACGATCCTGGCGGCCACCGCGTCGGCGCTCCACGGTCTGACGGAGCCCATCAAAAGCTCCGCCTCGGCGGGTCGCATCGACATTTCACGGCGATATTGCGGCGTGAGCGTATCCGGCGGAAAGCACACCGAGACGCGAACACCGAAAGCGCCGGCTTCCGCGCCGAGCGCTTCCGCAAAACCGGCCAGCGCCGACTTGGAAGCGCAATAGGCGGTGTAGCCATATATGCCGATCAGCGCGGCGCCCGAGGAGATCATCATGATCTTGCCGCTACGGCGCGCCTTCATGCCCTTGTAGACCGAGCGCACGACATTCGCGGTTCCGAGGAGATTGGTGGTGATCTGTTCGTCAAAGACGGCCGCCGGCATCGCGTCGAAAGCTGAGGGTTCGACAATCCCCGCCGAGGCGATGAGAATGTCGCAAGGACCGAAGGCACGTTCGCAGAGCGCGACGGCGTCCAAGGTCTGGCTTGCGGATGCGACATCGACGGAGGCGATCTGGATGCGGGACGGATCTACATTGGAAATGGCGGCGAGCTCGCTGCGTGCCTGTTCCAGACGTTCGGGGTGGCGGGCGAGCAGGGAAACACGCGCGCCCCTGCCTGCATAGAGCTTGGCTACCGCCAGACCGATCCCGCTTGAGCCTCCGGTGACGACAACATGCATGAAATGATCGCCTTGACGTTATGGCGTGCCGGAGGTCTGGCGCGTCGGTAACAATTGCATCACCTTGTCCATGTCGATGGACCCTAGGCCGAAATTCCGATCCTGTAAATCTTTGAGTTTTCGGGCAGTTACGGCGACGGAATGACGAATTTGCTCTTCAGTGTGATCGCAGGTGATGAAGAAGCGCAGGCGCGCCATGCCTTCGGGCACGGCCGGATGAATGATGGGCAGAACGTTGATGCCCTCGTTCAGCAGATCGTTGGAAAGCTGTACGGCGCGTAGTGAATCGCCGACGATTACGGGCACGACCGAAAAGCCGAGGCTCAGGCCGGTATCGAGACCCGCCTGCCGGGCGCACTCCAGGAAAAGATTGCCATTGTGCCGGAGCCGCGCCGACCTGTCCGGCTCTGCTTCCAAAATCCGCAAACCCGCGATAGCCGCCGCCGCCAGAACCGGCGCTAGGCCGACGCTGTAGACGAAACCACCCGCCTCTGCTTTCAGGACATCGGCGAGCGCACTGCTGCCGGCGATATAGCCGCCACAGCTCGACGTCGTCTTCGAAAGCGTTCCCATCCAGATATCAACGTCACGCGGATCGACCCCGAAATGCTCGAAAGTGCCGCGGCCGCTCTCACCCAGGATGCCGAGCGCATGCGCCTCGTCCACCATCAGCCAGAAGCCGTAGCGTGCCTTCAACTCCAGCAATGCCGGGAGATCGGCGACATCGCCGTCCATGGAGTAGACACCTTCAACGATCACCAGGATACGGCGGAAATCGGAAGACAGCGTCTTCAGGATGCTTTCGAGATTTTCGGCATCATTATGCTTGAACAGACGGCGCGCCGCGCCGGAAAGCTTGATGCCGGCAAGCGCGCTGTTGTGGATGAATTCGTCATGGATGACGAGGTCCTGCGGCCCCATCAGGCAGCCGATCGTGGCGACATTGGTCAGGTAACCGCTGACGAAACTGACGGCGGCATCGACGCCATAGAGCTTGGCAAGCCGCTGCTCCAGCTCGACATGCACCGGCCGCTCTCCCGCGACAAGCCGGCTGGCGGAAGCGGAAATACCAAAGCGGTCGATGGCCTCCTTGGCGCCGGCCGTCACCAGCGGGTCGGTGTTGGTGCCCAGATAGTCGTAGGAGGCGAAGTTGATGAACTCGCGTCCGCCCATGCGTGTCGTAGCACCAGCGGCAACATCATGCGAGCGATAGAAGGGATTGGCGATACCCGCCATTTCGCCGGCAATCTTCTGCGTCATCACACGCTTGTATTCCGGTAGATCCTCAAAGCGCGTTGCCTGGCGCACCGGCTGCTGCGCCTGCTTGTTCAATCGTTCAGCCCGATTGCGTCCCGAGGCTTCACCGACGCGGCGCATCTGCTCCAGCAGGCTGCTTTTCCGGTCGCCAGCGGGAGTATCGTCGTTGGCATCCTGCGTCATGACTGCGCGGCCTTCTTCGGTTGCAGGGAGTGGCTCTGCACCAGGCGGCTGACCACCTGATCCTCGCCCGCCGCCGAGCTTGCGGCCTCCTCGCCACTACGGTTCATGACGCGATCGCACAAGCGGCTGACGACGTCACTGACCGTTGTCCCCTCCCCGACACCACTCAAGGGAATGTCGAAACCAGTCTTCTGCTGGAAGCTCATACCAAGCTCCATCGCCATCAAACTGTCGAGACCGATATCCTTCAACACCTTGTCGGGCGTGATCGTATCTTCCGTCACGCGCAGGATCGCGGCAATTTCGGACGCGACGACCGCATGCAGCGCGGCCCGCGCCTCATCCTCGGACTTGCCCTTGATCAGTTCCCGCAGATCGATCGTATCGCCGTCATTCAGGATTTGATGGCTGCCCGCGTGGCGCATCAGCGGCTCGAACAGCGACCGACCGGCGATCGGCAGCATACGGGCGGCGCTCCAATCTATTTCAGCAATCATGACAGAAGCAGCTTCAACCTTGCCGGTGTCGGCAAGCATGTAGCGTTCGACCTGCTCCAGTGCAGTGCGTGCCTTCAAGGCGGCCTTGCCGATACGCTTGGACAGGAGTTCGTTGACCTCGCCGTTGCGGGCCAGGAATCCCTTGTCGGCAATAGCGCCAAAGCCGACGGCGAGCGCCGGCAGTCCAGCGGCGCGGCGCGCACGCGCCAGACCTTCGAGATAGCCGTTCGCGGCAACATAATTCGCCTGCCCCGGATTGCCGAGCATGGTCGTCGCCGAGGAAAACAGCAGGAACAGATCGAGACGGTCGTATCTGGTCAAACGATCGAGAACATCGGCGCCGCGAACCTTCACATCGATGACAGGCCTGTTGCGCTCCGGCGTCAGGTTGGCGAGCAGCGCATCGTCCAGAACCATCGCGGCATGAACAACCCCCCTCAGCGCACCTTCGGAGCGAAGCAAGCCAAGCAGGGATTCGACAGCCGACTCATCGGTGATGTCGCAGGCATGCAGCGTTGTCACCGCGCCTTTCTTTTCCCATTCGCCAACAGCTTTCATCGTCTCCTCATCGGCTACGCCCCGGCGCGAGCACAGCGCGATGCGGCGCGCACCCTTGGAGACCAGCCAATCGGCGGCGGCGAGACCGAAGCCGCCAATACCGCCCGCTACGAGGAAAATACCATCAGAGTCGAGCCGCAGCGATTTCGCGGGAGCCGGTAAGACACGGTCGATACCCAGAACGGGCGGACGGACGACGATCTTGCCGATATGGCCGGCGTTCTGCATCAGCCGGAAAGCGCTGCCGATCTCATCGTGGCCAAAGGCACGATAGGGCAGCGGCGTCAGCTTACCGGCGGAGAAGAGTTCACCAATCTCGGCAAAAATCCGCTTTGTGAGGGCCGGAGCGCTGACCAGCAACTGGTCGGCGTCGATACCGAAATAGCTGATGTTCCGGCGGAAGGGGCGCAGGCCGATCTTGCGGTCGGAATAGTAATCGCGCTTACCCAATTCCAGAAAGCGTCCGAACGGCTTGACCAGCTCTATGCTTCGTTCCATCGCCTCGGAAAACAGCGAGTTCAGCACGAGATCGACGCCTTCGCCATGCGTGAGACGGCGAACACCCGCGACAAAATCCAGCGAGCGCGAATCGAGCACATGATCGGCGCCCAGCATCTCCAGGAACCGGCGCTTCTCGACCGTGCCCGCGGTGGCGATCACCTCGGCACCCTTGAGTTTGGCGATCTGGAGCGCGGCGAGACCGACACCGCCGGCTGCGCCATGGATCAGGATCGTCTCGCCAGGCTGAATACGCCCGAGCTCGACCATCGCGTAATAGGCGGTCAGGAAGGCAACGGGCACCGTGGCCGCCGCGACCGTCTCCATCTTCTCCGGCAACCTGGTGACGCCATCGCGGCGCACACGCACATGGGTCGAAAACGCAGCGGGGCCGATCCCCATCACCTTATCGCCCGGCTGTATATCATTGACGGCGGATCCTGTCGCAAGAACCCGACCGGCGAATTCCATGCCGATCGTGGCACCGGCAAAGCCGTCCTCCAGCGCCTCTTCCGGAAGCAGGCCCATGGCCCACATGACATCGCGGAAATTGAGGCCAGTGGCTTCGACGGCGACAATCACCTCGCCATCTAACGGCACTGGCGGGTTCGTCTCCTCCCAAACGACGCTATCGAGGCGGCCGCTCGTATGCTGCCGGATCGTCGCTGCCGCGACGTCACGGCGGCTCATGTCGGTCAAGGCAAAGGGACCGGCCGCGGCGCGAATCTCACGGACTTCGCCGGTTACCCGATCCAGCGCCCATTCCCTGTTGTCGGTCTTGGCGACAAGGATGATCTCAACAGCCGCCATCGCCCGCTCGTCATCCGTCTCGGCATCCAGAAGATGCACATCAAAGACGTCGTATTCGTTCTGCAACACGCGCGCGAAGGCCCAAAGGCCGGCATTGGCGCTATCAATCCGCTCATTGGCCAGCGGCGAGCCGCCGGGCGCGATAATCACCAGTCGTGGCCTGTCGCCATCGGCGCGACGCGCCAAGGCATCCGCCAGCTCCGCAAACGTCTGCAGCCGCGTCAGCGACACAGCGGACGCATCGCGATCGTCCCGTCTTTCCGCCGCGTAGAGAATGCGGATCGGATGATATTCGAGCGACGTTACGACATCGCCGAGATCCCGAGGCGTCGTTGCGACGTCGATTACGATGGTCTGTGCCCCGGAGATCCCAACGGGGTTCTCGCCACACTCGGACAGAACGAGGAGCGGTACGTCGACATCCGGCAAGGTAGTGGCATCGGCTGCCTGGCGTTCAGACACAGCCGTTGCCGTGATCAGCACGCCTTCCGGAAAGACCGTCTCTTCGACTTGCGCCTTACCGAAACCGAGTGCTGCGACGATATCCTCGACCTGTTGCACCGTGCCAAGCTGGCCAACAGGGAATTCCGGCGACTGGCTGCCGGCAAACCATCCCTCCGATAGACCGAAGGCAAAATCGTTGAAGGCGCTCGGCGCACGATCGACGAACAGCAGCTGCGCGCCTCGCGCGGCTACCGCACGGACGATCGCCTTCACCCCTTCATCGCGGGACAGAAGATGCTGGCCCTGGTCACCGGACGCAACAACGATCTCGGCAAGCGGCTGATCCACAAGCTTGGCAGGCTCGGTGACGATGACATGCGCGTCCCGCTCGAAAGCGATTTCAAACGCGCGGCGCACCTGCTCTCGCGGCTCAGCAATGATCAGGCCGGCGCCGGCCTTGGCGGCAATCGCGGCGAGCCGTTGGCTGAAAGCTACCGATGTCGAACCCGCTTCCAGAATATGGCCGATAGAACCGGGATTGGCCTGCATGGATGTCGTCAGCGCTTCTGCGATGATCGAAAGCCGCCTGCCACTCAGAGGCGCGTGAACAAGCACATGCTCCAGAGTCGCCCCACCGACCGCATGAACAGCGGCCTTGGTCGGTGACTGGCCAACGACATGCTTGTGGATTGTGGCGAGACGCTCCAGCGCCTCACGATAGGCATTATTGACGAGAACGGCTTCTGCAACACGGCCGGCGTCTTCACGATAAAGCTCCCGCAGGACATCGCTTACCGGTGGCAAGGTAAAATCGAGCGGCACGCGCCACTCGCCGCCATCGGCCGAGGCAATACCGGCATCCTCCAGAATATAGAGGCAGTTGACCAGGAACGATCGGAACTCAGCTTCGTCGGGAAGGTCTGAAAGCGAGATTGCTCCCCCCTTACCCGCAGCCGCCAACGCGATCTCATGGCATGCCCGATAGATGGCCGCATCGAGCAGCAGGGTCGCATTGTTGAGCGGATGCGTCCCCGCAGGATGTTGCAGCACTGAGACATCAGGCAGCGCCATGTCCGAACCGGCCCGACGTCCGAAGATCGCCGATGGCACGGTCTCATAGTGAAACGCGACGGAAGCAAGCGTCGTATGACGGCGCAGATAGGTGCGGCGGAAGCGGCAATCGTCGAAAACGGCAATCTGACCGCCCTCGGCGTCCATCATGCGGAAACGGGCCTTGATCGAATTGCGGCTGAACCGATCGATCTCTATGACAGCTTTGGCGATCCGCCTTCCCTTGCCCGAAACACGCACGGTGCCGAAGCGAACCGGAATATAGGGAGCGCCGGCCTCATCGCCGGACAGTTGTTCGAACAGCGCCACGAGACCATGGAACGCCGCATCGACCGACATTGGATTGAGATTATAGGTCGCGAACGGGTGACTGGGAGCAGCGGCCCGCTTGAGGTCTACGTCGATGATATCGTGGCCGAAAGCAACGGCCTTCGACAGAAGCTGGAAATGCGGGCCGTATTGCAGCCCGAACCGCTCCGCCATGTCGTAGGTCTTCTCGGAAGTCAGGACAGACTTCTGGGCGTCAGATCGACGCTGGGTTCGCGCCTCGATCGCGCCGAGGTCGATCGGCTTGCGGCCGCGGGCGACGGCATGGACCGTCCAGTCGTCATTGCTCAGCCGCTCGCGTGAACGGATCTCGATGTTGCCGGTTTCCGGCGACAGGATGGTCGACAATTCCACTATGCGGTCCTGGCGCAATTCCAGGGGCCGCAGGATCTCGAGATTGCCGAGCTCGACCTCATCGGTCTCGTAATATTGCTGAATGGCGGTTACCGCGATCTCGATGAAACCGCTGCCCGGCAGGATCGCCTTGCCATCGACGACGTGTTCGGCAAGATCGGCAAAGAGATGCGCGTCCAGATGGTTCTTCCAGCTGGAGCCGTTGGGATCCGTGCGCCAGCCAAGCAAGGTATAGGGGCTCTTGCCGTCGCGGCCGAAAATATCGATCTCGTCGGTCGTCGGCTGAGAACGCAGTTCGACCGGTTCGAACGGCAAGGGCGGCAGCTTGACGAAGGCATTACGCGTCGCACTCCCGCGCGAACGCAATGCCGGCGCACCATGGGCGACAGCGCGCGCAAAGGACTGCGAAACCGGATCACGGCCCGGGACCGGCGCCTCGCGCAGCAGTGTCGGTATCGCAACCACCTGGACGGACGCCTGCTTGGCGATCTCCGCCACATAATTCGACAGGATCGGACGCGGCGCGATCTCGATGAACAGGTTGCATCCCATTGCGATTGCCGCCTGACAGGCAACCTTGAAGAGCACGGGATCGCGAACGTTGCGCCACCAATATTGGGTGTCCAGCAGACGACCGTCATGGAGCTCACCGGTCACCGTCGAAATGAACGAACCCGTGCCGGCATCCGGCGCGACATCCGGTAGATCCGCCAGGAAGGCGTCCCTCGCCCGGTCAATGATCGGATGATGAAAGGGGTAGTTGATATCAAGTATGTGCGCGACGATATGCGCTTTGCGGGCGGCGTCCTTGAACGCCTCGATCTCGTGGACAGGACCGGAAATCGTGACCGAGTTCGGCGCATTGATCGCCGCGATGCAGATCTCGTCGAGACCATTCGACTTGGCGAAAGCGAGTGCGGTGTCCTCGTTGAGAACGACGGCCGCCATCTTGCCCGCGCCGGCCAGAAGATCCTGATGCAGCGAGCGCTTGGCGACGATCGCGACCGCCTCGGCAGCCGTCAGTGCCTTGGCCGCATAGGCGGCGGCGATTTCGCCGACCGAGTGGCCGAAGACAATATCGGGCTTCACGCCAAGTGCCGCCAGGCAATCCGAAAGCGAAGCCTGAACGGCAAACAGCAGGGGCTGCGCGATCTTGGTGTCGGCGAGCCGCAGGCTCAGATCGGCTGAAGCCAGAATATCCGTCAGCTTCTCGCCGATGTAATATTCAAAGAGCGCGCTGAACGACTGGAAACATTGCCGGAAATGGCGGTTTTCCTGATAGGCTTCGACGCCCATGCCCGCCCATTGCGAACCGTTGCCGGAAAAGACGAAGGCAATCTTGACGGCCTGGCCCGGCACTTCACCGGTTTCACCGATGGAACTGCCGCCGGACAAATGCGCGTCGATCGCCGCAAGCACCGCCGCGCTATCCTTCGCTTTGGCCGCGAAACGGTGACGCATGGGCTCGCGATTGGCGGCGGCGGACGCGACGATCTGCCGGGCTTCCTTGGGTTCCGCGCAGGTCAGGCTGTTCTTATAGTCCTCAAGCAGCCTCGAAAGCGCCGAGGCCGTGTGTGCGCTCGCGACGAAAATAGTGCCATCGCCTCGCATCTGCGGCTCGGGTGGAGCGACCGGGTCGGGGTCGCTGATGACGACATGGGCATTCGTGCCGCCGAAGCCGAAGGAATTGATGCCGGCAAAGCGCGGGCGTTTCGCCGGAAGAAGCTCGATGGCCGATGTATTGACCCGAACGTTCAACCCTTCGAAATCGATCGTCTCATTTGGCTGGTCGAAATGCAGCGACGCCGGCAGGAAATTGTGCTCCAGCGCAATCATTGCCTTCAGCAGGCCGAAGAGGCCGGAGGCAGGTTCGGTGTGGCCGATATTGGATTTGATCGAGCCGACCGGCACCGGCGCCCGTCGGTTCCGGCCGATAACCTCGCCGATCGCCCAAACTTCGGCGGGATCGCCGACCTTGGTCCCGGTGCCATGACCTTCGATAAAGGCGATACGGTTGACGTCGATATTCTGCCCTTCATAGATCGAACGCAGCAGAGCGGCTTGCGCATCCCTAGATGGCAGCGAGATGCCATTCGTGCGGCCGGAGGAGTTGACTCCGACTGCGAGAATGCGGGCGTAACTGCGATCCTTTTCGCGCAAGGCGCGATCGGTCCTGCGCAGAATGATGGCCGCACCACCTTCCGCACGGACATAGCCACGGCCATTATCGTCGTAGGCTCGGCAAAGACCTTCCGGCGACAGCATGCGCGCTTGGGCAAAGCCGACGAAGGAGAGCGGGTGGAGCAGAAGGTTGACGCCACCGACGATCGCAGTGTCGATGTCACCGCTTTCCAGCGCCCTCACCGCCTGATCGAGCGCCACAAGCGACGACGAACAGGCCGTGTCGATCGTCATGCTCGGCCCTTGCAAGCCGAAAATATGTGAAATGCGGTTGGCAACGATCGAAAGCGTGTTGCCGGTCATGAAATAGGGGCTGCCGGACGCCGGATCCTCAGCCGTCAAATTGCCATGGTCGAGCGACGATGCGCCGACATAGACACCGACCCGCTCGCCCTCGAAGCTGTCGATAGGCAGGTTCGCATCTTCCAAAGCCCGCCAGACGAGGTTCAGAAGGATGCGCTGTTGCGGATCCATCTGCATCGCCTCGCGCTGCGAGAGGCCGAAGACCGTTGGATCGAAAGAATAAATGTCCGCCATGACGCCGGCGGCGTAGCTATAGGTTTTTCCTTGAGTGCCGACCACGGGATGCCAGAAACGAGCGAGATCCCAGCGTTCGTCGGGAATGCGGCCGACAGTGCAACGCCCTTCCTTGAGAACGAGCTGCAGCTCTTCAATCGAACCCGCCCCCGGGGCGATACTCGCCCGTCCGATAATTTCAATCGTCATGATCTCTCGGCGTTATTCTTCACACTGCCCCATGATGAAAGTAGCCAACTTCATCTAATAAACGTTCTCATCATAATTATCTCCAGTTGTCACCCGTAAAAAGACCAAGTGGCGGAAAGCCATCCCGAGTGAGAGACAACAAAGGTGACGTTTTCGACAAAAAGTGTTGGTGCGCAATCACTTTTGAATCATTGAAGATCGGCACTTGAAAAAATGCGGGCGTTCCCTGCCGGCTCGCGTAAATCCTCATGATCCATCATCAATTCGGATCTTTCGGCAACACGACGCCCCACCAAAATCATGCTGATTCCGGTGCCGGAACGCCAATCAACGCGCAGAGGATACGGAGCCATGCGCCCCGCGTCACGAGGACTTACTGCCCCAGGTTAGCTGCCGTCGCGGCGCCCTGGGAGGCGATCCCAAGCGGCGAACCGACGAGCGTCAGGAACTTCCGGATATCGACAGAGGGGTGACGCGATAGATAGATGACGTCACGGCTCTTGACCGGGAATGTTTGCCCAACGATGAGACTGTCGGGATGCGACATGTCAAATCGATAAACGATCGGATAACGCCCCTTGGAATCCGCCGCCATTCCCTTTTGCATGAGCGCCTGGAAACGCGCGGGGCCGAGCAGGCTCCTGACGATATCCGGCTCTTCATAGCGGAACAGGAAGAATCCCTGGGCATTGGTCGACTCGTCGACCGCGCCGTGGCCCAAGGCGACAGCCTCGAGAAGATTGAGGTCATTGGCGCCGAATTCGATGCGACCGTCACCCTTGACGGAGCCCATAAGGGTAAAGGTTCTCGGATCGCGTACGAGAAAAACCTGGTCGCCAGGCTGAACGTAAATATCCTCGGAAGGATGCTCGACGATCGACTTCAGAAGGGCAGTGCCGATCCTGTTGCCGCGAACCAGCGTGACAGAGGTTTCATAAGGCTGGGTGACCGGCCCGCCCGCCTTGGCGATCACCTGCGTGATCTTTTCGCTGGTCAGGTCTAGGGGAACCAGAGACGGACGGCCGACAGCGCCGGAAACAGTCACCGTACGTGATGCCGTGCCGGTGCTCGTGACAATGACATCAGGCTCGACCGCCTTGGTCGCCAGCGCGGCCAGAACCGCCTTGCGCGCCTGCTCCAACGTCTTGCCCGCGAATTTGACGGACCCCGCATAGGGAATGGCCGCCGTTCCATCCGGCTGAACGACAATATCCAGCGACACCTGCTTCGACTGTGCGGTAGAGAACAGACCGTCGGAACCGGCCTCGAAAATGGTCACCCGCAGCGCATCGCCGACACCGATGACCACCCGCCCGACACCGCCACCGATACCGAACCGACGGTTGAGCGCGGTGGAAACATAGTCGGAGACGAGACGCGCCGAGCGGCTATCGATATCGACAATATCGAAAACGGCCGCATTCTTGCGTCCAAGCTCGGCACTGGACCTCCCCGCGTCGTTATCGATCGCACCGGCCAGCGGCCCCTCGCTGGATACGGAATTACATCCCGCCAGCATTACGCAAACTAACAACGCGCCTACGCGATTCAATTGAATAACCTCAAATTAATATCAGCCCCTACAACCGACTCGGTTAGAGCGGCGCATTATTCACAAATCCGTTGGCACCTTGAAAAGCATAATGGACGCTCCTCAACAAGCCCATCCAGGACACACGCTGTCAAAAATGCGCGCCATCTCATGAGCACACTTTAATCGCGAACAGCCGCGCAACCCTATGCCCCATAGGCTGAAAACCTCAGTAAAGCAATTTATCTCAGTAGATTTGTATAAATTTAAATTAATATTTACTGAATGATAAAAGTATCCGTTAAGAAATGACGTCAAGCAAAGACCAACGGTAGTCGGGCTGAATGCGGCAGCCTTGCCACCGCCGCCTTTTCATAAGCAAGCTCTTGCCTATCGCGGTTGCGAACTCTAAACCGTGACAGACACATGGATGTCGACCATGACAACCAGGGATCCGTAAAATTTCGGCTTCGTTCTTCGCAGGATTTGCCACGACGGAAGCGAATGAGCGAACGGATTCGTTAGAGTGGTTACAGGGCACAATACATACTGCGCAAGGCAGCGGCTCAATCCGGTCTGGAGACTCCTCGAAACCGGGATAAAATGCCGATGAGAATGAAGGTTTTGCCAATGTTCGGCTTTCCAAGGCGATCCAAGAACAAGGTCCAAGAGGGGTCTGTTGGAGCAACATTCGATCAATACGAACAAGGTAAACCCGATCATCAGAATGCAATCGATGCTCTCCCCGGGTGGAGTTGCGCCTTTCCCGCCGCCCTCAAGCTAAAAGCTGGAAATCTCCATCTTTATGCGGATGACCGGATCGACTGGGCTCTGAGAACCTTCGGTTCCATCAAGGGGAAGAAGATTCTTGAGGTCGGGCCGCTGGAAGGTATGCATACCTACATGCTGAATCGCCAGCATCCAGCGCAAATCGACGCAATCGAAGCAAATCGACTCTGTTTTCTGAGGTGCCTGCTGACAAGACAGGTCCTCAATATCAATAACGCTTCGTTCTTATTGGGCGACATTCAGGCATGGCTTGCCGAGCACGACGAAGTCTATGATTTCGCCCTCGCCTCTGGCGTGCTCTACCATATGGCCGACCCTGGGGAATTCTTGCGACGACTGGCGAGCCGCACCAACGCCGTCTTCATCTGGACGCATTTTTTCCTCGATGAGGCTATGCCTGAAGACGATGTGCGACGTCATCCTTTCAGCGGTAAAGTCGAAACGAAGACGATAGCAGGTGTTCCCGTGCGCTATTACGAGCGCAGCTACCAGCTTGCCAACTCGAATGCATCCTTCTGCGGCGGCATGAAGGATCGGCATTTTTGGATGCATCGGGACGACATATTGATGCTGCTGGAAAAGCTCGGATACAACGACATAGTGATCAGGGATCAGGATTTCAAACATCCTGGCGGACCGTGCTTCTCTCTCTTGGCGCGCAAGGTGCCTGCTGCTTCGTGACAAGGGCGCCAGCATGGAGGCTCGAATACCAGGGTTTGGGGTGATCTTGACGTGATTGAAAGCGCGGACGACAATTTGACGGCTCTTGAAGGCCAACATGCCCTCCCCGCCGAACGGGGCGAGACGCCGGGAGGCATCGGTGCTGTTTAATCTCGAATACGATCGGGGTACGGTTCTCGAGGGCTATCTCATCCCGGACGGCTTTTCCGATATGCCGCATATCAGGGTATCGGATGCGTACGGCGAGCTGATGGTCCGGCCCTGTGATCAGATCAAGCAGGCGGTCATCGATTCGGGCCGCCACGAGAACGGCCGGGTCGGCTTCAAACTCGATACGAAGATCATTCCCGACCTAGCCGAACGCAGTACCCTCATGATCCACGACGCCAAGTCGGGATTGCTGGTCTATCGGCGGCCGCAGGTATCACAACTGGTTCCGCAGAAGATCTTGCGGCTGGAAACGCAACTCCTGCCGATGGTCAAATTCGACTATCACTGCGGTCGTCATTTCCAATATGAACTGTCGTCGGTGGAACGCTTCGGCCATGAAACGGCTCTCCAGGCCTTTCATCTCAATGCCGTCAAATCGATCTACCTCAGCGGACGCCTGCTGTTGCGGAACTATGAAGAGTTCCTCGACAAGGGTTTCAAGGCGATCGTCCTGCTGACGGATCCCTACTACGAACTGGCCCTGCGCATCTTTCTCCTGAAGCGCATGGCGAAAACGCAGATCTCGTTCTTTGGCGACCGCGACAAGATCATCCTGGCGCCAGCGGCGGAACATTTCGCGGAGATCGATCTCGAAAGCGAGGTATCTCTCAAATCGGCGCTCAAGAAAGCGCCGCAGAATGTCACGAATGTTCTGGTGTCGCCCGTTACCCGCCAGCTCGTCACGACCACGCCAGAGCAGTTGGCGACGCGCGGCGATGTCGCCGCGGCAATCGATCTGCTCTCCCGCTTCACCATCGTCGGACACGATACCGACAGCATCCATTTTCAAGACGCCGTCGGTGAACTATTCGGCATATCGATCGGCGATCTTCCACTGCTCTCGCGACACACCGCTCTTGAGGACGTTGCTACGAGATTGCGTTCGTTGCATATTGCCGAGCTAATACTCGAAGAAGATTTGATCTTTGATCATTATGTGCGTGAGGCGATGAAACCAACCGCGCCGAAATTGCGGAACACGAGTGCAAGCCGACATGCCCAAAACAGTCATTGAAGAGACGATCGATCAGCAATACCCTCAGGTAAAGCCTGCGCGTCAAATTCTGCCGTCATTGTTTCGGCGCTGGGTCCCGGAACGTCGCGAACGTAACGATCTGGAAGAGATCGAGTATATACCGGTCCCCGGCACGCAGGATCCGGAGCCTCAAGCCGGCGGCAAGCCACCCCTCAGGCTCATCACCTTCCTGTTGTTCGTGATTCTGCCGTTTCTGGCATGCTCGGTCTATTACATCTTCATTGCCTCGGATCAGTATGTTGCCGAAGCGCGCTTTGCCGTGCGAGCACTCTCCGGCACCAGCTCGGGCGACAAGGGCGACGGTACATCCGACAATAGTACCGGACCCGCGGGCCTTCTCAACATGCGCTCCGCCTCACAAGATGCTTACGTCGTCACGAGCTTCATCCACTCGACGGAAATCCTCAAGCGGATTGGCGAGAAACTCGACTACCGGTCCATGTTTGTGCGGCCGGATGCGGATTTTCTCTCTCGATTTCGCTCCTCGCAATCCGACGAGAAATTTCTGGATTATTGGGCGGATCACGTCAGCGCCTATATCGACGTCTCCTCCGGCATCATCACCCTGAAGGTGCGCGCATTCACGCCGGACGACTCCGTCAAGCTCTCCCAGGCTATCATCCAGGAGAGCGAACTGCTGATCAACCAGCTGTCGCAGCGCGCGCGCGACGACATCGTGCAGAGCATGCGGGGCGACGTCGAGAAAAGCGGAAAAGCTTACAGCGACACCCTGACCGCGCTTAACCTGTTTCAGCATCAATCCGGACTTCTCAGTCCGGAGACGCAGGCCACCAGCAGCAGCACGCTTCTGACGGGACTGCTTGCGCAAAAGCTCGAATTCGAAACCCGCCTGTTCGTGATGCGGCAGTCAAATGCGGATAGTTCACCGGCCTATCAGCAACTGACGCTTGCCCAGCAAAGCCTCCAGGATCAGATCGACAAGATGAAACTCGAACTGACCGGCCCGGAAAATGCAAGCCTTTCCAAGGCATTGCTGGAATACTCGCAGCTGGACACGAACCGGATGATCGCGGAGAAGCTCTATGAGGCTTCCCAAAGGAATTACGACACGGTGCTTGCCGAGGCGCTTCGCAAGACGCTTTATCTCGCCGTCTTCGTCAGTCCAACGCTTCCGGATGAAGCCATCTTTCCACATCGGTTCACGACCCCGTTGATGATATTGCTTGCCCTATCCGTTATCTGGATGACCCTTTCGCTGATTTGGGCGTCCGTGGAGGATCACCGGATATAGTGAGGGACGACCGATGATCCGCTTCAAAAACGTGTCGAAACACTTCAAGACACAAAATGGCAAAAAAATAATCCTGGATCGCGTGAGCTGCGAGTTCATGTCGGGCTATTCCTATGGCCTGCTCGGCGTGAACGGCGCGGGAAAGTCGACGACCATGCGGATGATCGCCGGCACCATGCTGGCAAATTCGGGCAGGATAACCAAGGACGTGCGGGTATCCTGGCCCCTGGGCTTCGCCAGCGGCTTCAACCCCTTCATGACGGGCAAGGCAAACCTTCATTTTGTCGCCCGCGCCTATGGCGAGGACGTTAGACGGGTCTCCCGTTTCGTCGAGGAATTCGCGGAGCTGGGCGACTATATCAACGCACCGGTACGCACCTATTCTTCCGGTATGAGCGCGCGGTTGGCCTTCGGGCTTTCCATGGCTATCGAATTCGAGTGCTACCTGGTCGACGAGGTTCTCTCCGTCGGCGATGCCCGCTTTCAGGAACGCTGTCGCGCCGCCTTCGAAGCCCGGCGAAAATATTCCGACATCATCATGATCTCGCATAGTATGGGCATGATCAAAAAGCACTGTGATAAGGGTATGGTGCTCGTCGACGGCAGACTTATGGTTTTCGACAAAGTCGAACAGGCTATCGAAGCCTATTATAGATTGAACAGGTAAGATGCAGCGGAGTGGCAACAAGGTCCCATATGGCTCACGATAGTGGAAAGACGTCTGATACCGTTCAGCTGACTGCGATCCAGCACAGCCGCGATGTTGCCGCGAAGCTGTCCGTGACCGCGCGCAAGTTGCGTTTTTCCACATCCAAGCGAAGCCAGCTTTTCAAAGCAGTCGGCCTGCGTCCCCGCCCGCTGGAGCAAATCATCGGACGACTGATACTGGCTGCCGCGGTGCTGATTGTTGTCATTCCGAATATCGTTTCGGTCTATTACTTCACCTGCGTAGCCGTGGACCAATACCAGTCCGAAACGCGCTTCACCGTCCGCTCCTCGACGCCGGCGCTCGGCAAGGACCAGCTTGCCAAGGTCACCGGCCTGCCATCGGTGCAAATCGTTCAGGACACGCAGATCGTCACGAATTTCATTGCCAGCAAGGATATGGTGGCCGCCCTCCAGTCCAAGGTCGATTTCCAGAAACTCTATGGAAATCCGGACATCGATCCGCTGGCGCGGCTCCGACGCGATGCCTCGACGGAAAAGCTGCTCGATTACTGGGAGGACATGGTCTCTATCAAGACCGACGCGACCAGCGGCATTGTGACGGTCAAGGTCCGTGCTTTTTCGGCGGCTGACGCACAGAAGGTCTTGCTGGAGGTGGTGGCCGCGTCCGAAGCCGTGGTCAACGATGTCAACAACCGCATCTGGCGCGATGTCATCGCCACCGCTCAGGCCAACCTGGAGAATGCAAAAGACCAACTGCAGAAAAGCCGGGAGCAACTTCAGCTCGCCCGCAATCAAACCGGCGTCCTCAGCGTCGCGGGATCATCGGCGATCTTCACGAACCTGATCACAGCCGTGCAGACGGACAGAATCAATTTGCAACAGAGATACGATGCATTGCTCGGCAACGTATCGCCGACCGCGCCGCAGATGCGGGTGCTGAAGCGCGAGATCGAAAGCAAGCAGAAGCAATTGGACGATTTGAACAGGCAGGTGGCCGGGCAAGGCAAATCCGAGCAAAACCTCGCCGATGTGTCGGTCGGCATGTCGCAGCGAGAGCTGGAGCAGAACCTCGCCGAACAGCAGTTCGCGGCCAGCATGAAAACGCTGGAGCAAGTGCAGTTCGTCAGCAAGCAGCAACTGCTTTATCTCGACACATTTCTTGCTCCGAATCTGCCCGACGAAGCAAAATACCCCAAGCGCGGCCTCTGGATTGGCGGCGTTCTGGCGGCCACTATCCTCATCTGGGGCATTGTCGCCGGCCTGCTGACGGCCCTGCGAAATCGTCTCGCGTGATTTCTCCCGGTCGGCCCTCCATGCAAATTCTGCGCAACATCGTCTACAGATTGCTTCCAAGACCACGGCTTTCCGCCGCGCCCGTCGATACAGCGCGTTCCGCTGCAAAGCGGCTGCTCGTGCTGTCGCGATACCCCAATCCCAGTGTCAGCTACTATCTGGATGAACGAACCAAGGCTCTTGCCGATATCCCGGTACTCATGAAGGGGCTCGACGAAGGGTTGGACGATGTCGATAGCGAGGGGCTTTTCGTCATCATCTGCCGCTATATCAGGGAGCCGCAGCTACGCTGGCTGGAAGACAGGCGCCACAGCCTGGCGGGCGTGGCCTATTTCGTCGATGACGATATTCCCGCCGTCGTTACGGGTGACGAGGCAACCTGGCCCTACAAATTCACCTTGCTCAATCTTGCCGTCCGGCCGCTCCCGCGCGTCAACCGGTTGCTCACGCATCTGTGGACATCGACGGAAACCCTGGCTGATACGCTGGCAAATAAACGCCACACGATCGAGATCCTCGCGCCGATGCCTGCAAACCCGGCCCGGAGATCATCCGAAATCGTCAGCGAAACCTCTGCGTCATTGAAGATGGTCTATCATGGGACCGGTGTTCACCGCCGTGAACATGAATTCCTGATGCCGATCGTCAGGACGGCAATGGACAGGCACCGGAATTTGCATTTCGAGGTTTTCGCCGAGGGTAACCTTGCTCGCCAGTGGAGCCGCCAGGACATCGACCCGACGCGAACGACCATAAACCTTCCACTGCCCTGGGCGTCCTATCTTGCAAAAACCACGGATCAGGGCGTCGATATCGCGCTGGCACCGCTCCTACTCGGGAAGACCAATGATAGCCGGTCGGACACCAAGCGAATCGACATCAGCCGTATGGGCGCCGCCGCGATTTTTTCCCGCTGCCCGACATTCGCACGCTGTGCAGTCGCCGGGGAATTTCACATCGACAATACGGCGGAGGAATGGCTGACGGCGATCGATCATCTTGTGAATGATCCGGATCGGCGATTGGTCGCTCGCAATGCCACCATGAAATCCATAGAGAAAATGCGGCAGAGCGCTACGATAGCGTTTCCAGGTATCCGTTTCGACACGCTTGGTGATATGGCGTGAATCGGCCATGGAGACGCTCTCCGCAGCGGGCTGTTTAAATATTCAGGTATCAATGACACTCAAGATTTTACCCAACGACGACCTTGAACGCGCGATTTCGCCGGAAACGAATTCCACTCTATGGAAGTCGCTTGGAGACGACCCTGCCTTCGAGATCAGATTTGCACCCGTCAGAAAAAAGCTTGTCGTCATTCATATCGCCGCCACCGACGAGGCCATAGACCCGAAATTCTATATCAACCGCGGTCGCGGATTCCGCGAAAAGGATACGGTCACGCTGCCGTCCGGGAGCCGCTTCATTGTCACGGCTGACGTTGGGACTATCGGCACCATCTGCGCGCTCCGCGCCGACCCGGCGACATTTTCCACCACGCTCGGCTTCGAGGTCAAAGCGTTTTCCTCGGTGAAATCGGCCGAGAAGCACATCGCCGCTTTGCTTGGCTCCCATGGGCCAGCCGAGCGCGTGGATCTCGGCAAACTGCCGCAATACTGGACGAAAATGCCAAAGCTTGCCTTCGGCAAACGCTCCCCGAGCAAAACGATACAATATGCAGAGGCAAGCTATCGGCTGGCCGCCGATCTCGCCCCCTTGCCCGTTTCCGCAACATCCGGAACATGGCTCAGCGTCGTCGTGCCGGTCTACAATGCCCCACCCCGCTATCTCGACGATCTCGTCCGATCGTTCGAAACGCAAAACGAGCAGGGTACAGAACTCATTCTCAGCGACGACGGATCGACCTCGTCGGAAACAAAACGATGGTATGAAACGCAGAAATCGAAGGACAATATCCGGTTCGTTCTGAACGGCCGGAATGGCGGCATAGCGGTTGCCACCAATGCCGGGCTGTCGCAGGCTCGTGGCCTATGGGTCGCCTTTCTGGACCACGACGACATGATCGCTCCTCACGCCTTCAAGGTCGTGCGGAACGTCTTCGAGCAAAACCCGAATGCCAATTTTCTCTATACCGACGAATTGGTGGTCGATGACATGCTGCGGCCCACAGGGCTGATGCTGAAGCCGGCCTACGATCCCGTTCTCCTGACGGGCGTCAACTACATCAATCATTTCTCCATCTATCGCCGCAGCCGGCTCCAGGAGATCGGCTATCTGCGCACCGGATATGACGGCTCGCAAGATTATGACCTGCTGTTGCGGTATCTGGAGGGGTTACCTGGCGATACCATCCTGCACCTGCCCTATCCGGCCTATTGGTGGCGGCGCAATGGCCGCACCTATTCGCGCAAGTTCATGGATGCGGCAACTGCCAATGCCCGCAAGGCGCTTTCCGAACGATTTGCACATCGGCAGCAGCCGATTCGCGTGGAAGAGGCCCTGACGGACACCCTCCACCGCGTCATGTTCGAGCGGCCGGAAAATTCCTGGCCCAAGGTTTCGATCATCATCCCCAGCAAGGACAGCCTCGATCTGATCTCTAGGGTGTTGAAGGATATCTTCGAACGAACGGACTATGCGAATTTCGAAGTGCTGGTCGTCGACAACGGCTCCTCGGATCAGGCTGTCCTCGCTCTCTACGACCATTACAGCCGGACCTCCCCGCAGTTCTCCGTGTCGATCACGCCGGAACCGTTCAACTTCTCTCGCTCGGTCAATCGTGGGCTCAGTGCCGCTACAGGCGAACACCATCTGATCCTCAACAATGACGTCGAGATCATCGAGCCGGGCTGGCTGAAAGAGATGGTGACGTGCCTTGCCTATGAGGGAACCGGCATTGTCGGCGCCAAGCTGCTCTATGGCAACAACAAGGTCCAGCATGCCGGTGTCATCGTCGGCTTCGGCGGGCTGGCGGGTCATTGGTACATGAACAAGCCAAGGGAGTTCGGCGGCCCGATGAACAGGCTGCATGTCCGCAATTCCATGACCTGCGTGACAGGGGCCGTCATGCTGATTTCCGGCGACTGCGCCCGGGCCATCGGCACATTCGACGAAGAGCATTTCGCAGTCGCCTATAATGACGTCGACTACTGCGTACGCGCCCACAAAGCCGGCTTCCGCATCATATGGACGCCATTCGCCTGCCTCTATCACCATGAATCGCTGTCGCGAGGATCGGACAAATCCGGAGCGAGAAAGAAGCGCTTTGAACAGGAGAAGGACAATCTGCGCCGGGCACACGGCACGCTGACCTTCGCGGATCGCGCCCTCAATCCCGCCTACAGCCGCGACAAGTCAGACCCTAAGATCCTGATACCGACGAAGTTACACCTTCCGCAGTGAGCTCACGGCGATCCGGCGGGATCGCCGCACCGTTTTGCCCTTACGCGCGATACTGTTCCTCGCTCACATATTCCATCCAGTCCGCAGCCTTGCCGTCCTGCGTCTCCTGAATGGCGATATGGGTGAGCGCGGTCTCCGGCCCGGCGCCATGCCAGTGCTTTTCACCGGGCGAGAACCAGAGGACGTCGCCGGCATTGATCTCCCGAATGTCGCCGCCCCAACTCTGCGCAAGCCCCTTGCCCGCCGTCACCACCAGCGTCTGGCCGAAGGGATGCGTGTGCCAGGCGGTGCGGGCTCCCGGTTCGAAACTGACACTGAAGACCTGGACGCGGGCTGGCGCCGGAGCCTGCATCAATGGCTCCTGACGCACCTCGCCGGTGAAATACTCGGCCGGCGCCTTCAGCACCGGGCGCGATCCATTGGGTTTGATTTCCAAGGCTTATCTCCTGCTTCGAACGGCGCTCGGCGCGCCTCGCTCCTACAGCCAGCCTATGCCATTCGAAGACGTCATCCAAGCAACAAGGTGGCGTTCGGCAGGATACTTAGAGCCGGATCAGATCCAGATCCTTGCCGATCTCGCGTTTGGCGATCTCGACCACGCTCATTTCATGGGTGAAGAGAATGATCTGGAAACGCTCCGCCGTGCCAGCAAGCGCCTTCAGTCCGGCGCTGGCGCGCTCGTCGTCGAAGGTCTGGAAGATATCGTCGACGATCAGTGGGGCCGGTTCGTTGCGGGCGGAATAGTCTTCGAGGAAGGCGAGCCGCAGGGCGAGGTAAAGCTGATCGCCGGTGCCTTCGCTCAAGCCTGCGAGCGGCACGCGCTCGCCGCCGGAGCGTTCGGCCAGCAATTGCAGCGTATCGGCGTCGTCGTGCTCCTCGACCAGCCGTGTGAAGCCATGGCCGGTCAGCAGCGAGAACAGCTCGCCTGCCCGCGTGATGACCGGATCGGCCTGCTGCTCGCGATAGGCCTCCATCGAGCTTGCCAGCATCTGCGCGGCCAGCTTCAGCACCACCCATTGCCGCGCCAGATCCTTGGCCTCCTGCTCTGCGGAGAGCTTTTCGAAGACGGCGGATTCGGCGCTGACGCCGGTTTCAAGCGCGCTCCGCTGCCGCTGGTTTTCGGCCAGACGGGCCGCGAGCGCACCGTTCTCGGTGAACTGCCTTTGATCCTCGGCGGAGAGCCGCTCGATCTCCAGCCCGGCGGCAACGCGCTCGAAGCCCGCAAGCTCGGCGCGGATCACCTCTTCGCCATCGCCTTCCGACTGCTGACGCAAGCGATCTCGGCTTTCCGTCAGCCGCGCTTGCAAGCGGGCGCGATCGCGCAGGTGCAAGAGCAGAGCCGGCAGATCGGTGTCCTCCGGCAAATCCACTGTCAGCCCGGTAAGGGTGGCCTCAACCGTCGCAAGCGCCTCGCCACAATGAGCGGCCTGCGCCTCCGCACGTTGGCGCTCCTCCTCGAGCCGGTCTTGCTTCTTCTGCTCGCCGCGCACGGCGCTGACATGGGCATGCAATGCTTCGGCTGCGGCGTCCGGCGGTAGATGATCGAGCTCTAAGCCGGCTGTTGCGGCAAGGGTCGCGAGCCGCCGTTCGAAATCGGCCATGTCGCGACGCATACCACTGACACGGCGCTGGCGATTGTCATGCTCCGCCAGAGCATCCGGCAGCTCCATCCATGCCTTCAAGGCGGCGGAGGCCATCTCCAGCGTTGCATCGGCGGAAAGGCCGAGTGACAGGACAGCCTTGCCGAACGCATCGCGCCAAACGGCCTGACGTCGCTCGATATCCTTCTGCTGCTCACCAAGCCGCGTCAGTCGATCCCGGGCAGCCCCGATCTCGCCTTCGCGCATCCGGCTCTCGTTCCAGCGCTCCGAAAGCAGACGAAGATGCTTCCGTAGGCCTTCCGCCATCGCATTCGGCGGTAGGCGGCCGCTTTTATAGCCGGTGGCATCGGCAATATCCTTTAGCGCCGGCGAGACACGCGTCTCTGCCAAAGCAGCTTCATTTCGCTGATCCAGCAGATCGCGGAGAGCCCGGCGCTCGCGGAAGAGAGTCTCAACTCCACGCCGCCATTCCAGCATGGCTGCCGGATCGAGAGCGGAAACACCAGTCGGATCGAAGAGCGCCGCGAAGGCAGCCTGCGCCTTTGCGGAGACCTCTTCGCGCTGTCGTAATCGTTTTGCGGCCGCCTCGCGCTCCTGCAACAGCCGCGCCTGACGCAGGCGGTTATCGGCATGGCGCGAAACGCGATCCGCATCGCTCAGCGCCGCGTCGGCCAAGCGATCGGCTTCCGCGAGGCTAGTCGCAAAGGTGGCGATCGCTTTGCCATCGGGAGCTCGGCCTGCATTCGTCAACCCGTCGCGGATCCATTGCCATTGGGCATCGCGAGCCTCGCGCGCGTCGACGATCTGTTCACGGGTGACGATCGGGCCAGTGCGCTCCGCCTCTGCCAGCGCCTGTTCGATCTCGGCCAGTTGCTCATCATAGCCACGCAGCTTGTCGGATGCGTCGCGTACGCCGGCGCGGGCCGCATCGATGGTTTCGCGATGCGCGGCAATCTCTGCGCCCTCCGGCAGCGGGGTTGCAAAGAGCGCGTCGATATCGGCGACCGGCGGACGCAGGCGGGCGGCGGCTTCGCGAAGATCCGCTTCAATGCGGCTGATCTGCGTCTCCAGCCCATCAAGGCGGCCAAGGCTGGCGAGATCTCCGGCCAATGCTTCGAGCTGATCAATATAGGATCTCGGATCGATCAACCGTCCGGCAGAACCATCCTTCTCCAGCGACGCCAGCTGCCTCCGCTCGCTGTCTAATTGCTCAGCATTTCCCTGGCCCAGCTGCAACAGCCGCCTGCCCTCCTCGACCAATTCGGAGAGACGGACACGATCGGCGTCGCTGGGCTGTTGTTTCTCCAACTGCGCTGCATCGGTAAAACCAAGGCGGCGGCCCAGTTGCGCAAGCGTCGCCTCATAGCCAGCGAGCTCCTGATCGACGCGCGGCAGATCCTGGCGCTGGCTGCGATAATTGCCCGTATCGGCGAAAAGCTGGGTGATGTCGTCGGATATTTGCAGCACGGTGTCGTCGATGCGGATCATCGACAGTTCTTCGCCGGTGCGCGCGGCCAGCTGCTGGGCGTGGCGCAGTTCCTCCTCTGCGGTCCGCTTGTCGTTCAGGCCCCTCTCCAGCTGATCGGCAAAGCTGTCTGGTACTGCCGCCAGGTCAGCAAGGTCCTCAAGGGCCGCTCTCTCCCCGTCGATTTCGGCCAGGAGCGGCTGCAGCGTCTTCAGCTTTTGCAGACGGTCGAGCGCTTGGCGCGTCTGGCGGCGCTGGTCCTGCAGGCGCTCCAGCTCGGCTTCGAGTTCAGCGGCTTCAGCCAGCAGCTTCTTCCAGTCGCCGGATTTGAGCTCGTTGTCGCGTTCGGCCTTGCGGGCCTCGTCATGGCGGTCCAGCGCCTGATAGAAACTGCGATCCTTGGATCGACGCTGCGCATAGATGCCCTCGGCTTCGCCTTCCAGCGACTGACGCAGGCGAGAGAGGCCGGTGAGACCGGAGGCGGCGGAAAATAGCAGGCTGCCGATCTCGCCGCCGCTGCGCAGCATCGCCGTCGCCCCTTGCCGCAGACGGAGTGAATCGAGGCCGAAGGCGCGCTCGAAGACATCACGGCTGAGATTGCCGAGAAATGGCGCCAGGGCATCTTCGGCAAGCGGCGTTTCCTTGTCGTCGGGCACCAGCAGCGTGTTCTTGCGCCCGCGGCGGCGGCGAAAGTCGAGTGTCGTTCCATCGCGCGTGGCGATCGATGCGCCCACGCGCAGAGTTGTCGGCTCGTGCAGGAAGCTTTGCTCGGCGGCAGTCGGAAAGCCGAACAGCAGGTCGGAGATCGCGCTGAGCGCCGAGGATTTTCCGGCCTCGTTCGGCCCGTAAATGACATGCAGCCTGGCGCCGGCACGAAAATCGAGCGTGCGGTCGGTCAACGCGCCGTAGCGGAGAATGTCGAGCCGGTTAAAACGCATGGGTCAGCCCGCCCCCTGCCCGCGTGCCAGCAGCAATTGCCGCGCCTCTTCGATCAAGGTCTCCAGAGTATCGTCTAGCGGCAGCTCCGCCGCGCCCAGTCCGCCCGGCAGGCGGACCGCAATCTCGCCGACAAGCCGGCCTGCTTCCGCTACGATGTCCGCATCCCCGGTGTGCTCGGAAAGCAATTGTCCGAGATCGAGCGTGCCATTGGCCTCGACAACAGCCGCTGCAGGCGATTCCAGCCGCAGTTCGAGCTTCTCCAGCCAGATATCCTCGTGGACACGATGGCAGGCCGCTTCGACTTCGTCACGCCATTGCTGGCGATCAGCTGCGACGGCGCCCTGTAGCGGCGTAATGCCCGACAGCCGCACCCGCAGCGCCGTCATCCGCCCCGCCATGTCATCGGCCAGCGGCTGCACCGCCTGTTCGACGCGGCGCAGGATCGCGGCCTGATCGTCCTCTGGATCGACTATGATATCGACCTGCGCAAACCGCGCTTCGTCGACGATCAGCCGCTCATGGTTGATGCGACCATCCTCGACGGTGACGAGCACGGCACCCTTGGCGCCCTGCTCGCGAATGCTGCGGCCCTGTAGATTGCCGGGAAAGATCACCAGCGGATCGGTTGCCACCACCTCGTAGTCATGGACATGGCCAAGCGCCCAATAGTCGTAGCCGCGCGAACGCAAGTCATCGATCGAGCACGGCGCATAAGGCGCATGCGGCTCCCGGCCAGTCAGCGAGGTGTGGAGAACACCGATATTGAACCAGCCGGGCACGGGTGCCGGGTAGTTTGCCGCCAGATTGTCATTGGCGGAGCGTTCGGCAAAGCCCTGCCCGTGCAGCGCCACCTGCAACGCCTCCAGCTTGACGGAGCCGGGCTTGGCGGTCGGGAATTCATGGACGTTTGCCGGCAGTGTGACGGTCTTGGTGATGACGCTCGCCGCATCGTGATTGCCGCGCAGCAGATAGACCGGGATGCCGGCCCGCTCCAGCCGCGCCATCTCGCGATTGAAGAACAGGCCGATCTTGTTGTCTTTCCAATCGCCGTCATAGACATCGCCGGCAATGAGGAAGAAATCGACCCGCTTCTCGATCGCCAGTCCCACCAGCGTCGAAAAAGCCTTGCGGCTGGCCTCCACGAAAATCGAGGCGACAGCAGCATCCTTCAGGGCCAGCCCCTGGAAAGGACTACCGAGATGCAGGTCGGCGGCGTGGATAAAACTGAAAGAGGCCATAGGCTCCGGTCGATGTCAGATATCTGGCATCCCTTTTAGGCAAATACGGAGGCAATGAATACCTGCCGGTAGCGGTCATCCCATGCTTTCGTGGATTGCCGAACGCTGTGATATTCCTATGTCACACGATTGCGATGCTGTACCACCCTCACGCGCTTGCCGCTGCTTCAGACGGCTGCTACTGCGCTAGCCTTTCAGCACGAACGGAGAGATTTTCATGAGACACCATGCTTTCGGCCGCACGCCCTTCACCGTCACGGATGTCGGCTTCGGCGCCTGGCAAATCGGCGGCGCCTGGGGCGATGTCAGCGAGGCCGATGGTCGCGCGGCACTGAACGCAGCACTTGACGCCGGCATGACCTTTATCGACACCGCCGACGTCTATGGCGACGGCCGCTCGGAAAAGATCATCGCCGACGTGCTGAAGGAACGCGGCGGCGAGCGCCCGATGGTTGCGAGCAAGGCCGGACGCCGACTTTCACCGCATTTGGCCGACGGCTATACCAAGGCCAATCTCGAAGGCTTCATCGACCGCAGCCTGAAGAACCTCGGCGTCGAGAGCCTCGACCTGGTACAGCTGCATTGCCCTCCAACGGAAGTGCTCTATCGTCCCGAAGTCTTCGCTGGTCTCGACGAGCTGCAGAAGGCCGGCAAGATCAAGGGATATGGCGTCAGCGTCGAGAAGGTCGAGGAGGCACTGAAGGCGATCGAGTATCCTGGCGTCGTCAGCATCCAGATCATCTACAACATCTTCCGCCAGCGGCCCGATCACCTCTTCTTCCAGGAAGCCAAGCGGAAGCAGGTCGCCGTCATCGCCCGCGTGCCGCTCGCCTCCGGCCTGCTCTCCGGCAAAATCACCCGCGACACCCACTTCGCCAGCGACGATCATCGTAACTTCAACCGCAACGGCGAAGCCTTCGATGTCGGCGAGACCTTTGCCGGCGTGCCCTTCGAGGTCGGCCTGCAGGCTGTGGAAGACGTGCGCAAGTTGGTCCCGGCCGGTGCCAGCATGGCGGCCTTCGCACTCCGCTGGATCCTGATGCACGACGCGGTCACTGTCGTCATCCCCGGCGCCCGCAATGCCGAGCAGGCCAAGGCTAACGCGGCCGCAGCTGACCTTGCGCCGCTGTCGGCCGACGTCATGGCGGCAACGCGCGAGATCTACGAGCGCCTGATCGCCCCGCACGTTCATCACCGCTGGTAAGAGCAATGACCGTTTAGACGATAGGTGGCCGGGTGCAGATCCGGCCACGAACGGAGATTCGGGAGGAGGATTCAATGAAAGTAGCTCTGGTAACGGGTGCATCTCGCGGGCTTGGCGCAGTCATCGCGCGTGGATTGGCGGAGGACGGTTGGGCCGTTGCAGTCAATTATGCGAGTGATACGCCCGGAGCGGAAGCTGTGGTCGACGCGATCCGGCAACGGGGCGGCCAAGCCTATGCGGCAAAGTTCAGCGTGATCGACAAGGCTCAGCTCACCGAGGGGCTGGATGCCATCGGGAACGCGCTCGGCCCCGTCGACCTGATCGTCAACAATGCAACGGGTCCGCAACCGAGCATGCCATTGATGGAGCAATCCTGGCAAACCTATCTCGATCAGCTTGAGTTCTTCGTCAAAGCGCCCCTCGAACTGCTTCAGGCGGTATTGCCGGATTGGCGGGCGCGCAAGTCGGGACGAATTATCAATATCGGCTCGGAAATAGCGGAGCTCGGCAACCCTGAAGTCGGACACTATGCGTCAGCAAAAGGCGCCATGCTGTCCATGACCCGCTCCTGGGCCAAGGAATTGGCCCCCGAAGGGATTACGGTCAATCTGGTTGCGCCGGGCTGGATTCCCGTCGAACGCCATGCCGGAGCGTCTCAACAGTCGATCGATGGATATCTCGCCCAAACGCCGCTCGGGCATTTCGGAACGCCGGAGGACATCGCCCACATGGTGGTATTCCTCGCCTCCAACAAGGCGGACTTCCTGACCGGTCAAAAATTTGCGGTCAACGGCGGACGCACGCTTCTCTGAGCAGGGACCGCAAACAAAAAGGGGATCCGAAAATTCGGATCCCCAATATCCTCCGCCGCCCGGAAAACTCCTGGCAGCAGGTGAAAACAATCAGCTGTTAACAGCGTCCTTCAGGCCCTTGCCGGGCGTGAACTTCGGCACGTTGCGAGCCGCGATGTCAACTTCAGCACCGGTCGACGGGTTGCGACCCTTGGTGGCTGCACGGTGAGAAACGGTGAAGCTACCGAAACCTGCGAGACGAATGTCGCCGCCCTTCTTCAGTTCAGCCTGCACAGCATCGAAAACAGCGTCAACAGCGGAAGCAGCGTCGGCCTTCGTAATACCGGCCTTCTCGGCCACTGCGGACACGAGCTCATTCTTATTCATGTTTCCACCCCTTTCTACTGGTATGAAACGACTAGTCTGTTAGCGGGGCGCAGAATACGTATGCTCCGGCCCGCCGCAACCCCAAAAGCCCTGCAAATCAAGGAAAAGCAAGCACCGCCAAAAGCTTTTCACAAAAAAAGACCGGCAAAAACGCCGGTCTTTTCTCGTTTTGTGTCAATTTGTCATAAATCAGGCGAAACCGCACTTAATGCGCGATCGTCGCTCCAACATCGTCCACACCTTCGACCGTTGCGATCACCGGTGTTTCGACGGTGCCGTCCCATTCGATCGGCTCGGGCCGGCGAACCAGCGCATGCTTGATCACCTCGCCCATGCGGGATACCGGGATGATCTCCATGTTGTTCTTCACGTTGTCCGGGATCTCCGCCAGGTCCTTGGCGTTTTCCTCCGGAATCAGCACCTTCTTGATGCCGCCGCGAAGCGCCGCGAGCAGCTTTTCCTTCAGGCCGCCGATCGGCAGTACGCGGCCGCGCAGCGTGATTTCGCCGGTCATGGCGACATCCTTGGACACCGGGATGCCGGTCATGATCGAGACGATAGCGGTTGCCATCGCGACACCGGCCGACGGACCATCCTTCGGCGTTGCCGCTTCCGGTACGTGGACGTGGATGTCGCTCTTGTCGAAGCGCGGCGGCTCGATGCCGAAATCGACAGCGCGCGAGCGGACATAGGAGGCCGCGGCGGAAATCGATTCCTTCATCACTTCCTTCAGGTTGCCGGTAACGGTCATGCGACCCTTGCCCGGCATCAGCACGCCTTCGATCGTCAGCAACTCGCCACCGACTTCCGTCCAGGCGAGACCGGTGACGACACCGACCTGATCCTCACGCTCGGCTTCGCCATGGCGGAAGCGCGGAACGCCGAGATACTGGTCGATATTCGCAGCGGTAACCGCGACGGACTTGCTCTTGCCCTTGATGATCTCCGTGACCGCCTTGCGGGCGAGCTTCATCAATTCGCGTTCGAAGTTACGAACACCGGCTTCGCGGGTGTACTGCTGGCTGATTGCCATCAGGGCATCGTCGCTGACCGAGAATTCCTGCGGCTGCAACGCATGTTCCTTGATGGCCTTCGGCAGAAGGTGCCGCTTGGCGATTTCGCGCTTCTCGTCTTCGGTGTAGCCGGCGATACGGATGACTTCCATGCGGTCCATCAGCGGTGCAGGGATGTTCAACGTATTCGCCGTCGTGATGAACATCACGTCCGACAGGTCGTATTCGACTTCCAGGTAGTGATCCATGAAGGTCGAATTCTGCGCCGGATCCAGCACTTCGAGCAGAGCCGAAGACGGATCGCCGCGATAGTCCTGACCGAGCTTGTCGATCTCATCGAGCAGGAAGAGCGGGTTGGACTTCTTGGCCTTCTTCATCGACTGGATGACCTTGCCGGGCATCGAGCCGATATAGGTGCGGCGGTGACCGCGGATTTCGGCTTCGTCACGAACGCCGCCAAGCGCCATGCGGACATACTCGCGGCCGGTCGCCTTGGCGATCGACTGTGCGAGCGAAGTCTTGCCGACACCCGGAGGGCCGACGAGGCACAGGATCGGACCCTTGATCTTGGTCGCGCGTGCCTGGACCGCCAGATATTCGACAATGCGCTCCTTGACCTTTTCCAGGCCGAAATGATCGGCTTCGAGGATCTTCTCGGCATTGCTCAGGTCGGTCTTGATCTTCGACTTCTTGTGCCAGGGGATGCCCAGCAGCCAATCGAGATAGTTGCGCACGACAGTGGCTTCCGCCGACATCGGGCTCATCTGGCGCAGCTTCTTCAGCTCCGCATCGGCCTTTTCCTTGGCTTCCTTGGACAGCTTCGTCTTGGAAATGCGCTCTTCCAGTTCGGCCATCTCGTCGCGGCCTTCCTCGCCGTCGCCGAGCTCCTTCTGGATCGCCTTCATCTGCTCATTCAGGTAGTATTCGCGCTGGGTCTTCTCCATCTGGCGCTTGACGCGCGAGCGGATGCGCTTTTCGACCTGCAGGACCGAAATCTCGCCTTCCATGAAGCCGAGCGCCTTTTCGAGGCGGCCCTTGACGCTGGTGGTTTCCAGCATCTCCTGCTTCTCGGTGATCTTGATCGACAGGTGCGAGGCAACCGTATCGGCCAGCTTCGAATAGTCTTCGATCTGGCTGGCGGCACCGACCACTTCCGGCGAAATCTTCTTGTTGAGCTTCACATAGCTCTCGAACTCCGAAACGACCGAGCGGCTCAGCGCCTCCAGTTCGACCGGATCTTCCTGCGGCTCATGCAAGACGTGGCCGAGGGCCTCGTAGAAATCCTCGCGTGCCGTGTAGGTGTCGACCTCCGCGCGTGCCTTGCCTTCGACCAGCACCTTCACGGTGCCATCGGGAAGCTTCAGGAGCTGCAGTACATTCGCCACGGTGCCGACCTTGTGGATCGCATCCGGGGCCGGATCGTCATCGCTGGCGTTGATCTGGGTGAGCAGCATGATCTGCTTATCAGACCCCATGACCTCTTCCAGCGCGCGGATGGATTTTTCCCGTCCGACGAACAGCGGCACGATCATGTGGGGGAAAACCACGATGTCGCGCAACGGCAATACCGGATAGGCAATGCTCTCATTTGCCGCAGACGTTTTCTTAGTCATGTCATTTCCTTTCCGTCGTCCCGTTCCCGGGCTCTCTGCCGGCCTTAGGGGATTAGCCGGCTCTCTCACTTGGCTTAGAAGTGGAGCTTCACATTATCTATTTCAAGTCGTGCGGGACGCGCGCCGTGAGGCAGCGAGACACGAATTCACAAGGAGGAACGCAACAACAAACATCGGACCCCGGCTACTCGAACACTGCCGGCAACGCGGGTCCCGGAGGATCAAAGCCGGGCGAAAACCCGATCCACCGACGATTCCGGAATCATGCCATCATGGCCGCGGCGGGCGCTCTTCACAACCGGTTTGGACGGCGTTCCCATAAGCTTATCCCGGACTTTATCAGGAAACTGTACGATTTTTCAAATAGAAAGGGGCTCGTCAACGACGAGCCCCTGTATTTAAGCCGCAGATCTGTCGATCAGGCGGTGGCGTTGGCCTTTTCATCCTGCCGATCGGCATAGATGTAGAGCGGACGGGCGGAACCGCGAACCACTTCCTCGGAAATGACCACTTCGCGAACGCCTTCCAGCGCCGGCAGATCGAACATGGTGTCGAGCAGGATCTTTTCCATGATCGAGCGCAGGCCGCGAGCACCGGTCTTGCGCACGATCGCCCTGCGGGCGATTTCGCGCAATGCGTCCTCGTGGAAGTTCAATTCGACGTCTTCCATCTCGAACAGGCGCTGGTACTGCTTGACGAGCGCGTTCTTCGGCTCCGACAGGATCTGGATCAGCGCATCCTCGTCCAGGTCTTCCAGCGTCGCCAAAACCGGCAGACGACCGATGAATTCCGGGATCAGGCCGAACTTGACCAGATCTTCCGGCTCCAGCTCGCGCAGCACTTCGCCGACGCGGCGGTCATCCGGACCCTTGACGGCAGCACCGAAGCCGATCGAGGTCTTCTCGCCACGGGCTGAGATGATCTTGTCGAGACCGGCAAAAGCGCCGCCGCAGATGAACAGGATGTTCGTCGTGTCGACCTGCAGGAATTCCTGCTGCGGATGCTTGCGGCCACCCTGGGGAGGAACGGAAGCGACCGTGCCTTCCATGATCTTCAGAAGCGCCTGCTGCACACCCTCGCCCGAGACATCGCGGGTGATCGACGGATTGTCCGACTTGCGGGAAATCTTGTCGACTTCGTCGATATAGACGATGCCGCGCTGGGCACGCTCGACATTATAGTCGGCAGCCTGCAGCAGCTTCAGGATGATGTTTTCAACGTCTTCACCGACGTAACCGGCTTCGGTCAGCGTCGTGGCGTCAGCCATGGTGAAGGGCACATCGATGATGCGGGCCAGCGTCTGCGCAAGATAGGTCTTGCCGCAGCCGGTCGGGCCGACGAGCATGATGTTCGACTTCGCCAGTTCGACATCGCCGTTCTTGGACGCATGCGCGAGACGCTTGTAGTGGTTATGCACCGCCACCGACAGGATCTTCTTCGCCTGCCTCTGGCCGATGACGTATTCGTCGAGAACCTTGATGATGTCCTGCGGCGTCGGCACGCCGTCACGGGACTTGACCATCGAGGATTTATTTTCCTCGCGGATGATGTCCATGCACAATTCGACGCATTCATCGCAGATGAAGACGGTCGGTCCGGCAATCAGCTTCCGGACTTCATGCTGGCTCTTGCCGCAGAATGAACAATACAGAGTATTCTTGGAGTCGCCGCCGTTGCTGCCGCTGACTTTGCTCATATCCTTTTCCTTCCAGCACGCCGCGGATTTTCCAATCGAAACCGCGGTCCACTCAATGCGCCCGCCGGACCTGCCCCTCGTTTCATCAGCAGATCGCGGCGCTCTTCGGGGTACTGAACGCAGCCCAGTAATCATACCGGGCCGCGGTGGCAACGAATCCCCCTTCGAATGCCGAATGCCATGTCATAAAAACGCTACATAGCATGAATGCGTACTATTACCGTGTTCCGCTCCACATTAAACCCCTATTCGATCACAAATGGGATAGAACTGTGGCGTAGAAGTCACCGCCGCGTGGATAACTCACGTAGCGGCTTCACCTTCCATTTCGGTACGCGACGTCAGCACCTTGTCGATCAGACCCCAATCCTTGGCCTCGTCGGAGGACATGAAATGGTCACGATCCAGCGTCTGCTCGACCTCTTCATAGGTCCGGCCGCAATGCTTGACGTAAATTTCGTTCAGGCGGCGCTTCATCTTGATGATGTCGCGCGCATGGCGCTCGATGTCCGAAGCCTGCCCCTGGAAACCGCCTGACGGCTGGTGAACCATGATGCGGGAATTCGGCGTTGCGAAACGCATGTCCTTGTCACCGGCGGCAAGCAGCAGCGAGCCCATGGACGCAGCCTGGCCGATGCAAAGCGTCGAAATAGCCGGCTTGATGAACTGCATCGTATCGTAGATCGCCATGCCGGCGGTCACGACGCCACCCGGCGAATTGATGTAGAGCGCGATTTCCTTCTTCGGGTTTTCAGCCTCGAGGAAAAGAAGCTGGGCGCAGACCAGCGTCGCCATGTGATCTTCGACCGGGCCGGTCAGGAAGATGATGCGTTCCTTCAGCAGGCGGGAATAGATATCGTAGGACCGTTCCCCGCGGTTAGTCTGCTCAACAACCATCGGCACCAGAGCCATAGCTGTATCGACTGGATTTCTCATGTGCGTCCTTTACCAAGCTTGCCCCGACGGCGATAACGCCGGGAATCGAATAAAATCCTTTATCCCTACATAGAGTGTCCCTGCCCTACACTTCAAGACGCCCGAAGGGATAACGCCAAAAAGGCCTAATGCTCATTAGATGTTGAAGAAGCGTTTCCAATCGCCAATGCCAATAGATCCGATGACGCGATACGCGTACTCCACCGCATTTCCCAACCAAAAGGTGAAGGAAGAGTGAAATCCAGGCGATGTTGGCACAGCGCCGGCCGCAAGCGCAGCTAAAATTTACCAAGCGGCTTAAGAAACTCACCATCTTATTCGGCGACGATACACCGGTTGCAAGCGTTGCCGTGTCCCCTTACGCCGACGCGATCCGCGCCGCGGAAAGGGAGAGACGCCGACCGTGCTCAATATCACCACGGGACTGACCATCTGGTGCTCGGAAGCGATCACGCTCGCCGCCGTGCTTTTTCTCGCCTGGCGGCACGATCGCCGTATGCCGGCCTATCTGATGTGGGCGCTGGGCTTTGCCTTCAGTGCCGTCGGATTTGGCCTCGTGGCGGCGCGTGGCCTCATTCCGGACATTTTCTCGATCGAGTTCGGCAATGGCATCGCTCTCCTCGGCGAGAGCGCCTGGATCGCCGGTTTCCACCGGATGGACAAAGGCAGGCTCCAATGGTCGGCGTTGCTGCCGCCGGCGATCTGGATCGTCGGCATCGGGCTGCCATGGATCCATGAGAGCTATGCCAACCGTATCTTCCTGTATGACCTGGCGGGCACCGTCGGCGCGATGCTGATGGCTCGCGCGGTGCGCCCGACGGAAGGCCGGCGTGAGGCAACGCGCGGCCTCCTTGGTCTCGTGTTGATGGCTCTCGCCTGCGTCTGCCTTGTTTCGTCCATGTCGATGATCCTGCTGAGACCGAGCTTTGAGGAGGCGTTGACCTACCGCGGCTACTCTGCGCTTGCCTGCGCGCTGCTGATCACCATAGCCATTGCGCTCAGCGGCCGGCTGCTGATGGAGCGCGCGGAGCGGCGCTGGCGGATGATTTCGATCACGGACATGCTGACAGGCGTCCTGAACCGGCGCGGCCTGCAGGATTACCTCCCGCTTGTCGTCGAAAAGGCAGCAAGAGGCTCGCACAGGATTGCCGCGCTGCTGTTCGATCTCGATCACTTCAAGGCGATCAACGACCGCTATGGCCACCAGACTGGCGACACCGTGCTTGCCGAATTTGCCCGTATCGGCCGGCAATTCATACCCGGAAGTGGCGCGTTCGGCCGCATGGGTGGCGAAGAATTCATCGCCTTCGTCTCCGTCAACGATCAGGCCGAAGCCGAGGCGATCGCGGAGACGGTCCGTGCCGATTTCTGCCGCACGCCATTGCTCGCCGGCCAATCGCTGGTATCGGCGACGGTCAGCGTCGGGCTGGCGATCATGCCTTGCGACATCGCCAGTTGGGATCGGCTCGTTTCCGCCGCCGATCGGGCGCTCTATGCCGCCAAGAGCGCCGGCCGCAACTGCACCGTCGTCTTCGGCGAGGCGGAAGCAGTAACCGCGATAGAGGCGCCGCCGGATCCGAACGGCGGCGAACTGGTGCCGACGCTCGACGACCAGATCCATGCACTCCGTCGTCTCGGTACGCTCGCCCAGATGTAACGGTCTTTTCCCATCCGAATTATTCCGATAATCCTCTCGTCATGACCATATCCTCCGCTTTTTCCATCGACCCCGCCGCGCGCCGCGTCTCTCTCAACGGCCGCAATCCCGCCTTCTACAGCAACCCGAATGCGGTCTACGCCGCCTTGCATGCCGAATGTCCCACTTTCTATTGGGAAGAGCAGAAGCGATGGTATTTCATCGGCTACGACCATGTGAACGGGCTGCTGCGCGACCGCCGATTCGGCCGGCAGATCCTGCACATCGCCAGCCGCGAAGAGCTCGGCATGCAGGCGCCACTGCTGCATCTGAAAAACTTCGATCTTGCCGAACAACATTCCCTGCTCGAAATCGAGCCGCCGGAACACACGCGGCTTAGAACGCTTGTCAACCGCGCCTTCGTCTCCCGCCATGTCGAGAAAATGAAACCGGAACTGGCGGAGCTCGCCAACCGGCTGATCGGCAAGTTCGAGAAGAACGGCGAAGTGGAGTTGCTGTCGGCCTTTGCCGATATCATTCCCGTCACCATGATCGCGCGGATGATCGGCATCCCGGAGGAGATGGGGCCGCAGCTTCTGAAGTGGTCACATGCCCATGTCCGCATGTACCTGTTCGGCCGCACGCGCGAAGACGAGGACGCGGCGGATCAGGCGGCGAAGGAATTCTCCGACTATGTGAAAACCATCATCCGCGAACGCCGCGCCAATCCGCGCGACGATCTCCTGACGCATATGATCACCACCGAGCACAAGGGGCAGTATCTGACCGAGGACGAGCTGGTGTCGACGACGATCGTGTTGCTGAATGCCGGGCACGAAGCGACAGTGCATCAGATCGGCAACTCTGTCCGCGTCATCCTCGAAAGCGGCTATGCGCCATCAGAGCTTTTCAAGGACGAGGCGACGACCGAGCGCACCGTGGAGGAGACGCTGCGCATCTGCGCGCCGGTGCATATCTTCGACCGCTGGTGCCTGGAGCCGACGGAAATAGACGGGGTCTCCTTCCAGCGCGGCGACAAGGTGGCGATGATCCTCGCCGCCGCCAATCTGGACCCCAAGAAATTCTCCGATCCCCTCACCTTCAAGCCCGACCGCAACGAAGCGCCGAACCTCTCCTTCGGCGCCGGCATCCATTTCTGCATCGGCGCGCCGCTCGCGCGGCTGGAGCTGAACGTGGTGCTGCCGATCCTCTTCGAACGCCTGCCCGGCCTGAAGCTCCAGAAGACGCCCGAGGTCAAGGACGTCTATCACTTCCACGGCCTCGACAAGCTCGAACTGAGCTGGTGAGCTGAGTGTGGCGGGGGCGCCTTTCGGTTCGCTCGATCATGCCTCAAAACGCAAAATGGCGCGCCGGGTGGGCGCGCCATGGTAAAACGACCGACCGCGGGCGATACCCGCTTTTGCCGTATCAGCCGTAACGACCGGTGATGTAGTCTTCCGTGCGCTTGACCTTCGGCGCCTGGAAGATCTGTTCGGTCGGACCGTATTCGATCAGATCGCCCAGATACATGAAGGCGGTGCTGTCGGAGATGCGGCTTGCCTGCTGCATGTTGTGCGTCACGATGACGATCGTGAACTCGCCCTTCAGCTGCGATACCAGCTCCTCGATCTTGGCGGTTGAGATCGGGTCGAGAGCCGAGGTCGGCTCGTCGAGAAGCAGGACTTCCGGACGCAGGGCGATGGCGCGGGCGATACAGAGGCGCTGCTGCTGACCACCGGAAAGGCCAAGTCCGCTCTGGTGCAGCTTTTCCTTCACTTCGCTCCACAAGGCTGTTTCCGTCAGCGCCGCTTCGACGCGAGCATCCATTTCCGCCTTGGAAATCTTCTCATAGAGCCGGATGCCGAATGCGACGTTTTCATAGATCGACATCGGGAACGGCGTGGGCTTCTGGAACACCATGCCGACCTTGGCGCGCAAATCGTTCAGATCGACGTCCTTGGCAAGAATATTGCGGCCGTCCAGCAGGATCTCGCCGGCAACCGTCTGGCCCGGATAGAGATCATACATCCGGTTGAAGGTGCGCAGCAGCGTGGACTTACCGCAACCCGAAGGGCCGATGAAGGCTGTGACCGCATTTTTGCGGATGTCCATATTCACACCCTTCAGAACACGATGGCCGTTCTGATAGGTGAAATCGAGGTTCTTCACCTCAAGTTTCGCGATCATGCCGAGATCCGACTGGGAAACAGCGTTTTTTCCCGGCTGTGCGTTGACGCTCTGGAAATTGTTGTCGCTCATGTTCATGGTCTCATTCCTATCGTTCGGCGGCGTCATTGGCGGCGTCCACTCAAGACACGGGCAAGGATGTTGAGGGCGAGGATGGCAACGGTGATGATCAGCGCTCCGGCCCAGGCCAGTTGTTTGAGATCCTCGCCTGCATCGGCGGCGAGCGTATTAATGGCAACCGGCAGCGTGGCGATCGGACCGGTCAGGCTTGCATTCATGAACTTGCTGTAGCCGGCCGTGAAGAGAAGCGGCGCGGTTTCACCGCTGATACGGGCGACGGCCAACAGGATGCCAGTGAGGATGCCCGTCCAGGCGGAACGGTAGATCACCATCGTCATGGACTTCCAGCGCGGCGCGCCGAGCGCGGCGGTCGCCTCACGAAGCTCGTTTGGCACCAGCAACAGCATGTCCTGCGTCGTGCGGTTGACGACCGGAAGGGCGATCAGCGCCAGCGCGAGGATGCCGGCGAAGGCGGAGTTGCCGTGCATGGGCACGACCACGGCGCCGTAGACAAACACGCCGATGATGATCGAGGGTGCGGACAGCAAGATGTCGTTCAAGAACTTGGCGGCCTCGGCAAGCTTGGTGCCGTTGGCATACTCCACCAGATAGGTGGCGGCGAGAATGCCGATCGGCGCGGCGATCAGGATGGCGCAGCCCGTGACCAGTACTGTGCCGTAGATTGCGTTGATCAGGCCACCGCGCGAACCCTGGGCCGGGATCGACATGGTGAACACGTCAAGATTGAGCGCCGATACACCGCGATAAACCAGGGTTCCGAGGATCACGCTGAGAAAGAATATGCCGAGAATGGCCGCGATGAGGCACAAGACCATCATCACCCGGTTCTTCCCATAACGCCTCGAGACGAGGTTCTGACGAATTGCATTGTCCATGGGTTTATTCCTCAAAGCGCATTGCCGCGGCCGATCATCCACCTCGCCACCGCAAGCACGCAGAAGGAAAGGACGAACAGGAGCAGGCCGAGCGCAATCAGGCTCGACAATTGCAGACCGTCGGCATCGCCGAAGTTGTTCGCGATCTGGGCGGAAATGGTGGTGGACGGCGAGATGATCGACGATTGCAGACGGCTCACCGAACCTATGACGAACGTTACAGCCATGGTCTCGCCGAGCGCGCGGCCGAGACCGAGCATGATGCCGCCGACGAGGCCGCGACGTGTGTAGGGAATCAGGATGTGGCGTGCCACTTCCCATGTGGTCATGCCCGTGCCGTAAGCGGATTCACGCAGCATCGGCGGCACGGTGCTGAACACGTCGCGGGAGATCGCAGTGATAAAAGGCAGGATCATGATGGCCAGCACGAGGCTTGCCGTCAACAGGCCTACGCCCGGCGCCGGCGGCTGGAACAGCAGGCCGATCAACGGCACCTGGCCGATCGTCATCATAAGGAAGGGCAGGATATAGGTCTGCATCAGCGGCACGAGAATGAAGAGGCCGACGATGCCGTAGATAATGGAGGGAATACCGGCCAGAAGCTCGATGGCCGTACTGATCGGACGTCGCAGGCTACCGGGGCAAAGTTCCGTGAGGAAGATGGCGATGCCAATGCCCAGGGGAACGGCAATCAGCATGGCGATGAGCGAACTCACCAGCGTACCGACCACGGCAGGAACGGCACCATAGATATCGGCGGGAGCACTCCACTTCGTGCCCCAGAGGAACGAAAACCCGAAGGCCTGGAAGGTTGGCAGGGCATCGATGATAAGAACCACAATGATTGCCAGCAGCAGAAGCACGACAAGAGCAGCCGAGCCAAGCGTCATAAAATAGAAAATCCGATCCTGTATCCGGAATTTTCTGGTGCTGGCGCTGGTATCCACTCCCTGGAAGCCAGCCGTCTGAGTCGCGTCAGCCATCGATTTCCCCTTGTCCTGTCACGAAAGGCGGACAGGGCCGTGCCCTGTCCGCCGTAACTTCTCAGCTAGCACAAATTACTTCGCGCCAAAGTCCTTCGTCCAGGACTTCTCGACAACCGCGGCAACACTCTCCGGGATCGCAAGATAGGACAGGGCAGTCGCGTCCTTCTGGCCGTGCTCATAGGACCACTTGAAGAACTTCAGCGCTTCTTCATTGAGAGCAGGATCGGCAGGCTTCTTGTAGAGCAGAACCCAGGTCGAAGCTGCAATCGGCCAGCTCTTTTCGCCCGGCTGATTGGTGATGATCAGGTTGAAGTTCTTGGCATTGGCCCAATCGGCGTTGGAAGCGGCAGCCTTGAACGTGTCGAGGCTCGGCTCGATAACCTTGCCGGCAGCATTCTTCATCTTCGCGAAACCGATGTGGTTGGCGATGACGTAGGAATATTCAACGTAGGAGATCGAACCAGCCGTCTGGTTGACAGTGGTGGAAACGCCTTCGGAACCCTTGGCGCCGAAGCCGACCGGCCATTCAACCGCGGTGTTCGAACCAACCTTTTCCTTCCACTCCGGCGAAACCTTCGCCAGGTAGTCGGTGAAGTTGAAGGTCGTGCCCGAGCTGTCGGCGCGATAAACGACGGAGATCGGCGTGGAAGGCAGCTTGACATCGGGGTTGAGGGCCTTGATGGCCGCATCGTCCCACTTGGCGATCTTGCCGAGGAAGATGTCGGACAGCGTCTTGCCGTCGAGAACGAGTTCGCCCGGCTTTACGCCTTCAACATTATAGGAAACGACGATACCGCCGGAAATCATCGGGAATTGGGCAATGCCGTTCTTCTCGAGGTCAGCGTCGCTCATCGGCTTGTCCGAAGCGCCGAATACGATGGTCTTGTCGAGGAGCTGCTTGATGCCGGCGCCCGAACCGACCGACTGGTAGTTGACGACATTGTTCGTCGCAGCCTTGTAGCCTTCAGCCCACTTGGACAGAACCGGCGCGATGAAGCTCGAGCCGGCGCCCGTGATGTCGGCGGCCGAGGCCGAAACGGACATGGCAGCGATAAAGCCTGCCGTCAGGCAAAGCGAACGAAATTTCTGGTTCAGCATGTTAGACTCACTTCCTCAAGTGATGAAAGGATGGCGAGCAGGAGTCCGGCGCGGGGTGTCCCATCGGTTGGTAGCGCCCACCTGAATCTCCTGGCGACAGAGATGCGTCTAAAGGCGCAGTGTTTCAGTTTGATGACAGTTTGGTGAAAGCCCGGTGACACAACCTCTGGCAATGGAAACGACCTTCGCGCGGACGGCACGACAAAGACCGGCGCGCAATCGAAGCGGCACCGGTCTTCATGTTTTGATTCAACTGGCTTTGCGGCGAAATCCAAGGCGCCGTCAGAGACGGATCACATAGTCCTTGCGAGTCGTTTCAATGACTTCCCAGGTCCCCTTGAAGCCGGGCCTTAGGATCATCCGGTCGCCGGCGCGCAGGTGAAAAGTCTCGCCATTCTCGTCGGTTACCACCGAATGACCGGACAGGATGTGGAAATATTCCCACTCGTCATAGACGATCTTCCATTTGCCCGGCGTCGCCTCCCAGATGCCCGCATAGACCCCGCCATCGGCCTCCTCGGCATTCCAGGTGCGGAACTCCGGTGCTCCAGCAATGATGCGATCCTCGGCTGGGGCGCCCGTTTCCGGCTCGATACCGGCGGTATCCAATCGCAAATATGTTGTCATAAATCCCTCATGACGATCTGGAAACACTTGGCCGTAGTGCACTGCATTTGGTCGGCTTCGCAACGTTCAAGAATACCGAAACCTGAAGATCCGGCTATCGACCGCCTCTTGCAAGCCCGTGTTCGATCAGCCGGTCGACGAGCGCCGGGTAGGAGATCCCCGTCGCTTCCATGGCCTTCGGGTACATGCTGATATTGGTGAAGCCCGGCATCGTATTGACCTCGTTCACCACCATGCTCATGTCCGGCCTCACGAAGAAATCGACGCGCGCGAGACCTTCGCAGCCCAATGCGCGAAACGCATCCAGCGAAAGCTCGCGGAGACGCTGGGTGAGATCGGCAGGCAATTGTGCCGGAACGCTGGTCACAGCACCATCCTCATCGACGTATTTTGCGTCATAGGTATAGAAGCTGTGGTCCTGGCCGGTGACGATCTCGCCCGGCAGGGAAACGAACAGCGTGCCATCGGTCTGCTCCAGGACGGCGCATTCGATTTCGCGCGCCTTGACGAACTCTTCTATGAGCACCTTGTCATCATGCTTGAACGCCTCGACGAGCGCCGCGCGAAATTCCTCGGCGTTCGCCGCCTTGCTGACGCCGACCGAAGAGCCCTGTCGCACCGGCTTGACGAAGACCGGCGAGCCCAAGGCGCTCGCAGCTTCCTCAAACGATAGAGTATCGCCAGGTCTCACGGTGATCGAACGGGCGACCGGCAGGCCGGCGTCGCGCAGCAGACGTTTGGCAATGTCCTTGTCGATGGCGGTTGCCGATCCGAGGATGCCGCAGCCAACCAAGGGCACTCCGACAATTCGAGCGAGGCCCTGGATGGAGCCATCCTCGCCATAGAGACCGTGCAGAACCGGAAACAGGATATCTATCGCCTGCAGCTCTCGCGCTCCGGCGGGATCGCCGACAGCAAGAATCCGACCCTTGCCGCCCGGCAACAGGCAGACTTCACGACCGGCATAAGCGACCGGGTCCGGCAGAGATCCCCCTTCCACATCGATCAGCAACCACCGTCCGTCGCGGCTTATGACGATCGGCACGATCTCGTATTTCTCGGCATCGATTGCTTTTATGACGTTGCGGGCGGACAGGAGGGAAACATCGTGTTCAGAGGACTGTCCGCCGAAGAGGACCGCTACGCGCAATCTTGAGATCATGGTTTTCTGGAGCTCACCGTTTCAAATCGTCGCTAAAGTTGTAGCGGACCAATTGTAACGAAATTGAGATCGCCACGAGGCCGTGAACCGAGAAAGTAGTGGGCGCCCGTCAAACCTTCGCCAGGGCCTGCTCCAGATCGGCGATAATGTCCTTCACGTCCTCGATGCCGACCGACAGGCGCACGACATCAGGACCGGCGCCTGCGCCGATCCTCTGCTCGTCGGTGAGCTGCTTGTGTGTCGTCGATGCCGGGTGGATCACCAGCGAGCGCGTGTCGCCGATATTGGCGAGGTGGGAGAACAGTTCCAGCGCCTCCACGAAGCCCTTACCCGCCTCATAACCGCCCTTCAGGCCGAAGGTGAAGACGGAGCCTGCTCCCTTCGGCGAATAGCGCTGCTGCAGCGCATGGTTCGGGTGGTCCTCGAGGCCGGCATAATTTACCCAGGCCACCTTGTCCTGCCCCTTCAACCAGCGCGCGACGGCGATCGCATTGTCGGAATGGCGCTGCATGCGTAGCGGCAACGTCTCGATGCCGGTCAGGATCAGGAAAGCGTTGAAGGGGGAAATGGCGGGACCGAGATCGCGCAGGCCAAGGACGCGGCAAGCGATCGCGAAGGCGAAGTTGCCGAAGGTCGCGTGCAGCACGATGCCGTTATATTCCGGCCGCGGCGTCGACAGCATCGGATAGTTGCCCGAGGCGGACCAGTCGAAGGTGCCGCCGTCGATGATGATGCCGCCCATGGAATTGCCGTGACCGCCAATAAATTTGGTCAGCGAATGCACGACGATGTCGGCGCCATGCTCCAGCGGCCGGATGAGATAGGGGCTGGCCAAGGTGTTGTCGACGATCAGCGGCAGACCATGCTTGCGGGCGACGGCGGCGATGGCGGCGATATCGACGAAGGTGCCGCCGGGATTGGCGAGGCTTTCGATGAAGATGGCGCGGGTGCGTCCGTCGATCTGCGCCTCGAAGGTGGCGGGATCATCGGAATCGGCCCAGCGCACATGCCAGTCGAAATTCTGGAAGGAATGACCGAACTGGTTGATCGAGCCGCCATAGAGCCGCTTGGCCGCGACGAAATTGTCGCCCGGCTTCAGGATGGTGTGGAAGATGAGCAACTGGGCGGCGTGGCCGGAGGCAACGGCGAGGCCCGCCGTCCCGCCTTCAAGAGCCGCCACCCTCTCCTCCAGCACCGCCTGGGTCGGGTTCATGATGCGGGTATAGATATTGCCGAACTGTTGCAGCCCGAAGAGTGCGGCGGCATGATCCGCATCCTGAAAGACGAAGGAGGTCGTCTGGTAGATCGGCGTCGCGCGGGCACCCGTCGTCGGGTCCGGCTGTGCCCCCGCATGGATCGCCAGTGTGTCGAAACCCGGATTGTTCGTCGCCATGGTCTTTCCTCCGTCAACATTATTATCGTGATGACAGGATCATAGCGCCTTGGATCTGAAAGGTAACCGCGAAGATTTCCAAGCTCTTCCTCTTACAGGAAAAACTTGCTCTCTTTCGTTGATACCGCGCGACAAATGGCCAGCGCTCTTTGGCGAGCGCACTGCCCGTGTCAGGCGACCAACCGCGGATATTCGATTGCCGGGCAGCGGTCCATGACGACCTTGACGCCGGCTGCTTCCGCTCTTGCGGCGGCGGCATCGTCACGCACACCGAGCTGCCCCCAAATGACCGGCGGGCGCGGCTCGATCATGATCGTCTCCTCGACCACCGTTCGGAGATATTCCGGCGCGCGAAAGACGTCGACCATGTCGACCGGCTCCGGGATATCGGCCAGATGACCGAAGACCCATTGGCCCATGATCTCCTTGCCGGCCTGTCCGGGATTAACCGGAATGACGCGATAGCCCCGGGCCAAAAGATAGGCCATGACGCCGTTGCTCGGGCGCTCGGGATTGGGTGATGCGCCGACGAGCGCGATGGTCCGCACGGATAAAAGAATATCGGCGATATAGGAATCGTCATAACGGTCGTGGTTCATCACGGAGCCTCCCTATTCGATCACACTTGTGTTTTGTCACAAATCCAGAAGCCAAAGCTTCTCTTTTGGATGTATATATAAGAATTATAACAGTTTCAGGGAGGATTGCCTCGATGAAAAAAATCATCCTGCTGGGCCTGCTGTTCGCCTCGGCCGCCACGCCGGCTCTGGCGATATCGCGCTATAACGCCTTGTCTTTCACCTGTGCCGAAGCCCGGGCGGTCATCAACCGTGAGCGGGCCGTCATCATGCGCTATCCGTCCACGAGGGTGCGCAACATGACGCTCTACGATCGCTATGTCTCTGACAGCAATGCCTGCAATGCCGGCTACTATGCCTATCAGGACTACATGCCGACCAAAGACCGGGCCAACTGCCCCGTTTATATCTGCCGGCCGTCAAGCGACTTCGACGACGACGATATTCTCTTTCGGCGCTGATAGGATTTTCATCGTCACCGGATCAATCATGGCCCGACAAGCATCTGATCGCCCCGGGCCTTTCTCCATTTTCAATTGAGCCCGCCCGGATTCGAATCGGAGCGGCCGTTGTCGCCAGTCCGCCGTTTGCGGCCGTTGCAACGCAAAATAGTTTCTGGCGCATAGATTTTGCGAGTATTGCCCAAAGCGCTTTCAATCGCGCCTGTGTTATTTGGTGAATTCTGTTCTCGTGAAATGCGATTTTTGTTCACTATTCATTCAGAGGCTAATTAGTGAAGCCTCATAATGAGTTGCGAAATGAGAACCGACTGCGAACGGGCGATATATGCCACGACATAAACTTCAACAGAAAAAATATTACAGTTAAAAATCTACAACTCGGCAATAAATATTACTTTTTACTGTTTCAAGCGGGAATACTAGTCGATTTCCTCAGGAAAAGCCAGAGCTACGTCGATATGATGTCGCCCTGAGTTTTGCCCATACGCGGATCCGTTTATCGCCTTTCAATGCCGGAGTATGCGCGTCGCGCGCATCGGGCCGATGACGGCGCATCGCCGGATCGGAAAATTGATTAACCTTGTTTCCCTCCCATATTTTCACAGCGCTTTGGGAACTTATCGAAAAACACTGCCACAGTGCGTTCACTCCACATCCGATTTTTGTTCTCGCTTCATACTCACATGCATTAGAAACGCCTTATAGTTGCATGCCGAAAATAGAACAGACAGGAAACAAGAAGACCCATATATTTACGAGGGTATTTAGGCGGGTCTGAAATACAGCGATACGGCCGCAGCGTCCCACAGGCAGCTCATCTGTTGCTTTTTGATGCATTGAGGATCAAATGGCGGCGAGATAACCACAAATTATCAAGTTTTTTGCCCGCCATAGCCTATTCCCCCGAGGTTTCCGTGTCTCTCGACGTCATCGCTCTCGTCCTTTTCGGCGCTCTGCTGCATGCGACCTGGAACGCGATCATCAAGGCCGGCACGGACAAATCGCTGGATGCGGCATTGGTTTCGGCCGGCGGCGCGGTCACCGCCCTGCCCTTCCTGGCATTTCTGCCGCTGCCAGCCCCGGCTGCATGGCTCTTCATCGGCGCGTCGGCAATCCTGCAGTTTGCCTATTTCCAACTGGTGGCCGCCGCCTATCGCGCCGGCGATATCGGCCTCGTCTACCCCCTGATGCGCGGCGTTGCACCGATGATCATCGCGTCGACCAGCGGCTTCATCCTCAAGGAGAGCCTGTCGGGCGGGGCCATAGTCGGCATCATGACCATCTGCGCAGGCATCATGACGCTGGCCTTCGAAGCAAGGAAGGGTGGTCGGACCGCCATTAAGCTCGCGCTTTCCAACTCTGTGGTCATCGCCACCTATACCTATGTCGATGGCATCGGCGCGCGGCTGTCGGGTAACTCCATATCTTATACACTGTGGATGTCGCTGCTGCCGCCGGTGCTGCTGTTCACCTGGGCGGTCTCACAGCGCGGCGTGAATGCCGTTGCTGCTCATGTCCGCTACAACTGGTGGCGTGGCCTGATCGGCGGCGCCGGCTCCATCGCCTCCTATGGCCTGGCGCTATGGGCCATGACAAAGGCACCCGTCGCCACCGTCGCGGCGCTGCGCGAAACCTCGATCCTGTTCGCGCTGGTGATTTCCGTGGTCATTCTGAAGGAGCGCTCGAGCATCTGGCGCTACATTGCCGGCGCGATCATTGCTGCGGGCGTTCTGATCCTGAAGCTGGTTTGAGGCCGAAAAGTATGTGGTATATAAATACCTTACAATCAACATGCTGATTTTGCTTGTTAATTTTTACAGACGTCAAAATCCGTCATATTGACCTTCTCGCACATTCCCTCTATAAGCCGCCCCAGATCGCAGCCTTTCCGGGCTGCTTTCTTTTTGGCGTGTGTTTCGCTCGCCAAACCAAGCAACAAGAAACGCCCTGATGCCTTCGGGTCCGGGGTCCTAAAAGAGAGTATACAACATGGCAACCTTCTCCCAGAAGCCTGCAGAGGTGGAGAAGAAGTGGATTCTCATCGACGCCGAAGGGCTTGTCGTTGGTCGTCTCGCTTCTATCATCGCTATGCGTCTGCGTGGCAAGCATAAGGCTACCTTTACGCCGCACGTCGACGACGGCGACAACGTCATCGTCATCAATGCCGACAAGATCGTTCTGACCGGCAAGAAGTACGAAGACAAGGTTTACTACTGGCACACCGGTTATGCCGGCGGCATCAAGGAGCGTACTGCTCGTCAGATCATCGAAGGCCGCTTCCCGGAGCGCGTCGTTGAAAAGGCTGTCGAACGCATGGTTCCCCGCGGCCCGCTCGGCCGTCGCCAGATGAAGAACCTGCGCGTCTACGCCGGCTCCAACCATCCCCATGAAGCGCAGCAGCCAGTCGTTCTCGACGTGGCCAAGCTGAACAAGAAGAACGTAAGGAGCGCCTGATAATGGCTGATCTCTCTTCCCTGAAGGATCTCGGCACGGTATCGGAAGCAGCTGCTCCCGTTCACGTCCGCAAGGTTGACTCGCTCGGTCGCTCCTACGCGACCGGCAAGCGCAAGGACGCTGTTGCCCGCGTATGGCTCAAGGCCGGCTCTGGCAAGATCATCGTCAATGGCAAGGATTACACGGCATACTTCGCCCGTCCGGTTCTGCAGATGATCCTGCGTCAGCCGATCGTCGCTGCTGCCCGTGATGGCCAGTTCGACATCGTTGCTACCGTTGCCGGTGGCGGTCTTTCCGGCCAGGCCGGTGCCGTTCGTCACGGCCTGTCCAAGGCTCTGACCTACTTCGAACCGGGCCTGCGCTCGGTCCTGAAGAAGGGCGGCTTCCTGACCCGCGACAGCCGCGTCGTCGAACGCAAGAAGTACGGCCGCGCCAAGGCTCGCCGTTCGTTCCAGTTCTCGAAGCGTTAATCGCTTATCCGAGATCGGATTTTGGAAAGGCCGGGTTTTCACCCGGCCTTTTTGTTTTTCCTGTTCTTTTTTGACGAATGCGATATCGCCATGCAGGCAAAGCGCGCATTTTATGGCAAACTCCCGCATCACTCATGGAGGAGCCTCAGGATGACACGGACGATAGTTGGATTGATCCTGCCATTTCTGCTTGTGATATCGGGCATCTCGCCTGCCCTTTCGGCAGACGCTCCGCAGCCGACGACGCAAGAGCAAACGCAAATGGAAAGCATGAAGGAATTCATACAGGCCAATCCGGATTGCAAGGAGTTCACCGATCAATGCTCGATCTGTACCCTCACCGACGGAAAAGCCGAATGCTCCACGCCGCAAATCGCTTGCGTCAAGCAGGCCTACCAATGCTCGGCTCCAGCCAGTAAATAATAGAGACGGGAAAACCTCTATTCGAAGCCTTGCAGGCATGGACGTTTGCGCGCGTCGAGCCAGCCTGTGTTTTCAGCCTAACCGAAGGAGAAATCCGTGCCGAGCACGTCGATCGATCATGCCTTTACAGCGACCAGCCTGACGTCCGCAGCCAGCGACCCGACTTTCGCCGGCGCGCTCTCCTTCATGCGCCGCCGTTTCACCAAATCGCTTGAAGGCGTCGATGTCGTCGTCTGGGGCATCCCCTTCGACGCGGCCACATCCAACCGACCAGGAACGCGCTTCGGGCCGCAGGCAATTCGCCGCGCCTCGGCGATCTTCGACAACGACCCGCAATACCCCTTCAACCGCGATCTCTTTGCCGAGATGTCCGTGATCGACTATGGCGACTGCCTGCTCGACTATGGCAATCACCAGGAGACGCCGGCGGCGATCGAGAGCCAAGCGAATGCGATCCTCGATAGCAGCGCCTTCCTGCTGACGCTTGGCGGCGATCACTTCATCACCTGGCCGCTGCTCAAGGCGCATGCCGCCAAGCACGGCCCCCTGGCGCTGGTGCAGTTCGACGCGCATCAGGACACCTGGTTCGACGACGGCAGGCGCATCGATCATGGCTCCTTCGTCGCCCGCACCGCCCGCGACGGCCTGATCGATCCCGACCGTTCCATCCAGATCGGCATCCGTACGCATGCGCCGGAGGACTACGGCATCCGGGTTCTCTACGGCCATGAGGTGGAGGATATGAGCGCCGCGGATATCGCGTCGACCATCATTACCCATACCAAAGGCGCGCCCACCTACCTGACCTTCGATATCGATTGCCTCGACCCGGCCTATGCGCCGGGCACGGGAACGCCGGTTGCCGGCGGCCCGTCGAGCGCGAAGATCCTGTCGGTGCTGCAGCGTCTGCATCAGCTCGATATCAGGGGCGCCGATGTCGTTGAGGTGTCGCCGGCCTATGACCATGCCGACATCACCGCCATTGCAGGGGCGACAGTGGCGATGTATATGCTCGGTCTCCACGCTGAAAGGCGTGCGGCTGGACGTTAGGGCATGATCCCGAAAAGTGTGAAACGGTTTTCGGATAAGATCATGATCAGGCAAATGCAGCTGTTATCATTTTGAATCAACTTCATGGCAAACTGAGTCCGAAAACATTCTGAACCTATTGAAAGAGCAGGAATAAAGAACATGGCACCGAAGATCTTCATCGATGGCGAACACGGAACCACGGGCTTGCAGATTCGCACGCGCATGGCCGACCGCCGCGACGTCGAGCTTCTGTCCATTCCGGAAGCGGAGCGGCGCAATGCCGCCATGCGCGAGGACATGCTGAACAGCGCCGATATCGCCATTCTCTGCCTGCCCGACGATGCGTCGAAGGAAGCGGTGAAGATGGTCTCGGCCAACAACAATGTCCGCGTCATCGACACCTCGACCGCCTTCCGCGTGCATCCGGACTGGGCCTATGGCTTTGCCGAAATGGACAAGGATCAGGGCGGCAAGATCACGAGCGCGCGTTTCGTCGCCAACCCCGGCTGCTATCCGACCGGCGCCGTCGCCCTCATCCGGCCACTGCGCGCCGCGGGCATCCTGCCGGACGGCTATCCGGTGACCGTCAATGCCGTTTCCGGCTACACCGGCGGTGGCAAGCAGATGATCGCGCAGATGGAAAATGCCGATCATCCGGATGCGATTACCGCGCCGCATTTCCTCTACGGCCTGCCGCTGACCCATAAGCATGTGCCGGAAATGACGACGCATGGACTGCTCGACAGCGCGCCGATCTTCTCTCCGTCGGTCGGCAAGTTCCCGCAGGGCATGATCGTGCAGGTGCCGTTGCATCTCGACAACCTCGCAGAAGGCGCGACACTGGAAAGCATCCACGCCGCGCTCGCTGCCCACTTTGCCGGTCAGGACATTGTACAGGTCGTTCCGCTTGCCGAAAGCCGCGCCCTGCCGCGCGTCAACGCGGTCGAGTTGGCCGGCAAGGACACGATGAAGCTGTTCGTGTTCGGCACGCCCGGTACCACCCAGGTCAATCTCGTCGCCCTGCTCGACAATCTCGGCAAGGGCGCCTCTGGCGCTGCTGTCCAGAACATGGACCTGATGCTCTCCGCTTAACACTCTCAGCGGCACTTCCAATCTTCGGCGGTCGGGATTTCATTCCGGCCGCCGAATGCGTTTGACGATTGCTTTGCCGATAAGATGAGCGGACCCGCCGCTATAGCGGATTCACCATCTAAGAAAAAAATGATTGTATGTGATAATTACGCCACATTCGCCCCCTACGGCCTGCATCAGCCGCTCCGGGGACGCAGCGGTTATGGGCATTGCTCGTCAGGCAATTTTCAAGATCGCGCCAGCGTAAAGGAATTGGTTACCATAATTCGGCATGCTTTCCGACAACCGGCAAAGTGACGTCCGGACGCAGATTTTGCGTCTCGGCATGGGCCTTTTTGTGAGCCGGCGTGGTGCGTATTTAGTTTGGATCAAGAGTATCATGGCGTTTGCGACCGAGACGACGTTCGGTAACATCAATCCCCGTTCCGGGTCCGCTCTGCGCCGGAAAAAATCCTCCGGGATCAGTCCCGGTACAGTCGTCACCGGCATCTCGGTGGTGGTTTTCGCCTGGGTGGCAGCAACGCTGATCACCACGCAATCGATGGTTCTCTCCCTGCCCGGCGCGGATATGTCGGCGATAGATTCGTTCACGCCGAGGGCGTCTGCCTTTATCGTGCCGCAGAACCATCTGACACGCCCTGCCCGCCTGGCGAGCCAAACCTTGCCCGTGAACCAGCAAAGTCGCACCAGCAGCGTGCCGGCCGACGCGCCGATCGGCGGGGCCGGATATACGGCGACAAGAGACGTCGTCGTTCAGCCCAAGGCAACCGCTGCCGATGCTATGCGGGCACAGCTTGCAAGCGCCCTTGCGCAGCAAGCCTCCGAGTTTCGACAGGCGCAGGCTTCGGCATCCAGTATGAAAGGCAATCGTCCGGTCATAGAGGCCTCTCCGGCCGTGATCGACCATCTGCGCAAGGTGATCGCCGTCAACTTCGCCAATACCGTGCAATCGCTGATGCAGGTCAGATATGCCGCCGCATCCTTGCCGACGGCCGCTCCGACAAATGCCGCTCCGCAGCCGGTTGAAATCGCCTCCGCAGCCCCCCTTGCCGGCGCGCCGGCGGTGGTTGATGCCGTGCCGCTGCCTGCAAAGGACACCGACCTGCCCGCCGCGGAGACCTTGCCGGTCGCCGCGAACCTGCCGAGCGTGATACCGCTCGCTCGCCCGGAACATGTGGTGGAAAAGGCGCCCGTTATCGCCTCGGCTGCGCCCGCCAGGTCCCGCAGCGACGACACCGTTCCCGTGGCGCCGCCCGCACGTTTGATGGCCTATGCCAAGACGGACGACGACGAAACCAGGCCGAAGCGGTTCCTCAATCCCTTCGCGGCGATCAGCCCGCGCGGCGGCAACGGCACCGCCATCTACGATATCTCTGCCGGAACCGTCTATTTGCCGAGCGGCGAACGCCTCGAAGCGCATTCCGGCCTCGGCCACATGCGTGACAATCCCCGCTATGTCGACCGCAAAAACACCGGCCCGACGCCGCCTGAAACCTATAACCTGACATATAGGGAAAGTCTGTTCCATGGCGTGCAGGCACTGCGCCTGACACCCGCGAACGGCGCCCGCGTCTATGGCCGCGACGGCTTGCTCACTCACTCATACATGCTCAGAGGAGGCCGCGGCGAATCGAACGGCTGCGTGGTCTTTAAGGATTACAACCGCTTCCTGGCTGCCTTCAAGCGCGGCGAATTCAAACGTATACAGGTGGTGGCGCGTCTGTCGTCGGCTCCCAACAATAGCAATATTGCGTCGCGCTGAAGCTTCGCGAAACAAGAGGGCGAGGCGATCATCCGCCTCAGTCCCTCACGGCAATGACCGTCTGGCGCGGATACTCTCCGTAAAAACCGCGCCAGTTGGCGATAGCGAAACCGAAGACGATCAGCGCGCCGGCCTGGTGGGTCAGTGCCAGATGCAGCGGCACCTGCAAGAGCAGCGTCGTAATCCCGAGGATCGCCTGGATCAGCACCAGCACGAACAGTACGACCGAGCGGCGGGCATGGGTCGTCTCCGCCGCGGCGCGCAGCGAGATGATCATATTGATCGCCACGACAGCAAAAAGTGCATAGGCGCCGAGCCGATGGACATATTGCACCATCTTCGGGTTCTCGAAGAAATTGATCCAGCCCGGCGACTGCACGAACAATCCGCCCGGCACCACGGCTCCGTCCATCAACGGCCAGGTATTGTAGGACATGCCCGCGTCGAGGCCGGCAACCAGCGCGCCGAGATAGATCTGAAACAGCGACATGAAGGCGATAAGGCCGGCGAGTTTCGCCGAATAGCGTGTCGGCGCCGGCTCGTTCGAATGCGGCGACAGCGCGCGCATGAACCACATGCAGGCAGCAAAGATCAGACAGGCGGTGACGAGGTGAGTGGCGAGGCGATACTGGCTGACATCGGTGCGCGCCTGGAGGCCGGACGAGACCATCCACCAGCCGATCGCTCCTTGCAGTCCGCCAAGCAGGAAAATACCGCCAAGCGGCAGCCATAGCTTGCGCTCGACACGGCCGGTCAGCACGAAGAACAGCAGCGGCACACCGAAGATGACACCCATGGCGCGGGCAAGAAAGCGATGCGCCCACTCCCACCAGAAGATGCCCTTGAACTCGTCGACTGTCATATCCTTGTTCAGCAGCTGAAACTGAGGAATGCGCTTGTAGAGGTCGAACTCCTCCTGCCATTCCTGCGCATTGAGCGGCGGGATGACGCCATGGATCGGCTGCCACTGCGTAATCGACAGACCGGATTCGGTGAGGCGCGTTGCGCCGCCGACCAGCACGAGGGCAAAAAGCGCCAGAAGCACGCAACCGAGCCAGATGCGGATAGCGCGGCGATTGCGGTCCTGACGGGCCACTTCGTTCAAAACAGCCTGTTCCGACGTCAAATTTGCGACAGCCATAGTATCTCCCTTCATGCGCCTGTTGATTTGCCTGATGGGGGCGTGCAAAACAAGTCCCGGGAGTTTGCGGCATGCCGTCGCGGTATGCCGTCGTAAGAGGAGAGACCAACCCGTGCCCCTTCGCCTGCGCAAATTTGTCGGGATGATTTTACTCGTCCTGCTGGTGGTGATCTATGCGATCGTGGCGATGATCGTGGCGGTACGCACGCTGGCCGATCAACCCGGCTGGATGCATTTCCTCTATTTCTTCATCAGCGGCATCATCTGGGTGCTGCCGGCGATGGGGATCATCAAGTGGATGGCCGGCCCCCGCGCCCGATAAACATCTGTTCAAGCCATCGCGGATTAACGTGGGGATAACCGTGATGAGCGGGAAATCCTTCGCATAACCTCTCCTTAAATCAAAAATAAGCCGCCTGAGCGAAGACTGCGCCCGAATGCCGTCCGATCGGAGACATCAGGTGCAGAGGCAGAAACTCGATATCGCTGACATGCCCGCTACGAATGCGGTGCGCGGGGATATTACGTCCGCTGCCGTGCCATCGGCAGCGAGCAGCCGCATTGAGGTCTTCGATAGCATGGCGCCGCTGGAGGCCGAGTGGCGGGCGCTGGAGCGGGACGATCTCGCCTCGCTTCACCAGAGTTATGACTGGTGTACGGCTTGGGCCGAAACCTCTGGGCATCGACTGGCAATCGTCCGCGGCTCTTTCAACGGCCGCACTGCCTTTATCCTGCCGCTGGAGATCATTCGTTCCAACGGCGTGCGCCGCGCCGAATTCATCGGTGCGCATCACAGCAACATCAATACCGGCCTGTTTTCGGCGGATTTTCTGGAAACCACAGTCGATGGCGTGACGGTCTCACTACGGGCGGAGATCGGGCAGGCATTGCGTGGCAAGGCCGACCTGATGCTGTTGCGCAATGTGCCGCTCACCTGGCGAGGCCGCACGAGCCCCCTCGCCTCGCTGCCTGCTGTCGAGAACCAGAACCACGCTTTTCAACTGCCCTTCCTCGGCTCTTTCGAAGCGACGCTGAAGCAGGTGAATGCAAAGCGGCGGCGCAAGAAATTCAAGCATCAGAGCCGCATCCTCGATGAAAAAGGCGGCTATGAGCATGTGATCGCGGGGCCTGATCAACAGGATGCACTGCTCGACCTGTTCTTTCGACAGAAGGCGGTTCGGTTCAACGCCGCGGGCCTGCCGGACGTGTTCCGGGATGCACCAACTCAATCCGCCCTACACCGGCTGTTGGCGCAGCGGGACATGGGAGGATCCAATGCCGCGCTGGAGATGCACGCGCTGCGACTGAAGGGCGAGCATGATGGGCATATCCCGGCGATCGCCGCACTATCGCGCAAGGGCGATCACGTCATCTGCCAGTTCGCCTCGATCGACGAGACGCTGGTTGCGGAAGCGAGCCCCGGCGAACTGCTATTCTGGCTGATGATCGAGCGGTTGCATCGCGAGGGCGTCGCCCTCTTCGACTTCGGCATTGGTGATCAGGGCTACAAGCGCTCCTGGTGCCCGATGGAGACCGTGCAACACGACCTGATCCTGCCGGTCTCGTCGGTCGGCCATATCGCAGCCTTCGCGCAAAGAGGCATGACCCGCGCCAAGGCGGCCATCAAGGCCAATCCTCGGCTCTATGGCCTGATCCAGCGGCGACGCGCGCGGCAAGGCATCAACACCCCCTCGACGGAAGAAACCGACAAGGATTGATCAGGCTGCATACTGGCGGGCGTCGGAGCCACGCTCGACGCGCCAGCCGGACATCAGGATGATGTGTTCATAGCCGGCTTTCTGGAATTCCGTCATCGCCGTCATGAACTGCTCTTCGTCAGGCTCCGGCATGGAGAGCAGGATTTCCGTATCCTTGCTGCGCGTAAGACGTGCGACGCCGGAGACATCGGCGGCACCGCATTCGACCAGGACGATGTCATAGGCAGAGCCAAGCGCGTCGAGGATGAGCGACAGGCGGTCGGCGCCGCGCATGGCGCGGCTGACATCGCTGGTGCCCTGCGGCACGAGATGCGCGTCGGAAAGGCGATCCGGGTGAATGGTATCGGCAAAAGCAGCCTCGCCGCAGAGCAGATCCGTCACCCCTGATAGATCGTCGGATTCGGCCATCAGCCGCGACGGGCAGCCGGTTCCCGTCATATCGACCAGCACGATGCGGCACCCGGCATCGGCGATGGTACGGGCCAGCATCACGGTCGCCGTGGAGCCATTGTTACCGGTCGGCGATATGGCGATGGCAAGGCGGGAGCCGCGATCGATCAGATAGTCGGCGACCGACTGGATGGAGAAATCCTCCTCGTCTTCCGCCTCTTCGGCTGTCTCATGGGGTAAATGCCCGAAATCGACCGCCTCCTCCATCTCGCGCGCCAATGCCTGATCGGCAGCGACGGAGAGCATACTTGCCGGCACGGTACTCTGTTGTGTGTTAGCAGCGGTCAGCGGACGAGCAGCAGCTTCTTTCCGGGCCGAGGGCTCGCGCTCGGCCGGGCCGACCGGACGCAGGGCGCGGCCGCTGAAGAGTTCGATCAGCATAATGACGATGCAGGTCAGGAGAAAGGATGCGAGCGCGGCGACGACGACGATCGGTCCGACCTTCGGGAAATAGGGATCGACCGGCTCAACGGCCTGAGAGACGACGCGGGCATCCGCCGGGCTTGAATTCTTGTTGACGCGGGAGGCAGCCTCGCGATAGCGGGCGAGATAGGTTTCCAGCAATTGCCGTTGCGCGGTCGCTTCACGGACCAGCGCATTGAGGCCGACTTCATCCTGCCCTGCCCGGGCGCTATCGGCCTTCAGCGTGTTCGACTGCGCCACGAGCTGCTGTTCACGCAACTGCGCGACCTTGGCTTCGCTCTCAATGCTGGCCAGGATCTTCTGGGTCTCGCGGTCGATCTGCTGGCGGATGTCAGTCAGTTGGGCGCGCAGGCTCTTCAGCCGGGGATGCCCCTCCATCAAGCTCGTGGACAGATCCGAGATCTGCGACTCCAGGCCGGATTCCGTTGCCTTCAGCCGCTGGATGGTCTGCGAACCCGAGACGTCGGTCAGCGCATCGGTGGAGCGGCCGGAGGCGAGCGCACCACGCACGGCCTGGGCGCGCGCTTCGGCATTGGCCCTTTCACCACGCACCTGCGCCAGTTGACCGGAGATATCGGCAAGCTGCTGCGTCGCGAAGGTATTGGTGTCGCTGGTCTGCAGGAGACCGTTAGCCGAGCGGTAATCGGCGACCTTCTTTTCGGCCTCGCTGACCTTCTCGCGCAGATTGGCGATCTCCGGCTCCAGCCAGCGCGTCGCCTCGCTATTGGAATCGAGCTTGGCGCCGCTCTGCATCGACAGATAGACCTGCGCCATGGCGTTCGGAACGCTGGCCGCCAGATCCGGATCGCGGGAGGTGAAGCTGACGCCGATGACGCGGGAACTGTTGATCTGATAGACCTGCAGCCGGTTGGTGAAGGCATCGAGCATCCGCTCTTCCGGCGCCTTGTCGAGCGAGCTCTTCTTCAGGTGCAGCATGACCAGGATGTCGGAAAAGGCAGAGCTTCTGGTCGCGGCATCGAATTCCGGATGCTCATAGAGCTTCAGATTGGTGATCACCTGCTTGACGAGATCGGCCGATTGCAGGATCTGCACTTGGCTGGCGATGTTGAGCTCGTCCAGCAAGGGAGCCGAGCCGGCGTCATTGTTCTGCGTCGTCGTCGCGAAGGCCGGCGCGCGCTGCTCGATCAGAATCCGGGTTTCGCTGCGATATTCCGGGGAGACAACCTTGGCGACGGCAAACGCCAGGCATGCGCCGACGAGCGTGATGGCGATGACCCGCAGCCGTCGCTGCCATACGGCGCGAAAGAGCAGCGCCAGATCAATATCAACATCCTGCTGGCTGTTATTGACGCCGGGCATATACAAGAACTCCATAATATAAAGCCAAGATTAAATGTAAACGACTATAGTAACCCAAGCGTTAATAGTATTTCTGAGTATTATTTTCGCAATCCCTAATGAATGACATGAAATTTTCTTCGCTCTTTACCGACCGTTAACCCTAACGGATCGATAACGACGACAGTGATTTTCCTCACCCGTGAGCGCGAAATGTCCTTCGCAAAGCCAAAGATTGTTCTGGCACTCGGCATGGCTGCCGTGAGCGCCGCGCTCAGCGGCTGCAACACCTATCAGCCTGCGCCGAAGGCCTTCAGTGAAGCGACGATCCAGCCTTATATGCTGGACAGCGGCGATCGCCTGCGCGTGACCGTCTTCGACCAGGAAGGCCTGACCAACACCTATACGGTCGACCAGGCCGGCTACATTTCCTTCCCGCTGATCGGCCAGGTCCCTGCCCGCGGCCGCACGCTGCAGCAGCTCTCCGGCCAGATCGCGCAGAAACTTCGCCAAGGCTATATCCGCGATCCCGATGTCACCATCGACATCGACCGCTACCGCTCGGTCTACATCATGGGCGAAGTCGGCCAGCCCGGCCAATATTCCTACGTGCCAGGCATGACGATCCAGAACGCCATCGCGGTTGCCGGCGGCTTCAGCAGCCGTGCCAACCAGGCCAATGCCGACGTGACCCGCAAGATCAACGGTCACGTCATGACCGGTCGGGTCGGCATCTCGGATCCGGTGCTGGCGGGCGATACCATCTATATCCGCGAACGGCTGTTCTGACCGTTCACGATCATGACAAAACCGCTCCGCATCCTCCATTGCTTCAGGTCACCGGTCGGCGGGGTCTTCCGCCACATCCGCGACCTGGCGGAGGAGCAGAGCAAGGCGGGCCATGAGGTCGGCATTCTCTGCGACAGCCTCACCGGCGGGGCGCATGAGGACCGGCTGTTCGACGATGTCCGGCCCTTCCTCGCGCTCGGCGTGACGCGCCTGCCGATCCGTCGTCATATCAGCCTGTCCGATATGACGACGCTCTGGAAAAGCTATAAGATAATCAAAAGTTTGCGGCCGGATGTGCTGCATGGGCACGGCGCCAAGGGCGGCCTGCTTGCACGCATCATTGGCTCAGTCCTGCGGGTGAAGAAGTATCGCGTAGCCCGCCTCTACACAGCGCATGGCGGCAGCCTGCATTTCTCGCGCACCTCGCCGCAGGGCGTTCTGGTCCATAGCCTGGAGCGGCTGCTGGAATTCCTGACCGACGGGCTGATCTTCATCTGCGATTTCGAACGTCGAAGTTACGAGCGCAAGATCGGCAAGCCACGGACGCGCACCGCCCTGATTTATAACGGCATCAGCGATAATGACTTCAGGACTGTCCCCACACGATCGGACTCGGTTCATTTCGTCTATATCGGCATGCTGCGGGACCTTAAAGGTCCCGATCTGTTTGTAGAGGCCTTCGCCAAGACCGAACGACGGATCGGACGCCCCCTCTCGGCGCTGATGATCGGTGACGGGCCGGACAGGGACAAATATCGGACGATGATGATCGAGCGCGGCCTCGGCCAACGCATCGGCCTGTTGCCCGCCATGCGCGTGCAGGACGCTTTTGCCCTGTCACAGACCGTCGTCGTTCCGTCGCGCGCCGAGGCCATGCCCTATATCGTGCTGGAGGCGCTTGCGGCGGAAAAAGCCGTAATCGCCTCGCGCGTCGGCGGCATTCCCGAAGCGCTTGGCGATGATAGCGCGGCGCTCGTGGTTCCCGACGATACAGACGATCTTTCGCGCGTGATGGCCGAGGCTATCACCGAGCCGGATTGGGCTCGCCGCGTGATGCCCGATATAGGCACAATCCGCTCAGCGTTTTCAGCCTCGATCATGGCAAGGGATACTGTCGACCTATATTACAATATACTTGAGCCAGGTGCCGAACGTTAGAATACAAGCGAGTGTTGTAAGCGTTTCTTAGCTCATACCTGCTAGGCGATATCCGGTAACGATCGGATGAATTGCCATGAACCCCATCGAGAAGTCCAAGCAATTTGACTTGGACCATATTCGCAAGCAGGTTTCGGAAATCCGCGCCCGCAGCGCCGAGGAAAAGGGCGGCGAGACTCTGTCCGGCGACATCAATGCCTATGCCCGCCAGATCGCCGAGCAGTTTCGCGAAGGCAACCAGACGCCGGCGATCATCATCGGCCAATACAGGCTCTTCGAATTCCTGTGGCTGCTCGTCGTCGGACTTGCGGTTTTCTTCTTCCTGACAGCACCGGGCGATCATTCCTTTCTGGCGAAAGCAACGGTAACGATCTCGCTCAGCACGCTCGCCATCATCTTTCTGCAGGTGGCCGACGCCTATCAAATCCCGATGCTGCGCATGCCGCACCGCTTCCTGCAGCGCATCCTGCTGCCATGGGTGGCGGCATTCGCGGTGGTCGCCATTGCCCTCCTGCCGTTCCACGTCGATGGCGTCTATTCCGTCCGCCTTCTCACCACCTGGTTTGTCGCCGGTGCGATTTTCCTTGTCGGCGCGCGCCTGATGTTCGCCTATGGCATCCGCCACTGGGTTCGCAACGGCATCATGGAGCGGCGCGCCGTCATCGTCGGTGGCGGCGAGCCAGCCAAGGAACTGATCCGCGCGCTCGAGCATCAGCCCGACAACGATATCCGCATCTGCGGCATTTTCGACGATCGCGGCGAGAAACGGTCGCCGGTCATGGTGGCCGGCTACCCGAAACTCGGCACCGTCCCCGAGCTGGTCGAATTCGCCCGGCTGACCCGGGTCGATATGCTGATCATCGCGCTGCCGATGAGCGCCGAAGACCGTATTCTGCAACTCCTGAAGATGCTCTGGGTGCTGCCCGCCGATATCCGCCTGGCAGCGCATGCCAACAAGCTGCGCTTCCGCCCGCGCGCCTATTCGCATATCGGCGCGGTGCCGATGCTCGACATCTTCAACAAGCCGATCCGCGATTGGGATGGCGTTGCCAAGCGCATCTTCGACGTCTTCTTCAGCCTGCTCGCGCTGTTGCTGCTCTGGCCGGTCATGCTTGCCGCCGCAATCGCCGTGAAGACGACCTCGAAGGGGCCGGTCTTCTTCATGCAGAAGCGTCACGGCTTCAACAACGAGATCATCAAGGTCCTCAAGTTCCGCTCGATGTACACGCATATGAGCGACCCGACTGCCCGCAACGCGGTCACCAAGAACGACCCTCGTGTCACACCGGTCGGCCGCTTCATCCGCAAGACCTCGGTCGATGAGCTGCCACAGCTCTTCAATGTGCTCATCGGCAACCTGTCGCTCGTCGGTCCGCGTCCGCATGCCGTACTGGCGGCGAGCCATAACCGCACCTATGCCGATGTGGTCGAGGGTTATTTCGCCCGCCATCGCGTCAAGCCCGGCGTCACCGGCTGGGCGCAGATCAACGGCTGGCGCGGCGAGATCGACAGCGACGACAAGATCAAGTTCCGCACGGCCTATGACCTCTACTACATCGAGAACTGGTCGCTGCTCTTCGATCTGAAGATCCTGTTCCTGACGCCCTTCCGTCTTCTGAACACGGAAAACGCCTATTGACCGCGATCGATCTCCCATACCAGCGTGTCGACCGGCCGCAGCTTGCCACGCTTCGGCTGATCGGCACGGCTTGCGTCGCCTTCGGGGTGTTCCTGTCGGGCTTCGTCATCGCCGAGCCCGCGCCCTATGAGCTGTGGCTCGCCTTTCTCATCGGCGCGTGGTTCATCCTCGGGCTGAAAATCTCGCGCAACACCGCACCACTGCTGGCTCTGTTTCTGGCCTTCAATGTCGGCGGCATGCTGTCGTTGACGCAGATGCGCGATCTCGGTGCCAGCGATCATCTCGACGGTCCGGTCTATATCGCCGTCTCAACCTTCCTGGCGCTCAGTGCCGTCTTCTACGCCGCGATCATCGAGGACAGCGAAAAGCGGCTGAAACTGATCTTCAACACCTGGGTCGTTGCCGCGCTGATCACGGCAAGCCTTGGCATCCTCGGCTATTTCCACGCCGTCCCAGGCTTCGGGATTTTCACGCGCTACGACCGTGCCATGGGCGCCTTCCAGGACCCGAACGTCTTTGGTCCCTACCTGGTGACACCGACGATCTTCCTCATGCACGGCATATTGATTGGTGACCTCAAAAAAGCACCGATCAAGGCGCTATGCCTGATCGTCCTGGCCTTCGGCATCTTTCTCTCCTTCTCGCGTGCCGCCTGGGCGCTGTTCGCCTTTGCCTCGGTGATGCTGATCTTCTGCATGCTGCTGAAACACCGCAGCAATGCCTTTCGGCTGCGCATTCTCGTGATGTCGCTGACGGCAATCGTTCTCATGGTCGCCGTGCTGATCGTCGCGCTGCAATTCCATCAGGTCAGCGACCTGTTCTCGACCCGCACGCAGCTCGTGCAGGATTATGACGGCGGCCATCTCGGCCGCTTCGAGCGCCATCGCCTCGGCTTCATGATGTCGATGGAAAGGCCGCTCGGCATCGGCCCGCTGGTGTTCTCCACCCTCTTTCGCGAGGACGAGCACAATATCTGGCTGAAGACACTCACCACCTATGGCTGGCTCGGCTTCTTCTGCTGGGTCAGCATGATCTGCTGGACCATCTACATCGGCTTTCGCAACCTTTTGAAGGAGCGGCCCTGGCAGCCTTACGTGATGATCGCCTGGATCGTCATTCTCGGCCATGTCGGCATCGGCAATGTCATCGATACCGACCATTGGCGCCATCTCTACATGCTGATCGGTATCGTCTGGGGCTGCGGGGCGCTGGAGCAACATTATCAGCGTGGCCTGTCCCGAAGGGAAGCGGCACCATGAACATCAATGTCGGCGTCAAACGCCTGTCACTGATGCAAGTCCTCGAACCCAGCGGCGGCGGCTCCGGGCGGCACTTCCTCGACCTCTGCCGCGCCATGCAGCACCGGGGCCATTCGGTGACGGCGGTCTATTCGCCGCTGCGTGCCGAAGCCGCCTTCGTCGCGGAGCTGGAGGGCATGGGCCTCGACAGCGTCATTCCGCTCGCCATGCGGCGCGCACCGGGGCCGTGGGATCTCACCGCATGGTGGGGCATTCGCCGGATCGCTGCGCGGCATGGACCATTCCACCTGATTCACGGTCACAGCTCCAAGGCGGGTGCGCTGACGCGTCTGCGGCTACCGGGACCGCATGTCCCGGTCATCTACACACCGCATGCCTTCCGCACCATGGACCCGACGCTCGACCCCAAAGGCCGGACGATCTATGGCGGCATCGAGCGGCTGCTCGGCAGCCGGCTCTCCGACCGCCTGATCTGCGTGTCCCGCGATGAGTATGATCACGCGCGGTCACTGGGCATTCCGGAAGCGCGCCTGCGCATCGTCGTCAATGGCGTCAGCGCGCCACCATCAGGGCAACGCGCCGCTATCCGCGCCCGCTATGGAATCCCACAGGACGCCCTGCTCTTCGGTTTCGTCGGCCGGCTGACGCGGCAGAAGGCACCGGAGCGGCTCGTCCAGGCTTTTGCCCGCATTGCCAGGGAGTTGCCGCGAGCCCATCTATTGATGATCGGGGTCGGGGAGCTGGCCGACACGGTCAAGGGCATGATCAAGACGGCCGGCCTTGAGGATCGGGCTTATCTGGATGATGCCATCCCCGGTGCCGCCGCCATCGATGCCTTCGACGTCGTCGTCATGCCCAGCCGCTATGAGGCCATGTCCTATGTCATGCTGGAGGCCGCGGCTGGCGGCAAGCCGCTGCTTCTGACCGATGTCGGCGGCGCGCGCACGGTGATCGAGCCCGGACGTAACGGCTATATCGTCGCCAATAGCGACGATCCGTCGGAACTGGCGATGACGATGCGGCGCTTTGCCGACCCGAAATTGCTGCGGAACTTCACCACTGAGGCCCGCCAGCGCAAGGATGGCTATACGCTCGCCGGCATGGCCGACGCGACAGAGGAAATCTATTTCGAACTGCTCGGCTATCGCGCACCCGCGCCGTTGCGAAGACAGGAAAAACTCCTGCTGCGCAGCGCCTCCTGAAGGATGCACGAAAAAGGCGGCATTCTTTAAATTTGCAGGTGAACTCTCTCCGAAATCGGTTCCGATTTTCGGGTTTTTGCGCTAAATTTCAACCATGATCACATCAGCGCAACTCCGCGGCGCACGCGCCATGCTCGGCCTCACACCGGAGGCGCTTGCCGCAGAAAGCAAGCTGCCCCTGGCAACGATCAAAACGCTGGAAACGGATGTCAGTTCGGCGGACGCCAAATCGCTCGTCGCCGTGCGCTCCGTCCTCGAAGCCCATGGCGTCCTGTTTCTCGCCAACGGCAGCGACGGAAACGGCGGCGCTGGCATCCGCTTCAAGCACTGGGCGGAAAATGGCGGCACGCGGCCGGAAAACCTGAACGCCACCAACGACGACTGACCCTTACGCCAGCTTCCAGCTTTGAACCAGCTGCTCCGGCGCCGAGATGGCGGCCGACAGGATGAAGCGCTCGGTATCGTTAGCCGGCTCCTTACCTGCGACACTGGAACGGACCGGCAGGCCATGACCGAAATCGTTGAGCGTTACCAGCTCTACAACCACGTCGCCATGGTCGCCGCGCCATTCGCGCCGCTCGCCGCCTTCGAACAGGCGCAACCGGCCCTTCGTCTGCGGACGCTCATGCACCGCCAGCCACTGCGCCACCGAAGCCTCGGCATTGGCGTATGAGACGGTGCCGTCGTCAGATCCATGCCAGATGGAGACTGACGGGAACCGGACGGCATCCGGCGAGACTTCGCGGACGAGTTCGGCCCATTTTTCGGCCGGGCGCGCAGAACCCCTTCTCATCACATCCAGTGCCGACATGGCATCGCGGGCGGCACCAAAGGGCAGGCCACCGATAATGGCGCCGGCGGCGAACAGTTCCGGATAGGTGGCAAGCAGCGCCGACGCCATTGCGCCACCGGCCGAGAGACCCATGACGAAAATCCTGTTGTCGTCGATCTTGTGCAGCCGGCGGCTGAAGTCGATCATCTCGCGGATAGACCCCAGTTCGCCGCGATCGCGCGTTACCGAACTCGGACGAAACCAGTTGAAACAGAGATTGGGATTGTTGAACGGCTTCTGCTCGGCATAAAGAACGGCGAAGCCATGCTTGCGCGCCAAGGCCGTCCAGCCACTGGCCCGATCGAAATCCTCGACATTCTGCTGACAGCCATGCAAGACAACAACGAGCGGCATCGGCCCCTCGACGCCTGGCGGCACATATTCCAGCATGCGCAGGTCACCCGGATTGCGCCCGAACCACAAGACCTCCGTCAGGCTCTGCGGCACGAGCTGCGTGGATACGCGCTGACGTGCCGGCTGCGAGCGCGGCCGCGTTACGGGAAACTTGAGCTGTGGCAACTCGACGGAATCGACGAGCAAACGGCGCAGCCGGCTCGGAACCTTGAAATTCATCCTAGACCTTTCAAATTATCCGCACCCGCCGTTGTTGATCTTGTTTGGCGGGCAGCGACCGCACTCCGTCCCCAAGGGGCCGGCATCGAGCAATGCGACTCTATTTGTGCGATGCAGCAAATATAGGGCGGAGAACGGGATTCGAACAGTCACAATGCATCATTGCAGCTATGTGAAATCAGCTTAAATCGATTAGATTATCGTCAACAAAAAAGCCTAGATGTCAGAGATAGGCTCGCGCCAGCGCGATGAGCTTCGCGTCTTCCTTCACGCCCTGACGATAGAGCTGGATGATCAGCGCGCCGAGACGCTCCGCCTCCGGGCCGCGATGATCGATGCCGCGATCCTTGCAGACTGCACCCAGCACCTTCTCCAGACGATCCAGATCGTCCGAAAACAAGGGTAAATCCTGGGGGTGGATGGAGGTTTCCAACATCTGCGCTGCCTCGTCCGTCGGGCGGAAGCACGCTAGTACACTCGCCGGAGCCCGCTTTATAACCGGCACATCGTGGGTAACTATGCGCCCTGTCCTAGGGCTTGGCAAGGAAGGTTTTGTCGTACTGCCAGTTCACAGCCGTACATTGCAATCTGCAAATGCGCAGCTGCAACAATCGAAAAACCAACGGATCGGTAAGAAATCGCGGCGATAATCCCCCCGCAATTAAGGGATGACACCATGGCAAAAGCGAAACGACGCACGCGGCGCAAGCCACAGTCCAAAGCGGGCAATTCGATGTGGCTATGGGGCATGGTCGGCCTCGCCGCCATAGCCGGCATCTTCGCCTATGAGCATCGCCGGGAAATGCCGGCACTGCTGGCCAATGCCGGCGCCACCGGCGCCCGGCATATATCGCAGGTGACAGAGGCAGTACAGGCGGCACCGACGCCGGCCGTGAAACCGAAGATCAAGACGGCGGTCGTCGTGCCTGAGCGCCCGGACTCTGCAATGCCTGTTCCGCCCGCCGCCATTCCCATCTCCTTGCCGGCGGAGCGGGCAGCGCCGGTTCTGGCGACCGCCCCGGCCCGCGAGAGCGGCGGCCGATTCGGCCTATGTGGCGGCACGACCGGGATCAATTGCGTCGTCGACGGCAGTACCTTCTGGCAAAATGGGATCAAAATCCGCCTGGCGGATATCGATGTACCTGACATCGCCCCCTCGCGCTGCACCGGCGAACAACAGAAGGGCGCCGCCGCGAAACTGCGGCTGCAGGCGCTCCTCAACGACGGCACGTTCGCACTCTCCGGCAGTGCCCGCGGCGAAGATCAAAATGGCGGCAAATTCCGCATCGCCATGCGCGCCGGCCGTTCCATCGGCGATCAACTGGTGTCCGAAGGGCTGGCACGCCGCTGGACAGGGCGGACAGTGTCCTGGTGCAGTTGATCAGTGAGAATTTGATTGGGAGTTCAAGGAGATAAATGGTCGGGGCGACAGGATTTGAACCTGCGACCCCTTGACCCCCAGTCAAGTGCGCTACCGGGCTGCGCTACGCCCCGACCTGCCTAAAAAGGCCTGATTGCATTAGTCTGTCAGCCATGGCAGCGCAAGAGGTAAAATCGCGGCCTGGGAGAAAAATGGCGTGCAGAGCGAGAAAACCCTCGCTCTCTTGCTCACCTGCATTCCCGACGTGGCCCTCGGTTCGGCTGGTAGGTGTTGTCCGACGCGCGGTAGGATTGATGGCGGCTGGCACAGGTGCGTGCGTGGCCATCATAATAGCGTTCCGCGTGCTGCCTATAGAACAGCGTTCCGGTCACGAAGGACTTGAAGAGCACGCCGCTATCCGAATTGTCGTCGTAATAGCTGTCGGAGCCATGGCGCTTGTGGCCGCCGCGCCAGTGGTTGTGGCTATGCCAATGGTCGTGAACCTGGATGATGTCGGACTGCTGTTCCGGCACCGAAAGCGCGGGCATGGTGATGGCGCTGACGGGCGCGACCGCGCTGGCGGCCAGCAATAGACTGAGACCAACGGCAGCCATCGACCTGGTGATCATTCGCATCTGTAGCTCCTTCCAAGTCCGACAGCGGCGGATCCAAGCACTTCTGCGTGAAAAACCTTGCCGCCGACCACTCCGACATTACCTATATATAGTGGGTTCAAGCCACGCTCACAGGTGTCTTTCCGTCTTTCTTCCCGACGGATTGTCATTGAATAAGAAGTCATTGGAACGTTACACGATGAAGCCGCTGATTGCCCTTCTGCTATGCGCGCCGATGCTTGCCGCATGCACAACGACCGAACAATCCCTGCAGCCGATCCCCGGCAGCATCACCTATCGCGGCCAGCCGGAGATGAAGCTGACGCAATCGCCTCCAGGCACGCGTCTGCCGCATCATTTCACCAATCAATGGGGTGAGGATGTTTATGAGACCTACATCATCCAGCCGGATCACAGCCTGAAGCTGGTCAGCCGCCAAGTGATGACGCGGCCGCTATAGGCTGAGAGCATATTTGCAAACAAAAACTCCGCCGGCGCAGCGTCGGCGGAGTTTTTGTATTCTGTCGTATCCGGCTTACCAGCAGCGATAGCAGCGGCGATAATAGGGCCGGCCATAATAGCCGCGGTGATGATTGTCGCTGACCGCAGCGCCGACGAGAACGCCGCCGATGACGCCGGCGGCAATGCCTGCCGCAGCCTGGTTTTCGGCCTGCTGTGCCTGCGAGCGATTTGCCTGATAGGTGGCGCCGACGCAACGGCTGTAACGCTGCGTGCCCGGACGCAATCCCTGGGATTGGCAGGTCATTTCGGCGCTTGTGGCGGATTGTTCGGGTGTCTGGCAGCTTGTCAAAATGGTCGATATGGCAAAAAGACCAACCGCCATGGTAGCACGTACGCGCATATTCCTCTCCAGCAATCTAAAGTGTTGTCCCGGAGTTGAGAAATACAGCCAAAGGTATTTCAGCGCAAGTCGTTCATTACCAATTAGTTAATAAGGAGACACCATGGACAAGGCGCATTTCGCCCGGCGCATGCTCGCGAGATGACGTCAAACAAAAGGGGCCAGCACAACGGCTAGCCCCTCTTCCATTCTCTTATCCCTGACCCTGTTACACGAAGGTCAGCGAGATCATGTCCGATCAGAAGTTCCGCTCGAAACGCAGAATGCCGGCAACGGTGTCATCGTTGATGAAGTCATAATGCATGTAGGTCAGTTCCGGCTCGATGAGCAGGTCCTTGACCGGGTTGAACTTCAGGTTCGTCGTCGCCTCGAAGATCTTCGAGTCGGTATAGGCAAGCTGCAGGTTCCACTTCAGCTTGTCGTTGACCGGCACGCCAATGCCGCCCCAGACGGCCCAATCGCCCCAGCCGCACTTTGCCCCATGAACAACGCCATCGGAGGTCGTGCAGGCCGATTCATCCTGATAGGTGCCGGCATACTGGTTGAGCTTCTTGCCGTCCGTATTCCAGCCGCCCATCAGGAAAGCTTCCACGCCGCCGAACTTGGCGTCGACGCGGGCCTTGATGGCGCCCTCCTCGACGATGGAGTCATAACCGCCGACGACCTTGAAGCCGAGTGTGCTGGTCGTATAGCCCAGACCGGCAACGACGTTGGGCGCGTATTGATCGGCCTTCGAGGTAACCCAGGCGCCGCCGTAGCTGTCGGAATTTGATCCGGAATTGCTGTCTTCCAGCGAGATGACGGCAGAGAAACCCGTGCCGGTATCATATTTGTAGGTCAGCTGATTGAGCTCATACGGGCCATCATAGATCGCATCGTCGTTGATGACGTCGCCGGCGTAACCCGCATAGAGATTATACTGCGAGTCAAGCTTGCCGACGGTGAAGCCGGCCAGGCTGATATTGGCAAACAGCAGCTTATCGGCCGTGGCGCCTCCGTCATTCCATTCCCAGCGCAGGATCATGTTGGTCTTAAGGGGACCATATTCCGTGTCCGTCGCCGTATCGACATTGAGCTCAACGCGCTCATGCCAGAGCGTGCCGACCTTATTCGTCGGATTATAGGCGTCGTACCATTCGCCCTCGGTGCGAACCTTGCCACCGATCTTCAGGCAGGTCTCGGTGCCCGGAATGAAGAAATAGCCGGTGCCGTAGGCATCGCAGATGCGGACATATTCCAGTGGCTCTGGTTCGGCCGCAACGATGGCATCGGCCGCATGGGCGCCGCTCACCGTTGCCAGCGCGGCAGCGGAGCCGAGAAGAAGGCTCTTGATGTTCATGGTATCTCCATTCGAATATCCATCAGGGGATGGAGTCCGCGGTAGACAACTTCACACCGCCCCATAGCCTGATTTGGCATCTCCCCATGACGGGGCGAAGCAATAATGCTTCATTAAGAAAATTGAACCCGGGGCAGAGCGCTTGCAAGCCAATAAGCATAGCAAGCTAATTGTCACATTGGCATGGATTGTCGTTCGTGACAAAAATATCACTGCCTTTGATCCGGCGGGACGGCGCTCACGCTGCGCCAGGCTATATTGAAGGGCGGCGATACATAAATATAATCGCCAGCCGGGTTCAGGAGGCGGTCGCGATCACACGCGATGCCAGTGAGGTATGATTCGGAGGAGAATCGATGGCTTTCAAAATCTTAAGCGTATGCCTGCTCATCGTCGGCATGGGCACGGCAGCAATGGCCGCCTCCGGCGGAAACGGGGGCGGCGATCGAGGCGGCTGGGGAGATAGCCCTGGCGCCGAAGACAACAACTATCGCAGTACCATCATCGACAGAAGCGACACCGACGGTACGGACGAAAAAGATCCGAATGCCTGCTGGACGCTGCCACGCTCCGCCGACGGCAAATCCATTGTTGCGCCGAGCCAGGCTAAGCCCATCGTTCCGCGGAAGTGCAATTGACCAGACAGTTTTGAAGCAGAAGGCTTCGCCTAGCGCACCTGGTCGAGCAGTCGCTTGCATTCCAGGAGGTCGTAGAGCGTTTCCTGAAGCAGCGCCCTGTCTTCCTTGCCGACGCTCGACTTGCCGAGGGAAACATCCGGCACGTCGTCTTCGCCGCTTACGAAGTTGAAGAAGCGGCGGCTGATCGGCGCCTTGGCGCGTCCGACGATCTGATCCTCGTCGGGATGGCCGGATCCGACGCGCGGCTCGGCCGGGGCCGGTTCCTGCGCGGCGGCGGCAAGCGCCTCGACACTGGCGAGATCGCCATGGCCGACGGCGATGACGAATTTATTGCCGTTGGTTTTCAGGAGTTTCTGGACACCCTTGATCGTATAGCCGTGATCATAGAGCAGATGGCGGATGCCGTTCAGCAGATCGACGTCCTCGGGCCGGTAGTAGCGCCGGCCACCGCCCCGTTTCATCGGCTTAATCTGCGGAAAACGGGTTTCCCAGAAGCGCAGGACATGCTGCGGCAGATCAAGGTCTTCCGCGACTTCGCTGATCGTGCGAAATGCATCCGGGCTCTTGTCCATCGTCATACTCCCACAGCATGTTTCCGACGCCACGCGGGCCAGACCATGCAAAACCGGATATCCGCACCGCAGCTCGTCGCGATACGACTCACCATATTTCAACGGTTTGCCGGGAGAAATTCAAGTCATCTCTTCGGTTGTTTCACAAGCAAGTCGAAAAACAACGCAGAAAGGCCGGGAAAACGGCGCGACCGCACCGGTGCCAGGTCACGCCGGCAGCAGTTTTCAATGGATCAGGAAGCGGGATTTGCCGGCCGTGCCTTCGCCTTGCGGCTGGCATGGGCCTTCAGGATACGCGTCTTCAGGACGTTCGACGCCTTGAAGGTCATGACGCGACGCGGAGAGATGGGCACCTCTTCGCCGGTCTTCGGATTTCGACCGATGCGCTCATTCTTGTCGCGCACCTGAAATGTCGCGAAAGAAGAGAGTTTCACAGTTTCGCCACGCACGATGGCGTTGCAAATCTCATCGATCACCGTCTCGACGAGTTCCGCAGATTCGGTCCGTGAGAGGCCAACTTTCCGGAATACCGACTCCGCCAGGTCTGCGCGCGTCACTGTCTTGCCCGTCATGGTTCCCCGCCCAAATTGCTGCGTATTATTATCCAAGTCGCGAGAGTATTGCCCTTGCGCCAAACGGTCAAGCTCTTGTTCGGAATCGGATTTTAGAGACTTGGCCTACCAGCGCAGCAGAACCGCGCCCCAGGTGAAACCGCCGCCCATGGCCTCCAGCATCACCAGATCGCCCCGCTTGATTCGGCCGTCGCCGGCAGCAACAGCCAGCGCCAACGGGATCGACGCGGCAGACGTATTGCCGTGAAGATCCACCGTCACCACAACTTTTTCGGGAGCAATTCCGAGCTTCTTGGCCGAGCCGTCGATGATGCGGCGATTGGCCTGGTGCGGCACCAGCCAATCGAGATCATCGGCCGTCACCTCGGCTGCCTTGAACGTCGCTTCGATGACATCGGTGATCATGCCGACCGCATGCTTGAACACCTCGCGGCCAGCCATGTGCAGCACGCCGACCGTCCCCGTCGAGGACGGTCCGCCATCGACATAGAGCTTGTCCTTGTGCGCGCCGTCCGAGCGCAGGCTTGCCGTCAGCACGCCGCGATCTGTATTGGCGCCCGTCCCCTCGCCCGCTTCGAGAATCAACGCGCCGGCGCCGTCGCCGAAGAGAACGCAAGTGGTACGGTCGGTCCAATCGAGAATGCGAGAGAATGTTTCGGCGCCGATGACCAGCACTCGCTTGGCAACGCCGCCGCGAATATAGGCATCGGCGGTGGTCACGGCATAGACGAAGCCCGAGCAGACAGCCTGAACATCGAAGGCGAAGCCATGATGCATGCCGAGCCGGTTCTGGATGTTCACCGCCGTGGCGGGAAAGGTGTTATCCGGCGTCGAAGTGGCGACGATGATCATGTCGAGATCGTCGGCCGTCAATCCGGCATTGGCAAGGGCTGCCCGTGCCGCCTGCTCGCCGAGCGAGGCCGTGGTTTCGCCTTCGCCGGCGATATAGCGCTGGCGAATACCGGTGCGTTGGACGATCCAGTCATCACTGGTGTCTACGACTTGCTCCATATCACGGTTCGTCATGACGCGCTTAGGCAGCGCCGACCCGAATCCGCGAACAACTGAACGAATCATTCCTGTTATACCCCGTCACTCATGCCGCTTCAGGTCCGATCGGCGGCTGCCGCCTGGCATGGTATCTTTTCAGATCATTTTCGATTTTTTGTGTCAGGCCATTCTTGGCCATATCGTAACCGACATCGATGGCCGCCGCGAAAGCCTCGGCGTTGGCGCTGCCATGGCTCTTGATGACGATGCCATTGAGGCCGAGGAAGACGCCACCATTGACCTTGCTGGGATCGAGCTTCTCGCGCAGCAGGTCGAAGGCACCTTTCGCGAAGAGATAGCCGATACGGGCAAGCAGGGTGCGCGTCATCGCCGCGCGCAGGTAAGCGCCGATCTGCTTTGCCGTGCCCTCGGCGGCCTTCAGCGCGATATTGCCGGAAAAGCCTTCCGTCACCACCACGTCGACCGTGCCCTTGCCGATATCGTCGCCTTCGACGAAGCCGGAATATTCGAGCGATTCAAGATTGGCTTCGCGGATCAGACGGCCGGCTTCCTTGACGTCTTCCTGGCCCTTGATTTCCTCGACACCGACATTCAGGAGGCCGATGGTCGGGCGTTCGATCTCGAAGAGGGCGCGGGCCATCGCCCCGCCCATCAATGCGAAATCGAGCAATTGCTGCGAATCGGCGCCGATCGTTGCGCCGACATCGAGCACGATGCTTTCGCCTCGAAGCGTCGGCCAGATCGCGGCAATCGCCGGGCGTTCGATGTTGGCCATGGTGCGCAGGCAGAACTTAGCCATCGCCATCAGCGCGCCGGTATTCCCCGCGGAAACGACGACATCAGCCTCGCCGACTTTCACCGCCTCAATCGAGCGCCACATGCTGGAGACGTAGCGGCCACGACGCAGCGCCTGGCTCGGCTTTTCGTCCATGCTGATGGCGACATCGCATTCGTGGAAGACGGATTTGTCGCGGAGCTTTGGATATTTGCCCAAGATCGCTTCGCAACGATCCTTCATGCCGTACATGATGAAGGTAATATCGGGATGCCTCTCCAGCGCCTTGGCCGCGCCAGGAATAACAACCTCAGGGCCGAAATCGCCACCCATTAGGTCAAGAGAAATTCTGATCACGCGTCCCTAGTCCTTCTTGTCCGCCGGGCCTGGCGAAATTGGCGTCAAAATACCGGTTTCTCCCCGCGTTACAACTGAATTGTGTTCAATTGCCAGGGGTGTCTATTCCTTTTTCCAGTCTTTCAGGACAGCGAATGGCGACGGTTTCTTGTCATTTTCGCCTGTGTCTTCGATGTGGTCTTCAAACTCGATACCGGGCTTGCGCGGGTAAGGATCGATGGCAAGCGCGGCGAATTCCGCGACGGCCGCACCGGCGTCGATCGTATCGCCGGTGAAGGTTTCCGGAAGATCCGCACCATCCGGGTCAAGCACCATTTCCCCGGCATCCACGGACGGCACCCGCGCCAGCTTCGACCCCTCGGGGACGAAGATCTGCTCGAATTCCTCGTCGATATCCGATTCGACCGGCTCGAGCGTCACGACGCAGGCCTGGACGATCTTTGCGCGCACATTGCCCTTGAGGCGAACGCCGTCACGCTTCCATCGCGCTATCTTCAGGTCCGCCTCAAGTTTCGGCACGGAGAGCACATTCCAAAGCTTGGCGAGACCCTCAAGCTCCCGGTTGTCGGCTGCAAGACGCACCTCCACCGGATTGGCGGAGATGTGGCCGACTTTTACCGGATAGGAAAAGGGCGTTTCATCGGAGTTCGGTTTCTTCATTTTCTTGTCTCCTAGGCTACGTCTTTGTCGATCCCGCCGGGCTGCGGGAGGATTGCCGAACCGGTGGCGATCTCGGCTTCCGGCACGCGCGCCAGATGCGCCTCTGCCATCATCATCCAGTCCGCCAGGCCATGCATCGAGGGAGCATCCTTTCCCGGCTTGGGGTAGATATTGCGCTGAAGTGCCGCGGCCAGTGCATCGCGATCATTACCATCCATAGCGGCCGCATAGCTTTCGAGCCGCCCGTAGAACATGCCGGCCAGCTTCTTCATCCGCTTCGGCACGCTGTTGTCACCGATTCCAAGTTCGCGGATGGAATAATCGATATCCTCGAAAAAGGCATCGATAATTTCCTGCGCAAGTTCCTGGCCGCTGGTCGCGGAAGAACGCGTTCGGCGAAAAAACAGGATCATCACCGCCGACAACAGTTCGAAACGCCCCATGACCGTGTCCGGCACGTCATAGTCGGTATAGAAAACCGGTTGGCGCGCCATTGCGGTCAGAACATCATATTGTCTGACGACGATGATCTGATTGTGATTTCTTTTGCGGAACAGCCCAAAAATCATGAAAATTCCCGGAATTGGCCATTCAGAGCGCCGTGTCGCGCTTGGCCTTGTTGCATCCACTTAAAAGCTGGTTTACCGAAGCAGGCGCGAATTGCAATGCCGTTTGTGCCCGCTTCAAGGCCCCGCCCCGACCCGTCGTCACGCTGTGCACGATTGGTGATGAAGAGTGCCGAACAACATCGCTAATGCCTTACCCAATCGCGGAAAGGCCACAATGATGTGCACAGCAAGATCTTATTGGCCGCTCGGCCATCGGTTTGATTCATTAGGGGAGATGGGATGTCGTTGACGAAACGGTATTTCAAGTCTGACAGAACTTTCATCAGCAGTGCCGCCATCGCCCTGGTGATCGGGACCGCGGGGCTTACGAGTTGCAAGACCACAGAGGTCATGAACAACGGCTACATCTTCGATCAGCAATCGCTCAATCTCGTGCCCGTCGGCTCGAGCCGCGAGCAAGTGCTGCTTTCGCTCGGTACGCCATCGACGACGGCGACCTTCGACGGCGAAGTCTTCTATTACATATCCCAGAAGCGCACCCGCGCCGCGGCCTTCATGAAGCCGAAGCTGGTCGACCAGAACATTCTGGCGATCTACTTCGACAAGGATGGTATCGTGAAGCAGGAAGCCAACTATACGCTGAAGGACGGCAGGGTCTTCGACATGATCAGCCGTACGACGCCGACCGGCGGCCGCGACATCACCTTCCTGCAACAGATCCTGCAGGGCGGCGGCAACGGCGTCAACGGTGCGAGGAACTTCCTCAACAACCTCAATCCGGGTCAATAAACCGGATAGACCGCATCAAAAAACCCGCGAGGCGCGAGCCCCGCGGGTTTTTCATTGGTTACGCTTTCGCCCTTAACCGGCGAGAACGGCAAGCAGCAGCAGCGCGACGATATTGGTGATCTTGATCGCCGGATTGACCGCGGGGCCAGCCGTATCCTTATAGGGATCGCCGACGGTATCGCCGGTCACGGACGCCTTGTGTGCCTCCGAGCCCTTCATGTGGCGCGTGCCGTCCTTGTCGACAAAGCCGTCTTCGAAGCTCTTCTTGGCATTGTCCCAGGCACCGCCGCCCGACGTCATGGAAATGGCGACGAACAGGCCGTTGATGATGACCCCCAGCAACGAAGCCCCGAGTGCCGCGAAGGCCGAAGCCTTGGAGCCGGAGATCAGCAGCACGCCGAAATAAACGACGATCGGCGCCAGCACCGGCAACAACGACGGGATGATCATCTCGCGGATGGCGGCCTTGGTCAAAAGGTCGACGGCGCGGCCGTAGTCAGGACGCTCCGTGCCCAGCATGATGCCCGGCTTTTCGCGAAACTGCCTGCGCACCTCCTCGACGATCGCGCCCGCCGCACGGCCGACGGCCGTCATGGCAATGCCGCCGAAGAGATAGGGAATGAGCCCTCCGAACAGCAGGCCGGCGACGACGTAGGGATTGGAGAGATCAAAGGAGATAGGCCCCACATCGGCGAAATAGGGGAACTGATCCCCGTGGAACGCGAAATACTTCAAGTCGTTCGAATAGGCGGCAAACAGCACCAGCGCGCCGAGACCGGCCGAACCGATGGCGTAGCCTTTCGTCACCGCCTTGGTGGTGTTGCCGACGGCGTCCAGCGCATCGGTCGATTTGCGCACTTCCGGCGGCAGGTGCGACATCTCAGCGATGCCGCCGGCATTGTCGGTGACCGGGCCGAAGGCATCGAGCGCGACGATCATACCGGCAAGGCCGAGCATGGCGGTGACCGCAATGCCGGTGCCGAACAGGCCGCCGAGCTGGTAGGTGGCGAGAATACCGCCAACGATGACGATCGCCGGCAGGGCCGTCGATTCGAGCGAGACGGCCAGCCCCTGGATGACGTTGGTTCCGTGACCGGTGACAGACGCCTGGGCGATCGAGTTGACCGGCCGCTTGTTGGTGCCGGTGTAGTATTCGGTGATCACGACGATCAGCGCCGTGACGATCAGCCCGACAATGCCGCAAAGGAAGAGGTTCGTTCCGGTAATATCGAAACCTGCGACGGCACCGATCGAACCCCAGCCGATGGTCAGCTGCGTGGCCACGCCGAGACCGATGATCGACAGGAGGCCGGTGGCAATCAGACCCTTGTAGAGCGCACCCATGATCGAACCATTGGCGCCGAGCTTGACGAAGAAGGTGCCGATGATCGAGGTGATGATGCAGGTGCCGCAGATCGCCAGGGGATAGACCATGGCGGAGGCCAGCACCGGCGTGCCGGCGAAGAAGATCGCGGCGAGAACCATGGTGGCGACGACCGAGACCGCATAGGTTTCGAAGAGGTCGGCGGCCATGCCGGCGCAATCGCCGACGTTATCGCCGACATTATCGGCAATGGTCGCGGGATTGCGCGGATCGTCCTCGGGAATGCCTGCTTCCACCTTGCCGACGAGGTCGCCGCCGACGTCGGCACCCTTGGTGAAGATACCGCCGCCGAGACGGGCGAAGATCGAAATCAGCGACGCACCGAAACCGAGCGACACCAGCGCATCGACGACATCGCGCGAGCCCGGCTCATGGCCGAGAATGCCCGTCAGCACGTAAAAATAGATGGAAACGCCCAACAGCGCGAGGCCGGCGACCAGCATGCCGGTGACGGCGCCCGACTTGAAGGCGATATCGAGACCGGCCGCCAGGCTGTGCGACGAGGCCTGCGCGGTGCGGACGTTGGCGCGCACGGAGACATGCATGCCAATGAAACCGGCAGCGCCCGACAGGACCGCACCGATCAGGAAACCGAAAGCGGCTTCGGCCGAAAGCAAAAGCCAGGCCGCGATGAAGACGATGACGCCGACAACGGCGATGGTCCTATATTGACGCGCCAGATAGGCCTGCGCGCCTTCTCGAATATAACCTGCAATCTCCTGCATGCGTGCATTGCCCTGGTCGGCGGCAAGCACCGACCGGGTTGTCCAGATGGCATAGACCACCGAGAGCAATCCGCACGCGATAACACCAAAAAGAATCGACATTTCGCTTTTTCCCTCCAAAAAAGCCGGCGGTTCACTCCTCCTCCGGCCGCCTGCGACAACGGTGACCCCCCTCCTCCAAGGCGGTCGACAGATGTGCATAGCGGAGATTGCGTTTGGGAAAACGTCGCGTCAAGACCGCCCGCGGGTAAAACACCCGATGGCGGTTCAAAAGAACATTCGTAGCTGAAATCAGGCGCGAACGAAGCAAACGAAAGTAGACGGCGCCATCAACGGCGCCGGCATCGCTGCTTATTTCTTGGCTTCGCCGCGAACTTGCTTCGCGATTCGATCGAGCACGGCGTTGACGAGCTTAGGCTCATCATCATCAAAGAAGGCGTGGGCGATCTCGACATATTCGGTAACGATGACCGCGACGGGGACATCCTTGCGGTCAAGAATCTCGAATGTGCCGGCGCGCAGGATGGCGCGCACGGTGCTGTCGAGACGCGACAGCGCCCAGTCGTCCTGAAGCGCGGAACCAATCAGCGGATCGAGGCGGGTCTGCTCGCGCACGACGCCAGAGACGATGGAGCGAAACCAGGATGCGTCGGCCTTCAGATAGGTGTCGCCATCCAGCTCCTGCCCGAGACGATGCGCCTCATATTCGGCCACCACCTCCAGCACGCCGGTTCCGCCGATATCCATCTGATAGAGCGCCTGAACGGCGGCAAGGCGGGCTGCCCCGCGCTGGTTCGCGGTCTTTGCCGGTCGCTCGTTATCCTGATTGCTCATGAACTTATGCACCCAACTTTTGTTTCAGCGCGATCATCGTCAGCGCTGCGCGAGCGGCAAAGCCGCCCTTATCCTTGTCCGAACGGCGCGCGCGCGCCCAGGCCTGGTCATCGTTCTCGACGGTCAGGATCCCGTTGCCGATCGCCAGGGATTCGCAAACGGCGAGATCCATGAGCGCGCGCGAGGATTCGTTGGCGACGATATCGAAATGATAGGTCTCGCCGCGAATGACCATGCCGAGGGCGACATAGCCCTGATATTCCGTGCCGCCGTTGTCGGCGCCGTCGAGCGCCATGGCGATGGCAGCCGGAATCTCCAGCGCGCCGGGCACGGTGACGATGTCATAGGTCGCTCCGGCTTCTTCAAGCGCGGCCTTGGCGCCATCGAGAAGGGCGTCAGCCATATCATCGTAGAAGCGGGCTTCCACGATCAGGATGTGGGCATTGGTAGAGCTGGACATACGTCACCTGCGGAATGAGAGGGCGGGCAGCACCGATAACGGCGGGTCAAACCACGGCGGGCCGCGCTTGGCAAGTGTTTTTCGGCTATCCGCCCCGATTCTGATCGGGATTTGGGGAAGATCGGGCCTTGCTGGAAATTGCATCTTCCGCCGCCGCACTCGCTCCGATAATAATTCGCGACCGGCAAGGGAGGGCCTCATGACAAAGAAGACCAGACGCGCCGTCAATATTGGCGAGCTTCAGCTCGACCATTGGCAGCAGGGAGATTTTTTTGCCGGTAGTGACGCCTCTTTCGGCGCGCTGCTCGGCCTCAAGGATCTCGGCATCAGCTACAACGAAGTACCATCAGGCAAATCAGGCTGTCCGTTTCACAATCATCATGTCGAGGAAGAGCTTTTCGTCATCATCGACGGCGAAGGCGAATATCGTTTCGGCAATGAACGCTTTGCCGTTGCAAAAGGCGATGTGCTGGGGGCTCCGGCCGGCGGCCAGGAAACCGCTCACCAGCTTATCAACACCGGTCCGGGCGTGCTGATCTATCTTGCCATCTCGACCAAGGCGCAGACGGAGATCGTCGAATATCCCGATTCCGGCAAGTTCCTGGCAAAGACCAACCGGGCCGACGAGACACGGTTCCGCTTTATCGGTCGCGACGGCACGCCCGTGGACTATTGGGATGGCGAGCCGGGAGCGTGAAAAGATGAGCATGAATTCTGCAATGCCCGAAAGGAAGGAAATCGCCCCCGCCATGACCACCATTCCCACCTTGACGACAGAGCGGCTAATCCTGCGCGCCCACCGGTTGGAGGAGTTCGAGGATTATGCCGATTTCTGGAAACAGAACGACCTGATGCGCTTCGTCGGCGGTGAACCGCCATCACGCGAGCAGACATGGGCGCGTTTCCTGCGCTATACCGGCATGTGGCATCATCTGGGCTTCGGTTTCTTCGCCATCGAGGAGCGTGGCAGTGGCCGCTTCGTCGGCGAGGCCGGCTTTTTGGACTCCCATCGCGATATGAATCCGACGACGGAGGGCACCCTGGAGACAGGCTGGGCCATCTCGCCGCCGTTACAAGGCAAAGGCTACGCAACGGAAGCCATTCGGGCGGCAATCGCATGGGCCGACGGGACTTTCGCGGATCGGCGCATGACCTGCATCATCGACCCTGAAAACACGCCATCGCTGCGGGTCGCCGAAAAGATCGGTTTCCGCCGGATCGGCGAGACCGTCTACAAGGGTGGAACAAACGTCATGCTCGAGCGATGGAAATAAAGCGACCGCGACCGTCGAAGGGGTCGATGCCCATGAATTCACCAGATGACATCGGCATCAGGGAATATGACGCTACGGACGCTAGCGCGACCATCGACATTTTCCTGCGAGCAATTCGGGAGGTCGCGTCGAGGGATTACAGTCCCGCGCAGATCGATGCCTGGGCAAAGGTCGATGATCCCAAAGTCTGGGCGCAGTGGCGTGCCAGCAGGCCGACCTGGCTGGCGATCTGCGCGATGCAGCCCGTTGGATTTGCCGATCTGAAGGCGGACGGCTACCTGGACATGATGTTTGTCTACCCAGACCATCAGGGCAAGGGCGTCGCCAGCCTGCTTTTAAAAACCGTGGAAGCCGCGGCCCACCATCAGGGGCACCGGCGGATTTTCACCGAGGCCAGCCTTACCGCCAGACCCTTCTTCGAACGAAAGGGATTTATTGTCCTCGCCGCTCAAACCGTGGAAAAGCGCGGGCAGACCCTTCCAAACTTTCGCATGGAAAAGATGCTCGCCTGATTGGGTCGAAGGTCAGCCTTCCCGGACAGCCGGGAATTCCGCCAGCCGTGCAGCATAGCGGGCCATGGTGTCGACTTCGAAATTGACGAAATCGCCGGCCTTGCGCTCGCCCCAGGTGGTGACTTCCAGCGTGTGGCGGATCAGGAGCACGTCGAAATCGGTGCCGTCGACGGCATTGACCGTCAGCGACGTGCCGTCGAGGGCAATCGAACCCTTGGGCGCGACGAACTTGGCAAGATGTTCTGGCGCGCGCAGGCGATAGCGGGTGGCGTCGCCCTCCTCCGTCACCGAAAGGATTTCCGCCTTGCCGTCGACATGGCCGGAGACAATATGGCCACCGAGCTCATCGCCGATCTTCAGCGAGCGTTCGAGGTTGATGTTGCTGCCGGCCTGCCACTTGCCGATGGTGGTCAGCCGCAGGGCTTCCTCCCAGGCTTCCACCTCGAACCAGCGCCCATTGCTGCCCGCTTCCGGCAGACCGGTCACCGTCAGGCAGATGCCGGAATGGGAGATCGAGGCGCCCATGTCGATCGTCGCCGGGTCGTAACTGGTGGCAACACGCAGCTTGATGCCTTCCTTGAGAGGGGAGACGGATTCGACCGTGCCGATATCGGTGACAATTCCGGTAAACATCAAAAACCTCTTTCAAATTCGTCGCAGCGATCATCGCCAAACTGGCTCGCGCGGATATGTCTGAAACTGGGTGGGATATTGGTCTTCGTAACCGGCGATTCAATACCGCCCTCGCCGATCACATCCGGCCCCTGGAACAGAAGGATACGGTCGACCAGATCGGAATCGAGAAAACGTTGCGCTACCCTTGCGCCGCCCTCGACGAAAAGAGAGGAGATGCCACGCGTACCGAGCGCTTCCAGCAATTCACCCAGTTCGCTGGAATTGGATTGCAGCACCTCGACGCCGGCGGCGTCCAGCGCGGCGCGGCGCCCCATGAAGGCCTTGTCGGTATTTTCATCGAAGGGTGGCGGATGACCGGCAACGGCGATGACCGGATATTGCCGCGCCGTCTTGACGAGCTTGCCACCGAGCGGAAGCTGGAGTTGCTCATCGATGACAATGCGCAGCGGCGTTCGTTCTTCCAAGCCCGGCAGGCGGCAGGTCAATTCCGGATCGTCGGCGATGGCCGTGCCGATGCCGACCAGGATGGCATCGCTTTCGGCGCGCAGGACTTGCACCTGAGCGCGGGCGACATCGCCGGTGATACGTACCTGCCCTGTACCGGCCTTGCCGATCATCCCGTCTGCGGAAACGGCAAGCTTGAGAGTCACATAGGGCCGGTTTCTCGTCTGGCGCATGAGATAGCCGGCGAGCGCACGCCTGCCCTCTTCCTCGAGAATGCCGATATCGACCTCAATCCCCGCATCCCGCAGCATGGCGATGCCGCGTCCGGAAACGCGCTGATCGGGATCAGTGACGCTGATGACGACACGGGCGACGCCATAGGCGATGAGCGCCTCGGAGCATGGCGGTGTCTTGCCGTAATGGGAACAGGGTTCGAGGGTGACATAGGCCGTGGCTCCCCTCGCCGCCTCGCCGGCGTCGGCCAGCGCCTGCGTCTCGGCATGCGGCCGGCCTCCAACCGCGGTAACGCCGCGGCCGATAACGGCGCCGTCCTTGACGATCACGCAGCCGACGGAGGGATTGGTGGAGGTAAGCCCCAGATGCCAGCGCGACAGGCGGATCGCCGCGGCCATGAAACGCTCGTCGTCAGGCCGCGTCGCCATGGTCAGGGGTCCAGCGGATCGCGGGCGATCTTGGCGTTGATCTCGGTGATCACGTTCTCGAAATCCTCCGCATGCGAAAAATCGCGGTAGACGGAAGCATAGCGCACGAAGGCGACATCATCGAGGCTCTTCAGCGCTTCCAGCACCTGCAAGCCGATCTGTTCCGAGCTGATTTCCGTCTCGCCTGAGCTTTCAAGCCGGCGGACGATGCCGGAGACGGCGCGCTCGATCCGATCCCGGTCGACCGGGCGCTTGCGCAGCGCGATCTCGAAAGACCGCACCAGCTTGTCACGGTCGAAAAGCACCTTGCGGCCTGTCTTCTTGATGACCATCAGCTCGCGCAACTGCACACGCTCGAAGGTCGTGAAACGGCCGCCGCAATCCGGACAGATCCGCCGCCGGCGAATGGAGGTATTATCCTCCGCCGGCCGCGAATCCTTGACCTGGGTATCTTCCGAACCGCAATAGGGGCAGCGCATTCGCTCTCCTCAGCCCATGTAGCCGTACATCGGGAAGCGATCGGTGAGCTTGACCACCTTCTCGCGCACGGCAGCCTCGACAGCGGCATTGCCTTCATCGGAGTTGGCGACCTTCAGGCCATCCAGCACTTCGATGATGAGATTGCCGATCTCGCGGAATTCAGCTTCCTTGAAGCCGCGGGTCGTGCCGGCCGGGGTGCCGAGACGGACGCCGGAAGTGACGAAGGGCTTTTCCGGGTCGAACGGGATACCGTTCTTGTTGCAAGTGACATAGGCGCGGCCAAGAGCAGCCTCGGCGCGCTTGCCGGTGGCGTTCTTCTTGCGCAGGTCGACCAGCATCAGATGGTTGTCGGTACCGCCGGAGACGACGTCGACGCCGCCGGAGATCAGCGTTTCGGAGAGCGCCTTGGCGTTCTTGACGATCTGCGCGGCATAGTCCTGGAATTCCGGCTGCAATGCTTCGCCGAGCGCCACGGCCTTGGCGGCGATGACGTGCATCAGCGGGCCGCCCTGAAGGCCCGGGAAGACGGCCGAGTTGAACTTCTTCGCCAGATCCTCGTCATTGGTGAGGATCATGCCGCCGCGCGGGCCGCGCAGCGACTTGTGGGTCGTGGTGGTCGCGACGTGGCAATGCGGGAACGGCGACGGATGCTGGCCACCGGCGACGAGACCGGCGATGTGCGCCATGTCGACCATCAGATAGGCGCCGACGCTGTCGGCGATCTCGCGGAAGCGCTTCCAGTCCCAGATACGGGAATAGGCGGTGCCGCCGGCGATGATCAGCTTCGGCTTGGTTTCTTCGGCCTTGCGCTGAACCGCTTCCATGTCGAGCAGGTTGTCGCCTTCACGCACGCCGTAGGATACGACGTTGAACCACTTGCCGGACATGTTGACCGGCGAACCATGCGTCAGGTGGCCACCCGAATTGAGGTCAAGACCCATGAAGGTGTCGCCCGGCTGCAGCAGCGCCAGGAACACGGCCTGGTTCATCTGCGAACCGGAGTTCGGCTGGACGTTGGCGAAGTTGACACCGAACAGCTTCTTGGCGCGCTCGATGGCGAGCTCTTCGGCGATATCGACGTACTGGCAGCCGCCGTAATAGCGCTTGCCCGGATAGCCCTCGGCATATTTGTTCGTCATGATCGAGCCCTGCGCTTCCAGCACGGCGCGAGAAACGATGTTTTCCGAGGCGATCAATTCGATCTCGTGCCGCTGGCGACCCAATTCCTTGCCGATTGCGCCAAAGATTTCCGGATCGGTATCGGCGAGCGAGCGATTGAAGAAAGGTTCGGTGGAAGCGGTGGTCATGGTGGAAGCTCCTGAACAGGCCGGAACGGCAATGGAGACACGGTATTAGCGTCAGGGTTGCCCGAGGGCAATACGATCAGCGACATTTGCTGGGCATTCTACGATGAGCACCTCTCGCAAACGAAAAAGCCGCATCCGAAGACGCGGCTTTTCACAAATTTCCTCAAAGCAACGCCGATTATTGAACCGGCTGCTCCATGCCCTGCGTCGTGTCGAGCGCGAGCTGGGAGTTGCCGTCGAGATTATAGATATCGTCGCGGAACTGGACGATGCCGTCGGCAGCGCTCCAGGCGGAGATATAGACGAAATAGACCGGCACTTCCGTGGCCAGCTTAATCGGTGTGTTGACGCGCGTGGAGATGACCTGCTCGATGTGCTGACGCGGCCAGCCCGGTGTGTCGGTCAACAGCCAGGTCGCCAGGTCGCGCACGTTCTGAACGCGCACACAGCCCGAGCTGTCGAAACGCATCAGCTTGTTGAACAGGCCCTGTTCAGGCGTGTCGTGCATATATTCGTTGTTGGGATTATAGAAGTTGATCTTCGTGGACGCCATGGCGTTGGTCTTGCCCGGATCCTGACGGAACATCAGGTTCGGAGCCTTGTCCGAATTCCAGTCGATCGTCTCAGGCGCAACTTCCTGGCCCTTGCCGTCGAGAAGGCGGATGTTGTTCTTCGTCAAGTAGGTCGGATCCTTCCGCATCAGCGGCATGATGTCCTTGATGATGATGGAGCGCGGCGCCGTCCAGTATGGGTTGAGGATGACCTCGTAGATCTTTGAGTTGATAAGGTGCGTCGGTCGCGATTCCCGGCCGACGATTGCCTCGTGACGCAGCGCGACTTGACCGTCCTCTACGGCTTCGACACGGGTCGCCGGAATATTGACCATGACGTGACGACGGCCCAAATCGGCCGGGAAGGTCTGCAAGCGAACGAGGTTGGTGTTCAGCTGCTGCAGGCGGAGATTGGCAGGGATGTTCATTGCCTTCAGCGTGAAGTCGCCGATGACACCATCCGGCGGCAGGCCGTGGCGGGCCTGGAAGCGCTTCACGGCGCCATCGACATAGGAGTCGAAGGCGGAGGAAATGCCGGCTTCTCTCGGCAGGTCGCCCGTTATCATCAGATGTTGGCGCAGCGCCTGAACGGCGCCGTCGGTGACGCCAAGCTGCAATTTCTGATCGCCGGGGGTAATCTGCGGCCAGCCGCCATTGGCTGCGATGTTCTGATACTGGGCAATCGCCTGTTGGATGTTCGGGACGGAATCAGGCCCGAGGATCGGCGTGTTCGACTGGACGGCGGCGGCCGTGCGTGCCGCGGCCTTTGCGTCGAACTGGTCATCCCAGTTGCCACGGGCGCGGTTGTTGATCAGCGCGTCGAGAGGCGTCTGATCCTGCTGTGCAAGAGCAGGAGCCGCCAGGGCAGCCACGCCAAAAGTTGCCGCAGACCGCAGGAAGGAGCGGCGCGAGAAAGGTTCAATTCCGTTTTTCTTCGACATATCCCTACCGTTCGACGCTGCGATCAATTCCATCCGCAGCCAAGAGAGGAAGCAGCAAATACCCCGGCTCGCGCCAAGTCGTGCAGCTCAGTATCAATCCGTTGCCTCAAAGCACCACAAAAACTTCGTCACGGACCGTCACAATATTGCGAGCCCAAAGCGCTCAGGCATGAAGATCAAGACTTGAAGCGCAGCTTGCCGTTCGTTTCCGCTGTCATAGCAATATGGCCGATTCGTGTCGCCCGGCATGAAACTTGCCTTCGTCTGCCGGATCGGAAGAAATGCCATGTTGCACTTGCTAAAATACCACTAGATGAGCGCGGTTAATAGCGCCTGTTGATCCGGCGTCAATGGTGCAAAGGTCGCGGACGACGCTACTCCCGTAAGGTCGCGACGGGACGTGGCAAAAAGCCCACAGAACGGGGCACATATCCCTCCCCTTGAACAAACACAGCCGGACGCGCAGGGAACGCATCCGGCTTGTTTTGACTGGAGAGTCTTGCGGTCAATCCGCTGACATTGCTTACAGGCGATACAGGATCTGGTCGTTCCAGAAGCGGTCGAGGCGCTGCAGGAGCTTGTTCATCTGGGTGAACTCGTCGGTGCCGATGCCACCGACCTTGTCGATCGAGCCGATATGGCGGTCGTAGAGCTTGGCGACGGTTTCGGCGATGTCCTGGCCGCTCTCGGTCAGGCTGATGCGGACCGAGCGACGGTCGATGCGCGAGCGCTGGTGGTTGATGAAGCCGAGGTCGACCAGCTTCTTGACGTTGTAGGAAACGTTGGAGCCGAGGTAGAAGCCACGCGAGCGCAGCTCGCCGGCGGTCAGCTCGGAATTACCGATGTTGAAGAGGAGCAGCGCCTGGACGGCGTTGACGTCGTCGCGACCCTGGCGGTCGAACTCATCCTTGATCACATCGAGGAGACGGCGGTGAAGACGCTCCACCAGGTGGAGGGATTCCATGTACAGACCACGGATGTCCTCGACCTGCTGGTCCCGAGCGGTTGCAACTGCCTGCGGCTTGATTTTCGTGTTCATCATGACTTGGCCTCACTGTTTGTTTGGCGGTGTCGTTTTCTTCCCGCCTTGAGTGAGACCCTATCGAATACACATAAAATTCTACTTAAACTGCAAGCTTAACAGCACCTTACCACGACGGGTTAGTGTCTCAGGGTAAATCAACCATTACCTGCTGCTGGCGCCGGCGCTTTTCCAGCCATAACAAAATGCGGAAAGCACAGTAGAGAACGGCCACGCAGGCATGCAGGATTACGATCAATAAATTGGAGCCGAAGATCTGCGGCCAGAGGCCATACATCAGCGCCTGGCCGCCCGCGGCCAGCACCCAGATGACCGGCCCCCAGGAGACCGTCAGCCACAGGCCGAGCGCCGCAACGGGGAAGACGACGGCCAAGCCGGCGCTCGCCACTTTCCAGGGCAGATTGAGCAGATCGAACCGGGCCTGGCCCGCCAGCGAATAGCCGACCAGCATCGACCAATATTGCAGGCCGAGCCAGAAACAGGCGATGGCGATCAGCCGCAGGAACACGACGAACAGGATGTCCGTCAGCGTGCTCTTGGGTATGGCGGAAGAATCAGGTTCCATGCGCGAACAATACGTAGGAGGCCTCGGGCTCGCCAGAGTTATAATGGCTGCGGCCTTTCGCCTGGTTTTGAATCCTGGGGACAGCGTGATAGGTACGCTGCCTGTATATTAAGGCTTTAGATAGACCAAAGAGGACGGCGGGACCATGCAGGACAAGACGCATCTTGTTGACGAGATAACCGGGCATCGGCGGATGCGGCGCAACCGCAAGGCCGCCTGGACGCGTCGCCTGGTGCAGGAAAACCGCCTGACCGTCGACGACCTGATCTGGCCGATCTTCATCATTCCCGGCAGCGGCATCGTCGAGCCGATCCCGGCCATGCCCGGCGTCAACCGCATGACGGTCGACAAGGCCGTGGAGGCGGCAAAGGAAGCCGCCGATCTCGGCATCCCGGCGCTCGCCACCTTCCCGAATATCGAAATGGAACTGCGCGACGCGACCGGCTCGAACAGCCTGGAAAAGAATAATCTCATCAATCTCGCCACCGCCGCCATTAAGAAGGCCGTGCCGAACATCGGCGTTATCACCGACGTCGCGCTCGATCCCTTCACCAGCCACGGCCATGACGGCATTCTGCGCGGCAACGAAATCGTCAACGACGAGACGGTCGAGCAGGTGATGCGCGCCGCGGTCTACCAGGCCGATGCCGGCGCCGACATCATCGCGCCGTCGGAAATGATGGACGGACGCATCGGCGCCATCCGCCAGGCGCTCGACGCTGCTGGCCACCAGGGTGTCGGCATCATGAGCTACGCCACCAAGTTCAGCTCGGCCTTCTACGGCCCCTACCGCGAGGCCATCTCGACCGGCGGTCTGCTGAAGGGCGACAAGAAGACCTATTATATCGACCCGGCGAACGGCACCGAGGCCATTCGCGACGCCGCCCTCGACGTCGAGGAAGGCGCCGACATGCTGATGGTCAAGCCCGGTCTGCCCTATATCGACATCTGCTGGCGTCTGAAGGAGGCATTCGGCCTTCCAACCTTCGCCTATCAGGTCTCCGGCGAGTATTCGATGATCAAGGCCGCCGCCGCCAATGGCTGGATCGACGGCGAGCGGGTGATGCTGGAAACGCTGCTCGCCTTCAAGCGCGCCGGCTGCGACGGCATCCTCACCTATTTCGCCATGGATGTGGCGAAGCTTCTGGCAAAGAGGTGATTGCTCACCACAGACTTATTGCATTTGCCGAACCTCACACCATATGTTCCGCGAATGTTTCTCTAAGGAAGAAGACAATGAGCTCCAATCCCAGCCCTCTTTATGCAGCACCGGACGACTGGCGCGCCTATAGTGGCGTGCTGAGCCGGCGCATCTTCGCGTTCATCATCGACTACGTCATCGTCGCCCTGCTCTGCATCCCGGCGGCCGTCGTTCTGTTTTTCGTATCGGTCCTGACGCTCGGGCTCGGCTTCTTCCTCTACCCAGTCCTCTTCATCCTCGTGGCCGGCCTCTATTTCGGCTGGACGCTCGGCGGACCGCACCAGGCCTCGCTCGGCATGCGCGCCGTGGGCATCGCCATGGTGCGGGTCGATGGCCGGCGTATGGATTTCCTGACCGCCATCGTGCATCTGGCGCTGTTCTGGATCCTCAATTCCGTCCTGACGCCGCTGATCCTGCTGGCAGGCCTGTTCATCGAACGCAGCCGCCTGATTCATGACCTGTTGCTCGGCACGGTTATCGTCAAGACAGCGTAGAACAGGGCGATATCCACCTTAGATATACTCGCGGCCCGGTTATCCGGGCCGTTTATTGTGCATCGAAAGGCATTTTGCATCAAAACAGGGCAGGAAACTGTGATCTCACATGAAGGACATGGTTGACGTTTTCCAAACTTGGGCCATGCTTGTGCGATGTCGAATGCCGGATGAAAGGTCAACCAGCGGCAGATGAATACGCAGTCGACGCCATCTCCGCAGTTTTATCTGACGGCACCGGCAGCCTGCCCGTACCTGCCGCGTGAGATGGAGCGCAAGGTCTTCACCCATCTCGTCGGCCCGCGCGCGGCGGAGATGAACGATATTCTGACCCAGGGTGGTTTCCGCCGCTCGCAGAACATCGCCTACCGCCCCGCCTGCGAAGCCTGCCGCGCCTGCATCTCCGTCCGCATTCTCGCCCAGGAGTTCGAGCCCAGCCGCTCGATGAAGCGTGTGCAGTCGACAAACAGCGACATCATCGCCACCGAATTCCCGGCCCAGCCGTCCAGCGAGCAATATTCCCTCTTCCGCCGCTATCTCGATTATCGCCATCAACAGGGCGGCATGTCCGACATGACCGTGCTCGATTATGCGATCATGGTCGAAGACACCCACGTTAACACCCGCATCATCGAATATCGCCGGCGCGAGGAAGGCTCGGGACTGGAGCAGAGGCCGAAGGGCGAACTGCTGGCAGCCGCCTTGACCGACGTGATGAGCGACGGGCTGTCGATGGTCTATTCCTATTTCAATCCCGATCAACAGGATCGCTCACTCGGGACCTTCATGATCCTCGATCATATCAGGCGGACCAAGGCGCTCGGCCTGCCGCACGTCTATCTCGGCTATTGGGTCAAGGGCTCGCGCAAGATGGACTATAAGACCCGGTTCCAGCCGCAGGAGCATCTGACGCCGCGCGGCTGGGAGCGCTTCGATCCCGCGGATGCCGGTGAAGATCACTCCCGCTGAATGGCCTCGCATCTCTCCGATCACAGGAAAGGCCTGCTGCTGAGCACGATCGGCGGTCTCGCGATGTCGGTGGATATTCCGTTGATCCGGCTTTCGAGCGGCGACGCCTGGTCGGTGCTGTCGGCGCGCAGCGTCGCGACCGTCATCGTGTCGCTTCTCGCACTTGTCGTCATTCGCCGCCTCACCGGCTCCCTGCGCAGTGTCCTGCCGGGCTGGGCCGGACTTCCCGTCGCCCTGCTCTACGGCCTGACGACCATCGCCTTTGTGCTTGCCGTCTATTACACGACGGCGGCGAATGTCGTCTTCATCATCGCCCTCAATCCGATGTTCGCGGCACTCCTCTCCTGGATCTTCCTCAAGGAGCGCCCTGCCTTTTCCACCATCCTCACCATGATCACCATGATCTTCGGCGTCGGGCTGATCGTGCGAGATGGCATGGAAAGCGGCCATATCCTCGGCGACGCGCTCTCGGTTTTCGCGTCCTTCGCCATTGCCTGCGCTATTACCATCGGCCGCGCCTCGCGCCGGGACATGGGCTTTGCCTCGCTGCTCTCCGCCGTCATTCCGGCCGCGGTCGCCCTCTATCACATCGTTCCCTCGGGCCTCAGCATCGACCATCCCGGCTGGATCCTACTCGACGGCGGGATCCTGATGCCGCTGGCCTTCTGGTGCCTCGCGACCGGCACACGTTTCCTCTCGGCGCCGGAAGTGGCGATGTTCTACCTGCTGGAAACGATCCTCGCGCCGATCTGGGTCTGGCTGATCTTCGCCGAAGCACCGAGCAACATGACGCTCGCCGGCGGACTGGTGTTGATCGTGGCGTTAGCGGCGCATTCGCTGTGGCAGGCGCGGGTCAGGGCAAGAGCGGTGGCGGCGGGGTGAGGCGTTGCGCCGGCGGTTTCCTAGTGTTATAACTTTGTTATTACACTAGGAGTATCGAGCATGAACATCGTCATCCGCAAGATCGGCAATTCCGAAGGCGTGATCATTCCGAAGGAAGTTCTTGATCAGTTTGGTCTTGAAGCTGGCGACGCGCTTGAACTCCATGTCGACAAAGACGGCTTCCGATTAGAGCCCACTGACAAGGATTTCGCTCGGCAGATGGAAGCAGCACGCATCTGCATGGAACAGTACAAGGTCGCACTCAAGAAGCTTGCTGAATCGTGATGCCGATGATCTTTCTGGATCAAAGGCTTGCAATCCGCATGCATGCCAAGCTGATCAAGAAGTTCGGCGGCATTTCGGGCTTACGTGACGACAACCTGCTAAAATCCGCGCTCGCGCGAATACCCCAAAAAGCCAGTTACGGCAATCAAGACATTTTCGAATTGGCTGCCGCTTATCTGTTCGGCATCAGCAAAAACATGGCCTTCATTGATGGCAATAAGCGCATATCACTTTTGGTAGCCATCGTCTTTCTCAACGAGAATGGTTACGAGATCGAAGCAACGGATGCCCACCTCTATGCGCTCACGCTTGGTGTCGCGAGCGGCGAGATCAACGAAGAAGGAGCCACGCGTTTCTTTAGAGATTTTGCCAAGTCGCGCGCATAGCGAAAGGCTCTCCATTTGTCGCACCACCCAGCCCTTCGCTTAAGCTCAGGGCATTCGTCGTCTGAAACGCCCCAACGGGGCGTTTCATCAACTACGCCGACCATTCCTCACCCCGAAAACTTGCCCGTCCTGGGGAAGCCCTTCGGCACAGCACGGCCAGCGGCGGAGCGATCGCCCAGCCATTCGGCCAGCTCGTCCTTGGTCTTGGTAAAGGTGCGGCCGGCGCTGTCTTCCCAGGTCAGGCCATCGGCGATGGCGAAGCATTTGATATCCGAGACACCGCCGTCCTTGTAGCGCTGCAGGCGAACGCCCTTGCCGCGCGACATTTCTGGGACCTGCGACAGCGGGAAAACCACCAGCTTGCGGTTCTCGCCGACAACGGCGACATGATCGCCAGAGACGGGCACGAGCAGCTTCGTCTCGTCCGGGGTCGTGAGGTTCATGATCTGCTTGCCCTTGCGGGTATTGGCGACCAGCTCCGTCTCCAGCACGACAAAGCCATTGCCAGCCGTGGAGGCGACGAGTTGCTTGCGCTGCGGATCGTGGACGAAGGCGGTCAGCACGTCCTGGTCGTTTTCCATGTCGACCATGATGCGCAGCGGCTCGCCATGACCGCGCCCGCCGGGCAGCTTGTCGCCGCCAAGCGTATAGGCCTTGCCGCCGGTGGTGACGATCAGGATCTTGTCCGTCGTCTGGGCTGGGAAAGCCACCTTCAGCGCATCGCCTTCCTTGAAAGTGAGCGTTGAGGTCTCGGAGATGTGACCCTTCAGCGCGCGAATCCAGCCCTTTTCCGAAACGACGACGGTGATCGGTTCCTTCTCGATCATCGCCTGCTGGAGCGCCGCATCGTCAGCCTCGGGCGCTTCGGCAAATTGCGTGCGGCGGCGGCCGATCTCGGTCGCCTTGGCGAACTTCTTCTTCACTTCGCCGATTTCCCAGGCGACTGTCTGCCACTGCTTTTCGTCGGAGGCGAGCAATACCTCGATCTCGGACTTTTCCTTGCTGAGGCCATCGAACTCCTTGCGGATTTCGAACTCCTCGAGCTTGCGCAAGGAGCGCAGTCTCATGTTGAGGATCGCTTCGACCTGATTGTCCGTGAGCCCGAACCGCTCCATCATCACAGGCTTCGGCTCATCCTCCTCGCGGATGATGGCGATGACCTCGTCGATGTTGAGGTAGGCGATCAGGAAGCCGCCGAGGATTTCCAGGCGTTTCTCGATGGCCGCGAGCCGGAAGCGCGAGCGGCGCTGCAAGACTTCGCGGCGGTGGTCGAGCCACTCCTTCAGCACCTCATTCAGCGCCATGACCTTCGGGATGCGGCCCATGGACAGGACGTTCATGTTGAGCGGGAAGCGGCTTTCCAGCTCCGACAGCTTGAACATCGATTCCATCAGGATCGTCGCATCGACGGTGCGGCTCTTCGGGATCAGGACGACGCGGATGTCCTCGGCGGATTCATCGCGAATGTCTTCGAGCAGCGGCAGCTTGCGCGCCAGAAGCAGCTCGGCGATCTTCTCGATCAGCCGCGACTTCTGCACCTGGAACGGGATTTCCGTGATGACGATCTGGTAGCCGCCACGACCGAGATCCTCGATCTCCCATTTGGCGCGAACGCGAAATCCGCCGCGTCCGGTCTTGTAGCTCTCGATGATGCTCTGGCGATCATCGATGATGATACCGCCGGTCGGAAAATCGGGGCCGGGAATATAGAGCTCCACCAGCGTTTCGACGGTAGCCTCGCGGTCCTTGATCAGATGCAGCGCTGCGTCGCAAAGCTCGTGGGCGTTGTGCGACGGGATCGAGGTCGCCATACCCACGGCAATGCCGGAGGAGCCATTGGCGAGCAGGTTCGGGAAGGCGCCGGGCAGGACGATCGGTTCGGAATTCGACTCGTCATAGGTGTCGCGGAAATCCACGGCATCCTGGTCGATACCTTCGAGCAGCAGCTCGGAGACCGCCGTCATCTTGGATTCGGTATAACGCATCGCGGCCGGGCTATCGCCGTCGATATTGCCGAAATTACCCTGGCCGTTGACGAGCGTGTAGCGCTGCGAGAAATCCTGCGCCAGGCGGGCCAGCGCATCATAGATCGATTGGTCGCCGTGCGGGTGATAGTTACCCATCACTTCGCCGACGATCTTGGCGCATTTGCGGAAGGCCGAGTTGGGGCGCAGGCCCATCTCGCTCATTGCATAGACAATACGACGATGAACCGGCTTCAGGCCGTCACGAACATCCGGAAGCGCGCGATGCATGATCGTCGACAAGGCATAGGCCAGATAGCGCTCTTCGAGCGCGGCCTTCAGATCGACCGGAACGATGCTGTTGTCGTCTCCGCCACCAGGCGGTAAAAGATTTTTTCCCATGGCTCTTGACTAGCGGAGAAGCCGATTCCCGGCAAGAAATCACTGGAAAGCACTTGTGGATGACGCCTCAGTTCAAGCACATTCTCGCGCAAGGTTGCACACAACTCCCGTGCTCGCGCCTGCAGCCGCCATTGTCATTGGAATTTCAGGCAAAGGTGAATATATACCGCCGCAGTACACGCAGAATCTGTACGCCCGCCGACAACAGCTCAATGAGGAAACGCCACCATGACTTTCTATCGGACAACACGGCTGATGCTGTCCAGCGCCGTCATCCTGTCTTTCGCCAGCTCCGCCTTTGCGCTCGACGGTAACGACCTGCTGAAGAAGATCAATGACGCCTATGCACAGCAGGGCGGTTCGATCGCTGCGGAGAGCGTCGATGTCAGCGGCACGACGGTGACGTTGAAGGGCGCAAGCTTCAAGGCAGCCGGCACGCCTGACGGCGTCAAGCTGGGCGACGTTACCTTCTCCGGCGTCGCTGAAGCGGGCGGCGGCTATACCGTCGATCAGGTGGCCTTTCCCGACGTGGCTTTGAACAAGGACGGCGTGGCTATCACCGCCGCCGACCTCAAGCTGAACGGCGTCGAAATCCCGGCCGACACGACAAAGGGCGATCTCGACTCCCTGCTCTTCTACAAGAGCGCGCATGCAGGTGCGATTTCCGCCACCAAGGACGGCACGCAGGTCTTCGCAATCTCCAACGCCGACGCCACGATGACCAAGCGTGCCGACAAGTCCGGGCTTGATTTCGGCGTTGAAGTCGACGGCGTTACGGCTGACCTAAGCAAGGTCGATGACCCGCAGAGCAAACTGGCCATCGAACAGCTGAACCTGAAGCAGTTGAACGGCAAGATCGCCATGAAGGGCGGCTGGGAGCTAGCTCCGGGCAAGATCGACATCACCGAATACTCCTTCGATTTCAAGGATATCGGCAAGCTGAACATCGCGCTCAGCCTTTCCGGCTATACGCCGGCCTTCGCCAAGTCGCTGCAGGAAGCGCTGAAGACCGTTCGCTCTAACCCGAACCAGCAGGATGCACAGCAGTCCGCCGGCCTCGCCATGCTCGGCCTTCTGCAGCAGCTGACCTTCAACAGCGCCCAGATCCGCTTCGACGACGCTTCGATCACCTCTCGCGCGCTGGAATTTGCCGGCAAACAGCAGGGCGTTACCGGCAAGCAGCTGGCTGACACGCTGAAGGCGATGACGCCGATCATGCTGGCACAGCTCAACATTCCTGAACTGCAGAATGCTGTCTCCACCGCCGTCAGCGCCTATCTTGACAATCCGAAGAGCCTGACGGTCACGGCTTCGCCGGACAAGCCGGTGCCGCTGCCGATGATCATCGGCGCCGCCATGGGCGCTCCGAATTCGATCCCGCAGGTCATCGGCCTCAAGGTTTCGTCCAACGATTGATCGGACCTTCGATCGCAACAATAAAAAGAACCCGGCGATTTCGATTGCCGGGTTTTTTCATGGCTTCATTTCACCGCGACCGACCCAAGCGAATGCCGCATCAGCTCGCCGCGGGCGTGAGCAACGATCTCGAGCAGCTCCTCCCTGGTCGCGCCGTCCCGCGCCTGGACGGACATGCCCTGCACGATCGCTCCGAGAAAGCGGGCCAATGACCGCGCATTCGCATCCGGCCGCATGTCCCCCTCCGCGATGCCACGCTCGATCCGTGCCGCAAACAGGTCGAGCGTCTGCAGGCGCATGGAAGCAACATGATGGGCGACCGGCTCATTCTCTTCCGCACAATTCAGCACGGCCGTCGATATCATGCAGCCCTTCGGGTGTTCCGGCGCAGTAAATATCCCGGCTGCATTGCGGAGAAAGCGATCGAAAGCGGTGACGGTGTCCACCGCTTCCTGCAACGGATTGCCCGGCTCGGGTCGTGGCATGCGTCGATATTGCTCCAGCGCTTCGCGGTAGAGATCAGCCTTAGAACTGAAGGCGGCATAAAGGCTCTGCGGCGTGATCCCCATGGCGACGGTGAGATCGGCGATGGATGAGCCGTCATAACCATGCTTCCAGAAGGTATCGCGCGCGGCCGCAAGAACCGTCTCGCGATCGAAGGCCGGCGGCCTGCCGCGCTTGCGTTGAGTGGATTTTTTCATGTCTTCGCTATTTTTCACAATGGTCACTCTAGAAATATCTCGCAATCTGGTTTATTCAGGAGCGGTCATTGTGATTATAGAAGGTTTCTCACCATGAGTCTTCCCCTTGAAAACGCCTCTCGGCCATCCCTCGGCTCCCTAGCCGAGGGCGTCGATGCCGCAATCGATGCTGCCCTGACGGATAAGAGACTGGTCGGAGCCGTGGTTCTGATCTCACGGAATCGCGAGCAGATTTATCGTCGCGCCGCCGGCCTGGCGGATCGCGAGAATGCCGTGGCGATGCGGGAAGAGACCATCTTCCGCCTCGCCTCCGTTACCAAGCCGATCGTCGCCATCGCCGCCATGCGGCTTGTCGAACAGGGCCGGATAGGCCTGAACGATCCGATAACGAAATGGCTGCCGGATTTCCAACCACGTCTGCCGGACGGGACCGAAGCGGTCATTCGCATCCGCCACCTGCTGACGCATACATCCGGACTGGGCTACGCATTCGCCGAGGAAGAAGGCGGCCCCTATCACCGAGCCGGCGTGTCCGATGGGCTTGGTGAACCGGGTCTCGCGCTTGCCGAAAACCTGAAGCGTCTCGGAAGTACACCGCTGCGCTTCGCCCCCGGAGATGGCTGGCAATATTCGCTGGCGATGGATGTGCTCGGCGGCATCATTGAAAAGGAAACCGGCGGCAGCCTCGACAAGGCCGTCGCAGAGTTGGTGACTGGGCCGCTTGGTCTTGTCGACACTGCCTTTTCCGTGCGTGACCCGAGCCGCCTCGCCGCTCCCTATATGAACGGTTCCCCGGAACCGCAGCGGATGGGAGACGAGGCCGTGGCGCCCATACTCGACGGCTTCATTCGGTTCGCGCCGGACCGGATATTCGATCCGGCCTCCTACCACTCCGGCGGCGCAGGCATGGCCGGAACGGCGGACGATGTACTCGCCATTCTCGAAACCGTACGCAAGGGTGGCGCTCCGCTATTGTCGGCCGACACCGTGAAGACGATGACGACGGACCAAGCGAACGGGCATCTCCAGCCGTTACAGCCCGGCTTTGGCTTTGGCTACGGCTGGTCCGTCGTCATCGACCCCGTCGCGGCGAATGTTCCGTTCTCCGTCGGTACGATAAAATGGGGCGGCGTCTACGGTCACAGCTGGTTCGTCGACCCCGCAAAGGGGTTGACCGTCGTGGCGCTGACCAACACGGCGCTCGAAGGCATGTGGGGCCAGTTCACCGTCGACCTTCGTGACGCGGTCTACGCTGCCCTCTAAGTCTCTTCCGAGACCAATAAAAAACCCGGCGATTTCGGTCGCCGGGTTTTGCATGTTCAAAGCTCGTGAAGAGCCTCAGTCCTTCTTCACCGGCGGAACCGGGCGGATCGCCAGTTCGCGCAGCTGCGTCGGTGTCGCCACAGACGGCGCGCCCATCAACAGATCCTGCGCCTGCTGGTTCATCGGGAACAGCGAGATTTCGCGCAGGTTCTTGGCGCCGACCAAGAGCATGACGATACGGTCGATACCGAAGGCGGCACCACCATGCGGAGGTGCGCCGTACTGGAAGGCACGGTAGAGGCCGCCGAAGCGCTCCTCGACGTCAGCCTGGCTGAGGCCGACCTTTTCGAAGGCGGCGACCATGGTTTCCGGCGACTGGTTACGGATCGAGCCCGAGGCGATTTCGAAGCCGTTGCAGACGGCGTCGTACTGGTAGGCCTTGATCGTCAGCGGATCCTGGTTCTGCAGCGCCTCGAGGCCGCCCTGCGGCATCGAGAAGGGGTTGTGAGCGAAGTCGACCTTCTTCTCTTCCTCGCTCCATTCGAAGAACGGGAAGTCGACGATCCAGCACAGCTCGAAACGGTCACGGTCGATCAGGTTCAGTTCGTCGCCGGCGCGGGTACGCGCTTCACCGGCGAACTTGTAGAACTTGGCGGGATCGCCTGCCACGAAGAAGCAAGCATCGCCATCGTCAAGACCGAGCTGCGTGCGGATCGCGTCGGTACGCTCCTCGCCGATGTTCTTGGCAAGCGGGCCGGCGCCCTCGAGCTTTTCACCTTCCTTGCGCCAGAAGATGTAGCCAAGGCCGGGCTGGCCCTGGCTCTGCGCCCAGGCGTTCATGCGATCGCAGAATGCGCGCGAGCCGCCGGTCTTGGCCGGGATCGCCCAGACTTCAACCTTCGGGTTCGACGCGATCATGTTCGCGAAGACCTTGAAGCCGGAACCGGCGAAATGGTCGGTCACGGCTTCCATGACGATCGGGTTGCGCAGGTCCGGCTTGTCCGAACCATACTTGCGGATTGCGACGTCGTAGGGAATGCGCGGCCATTCCTTGGTGACGGGCTTGCCCTCGGCGAATTCCTCGAAGATGCTGGTCATCAGCGGTGCCATCGTGTTCCAGACGTCTTCCTGGGTCACGAAGCTCATTTCGAGGTCGAGCTGGTAGAATTCGCCCGGCAGACGATCGGCGCGCGGGTCTTCGTCGCGGAAGCACGGCGCGATCTGGAAGTAGCGGTCGAAACCGGCAACCATCAGCAGCTGCTTATACTGCTGCGGCGCCTGCGGCAGCGCGTAGAAGGTGCCCGGATGGATACGGCTCGGCACGAGGAAGTCGCGCGCGCCTTCCGGCGACGATGCCGTCAGGATCGGCGTCGTGTATTCGGTGAAGCCGACTTCGCCCATGTGGCGGCGCATCGAGGAAATGACCTGCGTGCGCTTGACGATGTTCTTGTGCAGCGTGTCGCGGCGCAGATCGAGGAAGCGGTACTTGAGGCGCACATCTTCCGGATAATCCGGCTCGCCGAAGATCGGCAGCGGCAGCTCCTTGGCAGCGGAGAGCACTTCGATCTCCTGCGCGTAGAGCTCGATCTCGCCGGTCGGCATGGTCTTGTTGACGGTGTCTTCCGTACGGGCCTTCACCAGGCCATCGATGCGGATGACCCATTCGCCGCGCACGGTCTCGGCCAGCTTGAAAGCGGGCGAATCCGGGTCGGCGACGACCTGGGTGATGCCATAGTGATCGCGCAGGTCGATGAACAGCACGCCGCCATGATCTCGGACGCGATGAACCCAGCCGGAGATGCGGACAGTCGAACCGACGTCGGACTTGCGCAGGGCGGCGCATGTGTGGCTGCGATAGCGATGCATAGTATATATCCTGGACTTGGCGGTCGGCGGCGAATACGGACAAAAGCCCCTCGCCTGCCGACGAGAAAATCGGGCGGAAAAGCGCATGGTGCGCCTGATTTGTCAAGGCTCGAAGCACTGGGGAGCTGGTTTAATACTGCTTTCGTGAAGTTACAACCACCGCCACCGCCAGTAGCCGATGCGGCGGTTTGGCTACCTCAATGCTATTGCTGAACACCGCGCTCAACTTTAAACAAGCAGGCACAGTCCCCGCGTCCCTGGAGCCCCGCATGCCGATCCTGACCCGCCGCAACCTTTTGAAAGCCTCTGCCTTGGCCGGTGCCTATGGCGTCGGGCTTGGCATAGCCGGCAAGTTCAGCGGCAAGGCGCTGGCGGCGGAACCGCAGGTATTGAAGACCGTGAAGACCCAGGCCGGCCTGGCGGATGGCGGCGTGACCAGGGATGTGTTGACCTATGGCGATGCGGGCCAGCCGCCGGTGGTGCGCATGAGGAAGGGAGAACCCTTCGCCGCGCGGCTGATCAACGGCATCGACGACCCCACGACGATCCACTGGCATGGCATCCGGCTGCCCAACAAGATGGATGGCGTGCCGTTCCTGACGCAGCCCTATGTCTATACCGGCGACCACTTCGACTACGCCTTCACGCCCCCGGATGCCGGCACCTTCTGGTATCATCCGCATTGCAACACGCTGATCCAGATGGGCCATGGCATGACCGGTGTCATCGTCGTGGAAAATCCTAGGGATCCGACGTTCGATTCGGAAGTGGTGCTCAATCTGCGCGACTGGCGGCTCGGCGGCGACGGGCAATTCATCGCCCAGTTCCGACCGCGCGATGCCGCCAAATCCGGCACCTATGGGACGGTGCGAACCGCCAACTGGCAGCAGCAACCGCAATATGATGCGCCCTCCGGCGGGCTGGTGCGCCTGAGGCTTGCTATTACCGACGTCACGCGCATCTACTCCTTCCGAATGGATGGAGCCCAGGCGACGGTGATCGCCATCGACGGCAATCCGGTGCCGGAGCGTTTTCCGCTGGATCTGTTGCAGCTCGGCCCCGGCCAGCGCCTGGAGCTGGCCGTGCGGATGCCGGACGAGGAAGGCGCGATCGTCAAGCTGGAGGATATCCGGGGCACCGATCCGAAAGTGCTGGCGACGTTGCGCTCGGTCGGCGGCTCGCTAAAACGCGACGTCCGCGATCTGGCGCCTCTTGAGGACAATCCCGTCGCGAAGGTCGACATCGGTGCCGCGCAGCACATCCCGCTTATCCTCAGCGCCACGGCGGAGGATACCGCCACCGACAGCATCTGCGGCTCGCTCGGCTATAGTTTCTGGGCGATCAATAAGGTGCCGTGGCCGGGCGATACGCCCGATCCGACAGCACCACTTGCCGAACTGAAGCTTGGCAAGAGCTATGTCCTCGACATGGAAAACGTGACGCCGCATGCCCATCCGATTCATCTGCACGGGATGAGCTTCACCGTACTCTCTTCCTCGACCCGGCAGGTGCAGCCCTTCGTATCCGACACCTACCTGATCCAGCCGGACGAAAAGGTGCAGCTCGGCTTCGTCGCCGACAATCCCGGTGACTGGCTGCTGCATTGCCATATCATCGAGCATCAGAAGACGGGAATGACCAGTTACATGCGCGTCGCCTAGAGCAGTGGCCTTTTTGACGAATTTTCCGAAAAGCGGAATGCTGTGAGATACTTCCTCTCTCCACGTATTGACTTATCCGGCCGAAAGGAGAAGGAAGATTAACAAACTATTTTACCGATGAATGTGTTGATATGATCGAAACTACCGCCCAGTTAGAGGCGGCCTGCCAAGAGCTGGCCAAGTCAGAATTCATTACCATCGACACCGAATTCCTGCGCGAGACGACCTTCTGGCCGGAACTCTGCCTGATTCAGATGGCAAGCCCGACGACTGAAGTGCTGGTCGATCCGCTGGCCAAGGGCCTCGATCTGAAACCCTTCTTCGAGCTGATGGCCAATTCCGCCGTCATGAAAGTGTTTCATGCTGCCCGCCAGGACATCGAAATAATCTTCAATCGCGGCAATCTCATCCCGCATCCGATCTTTGACACGCAAGTGGCCGCCATGGTCTGCGGCTTCGGCGACTCGGTCTCCTACGACCAGCTGGTCAGCCGCATCAAGAATATCCAGATCGACAAGTCCTCGCGCTTCACTGACTGGAGCCGCCGGCCGTTGTCGGAAAAGCAGCTTGACTATGCGCTGGCCGACGTCACCCATCTGCGCGATGTCTATCTTTCGCTGAAGGAGCAGCTCGAGCGCGAAGGCCGCGCCTCCTGGCTGCTCGAGGAAATGGCGATCCTCGAAGCGCGCGAGACCTACGACCTGCACCCGGATGACGCCTGGCAGCGGCTGAAGATGCGGCTGCGCAAGCCGCAGGAACTGGCCGTGCTGAAATATGTTGCCGCCTGGCGCGAGCGCGAGGCGCGCGCGCGCAACGTGCCGCGTGCCCGCGTGCTGAAAGACGATGCCATCTACGAAATCGCCCAGCAGCAGCCGAAGGATACGGAAGCGCTCGCCCGGCTGCGCACCATCCCCAAGGGTTGGGAACGTTCGGCATCGGGCGCTGCCGTGCTGGAAGCAATCAATCAGGCGCTAGCACTACCCAAGGCCGACATGCCGCACGCACCACGTCATCAGCAAGCCCCCGAAGGCACGGCTGCCGCCGCCGAACTGCTGAAGGTTCTGCTGAAGCTCACCGCCGAAAAGCATGGCGTCGCTCCGAAGGTCATCGCCAATAGCGAAGATCTGGACAAGATCGCCGCCGAAGGTGAGAAGGCCGACGTAGCCGCCCTCACCGGCTGGCGGCGCGATCTTTTCGGCGAGACGGCGCTGCAGCTCATCCAGGGTCAAGTCGCCTTGCGTTTTGTCGGCAAACGGGTCGAGACGGTCGCCCTGTAATCGCGGTGCGCTCTTTTCCGGCCGCAACCACGAATACGCCGTAAATCTCTTGGAATGAACGCTTGGCGTCATCATATCCTTGATGACGCATAGTCTTTGCCGAAACGCTCCGTTTTTGGCAGTATGCGTCATCTCTGGGTGGGCCGGCCGAATGGGAACGTTGCCTTCAATACGTAACTGGATCCTGACGGTGCTCTTCGTCGCGGGAAGCGGCGTTGCCTATGGCAAGATGTTCTTCCCGGAAGCGCCCATGTATATCGGCGCCGTCTTTGCTCTGTTCACCGGCATGCCGCTCTTGGCCTTCGAACGCCGCATGATCCTGCCGCGCCTGAACCACTGGATGCATCGCCTGCCCACGCCGGCCTTCGTCGCCTCCGCGCTTATCGTCGATTTCGCCCTGATCTCCATCGGCTTTGCGATCGCCGGTAGCCTGATGAAATCCCTGGGGCTGATAAATGGCTCCTGGGCCGACGTGACGCTGCTGCAGATCAACGTCTATCTCTATGCCGTGGCGGTGACCGCAATCGTCATCTTTATCGGGCGCGTCCGCGAACTGCTCGGCCGCGACGTCTTCCTCAGCCTGTTGACCGGCCGTTATCGCAATCCGGTGCAGGAAGAGCGCGTGTTCCTGTTCATCGACCTTGTCGGCTCGACGGCGTTTGCCGAAGAGCATGGCGACCTCAAGGCGCAGGAGTTCCTTGGCTCGCTGTTCAGCGCCTTCGCAGAGCCGGTGCGGCGACACAAGGGCGCAATCGACGACTATATCGGCGACGCCGCCATCATCACCTGGCCGCTGGAACGCGGCATCAAGGATGCCCGCTGCGTGCGCTGCGTCTTCGATATCCTTGCCGACATCGAGGCAAACGCGGAGAAATGGCTGAAATCCTACGGCCGGGTGCCGCGCCTGCGGGCAGCGCTACACGGCGGGAATATCGTCACCGCCGAAATCGGCGTCGATCATCACAAGATCGCCTATTTCGGCGACACGGTGAACACCACGGCAAGGCTGGAATCCTTCTGCAAGACGCTGGAGCGTCAGGTACTGATCTCGACCGACCTCGCACGACAGCTGGAGCTTCCCGATGGGGTCATCAAGGAAGACCTTGGCGACCATGCCGTGCGCGGTCGCGACCAGACGCTCGGCGTCATTGCCCTGCACATGCAGAGGCGCGCAGTGCCGCAGGCCATCAGTGGTGTGCAGTAGGCAGGTCTTCATCGGGCGCCGACGGACTACAGCCCATGAGTTGTGCACAGTCACCAAAGCTTCACTTAAGCGTTAATTCGCCGACATAGCTCGCCTGTTAAGCGAGGGTTGTCTTGCCAACCCAAGCCAACAAGGTGACATGATGACCCGAATTCTTTTCGCTTCCACGGCACTTCTTGTTCTGATGGCCGCCTCGGTTCAGGCCGATGAGCAGCAGTTTCCCGCCAAGCTGACCTCGCAGGCCATTCTTCCGGCCAATACCATGGTCGCGGCCCCCGCCGACGCACCCGACTTCCTGAAGACCTCCGGCAAGTTCACCACGCCGGACCGCAAGCGTACCGAAGCGCTTGGCACGGTTCCGGGCAAGGACGGCGCGCGCGTGACCGACCTGAAGCTGCCTTTCGACGGCCAGCCGATCCAGGGCTTTTCCGGCATCAAGGCCATGCCCGACGGCAGCTTCTGGACGCTGTCGGACAACGGCTTCGGCTCCAAGCAGAATTCGAGCGACTCCATGCTGTTCCTCCACCAGCTCAAATTCGACTGGGACAATGGCAAGGTCGATGTCGTCAAGAACCTATTCCTCTCCGATCCGAACAAGAAAGCCCCCTTCCCGATCGTTCTCGAAGGCTCGAATACGCGTTACCTGACGGGCGCCGATTTCGACATCGAATCGATCCAGCCCGTCGCCGACGGCTTCTGGATCGGCGACGAATTCGGCCCCTATCTCTTGAAATTCGACACGAATGGCCAACTGACCGACGTTTTCCCGACCACGCTCGACGGCAAGCCGGTGATGTCTCCCGACAACGCCCTGCTGCAGCTTCCGGGTAACCCGACGCTGAAGATGCCGGTCTTCAACCTGAAGCGTTCCGGCGGCTTCGAAGGTCTCGCTTTGTCCAAGGACGGCTCTAAGCTCTACGGCCTGCTGGAAGGCGCACTCTACAAGGATGACGGCCAGATGGAGAGCCTCGACGGCCACACCGCCATCCGCGTCATCGAGTTCGACGTCGCCTCGAAAAGCTGGACCGGCCGCAGCTGGCTCTATCCCTTCGCAGACAAGGGCGTATCGATCGGCGACTTCAACATGCTGGATGACAAGACCGCCCTGGTGATCGAGCGGGACAACGGCGCCGGCACCAAGGAAAAAGCCTGCGCCGATCCGAAGCAGCCGAAGCCGGATTGCTTCGAGGCGCCGGCCGAGTTGAAGCGTGTCTACAAGATCGAATTCAGCGACGCCAATGTTGGCAAGGCCGTGCGCAAGATCGGCTATATCGACCTGCTGCGTATCGAGGATCCGGACCACAAGCGCCGGCAGGGCGGCGGTGACGGCTTCTACGACATGCCGTTCGTCACCATCGAAAATGTCGACCGTGTCGATGCCACCCACATCATCATCGGCAACGACAACAACCTGCCCTTCTCGGCCGGCCGCGCCGTCGACAAGGCTGACGACAACGAGTTCAGCATTCTCGAAGTCGGTGATTTCCTGAACGCGAAGTAAAAAGCCAGCCTTCTCCCTTCGGGGAGAAGGCTTTTCTATTCAAACCGGAACGCCAGCCGCCGGTTCGTCAGCTTAGCGAGCTGTTGCAGTCGGCCGTCCAGCCGTTCGCCGGCGAAATCGTGGTACTCGGCCGGGACGACGAATTCGAGATCCAGATCCGGGCTTGACGAACGGCGGATCGACAGGTTGCGCACGATGCCGGGCATCGAGGCCGAAAACAGATAGACGACGCGCAGCAAGCCGCCCAGCAGCTTGGCGCGCTCGATGAGCTGCGGCGTGGCGATGGTTGCCAGCGGCTCGGTCGCGCCGTCGTCGTGCAGGCCTTCGAAACGATAGTAGTTGGCAAGCGCGATGAAGGCGCGGCCGGCATGGGTGATGCCGACGAAGGACGTGTGGGCGATGATGTTCAGCGCCTGCAGGCCACGATAATCGGGATGGGCGCGCCAGCTAATATCGGCAAGCAGACAGGCCGCCTGGCGATAGCGGCTCTCTTCCTCTGTCTCGGTGATGCCGAAGAAGGGCATCATGCGGCCGGTCCATTCGGCAAGCTCGCGGGCATGCTCCGGCGAGCGGGCACGCAGGATGGCAAGTTCGCCGGCGGCCGTCAGCAGCGGGTCGCTATTGCGCTCCGCCTCGGTCAGCAGCGAATAGAGATAGCCTTCGCGCACGCCCTGGGCCGAGAATGTCACGACGGACGGCTTCATCGCCGCCAGCACTTCCCGCATCGCTACGGCACCAAAGGGTAGCAACGAACGGCGATGCTTGGAGATCGACAGGAATGCCGGATCCCGCGTTTCCTTGGCTTCGCCGATCTGATCGAGGAAGCGCATCATCTCATCGACCGGCACTTCATAGCCCTGCATCATGTGCAGCGGGTATTTGCGGATTTCCATGTGCAGCTTGGCGATGTTTCGCCAGGTGCCGCCGACCGCGTAGAAGGTCCGCCCCTCGCCCTGGCCGAGCAGCTTTGCCGTCTTTACATGCTTGCGGGCAAAGCTGCGGGCTTTCTCGATCGAGCCATTGGCATATTCCGACAATCGGAGACCGCCGAGCGGCAGGGTGATACCCTTGCCGATCTCCCGGTCCTTGATGTCGATCAACTCCAGCGAGCCGCCGCCGAGATCGCCGGCGATGCCGTTCGGATGGAAAAAGCCGCTGACAATGCCGAGCGCCGAAAACCGTGCCTCTTCCTCGCCCGATAGCACGCGCACTTTCCGCTGCAGGATCGTCTCGGCCTTGTGGATGAATTCAGGACCGTTGCTCGCCTCGCGGGCGGCAGCCGTCGCCAGGACATAGATGGTCGATGCACGCGCCTGGTCGGACAGCGCCTTGAACCGGTGCAGGGCGGCGAGCGCGCGCGCGACGCTCTCCTCGTCCATCTTTCCGGTCAAGGCTATGCCCTTGCCGAGGCCGCACAGCACCTTCTCGTTGAAAAGAATGGTCGGCGACCGCGAATGGCCTTCATAGACGACAAGACGAACGGAGTTCGACCCGATATCGACAACGGAGACCGGGGCTATACCGGGAAGGCGCCCCTGGGCTTCTGATTCAACCATGCAGGTCCAGTTATTTCTTGCGGCCCGACAACAGCCCGGCGATCAGTTTCGGCGCACTGGATTTCAGAGCTTCACCACGGCCGGACAGGCTGGGATTGGTCATGAAATACTGCTGCGCGTTGAACGGCTCTTTCCCCGCGCGCACCTCAGTACGCCTCGAAGTACCGTCCGGCAATATCTCGTAGCTCTGCTGATTGTCAATGATGTTGCCCAGCATGATCTGTGAAAGAACCTGCTCATGCACGGTCTTGTTGGTCAGCGGAACGAGGGTTTCGACACGGCGATCGAGGTTTCTCGGCATCATGTCGGCTGAGCCGATATAGACCAGCGCCTTGTCCGACGGCAGGCCATGGCCATTGCCGAAACAGAAGATGCGGCTGTGTTCGAGGAAGCGGCCGATGATCGACTTGACGCGGATATTCTCGGACAGACCTTGCACCTGCGGACGCAGGCAGCAGATGCCGCGCACGACGAGATCGATCTCGACGCCGGCATTGCTGGCGCGATAGAGCGCATCGATGATATCGGGATCAACAAGCGAATTCATCTTCATCCAGATCGCCGCCGGCTTACCGCTCTTGGCGTGCTCGATTTCCTCCTCGATGTGCTGAAGGATGCGCGGGCGCAGCGTATAGGGCGAAACGGCGATCTTCGTGCTCGGCTCAGGCTCGCCATAGCCGGTGATGAAATTGAAGATGTTCGCCATGTCATGGGCGATCTTCGGGTCGCAGGTGAAGTAGGACAGGTCCGTATAGATCTTGGCGGTGATCGGGTGGTAGTTGCCCGTGCCGAGATGGCAATAGGTGCGCAGCTTGCCGTCTTCGCGGCGTACGACCATCGACATCTTCGAATGCGTCTTGAGTTCGATAAAGCCGAAGACGACCTGCACGCCGGCACGTTCCAGATCGCGCGCCCAGCGGATGTTGGCCTCTTCGTCGAAACGGGCCTTGAGCTCGACCAGTGCGGTCACCGACTTGCCCAGATCGGCGGCGTCGATCAGCGCACGCACGATCGGGCTGTCGTTGGAGGTGCGGTACAGCGTCTGCTTTATCGCCAGGACGTCAGGATCGCGCGCAGCCTGGAGAAGGAACTGGACGACCACGTCGAAGGATTCGTAAGGATGGTGAACCACCATGTCCTTTTCGCGGATGGCGGCGAAGCAGTCGCCGGCATGCTCGCGGACGCGCTCAGGAAATCGCGCATTGTAGGGCTCGAAGCGCAGATCGTCGCGCGGAGCCTTGCAGATCTCGGAGAGGGTGTTGAGCGCCAGCAGGCCCGGCAGAACGGCGATGCGGTTTTCCGGTACGTTCAGCGATTCCACCACGAACTGGCGCAGTTCGAGCGGCATCTCCGAGTCCGTTTCGATACGGATCACCGACCCGCGGCGGCGGCGCTTCAGCGCCGTCTCGAAGAAGCGCACCAGATCTTCGGCTTCTTCCTCGACTTCGATATCGCTGTCGCGGATGAGGCGGAACGTACCTGAACCCTGCACCTCATAGCCGGGATAGAGCCGCTGAATGAAGATGTTCACGACATCTTCGAGCGTGATGTAGCGGATGACGTTGCTGGCGTCGGGCAAGCGGACGAAACGGTCGAGCGCCGGCGGCAGGCGCAGAAGCGCAGTCATCGGCTCGCGGCCGTTCATGCTGTTCAATTGCAGCGCGATCGAGAAGCCGAGGTTCGGAATGAACGGGAACGGATGCGCCGGATCGATGGAGAGCGGCGTCAGGACCGGGAAGATCGCCTGTTCGAATTCATTGGCGAGCCACACCCGGTCGGTGTCGGACAGAGCCGGCGGCCGGACGATCAGAATGTCTTCCTTGGCGAGGTATTGCTGCAGCACGGCAAGCGATGCCTGCTGCTCCATCTGCAGATTGTCGATCTCGCGCAGGATATCGTCGAGCTGTTCGGCGGGCGTCTTGCCGTCCGGCGTGCGCACGAGGATCTTCTGGCGAACCTGGCCCTCGAGGCCGGCGACGCGCACCATGAAGAACTCATCGAGGTTGCCGGCGGAAATGGAGAGGAAGCGGATGCGCTCCAGCAGCGGATGCGCCGTGTTCAGCGTTTCCTCGAGGACGCGGCGGTTGAACTGCAGCCAGGAGAATTCACGGTTGATGAAGCGTTCGGGGCTGCTCAGCAACTCGTTGATCGGCGGCGTGGCCTCCGGGGCTGGCTGATTGGCGTCCTGATGTTCCGTTACTGCCGAGTCCATGTTCCACCTACCCTCATCTGAGACCTTGCCACGTATAGCAGTTTGACGACGGAACTGTGACAGTTCCCCTGCCGCTCAATCTGCCGGGCCGGAATTGCCCAATTCATTCAAGACTTCAGCGGCCAGTATGCGTGTAATTCTCGTGCCGCGGCCAAGCGCCAGCCGGTCCAGCCGGTCGACGATCAACTGCGCGGCATTCAGGGACCGCTCCATCCGATTGACGATATAGAGGACAAGTTTGTCATCGATATAAAGCTGTCGGTCGGCAAAGAGTTTTACGATCACCTGCGACAATAATTCTTCATCCGGCTCGCCGATCTCGACGACGGTTGCCGCTTTCAGCCGCGAGCGCAGGTCGGGCAGCGTCACCGGCCAGGACATCGGCCAGAGCCTGCTTGTCATCAAAAGGCCAGTGCCGTTTTCCCTGACACTGTTGATGACGTGGAAAAGTTCAGTGTCGTCGAAGCCCAGACGATCGACGTCCTCGAAGATGACAGGCCCGTTTGCCGCGATAACGGCTGCGTCCGAGCCGGTTTGCGGATGGATCGGGACAGCGCCGCTTCTCTCGCACCAGATGCTGGCGAGATGCGATTTTCCCGAGCCGACGGGGCCGGCGAGAATGACCACCGGCGACGGCCAGTGCGGCCAGGAATCGACGATCTTTACCGCCGCGCTCAAGGGATCGGCGACCAGCAGGTCGTCCCGGCCGCTCGCGGCGTCATGGGTAAAGGCCAGGGGTAGCTGTTCGGCGGGCTTGCGCCTCAAATCAGCGTTCTTCACATCGGTCATGTCTAGTTTTTCTCAGGATTGCCGGCCTTGGCCCTACGCGCCTTATCGGCTTCCGAGTGTCCATAATAAAGGTCGCTCTGAAGGTATCGCGAAAGGGCAAAGCGAACAAGCACGCCGCAGGCGGCCGCAGCCGGAACGGCGACCAGCAGGCCGACGAAACCGAAGAGTGCACCGAAGGCGAAAAGCGCGAACATCAGCCAGACCGGATGCAGGCCGACGCTTTCGCCGACCAGCTTGGGCTGAAGCACATTGCCTTCCAGGAACTGGCCGGTGAAGAAGACGGCGAGCGTGAGGCCGACCCAGATATAATCCGGCCAGAACTGCACCAGCGCGACACTGACCGCGATGAACAGGCCGACCAGTGAGCCGACATAGGGAATGAAGCTGATCATGCCGGCGAAGAGGCCGATCAACAGGCCGAAATTCAGGCCGACCAGCGACAGGCCGACGCCATAATAGATGCCGAGGATAATGCAGAGCGAGCCCTGGCCACGGATGAAGCCTGCGATCGACTGGTCAATCTCAGTGGCAATCTGCCGGACGGTGGCGACATGATCGCGCGGCACCCAGGCGTCGACCTTGGCGATCATGCGATCCCAGTCGAGCAATATATAGAAGGCAACGACGGGCGTGATGACCATCAACGAAAGGATGTTGACCAGCGCCTTGCCGGAACTCCAGATCTGCGCGAAGAGGCCGCCGACAAAGCTCAGTCCGTCCGACATGATATTAGAGATATTGTCCTTGATGACGCCGATCTGATTGCGGATCCAGTCCGGCAACACCATCGTCTGGGTCTTGGCGATCAACTGCTGAAGCTGCTGCACATAGCCCGGTATGTGCTGGACGAAATCATTGAACTGATTGATGATGATCGGGATGAAAATCGTCAGCGCCAGGGCGAAGACCAGCACGAAGGCAACCAGAATGACGATCGTCGCCATCAGGCGGCTGAGGCCGATCCTTTCCAGCCGGTCCGCCACCGGATCAAGGAAATAGGCAATCGACATGCCGGCGATAAAGGGCAAGAGGATCGAGCTGAAGAGGTAGAGAAAGACAATGAAGGCGCCGAGCACAATCAACCAGAAGGTGACTTGACGCTTGAGGCTTGTCCCGCTGACTTGTTGCTTCATCGTCGTCCCCACTGCTCGCCGGCCTGCTGCCGCTCGCTTAGGACATAGGATGACGCCGCAATTATGGTCAAGCCTGCGGCCGGAAATCGGCCTTCAAGCACTGTGAAGCGGGGAAAATCGAGGCTTTCCCTATGTTAGCGCCTTGCATAAAGGCCCACGTCATGCAATGGCGACCCGATCAAGGCCCTGTCGCGATTGAAGGGCGGCCATCGGAGGCGTAAGCATGAGCCAGTCTGGAAAAAACGGTCTGACCTATAGCGACGCGGGCGTCGATATCGATGCCGGCAACCTGCTGGTCGAAAAGATCAAGCCCGCCGTGCGTTCGACGCGCCGTCCTGGCGCCGACGGCGAAATCGGCGGCTTCGGCGGTCTCTTCGATCTGAAGGCCGCGGGCTTCACCGATCCGGTGCTGGTTGCCGCCAATGACGGCGTTGGCACGAAGCTGAAGATCGCCATCGACGCCGATTATCACGACACTGTCGGTATCGACCTCGTCGCCATGTGCGTCAACGACCTCGTCGTCCAGGGCGCCGAGCCGCTGTTCTTCCTCGACTACTTCGCCACCGGCAAGCTCGACCCCGACCAGGGTGCGGCGATCGTCGGCGGTATTGCAGCCGGCTGCCGCGAGGCGGGCTGCGCATTGATCGGCGGCGAGACGGCGGAAATGCCCGGCATGTATTCCGATGGCGACTACGATCTGGCCGGTTTTGCCGTGGGTGCGGCCGAGCGCGGCCAGCTTCTGCCCTCCGGCGATATCGCCGAGGGCGACGTCATTCTCGGCCTCGCCTCCTCCGGCGTTCATTCCAACGGCTTCTCGCTGGTGCGCAAGATCGTCGATCTCTCCGGCCTCGCCTGGGATGCACCCGCTCCCTTCGCAGAAGGCAAGGCGCTGGGCGAAGCCCTGCTGACGCCGACGCGTATCTATGTGAAGCCGCTCCTGAAGACGATCCGCGAGACCCATGCCATCAAGGCACTCGCCCACATCACCGGCGGTGGTTTCCCGGAAAACATTCCGCGCGTGCTGCCGAAGCATCTGGCCGCCGAGATCGATCTGGCCGCCGTCGAGGTGCCGCCGGTATTCTCGTGGCTCGCCAAGACCGGCGGCGTCGAGGCCAAGGAAATGCTGCGCACCTTCAATTGCGGCATCGGCATGATCGCAGTTGTCTCCGCTGAGAATGTCGACACCGTCAAGGCCGCCCTTGAGGCCGAAGGCGAATCCATCGTCACACTCGGCCGCATGATCGCCCGCGACGAAGGCGCTGCCGGCACGGTCTACAAGGGTACGCTGGCAATATGAGTTCGGCCCGCAAACGCGTCGTCGTCTTCATTTCGGGCAGCGGCTCCAACATGATGGCGCTGGTCAAGGCGGCTGCGGCTTCGGACTACCCGGCCGAGATCGTCGGCGTGATTTCCGACAAGGCGGATGCCGGCGGACTGGCGAAGGCCGCCGCCGAGGGCATCGCCACCTTCGCCTTCGTGCGCAAGGATTTCGCCAGCAAGGACGCGCATGAGGAGGCCATCCTCGCGCAGCTCGAGGCACTGTCGCCCGACATCATCTGCCTTGCCGGCTATATGCGTCTGCTCACCGGCCGCTTCATCCAGAGCTACGAAGGCCGGATCATCAATATTCACCCATCGCTGCTGCCGCTTTTCCCCGGCCTACATACACATCAGCGCGCCATCGACGCCGGCCAGCGGATCGCTGGCTGCACCGTGCATTTCGTGACCGAAGGCATGGACGAAGGTCCGGTGATCGGCCAGGCCGCCGTGCCGGTGCTCACCGACGATACCGCCGATGCTCTGGCCGCCCGCGTGCTGACGATCGAGCATCAGCTCTATCCGCAGTCGCTGCGACTGCTGGCGGAAGGCAAGGTACGGATGGAAGGCGGCAAGGCCATTGCCACGGCAAAGACACCGGCTGTCGCCGGACAGCAGATCCTGTCCCTGCTTGGCGACGTCAGCCGGATCTAGTCGAACTTCCCCCTCAGGCAGCCATCGCCATCAGCGGATGCAGCGTGCCATCACTATAGACGACGCGGCCGTTGCGGAAGGTCGCGCGGATGCGGTGAACCGCACCGTGCTCGACAGCCACCAGATCTGCCTTCTGTCCGACAGCGATCGCGCCGCGGTCCGTCAAGCCGGCAGAGCGCGCAGCATTTGCCGTCGCCATGGCGACCGCCGCAGGCAGGCCACCACTGGCAACTTCGGCAATCTTGAAGATCGCCGGCACGAAGGCAGCCGGATGATAGTCGGCGGCGATGATGCCGAGCAGGCCCGCTTTCGCCGCATCGAGAGCGCTCAGATTGCCTGACATGGACTGACCCCGCAGCGCGTTCGGGGCGCCCATCAGCGTCCAGAGGCCACGACGATGCGCCTCTTCGGTAGCCGGCAGCGTCACCGGGAATTCGCTGATCGTCACGCCAAGATCATGCATCTCGGCCACCTTCTCTGCGCTATCGTCATCATGCGACGCCAGCGACAGCTTATGCTTCAAGGAGAGGCCGACGATGTCGTGCAGCTTGCGCTCGATATCCGGGTCCTGCCGCATGGCGATACGCCGGGCCACCATCTCTTCCGCCGCTTCCCGTGACATCGAGCGGCGCTCGGACATGCTGAGCACATAGGCCTCGATATTATTGTATTGCCCCTGCCCCGGCGTGTGGTCGGTCAACGACACCATATCGACGACGCCATCCTCCAGCAGCCGCTCCAGCGTCGGTGCGGCGCCGACATTGGTGATCTCGTAGCGAGCGTGGACGCGATGGTCGATCAGCAGGTGATCGCGTAGGCTGCTGATGCCCTTGATGACTGCCGAAGTGGTCTCCAGCGAGCGCACATGACCGTAGACGCTTTCCGTGGCGAAGGAGACGGCTGCGTAAGCGGTGGTGACGCCGGCTGCGGCAAGCTTCTTGTCGAGTTCGTGGATGCCGAAATCGATCGGCATGGTCGCATTCGGGCGCGGCGCGATCTCGCGCTCGATCATATCGCCGTGCAAATCGACAAAGCCCGGCATCAGCAACCGTCCACCGCCGTTAAAGGTCGCGTTCGCCACTGGCTCGGCGCGGATTTCGGCGATCACGCCGTCCTCGATGCGAACGGAACCCTGATCGACGACCTCATTGGGAAGAACGAGCGTGAAATTGCTGAGCCACATCGGCTTTCTCCTAGAATAGCGTCAATTGTTTCAAACACATGACAATAGTCCGGACCTATCCGGCGAATGCCTCCCGATAGGCGCGATTCGTGACACCGTGATGAAGATCGCAGCACTGATTTTGACAGTGCTTGCACGCTTCCAAACGACCTATCCCAAGCTCGCCCTGTTCAAGGCGGCCCATTGCAGCAACATGACCGTCTTGGCGTCGTAGATCTCGCCGGCCTCGATCATCGCCACCGCATCGGTCAGCCGGACTTCGAGCACCTCGATGTCCTCGTGTTCCTCAGCAAGCCCGCCGCCGTCAGCGATACGGTCCGTGGTGTCGATGACGGCGGCGAAGAAATGGATGATTTCGGTGACCGCGCCCGGCGAGGTGAATGTCTTGAAAAGAAACCTGATATCGCGGACGCGGAAGCCGGTTTCCTCCATCGCCTCGCGGCGGATCGCCTCTTCCGGATGATCGCCATCGAGCAAGCCGGCCGGCACTTCGATCATCCAGGCGGGAAAACCGGTGAGATAGGCCGGCAGGCGGAACTGCCGCACGAGGATGACCGTCTCGCGCTTGGGATCGTAGAGCAGAATGCAGGCGGCCGGTGTGCGATGATAGATCTCGCGCTTCAGCCTGTGCGTCTCACCGCTGGAATCCGTATAGTCGATGTCGTAGTTGCTAAGCCGCGTCCATTGATCCGAGAGCGTCTTCTCGTTGACGATCTCGACCTTCGCCTTTTCGAACTTCGTCATCTCGCATCCTTGCGCAGCCAGACCTTGTTGTCGTGAACGGCCGCGCCGCCATAGGGAGCGACGGGATCAGCGCCGGTGAGCACATTGATGCCCTCGCCATCGACATGCGCCTTGTTCGGCCACAGCCCCTCGGCGATCAATACACCGGGCTTCACTTCCGTCGTGATGCGCGCATGGAGGCGGATGTCGCCCCTGATATTGCCGATCTGGATGAGATCGCCATCGATGACGTCAAGCGCTGCGGCGTCCGCTGGATTGATCATCACCTCTGGGCGGCCCTCCTTTAGGCGTGAGGTCTTGGTTTCCGCGAAGCTCGAATTCAGGAAATTGCGCGCCGGCGAAGTCGCAAGCCGGAAGGGATGGTCCGGATCGGCAACTTCGATGACATCGACTTGATCCGGAAACTCCGGCAGTTCAATGTGCGGACCGAGCAAGCCGACAGCTTCCGGCGGGCGGTTCGGAGCGGGCTGGTTGACCCAGTCCGGACGGAAACGGAACTTGCCGTCGGGATGGGCGAAGCCGTTGAGGAAGTGCGCCTCCTCGAAAGCCGGCTGACGGTCAAACCATTTATGCTCGAGGAAGTAATCGTAATCCGGCAGGCCGCTATCCGACAGGAGACGGTCGACCATCTCGCGCGCGGAAAAGCCGAAACCGGGACAATTGGCGACGCCGAGGCGCTTGGCCAGTTCCTCGATAACGAAGAGATTGCTGCGCACCGCCGAAGGCGGCTCGACCAGCTTGGGGCCGAGCAGGATGTGGTTCTGGCCACCGGCGCGATAGATATCGTCATGCTCGACGAACATGGTGGCGGGGATGACGATATCGGCCATTTCGGCGGTATCGGTCATGAATTGTTCGTGCACGGCGACGAAGAGGTCGTTGCGGGCAAAGCCGCGCTTCACCAGCCGCTGTTCCGGCGCGATGTTCACCGGATTGGTGTTCTGGATCAGCATCGCCGTCACCGGCCCGCGATGGCGCAGCGCCACGGCATCGCCAGTGAGCGCGCGGCCAATCTGCGACTGGTCGATCATGCGGATATCCTGATCCAGCATCGACCGGCCAGTCAGTTCGCTGCTGTCCATGCGAAAAATATCGCTGTTGGAATGAAAGGCACCGCCGCCCTCATACTGCCAGGAGCCGAGCACCGTAGCGATCGAGGCCGCCGCATGCATGGCGACGGCGCCGTTGCGCTGGCGGGTGAAGCCGTAGCCGAGACGGAAATAGGATTTCTTCGTCGTGCCGACGAGTTTGGCGAAGGTCTCGATCTCATCTACGGACAGGCCGGTGATCGCTGCCGCCCATTCCGGTGTCTTGGTCTGCAAATGCGCTTCCAGACCGGCGGGATCGTCAGCATACTTGGCCATATAGGCGCGGTCGGCATAGCCGTCGCGGAAGGCGACGTGCATGACGGCGCAGGCGAGTGCCGCATCCGTGCCCGGCCTGACGATCAGCGCCAGATCGGCCTGCTTCATCGTCGGATTGTCGTAGATATCGATGACGACGATCTTGGCGCCGCGCTCCTTGCGCGACTTCACCGCATGGGTCATCACGTTGACCTGGGTCGCAACCGCGTTGGTGCCCCAGATCACCACACAATCAGTACGGCCCATTTCATGTGGGTCCGGGCCACGCAGCGTGCCGGTCGCCATGGTAAAGCCGGTCCAGGCGGGATTGGTGCAGATCGAGGAGAAGAAGCCGGAATAGCGCTTGGCATGCCGCAGGCGATTGATGCTGTCGCGCTGCACCAGGCCCATGGTGCCGGCATAGTAATACGGCCAGACCGCCTCGCTGCCGTCCCTCGCCTCGGCCTTGACGAAGGCATTGGCGATCTCGTCCAGCGCGTCGTCCCAAGAGAGCTCCTGCCAGCGTCCGTCGCCCTTAGCGCCAGCGCGGCGCAGCGGCTTCATCAGCCGGTCGGGATGATAAAGCCGCTCGGCATAGCGGGCGACCTTGGCGCAAATGACGCCCGACGTATAGGAATGGTCCCTCGCGCCGCGCACGCGACCGACCTTGCCATCCTCGGTCAGATCGATCTCCAGCGCACAGGTGGAGGGACAGTCGTGCGGACAGGCCGTGTGACCTATCTTGGATTTGGCTGGAATGGGGGTCGCAATGTTCATCGTATTTGTATATTTCAAGCCATGTCCGGCCAAAAGGCATAATCTCGCCCATCGCAACAAATCATACGGACTTCACCGAAAATGAACTATCGGCATATCTACCACGCAGGCAATTTCGCCGATGTGCTCAAGCACGCGGTGCTCGCCCGGCTCGTCCGCTACATGCAGAACAAGGACAAGGCGTTCCGCGTTCTGGACACCCATGCCGGCATCGGACTCTACGACCTCTCCTCGGAAGAGGCGCAGAAGACCGGCGAATGGCAGGACGGTATCGGCCGGCTTCTCGACGCCGAACTCGTGCCGCAGCTCGCCGATCTGCTGGAGCCCTATCTGACCGCCGTTCGCGAGCTCAATCCCGATGGCGGCCTGCAATTCTATCCCGGCTCGCCGAAGCTTGCCCGCATGCTGTTCCGCCCGCAGGACCGGTTGTCGGCCATGGAACTGCACCCCGAGGACTTCCAGCGGCTGCACCGGCTGTTCGAGGGCGACCACCATGCCCGCATCACCGAGCTCGACGGCTGGCTGGCGCTCGGCGCGCATCTGCCGCCGAAGGAGAAGCGCGGCATTGTGCTGGTCGATCCGCCCTTCGAGGAAGACGGCGAATATGAGCGGCTGGCGGATGGCCTTGCCAAAGCCTGGCGCCGCTTTCCCGGCGGCACCTATTGCCTTTGGTATCCGATCAAGAAAGATGCGCCGATCAAGGCCTTCCACGAGGCGCTGCAGGCATTGGAGATCCCCAAGATGCTCTGCGCTGAACTGACGGTCAAAAGCGACCGCGGCTTCACCGGGCTGACCGGCTCCGGTCTCATCATCGTCAACCCACCCTTCACGCTGAAAGACGAGCTGCACGCGCTGCTGCCGGCGCTGAAAGATATGCTGGCGCAGGACCGTTTTGCCTCGCAACGGGCCTTCTGGCTGCGCGGCGAGCACTGAATTTCATTCCGTACATGACAAGGTGAATCCATGAAGCTGCTCTGCTCGTCCACCTCCCCTTTTTCCAGCAAGGTGCGGATGGCCGCCCGGCATCTCGGCATCGAGATCAACGAAATCCGCGTCGACACCAATGCCGGACCTAACGTGCTGGTCGACAACAATCCGCTCGGCAAGATCCCGACGCTATTGACGGATGACGGCGAAGCGATCTTCGACAGCCGCTCCATCATGCAATATTTCCATCGGCGGAAAGGCAAGAAGCTCTATCCCGCGAAAGACAGCAAGCGTACTGAAGCCGAAGTGCTGGAAGCGCTTTGCGACGGCACCAACGAATGCCTGCTATCGATCGTCTACGAACGCCGCCTGCGCGATCCGGACAAGCAGCATCAGCCCTGGATCGACCGCCAGTGGACGAAGGTCGGCCGCGCCCTCACCCATCTCAATGCCGAGCCGCCGAAGATCGGCAAGAAGCTGCATGGCGGGCACTTTGCGCTGGCTTCCCTGCTTGGCTACCTGCAATTGCGGTTCGAAGGAGAATGGGAAGCGGACCACGCTGACCTGATCGGCTGGGCACGCAAGTTCGAAAAGCATTTCCCCGACTATCAGTCGATGAAGCCGCAGGGCTGATTGTCGTCAAGCTCCCGCATGACGAATGCGCGGATCCACCAGCATACTGAAACGAAAAAAGCCGGGGCAAAACCCCGGCTTCTTCGTCAGACATTGCTGTCAGATGATTAGAACTTCACGCCGATACCGACCTTGACGCTCTGCTCGTCGTAACCGCGAGAGAAGTTGCCAGAGTCGAGGTTGAACTTTTCCTTGCCGTAGTCGGTGTAACGATATTCGATACGAGCCGTTACGTTGTTGGTCAGGAAGGTTTCAGCACCGGCACCAACCGTGTAGCCGACAGCGGTCTTGCTGTCAGACGAGGTGTCGTCGGAAAGCTTGTTCTGGCCGACAGCCAGACCGGCCGTGCCGTACAGCATGAACGGGTTGAAGTCGTAGCCGAGACGACCGCGAACCGAGCCGTTGACGCCGTTCTTGGCAGTCAGGCCGTTGCGGCTCGCGTCCAAACCGGAGTAGCCGAGGTCAGCTTCAACGCCGTATACGATCTGGCCCTGCTGCCAGTTGTAACCGGTGAACGCCTGGCCGCCGAAGCCGTAGCCGTTGCCAGTGCGCTTGTGGAATTCACCCTTCTGCCAGTCACCTGCACCACCGATGTAAAAACCGGACCAGTTGTTGATGGCCGGAGCGGCGTCCTGTGCAACAGGCGGCTGCGGAATCTGCTCTACGGCGTCTGCGGCATGAGCTGCATTGAAGCCGCCAATAGCAAAGGCGGAGACCATGAGGGTCTTGATAAGAGTACGCATACTTTTCTCCTTTCAGGCTCGTGTTCTTGGTCTACTGTTGTCGACTTCGGAGCACCACGAGCAATTACTAAATGTCCCCTCCCGGATCGACACTGAAATTGGAATGCAAATGAGGAAATCGAAGAGCTAAATTATGATATCATTGTGGCACACGCGTGGCTGAATTTCGATGTTGCTTCAGCGCAACAGACGAATTGTTAACCATAACGAGTGGTTAAAGCGCGTATACTTATTTTACTCCAAATATATCTAAAGATTTACACCGGTCATCGTCGTCGCTTGTGTTGCATAAGCACCATTTCATATGGTGTATCGACGCCCTATATGAGCTTCTGTTGGGTAACGGCGAGGAAAAGGCAGCATCTTGAGCCAGGAAAAACTACACACCGCGCTGATAACGGGTGCATCAAAAAGAATAGGCCGAGCAATGGCCGAGGATTTGTCGGCCAACGGCTTTGCGGTGGCGCTGCACGCCAACCGATCGTTCGCCGAGGCGGCCGAGATCGTGGCGGAATTGCGGCAACAGGGCAAAAAGGCAATTGCGATCAAGGCCGACCTGCAAAATTCGACAGAGACCTCGATGCTGATCGAAAGGGTCGTTTCGGAGCTTGGACCGCTGGATTTGCTGGTCAACAACGCCTCTGTTTTCCAAGGCGACTCCGCCGACCGATTCGATGCCGAAGCCTTTGACGCGCATTTTGCCGTGCATGTCCGCGCGCCCTCGATCCTGGCAGCCGATTTCACGCGCCAGCTTCCGGACGGCGTTCCCGGGCTGATCGTCAACATTGTCGACCAGCGCGTCTGGGCGCTCAACCCGCGCTTCTATTCCTATACGCTGTCGAAGGCCGCGCTTTGGACGGCGACCCAGACGATGGCACAGAGCTTTGCGCCACGCATCCGCGTCAACGCCATCGGCCCGGGGCCGACAGTGCGCAGCGTCCGGCAGACGGAAGAGGACTTTCAGGCGCAAATCGACGGTCTCATATTGAAGGCCGCGCCCGGACTTGGGGAATTCGGCCGCACCGTCCGCTTTCTTTTTGACACGCCCTCGATCACGGGCCAAATGATAGCGCTCGACGGCGGCCAGCACCTTGCCTGGGAAACGCCTGATGTTTCGGAGAGCATGGAATGAACGGACGAAAGCTGCCCGACGGCGGCATTCTCTATGACGAATCAGAAGACATCGAAGACGACATCGAGGTAGAGGGCGATGCTGGCGCCTCCCCTGTCGCGCCCGTCGACTGGAACGAAGGCGGCAAGAACGAGACCGGCCTTCGCGGCGCCGAGTTGATCGCTGAATTCGTCAAGCGGCTGCCGAACAATCCCGGCGTCTACCGCATGTTCAACGAAGCCGGCGATGTGCTCTATGTTGGCAAGGCACGCAGTCTGAAGAAGCGTGTCGCAAACTATGCGATGGGCCGGGTGCATTCCAACCGCATCGCCCGCATGGTGCGCGAAACCGCGAACATGGAGTTCGTCACCACCCGCACAGAGACGGAAGCGCTGCTGCTGGAAGCGAATCTGATCAAGCGCTTGCGGCCACGCTTCAATGTGTTGCTGCGGGACGACAAGTCCTTTCCCTATATTCTCATCACCGGCAATCACCGGGCGCCGGCAATCTTCAAGCATCGCGGCGCCCGCGCCCGCAAGGGCGAGTATTTCGGTCCCTTCGCCTCGGCCGGCGCCGTCGGCCGCACCATCAATTCGCTGCAACGTGCCTTCCTGATCCGCACCTGCGCCGACAGCGTCTTCGAAACCCGCACCCGGCCCTGTCTACTCTACCAGATCAAGCGCTGTTCCGGCCCCTGCACGCATGAGATCAGCGATGCAGGGTATGCCGAGCTGGTGCAGGAGGCGAAGGATTTCCTGTCCGGCAAGAGCCAGAACGTCAAGGCGCATATGGCCGAGGCGATGAACGCCGCCGCCGAGGATCTCGATTTCGAGCGCGCCGCCGTCTTTCGTGACCGGCTGGCCTCGCTGTCGCATGTGCAGAGCCATCAGGGCATCAACCCCGCCGGCGTCGAAGAAGCCGATGTCTTCGCCATCCACCACGAGGGCGGTATCTCCTGTATTCAGGTGTTCTTCTTCCGCACCGGCCAGAACTGGGGCAACCGCGCCTATTTCCCGAAGGCCGACCCATCGCTTTCAGGCGCCGAGGTGCTGAACTCCTTCCTGGCGCAGTTCTACGACGACAAGCCGGTGCCGAAGCAGATCCTGCTGTCGGAAACGGTGGAGGAGATCGAGCTGCTGGCGGCCGCGCTCAGCGAAAAGACAGGCCACAAGGTCTCGATCCTGGTGCCGCAGCGCGGCGAGAAGCGCGATCTGGTCGATCATGTCGTTGCCAACGCCCGCGAGGCGCATGGCCGCAAGCTTGCAGAGACGGCCTCGCAATCGCGGCTGCTCGAGGGCTTCAAGGAGACCTTCCAGCTCCCCTACGTGCCGCAGCGCATCGAGATCTACGACAACTCGCACATCATGGGCACGAATGCGGTCGGCGGCATGGTGGTGGCCGGGCCGGAAGGCTTCGTCAAAGGCCAGTACCGCAAGTTCAACATCAAATCGACCGACATCACGCCCGGTGACGACTTCGGCATGATGCGCGAAGTCATGACAAGGCGCTTCTCCCGTCTATTAAAGGAAGAGGGCATACCGGATCGCAGCGGCGCGGCGGAGGCTGCCGTCGTAGATGCAGCCGATCAGCCCTTCCCCGCATGGCCGGACGTCATCCTCATCGACGGTGGTCAGGGGCAGATGACGGCCGTGCGCGCCATTCTCGAAGAGCTGGGAATCACTGACAGCGTCATCGCCATCGGCGTTGCCAAGGGTGTCGACCGCGATGCCGGCCGCGAGCGCTTCTTTGCCGCTTCCCGCGAGAGCTTTACGTTGCCGCCGCGCGATCCCGTGCTCTACTTCATCCAGCGCATGCGCGACGAGGCGCACCGTTTCGCGATCGGGTCGCACCGGGCGCGGCGCAAAAAGGAGATGGTGAAGAACCCGCTGGACGAAATCGGCGGCATCGGCCCCTCGCGCAAGCGGGCGCTGCTGCAACACTTCGGCACGGCCAAGGCCGTGTCGCGCGCCGCGCTCTCCGATCTGATGGCGGTCGAAGGCATATCGGAAGCCGTGGCAACGCAGGTCTACAACCATTTTCACGAGGACGCCGCGAAATAGGAACAGCCCGTCGCAAATTCCACGGAATAGTGACGAAAAAACAGAAACAATGTTGACGGTAAGGTTCTCAAACCATCATCTAGGACATGGTCTCAAAAAGTGCCGAGCGGTTTTTGGGCAAGATCATGCTAAATCAAATGACTGGAACGAGATGGCGTCCTCAAGGACAAGTCCATCTAGGTCCGGTAAAACAACCGAAACGAAACGAATCCCATGGCTTCGCGCGCATACAGCATTCCCAATCTGCTCACCTATGGCCGCATCCTTTGCGTACCGCTGATCGTCCTGTGCTTCTTCGTCGAAGGCAGGCTGGAAGGATCCGATTTCGCTCGATGGGTAGCGCTCTGGATCTTCATCATCGCCTCGCTCACCGATTTCCTCGACGGCTATCTGGCACGCATCTGGAATCAGACCTCGAATATCGGCCGCATGCTCGACCCGATCGCCGACAAGCTGCTGGTCGCCTCGATCCTGCTGCTGGTGGCCGCCGACGGCACCATCGCTGGCTGGTCGCTCTGGGCGGCGATCATCATTCTCTGCCGTGAGATACTCGTCTCGGGCCTGCGCGAATATCTGGCGGCGCTGAAGGTCAGCGTGCCGGTGACGCGCATCGCCAAATGGAAGACGACCGCGCAGCTCGTCGCCATCGCCTTCCTGCTGGCTGGGCCGGCCGGCGACAAGGTGCTACCCTATACGACGGAGCTCGGCATCGTCCTGCTCTGGATCGCGGCGCTCCTGACGATCTATACCGGCTACGATTATTTCCGTGCCGGCCTGAAGCATATCGTGGACGAAGAGTGATGACGAAGCTCGTTTATTTCGCCTGGGTGCGGGAGCGGATCGGCAAGGGAGAGGAAGAGATTTCCCTCCCTTCTGACGTGGTCACCGTCGGCGATCTCCTCAACCATTTGAAGACCTTGGGCGAGGAATACGAAACGGCGCTTCAGTTTCCCGAGGCGATCCGCGTCGCCATCAATATGGAACATGCCGATCACGACGAACCGATCGCCGGCGCCCGCGAAATCGGCATATTTCCGCCGATGACGGGTGGGTGAAATATTATGACTGCCGAGCCGCGCGTCAAAGTCCAGCGTGAGGATTTCGATCTCCAGACCGAGATCGATCGCCTGACAAACGGACGGCATGATATCGGCGCCGTCGTCACCTTTTCCGGCCTCTGCCGCGATGAAGGCGGCAGCCTCGCCGCACTGGAGCTCGAACACTATCCCGGCATGGCGGAAGCGGAGATCACCCGCATCGCGACACTCGCCATCGAGCGATTTAACCTGCGCGGCCTGACCGCCATTCACCGTTACGGCAAGATCGCCCCCGGCGAAAACATCGTCCTCGTCATCGCCGCCGCCTCGCATCGGCAAGCCGCCTTCGACGGCGCCAATTTCGTCATGGATTTCCTGAAAACCTCCGCACCCTTCTGGAAGAAGGAACACGCCAAGGACGACACGGAAGGCGACTGGGTTTCGGCCAAGGATGCCGACGATACCGCGCGAAACAAATGGGCCGGCGACAAATAGGCTTTCAGGGAACCACGCGCTCGCGCCGGCTCAACACCAGCAGCAGGACGAGCAGCGAGAAGATCACGAAATCACGCCACAGGAATGGGCCATAGGCACCCCATAGGGTCTCGAACAGGCCGAGCAGTGCAGCCCCACCCGCCGATTTCAGCGGATCGGAATAGCCGCCGACGGCGGCGATCAAGAGCACCTTCAGCCCGAACATCAGCCCGGCGCCGAAATCCATCGTGCCGTAGTAGGAGGTCGCCAACAGGCCGCAGACGGTTGCGACCAGGGCGGAGGCGACATAGGCCAGAAGAAAGACCCGATTGGCGCTTGTGCCGCAAAGCTCGGCGGCCAGCGCATCATCCGTCACCGCCCGCCAGATGCGGCCCCATCCGGTATATCTGAGCACATAGGCTCCGCCGAGGATTATCAGGACCATCAGCGCCGAATTGATGAGCTGGATCTTGGTGAGCGTGACGCGGAAATCACCGCTGTCCCAGAACACGATCATATCGTTGAGGAAAGGCGGCAGCCAGATGCCGCGCGTATTGGAGGCGAGCCGCGCCGTCTCCATCAGGATGATCATCATGCCGAGAGCTGCGACGATCACCGTATTCGGCGACTTGCGCGATAGCGGCAGCATGATCGCGCGGCCGACGAGAAGGCTTGTTCCCAAGGTATAGAATGCCGCGATGGCGGCGCCGAAAGCAAGAGCCGCTGGCAGGATCAGGATGAGCCTCGTATAGCCGACGTCGGTAAACAGGACCAGCATCTGGCCGGCAAAAGCGAAGAGCGCGCCATAGGTGATATCGGCCCGCTTCATTACCCCAAAAGCGATGGCATAGCCGAAGGCCAGCGCCGCATAGAGCGCGGCGAGCGGAACGGCATTTGCCAATTGCTGTAGGAGATAGGCCATTCATCCTCCGACGATCAGCAAATAGTAACTGGTAAAACTGATTTTACCAGTTATAATTTCGGCATGAGCTTTTCCTGGACTCCGCATCGTTTTTCCGGTGGCGCGCTGGCGCTGGATGTCGCCAACAGCGTCATTCTGCGCCATGACGGCGAGCGGCGAACCGACCGTTTCGAGGCGCCGGGGCAGATGGAGAGTTTTCCGAAGGCGGCGGCGAATTTCTGCGCCGAACGGGTGCTGTTCGGCGACATCTTGCCGGTGCAACCGGAGAACAGACCTGACTTCATCGCGCTTCGCGAGGCGATCGACCGCTATTTTCGCGCCCGTGTTCTCGATCGCGGTGCCAATGCGCAGCTCGCCGATCTGCTGGAGGCGCTGTCGAGGGTGCTGAGACAGGCCGCCTCTCCTGATGGGCTCGACGCCGCGACGGTGCACTCCACCCTGCGGCTGATCGCAATGCCCGATCCCGAGCGCATGAAGATCTGCCGCAATTGCGGCTGGCTGTTCATCGACCGCAGCAAGAACAAAAGCCGGGCCTGGTGCGACATGGCGGTCTGCGGCAACCGCGCCAAGGCGAGCCGGCATTATCGCCGCAAAAGGGAGGAGAGCACGCCATGAAGACCGGGATGATCGTTTTGATGGCGGCAATTGCCGGGCTAACCCTTGTCGGCTGCCAGCGAGAAGCGGAAAGCGGGCCGACCGAACTCAGCGGCCGGCTCTTCGTCTTCAACTATCGCGTCGCGACCGCGAGCTACATGATCACCCTGAAGAAGATCGCACCGATCCCGGAGGGTACGACGGCCATCGCGGAATTCGAAAATCCGGCGGGCGGTGATCCCCTGGTGGTGCGGCAGAAGATCTTTGCGTTCTGGGACAAGATCACACTCGAGAGCCCGGACCTGCGCTGCGTGCGCAAGGACCGTCCCTATTCCGTCTCGATCAAGCTGGTCGATGCCAGTGACAAAACGATCCAGACCATCAAGACCGAGGTGAAATCCGATCTCGACCAGACCGTGCTGCCGACGAAGCCGCTTGTCGTCGGCCCGGTCTACACGGAAAATCCGGAGGTCTTCAAAGCCGATGGCAGCGTCGACTACGGGCACGATAGCGCCTGCCCGGCATAAAAAAGCCGGGGCGCAAGGCCCCGGCTTTTTCTCAATCAATTCAGTCTTTTCAGCGCTTCGTCTGAAAAGTTGATTCAGCCAACGATTTCGGTTTCGGCGAACCAGTAGGCGATTTCGACGGCAGCGGTTTCCGGAGCGTCGGAGCCGTGAACGGAATTTTCGCCGATCGACAAGGCGTGGATCTTGCGGATCGTGCCTTCAGCAGCGTTGGCCGGGTTGGTTGCGCCCATGATTTCGCGGTTCTTCAGGATGGCGCCTTCGCCTTCCAGGACCTGAACGATGGTCGGACCAGAGGTCATGCCTTCAACGAGCTCGCCGAAGAAAGGACGTTCCTTGTGAACGGCGTAGAAGCCTTCGGCTTCGCGCGTGCTCATCCAGACGCGCTTGGAAGCGATGACGCGCAGGCCATTGTCTTCAAAAATCTTGGTGATGGCGCCGGTCAGGTTACGCTTGGTTGCGTCCGGCTTGATCATCGAAAAAGTGCGTTCAATCGCCATGGGTCAATTCCTTGTATTCAGAGAAAAGTGGGCGGTCTTTACCCGCCCCACAGCCTGAAAACAAGGGGCATGCACCAATTTCACGCCGCTGTCACAGTCCGGACAGGCGATTCGCGGCGCGGCCGACTGAGGAACAGCAATCCCATCGTCAAATTTCATTGATGCCATCAGCCCCATTTGCTCAATTTTATTCTAGGCTTGCAGCAAAGCCCCCAGAGGAGAACCAATATGCACAGACACTTCGGAATGTTCGCCCACTACAATCGCTGGGCCAACACCCTGCTATACGATGCTGCCGCTCAGCTCAGCGATGCGGAATTTCACGAAAACCGCGGCGCCTTCTTCGGCTCCTTGCGCAACACGCTCAACCATCTGCTGGTAGCCGACCGGATGTGGATGCACCGTTTCACCGGCACAGGCGAGGCCGCAGCGATACTGAGCGCCATTCCACATGACGCTCTCGCCGATCTCCGTGCCGCACGCGAGGCCGAGGATCAGCGCATCATCAATTGGGTCGAGACACTCGACGATGCCCAGCTTGCAGCAGACATCACCTATTCGCCGGTCACCCGGCCAGGCGCCATTACCCATCCATTGAGAGCCGCGGTCGCACAGTTCTTCAACCACCAGACCCATCACCGCGGCCAATGTCACATGACGCTGACAGCCTTGGGCAAACCGTCACTGGAACTCGACCTGATCTACTTCCTGCGCGGTGAAGGAAGACACTGGATGTAAAGTCAAAGGCGAGCCATTGGTCCGCGATTGCAGTCGTGCATTGTCGTGTCGTCTAATTTTGATGCAAGATCACACCGATAAGCCGTTTCGTTCATGCTGCCTTAACCTGCGAGCCTGCAAATTGAGGAGATATATCAGCTGGGCGGTAAATTAGAGAGAAGGCATGAAAAGTTCGAAGGCAAGTGTTTCGGCATATTCCATCGACGATGACAATGGCGAGGCGGAGACCGAGCTTGAAGCGATCGGCCGTCATATGGCCAAGCTAAAGGTCAGGAACCTGCCGCGCAACTACCAGCTCTTCCATGAGGCGCTTTATGGCCATGATCGCGGGATCGCCACCGAAATCGCGTCCCTAGGCCCCACCCCGTCGCAAACCAAACTCGACGATATCGGCTTGAAACATCACCTCGTCAGCCATTGCGGCCTGGTCGCCCGAAAGTCGGAAACCGACGCGGCCGAGATGCTGCGCGATGTGGCCAATCAGCTGGCCGAAGGGCTGAGGAAGAAACAGCGTTTCACCCGCGAGGTCGACGCGGCGGCGCATGCCGCCGACGCCATGGACTGTCTTAACGCCTCGCTCAGCAATCTGTTGCTTTACGAGACCGAGCTGACCGAGCGGCTGCGGGACTGTGCCAACCTGCCCGTAGAAGCACGCAACACGCAAGCCTAAGGGTTACCTGCTCTTGCCTTCGGCGCGGAGTTCGGCCAAAACCGCGCCATGATTTCGATTTCCGACCTTTCCGCCCGCATTGCCGGCCGTCTCCTCATCGACCATGCCAACGTGACGCTTCCGGCGGGCACGAAAGCCGGGCTTGTCGGCAAGAACGGCGCCGGCAAATCCACACTGTTCCGCGTGATCACCGGCGATTTCGCCGCCGAAAGCGGTTCGGTCGCGATCCCGCGCAACGCCCGCATCGGCCAGGTGGCGCAGGAAGCGCCGGGCACGGAAGAGCCGCTGATCGAGATCGTGCTGAAGGCCGACAAGGAGCGCACCGCCCTGCTGGCGGAGGCCGAGACGGCAACCGATCCGCATCGCATCGCCGACATCCAGACGCGGCTTGCCGATATCGGCGCCCATTCCGCCGAAGCCCGAGCCGCCAGCATTCTGGCCGGCCTCGGTTTCGACCATGAGGCGCAGCACCGCCCGGCCTCTTCCTTTTCCGGCGGCTGGCGCATGCGCGTTGCGCTTGCGGCCGTGCTGTTTGCCGAGCCGGACTTGCTGCTGCTCGACGAACCGACCAACTATCTCGACCTCGAAGGCACGCTCTGGCTGGAAGACTATATCCGCCGCTATCCGTACACGGTCATCATCATCTCGCATGACCGCGACCTGCTGAACACGGCCGTCAACGCCATCGTCCATCTCGACCAGAAGAAGCTCACCTTCTATCGCGGCTCCTACGACCAGTTCGAGCGGCAGAAGGCGGAGGCCGACGAACTGCAGACGAAGGCGAAGGTGAAGAACGACGCGGCGCGCAAGCACCTGCAGAGCTTCATCGACCGCTTCAAGGCCAAGGCAACGAAGGCGCGACAGGCGCAGTCGCGCGTCAAGGCGCTGGAGCGCATGGGCACGGTCGCCGCCGTTATCGAAGATCATGTGATGGGCTTCAGCTTTCCCGAGCCGGAAAAGCAGGCGGCCTCGCCGATCATCGCCGTCACCGGCGGTGCTGTCGGCTACGAGCCCGGCAAGCCGATCCTGAAGCGCCTCAACCTGCGTATCGACGCCGATGACCGCATCGCGCTGCTCGGCTCGAACGGCAACGGCAAATCCACCTTCGCGAAGTTCGTCTCCGGCCGTCTCGACGCCGATAGCGGCGACGTGAAGCTCGCGCCAAACCTGAAGATCGGCTTCTTCGCACAACATCAGCTCGACGACCTCGTGCCGAACCAGACCGCCGTCGAGCATGTGCGCCGCCGCATGCCCGACGCGCCGGAGGCGAAGGTGCGCGCCCGCGTCGCGCAGATGGGGCTTGCGACCGAGAAGATGGACACGCCGGTGAAAGATCTTTCCGGCGGTGAAAAGGCGCGGCTACTGATGGGCCTTGCCGCCTTCGATGCACCGAACCTGCTGATCCTCGACGAACCGACCAACCATCTCGACATCGACAGCCGCAACGCGCTGATCCAGGCGCTGAACGATTACTCCGGCGCCGTCATCCTGATCTCGCACGACCGCCACCTGATCGAGGCGACCGTCGATCAGCTTTGGCTGGTGCGCGACGGCACGGTTTCCACCTTCGACGGTGACCTTGAGGAGTATCGCAGCCTCGTCATAGCCAGCCCCAAGGCGAGAGACGACAAGGCCAAGGTGAACGGCGCCGATGATGCCGTCTCCAAGGCGGATCAGCGCAAGCTCAATGCCGACCGCCGCGCCTCGCTCGCGCCGCTCCGGAAAAAGATCAACGAAATCGAATCCTTGACGGCTAAGCTGGAGAAACTGATTCAGGCGCTTGATGTGGAACTTGCGGATCCCGCGCTCTACGAGAAGGCGCCCGCCAAGGCCGCCGAAAAGGCCAAGCAGCGCTCCGACGCGGCGGAGAAGCTTGCCGCCGCCGAGGAGCAGTGGCTGGAGCTTTCCTCGGAATATGAAAGCGCGATGGCCGGCTGAAACGGTTGCTTCCGGAGGCGGCCGCACACCGATCCTAACCGATCATTAACCATAGTCGGAGAAAATACGCCCAACATTCAATCACATATGTTGAGCGCTTCCGATGACCTACCGTCTCCTATTGGCCGGCCTTGCCGTGTCCCTGTCCCTTGCCGGTTGCGCCACGAAGCCGGGGGGCGAGGCATCGCTGAAGACGAGCTTTGCCGCTGAGGAGCCGCAACGCAAGGCGTTGAAGGCCAACGACCCCATCGACATGGAGCCGACAAAATGGGCGAGCACCGATGTTGAGACGCGCGAAACAAACGACGAAGCCCGCTCCCACACACTCGCCGGACGCACGCTGGAAGTTTCCTCCCTGCAAGACCTGAAGCTTGCCGACAAGGAAGTCATCCTGAGCTTCGACGACGGCCCAGCCCCCGGCAAGACGGAGCGTATTCTCGCGACGCTCGACAGGTTCGGCGTCAAGGCGACGTTCATGATGGTCGGCGAGATGGCGCAGGCGCATCCGGAGACGGCACTCAAGGTCGTTGCCGCAGGCGAGACTATCGGCAGCCACACGTTCCACCATGCCGATCTCGACAAGATGAGCTTCGACATGGCGATGGCCGAGATCATGCGCGGCAAGAACGCTGTCGCCAAGGTCGTCGGCACGGATGTCCCCTTCTTCCGCTTCCCTTACCTTGCCGATTCCAGACGCCTGCGCGCAGCCGTCACCATGCGTGATCTCGTGATCATGGATGTGGATGTCGACAGCAAGGACTATTTCACCCTGTCGCCCGCCGCAGTCGCGGCGCGCACCATGAACGAGTTGCGCAAGCGCGGCCGTGGCATCGTCCTGATGCACGACATCCACCAGCGCACCGCCACCATGCTGCCGGCTCTTCTGACCCGCATGGAAAAAGAGGGCTACAAGGTCGTGACGCTGAAGTACAAAGCCGCCCCCAAGCCGACTTCGGATCTGGTCGCCCAGGCCGATATCAAGATGGTGCGCTGAGGCGGATAGACAGCAGAAATCTGTATGACGGGATGCACTTGGGGAAGCACGGTTGCTTCTCCGGGTGCATTTTGATTTGTTTATATGCGATTCACATCATCAATAGCGTATCAGGTATCTTATGCATCTCCATCTCGAGCACGACGACGACCCCCTCACCCTGCAATTCGTCGCCGAGAGGAATGTGCAGTCGGAACGGGCTCTCGTGACGCCGGAATTCGAGGCCGACAGCGCCGCGATCAAGGCGATGATCGAGCGCGAGGACCGGCTGATCCAGCCGGTTCGCCGTGGCAAGTGGCTATTCGATTTCCACCGCAGCGCGGATCATCCCCTTGGCGTGTGGCGCCGACTTCCGGCCGACCTGGACCCGGTGCCGAGCGCTCCCTGGGAGCCGATCTTCGATCTCGACGCCTTCTGCGGGTCGGAGAACAAGCTCTGGATCTGGCGCGGCGCAATCACCTGCCCGTGGGAACCGACACGAGTGCTGATCTGCCTCTCCGACGGCGGCTCCGATCTCGGGCGGTTGCTGGAATTCGATTGCGAGGCGAAGAGCATCGTCGAAGGCGGCTTCGATACGCCGCCGGCGCGTTGCCATGCAACCTGGCTTAGCCGCGATGAGATCGCCTATTTCGGCTCGATCGACCGCCTCTCCGCAACGCGCTCCGGCTGGCCCCGCGTTGGTCGCCGCCTGAAGCGCGGCCAGGCGCCAGCAAACGCGCCGCTGCTCTACGCCACGGCCGATACGGATGTCTACGGATCCTGCGTGGTCATCGACCCGGTGCTCTCCGGCATTGCGAAGAAGGGGACCGCCAAGCCGATCCGCCTGTTCATCACCGGCCACGAGATCGGCAGTTGCAGCGTCTTCGTCAAGGATCCGGATTTTTCCCTGCGGCGGATCGATCTGCCGAGGGACATCGACGTCCAGTTCAATTATTCCTATTGCCTCTGGCTCGCCAAGACCGATGAGCGTATCCCCGCCGGCGCTTTGGCGCTGCAGCCCTTGCCGCGGCAGGCCAGCGATATCAGCGCCGAGGCGACGCGCATCCTGTTTTCGCCCAGCGAGCGGCAATCCGTATCGCAGTTCCTTCTGATGCGCGAATGGTGCGTCTTCGTCGTCTCCGACAATCTGCAGCCCCGCCTTTTCGTCCTGGACCTGACCAGGCCGGATGCGGAGATCCAGGGGATCCCGCTGCCCGGCGATGTCGAGACGATTGCACTTCAGCCGCTTTATTCCGAACTGCATCTCGGCGACGACACGCTACAGGTCTATGGCGAAGGCTTTCTGCAGCCACCAACCTGCTATCGCCTCGAACTTTCCAACCGCAAGAAGCCGCTCGAACTCGTTCGGGGTGCCAGCTCGCCCGCCTATTTCGACGGCGACGGCATGACCTCCGAATTGCTCGAGGCCACATCCGAGGACGGCACGAAGGTGCCGTATCGGTTGGTCTTGCCGAAGACGTGGACGGAAGGCGAACTGCCGGTGCTGATGTACGGCTATGGCGGCTTCGACGTCTCGCTCAGCCCGAATTATTCCGGAGTCATCGGCCGCTGGCTGGAACAGGGCGGTGCCTATGTGCAGGCCTATATTCGTGGCGGCGGCGAGCTCGGGCCGAACTGGCATCGCTCCGCCAAGAGCCATGGCCGCCACAGGGCGTTTGCCGACTTTGCCGCCATCGCCCGCGATCTCGTCACCCGCGGCTACACCAAGCCGTCGCATATCGCCGCCAATGGCGGCAGCAATGGCGGGCTTTTGACCGGCGCGATGCTGACCCGCTATCCTAGGGATTTCGGCGCGATCTGGTGCCAGGTGCCGGTGCTGGACATGATCCGCTTTCACACCTTCCCCGCAGGCCAAGCCTGGGTCGACGAATATGGCAATCCCGACGACCAGGCCGATCGCGATTATCTGCTCTCCTATTCGCCGCTCCATAATCTTAAACCCGCCTCGGACGTCACCTATCCGCCGATCTATGTCGAAAGCTCCAGCAATGACGACCGGGTCCATCCTTCGCATGCGCGGCGATTCGCGGCACGGATGGAGGAGCTTGGCCACCATCCGCTGTTCCACGAATTCGGTTCCGGCGGCCATGGCGGCGATGGCGCGTCGAGCGACCTCGCGGCGCGTATCGCGCTCGGATACAGCTTCCTCCGCGAGACGATCGTGAAGCCGGACGGCGCCTGAATTCGGCCTTCCTGATATCCTTGGAAAATCAGCGGTTGCAGATCGTTCGGTGCGCTTGAAACGCATCGAACGACATGATTAGTTGCAGCGTGATCACGAAGAGCGGGCCAACCCGCCCGCTCATATCCTGGGGGGAGTACATAGATGGATCGTCGTTCATTTCTGAGGAAAGCCGGCGTTGCCGGTGCGGGCTCGGTTGCTGCCGCGGCCCTTGCGGCTCCGGCCGTTGCTCAGAGCAATCCGAAAATCAACTGGCGCCTGGCGTCATCATTCCCGAAGTCGCTTGACACGATCTATGGCGGCGCGGAAGTGCTGTCGAAATATGTATCGGAAGCGACGGACGGCAATTTCACGATCCAGGTCTTCGCGGCCGGTGAAATCGTGCCCGGCCTGCAGGCGGCCGACGCAGCGTCCGCAGCCACGGTCGAGGCATGCCACACCGTCTCCTATTATTATTGGGGCAAGGATCCGGTCTGGGCGCTGGGAGCGGCCGTTCCCTTCGCGCTCAATGCCCGTGGGATGAACGCCTGGCAGTATCACGGCGGCGGCATCGATCTCTTCAACGAATTCCTGGCAACGCAAGGGCTGATCGGCTTTCCCGGTGGGAATACCGGCGTGCAGATGGGCGGCTGGTTCCGCAAGGAAATCAACACGGTCGCCGATCTCAAGGGCCTGAAGATGCGAATTGGCGGCTTTGCCGGCAAGGTGGTGGAGCGCCTTGGCGTCGTGCCGCAGCAGATCGCCGGCGGCGACATCTATCCCGCCCTGGAAAAGGGCACCATCGACGCGGCCGAATGGGTCGGCCCCTATGACGACGAAAAACTCGGCTTCTACAAAGTCGCCCCCTACTACTACTATCCCGGCTGGTGGGAAGGCGGCCCGACGGTGCATTTCATGTTCAACAAAGCAGCCTATGAGGGCTTGCCCAAGGCCTATCAGTCGCTGCTTCGCACCGCGGCCCAGGCGACCGACGCCAACATGCTGCAGAAATACGACTATCTGAACCCGGCCGCCATCAAGCGTGTCGTCGCCGAAGGCGCCAAGCTGCGGCCGTTCAGCACGGAAATCCTGAACGCCTGCTTCGAAAAGTCGAACGAGGTCTATGCCGAAATGGAAGCCTCGAACCCGACCTTCAAGAAGATCTGGGAATCGATCAAGGGTTTCCGTGGCCAGCACTACCTCTACGCCCAGGTCGCGGAATACAGCTACGACGTCTACATGATGACGCAGCAGCGCGCCGGCAAGATCTGATCCTCGCCCGCCGTCAAATGAAACCCCCGGAGTATTGCTCCGGGGTTTTTCTTTTTGAACGCATGAAGAGCAGCAAGCCCTGCCCTCATTTAAACGATGGCGGCTGGCTGAGATCGTTGTTGGTCGGCGGATTGGCCTGTCCGCCGTTCTGATCGGCCGGCTTGTCCTGCAGCGAATTGCCGCCTGGAAGCTGCAGGCCCGGCAGGCCGAGACCGCCGCCATTATCCTGGCCAGGAGTGCCAAAGCCTGGCACGTCGATCTTGATCGTGTTGGGATCGATGCCCGTACCCGCGCCCTTGTAATGCATGACCATCTGCGGGAACATGATCGTCAGAGCTACCATCAGGATCTGGATGCCGACGAAGGGCACGGCACCCCAATAGATCTGCCCGGTCGTCACCGGCGCGGTGTTCTTGCCCGTCACCTTGTCGAGATAGGGCACCTTTGCCGCGACCGAGCGCAGATAGAACAGCGCGAAGCCGAAGGGCGGATGCATGAAGCTCGTCTGCATATTAACGCCGAGCAGCACGCCGAACCAGATAAGGTCGATGCCGAGCTTTTCGGCAGCGGGCGCCAGCAGCGGCACGATGATAAAGGCCAGCTCGAAGAAATCGAGGAAGAAGGCCAGCACGAAGACCAGCAGGTTGACGGCGATCAGGAAGCCGACCTCGCCGCCCGGCAGCGACACCAGCAGATGTTCCACCCAGACATGGCCGTTGACGCCGTAGAAAGTCAGCGAGAACACGCGCGAGCCGATCAGGATGAACAGCACGAAGGACGAAAGGCGTGTGGTCGAGGCGAGCGCCGAACGGACGACGTCCATGCTCAAGCGCCCCTTGGCCAACGCCATGATCAGCGCGCCCACCGCACCCATAGCGCCGCCTTCGGTCGGCGTCGCAATGCCGAGGAAGATGGTACCGAGCACGAGGAAGATCAGCGCCAGTGGCGGGATCAGCACGATGATCACCTGTTGCGCCAGCCGCGACATCAGGTTGAACTTCATCGTCTTGTCGATGACGGCGATGGCGTAGATGAATGCGACGCCAACGGTTGCGCCGAGAATGTCGGCATTTTCCCCGTAGATCGGCGTCAGATAGACATGGGCGGCATAGGCGACGCCGGCACAGACCAGCAACGCGACGAAGAGCGAGGTCACGCCCGAACCGAGCGAACGCGCCTCCTTCGGCAGCGCCGGCATGGAGTTGGGCCGGACGATCGACATGATCAACACGTAGAGCATGTAGAGGCCGGTCAGTATCAGGCCGGGGATCAGGGCGCCGGCATACATGTCGCCAACCGAACGGCCGAGCTGGTCGGCCAGCACGATCAGCACCAGCGATGGCGGAATGATCTGCGCGAGCGTACCCGAGGCGGCGATGACGCCGGATGCAACCCGCCGGTCATAGCCATAGCGGAGCATGATCGGCAGCGAGATCAGGCCCATGGCTATGACCGAGGCGGCAACGACGCCGGTGGTGGCGGCCAGCAGCGCGCCGACGAAGATCACCGCATAGGCAAGGCCGCCGCGGATCGGGCCGAAGAGCTGGCCGACCGTGTCGAGCAGATCCTCGGCCATGCCCGAACGCTCCAGCACGATGCCCATGAAGGTAAAGAACGGGATCGCCAGCAGCGTGTCGTTCGACATCACGCCCCAGAAGCGATCCGGCAGCGCGTTGAGCAGCGGCCAGGAGAGGTTGATCGAGCCGCCGGAATAAGGCGCCAGCTCGACGCCAATCCAGAAGAACAGCAGGCCGTTGGCGGCGAGCGCGAAGGCGACGGGATAGCCGATCAGCAGGAAGATGATCAGCGAAGCGAACATGATCGGAGCCATGTTCACGGCAATGAATTCCAACATCAGCGCACCTCCCCTGCATGCGTCTCGATATCGAGAGGTGCATGGGTCGGCACATAGGGTGTCGGATCATCCATATCGCCGCGCATGATGGCGATCTTCTTGATAATCTCGGAGACACCCTGCAGCGCCAGCAGAAAAAAGCCCGCCAGCAGCAAGGCCTTGCCCGGCCAGATGATCAGGCCGCCGGCGCTGGAGGAAACTTCACCGGACATGAAGGACATCCGCACATAGGGGATGAGGTCATAGATCATCAACAGCACGAAGGGCATCAGAAACAGGCAATGGCCGAGGAGGTCGATCCAGTGCTGCACGCGCCGCGACAGGGAACCGTAGAGGATATCGATGCGGATATGTTCATTCTGCCGCAGCGTATAGGCGGCGGCGAGCATGAAGGCGGCGCCGAACAGATACCATTGCGCTTCCAGCCAGGCATTCGACGAGACGTTGAACAGCTTGCGGACGATGGCGTTTCCAGCGCTGACCAAAACGGCAACCAGGATGAGCCAGGAGACCGATTTGCCGATGATCTCCGTGACATGATCTATGAGCCGGCTGAAGCCGAGCAATGCTTTCATGATTTTTTCCCCCCGCGGCAGTTTCTTCCCAGGATCCTTTCGCCGCGCACAGGCAGAGTGCCGATTTCACGCTGTCAATCAAGAGCCTAAGCTGGTTTTCCAAGTGTGATGGTGGCAGGGTGAGCGTGGCCTTGCGGGAGCAGCGCCGCATTTGCGCTTTGCCACCCTTGCCCACCTCTGATGTTCTGATAAAAGACCTACCAATAATCATACTAATCGAGAGACACCCCATGTCCCCCATCAACCTCGCTATCGTCGGCGTCGGCAAGATCGTCCGCGACCAGCATCTTCCGTCCATCGCCAACAATGCGGATTTCAAACTGGTCGCCACCGCAAGCCGCCATGGCACGGTCGAAGGCATTCCGGCTTTCACCACCATCGAGGCCATGCTGGACGCGGTTCCCGAGATCGATGCGGTCTCGCTCTGCATGCCGCCGCAATATCGCTATGAAGCCGCCTACAAGGCGCTCCAGGCTGGCAAGCATGTTTTCCTGGAAAAGCCGCCGGGGGCGACGCTGAGCGAAGTTGCCGATCTTGAGGCGCTCGCAAAGACAAAAGGCGTTTCGCTGTTTGCCAGCTGGCATTCGCGCTACGCGCCCGCCGTCGAAGCCGCCAAGGCTTTCCTCGACGCGACGACGATCAAGAGCGCGCATGTGATCTGGAAGGAAGATGTGCGTCACTGGCATCCGAACCAGGAATGGATCTGGCAGGCCGGCGGTCTCGGTGTCTTCGATCCGGGCATCAACGCGCTGTCGATCGTCACCCACATCCTGCCGCCGCTCTTCCTGACCGGCGCCGTGCTGGAATTCCCCGAAAACCGCGATTCGCCAATCGCCGCCGACCTGCAATTCAAGAGCGGCCAGGGGCTTCCGGTTCACGCCGAATTCGACTGGCGCCAGACCGGCAAGCAGAGCTGGGATATCGTCGCCGAAACCGAAGCGGGCCAGATGGTGCTCGCCGAGGGCGGCTCGAAGCTCTCCGTCAATGGCGAACTGACGTTCACCGCGCCGGAGGCCGAATATCCCTCGCTCTACCGCCGCTTCGCCGAGATCGTCAAAGCCGGCACGTCGGACGTCGACCTCGCACCACTACGCCATGTCGCCGATGCCTTCATGCTCGGCAAGCGCAAATTCGTGGAAGCTTTCCACGACTAGGCTCGATTGACCGGTGAGATGCGCCGCGCCACATGCTAGAGTGGCGCATCTTCATTTGTCAGGGAGATTGCGATGTCCTCGGAAAGCGGGCGAAATTTCGGGCTGGGCGTCGGCAACAAGTGCGTTACCCTTGCTGTACCGAATGCCCGATGGCAGGAAGCCTACACGCTCGAAGCGGCAGCCATTCGCAAGGCACTCGGCGATCTCGCCCTCGATATCCAGCATATCGGCAGCACGTCGATCCCTTCGATCAAGGCGAAGCCGATCATCGACATTGCCGTCGGCGTCAGACGCTTCGACGACGGCTTGGCGTGCATCAAGCCGATGGAGGAGATCGGCTACTGCTATGTCGGCACCGATCTCGTTCCCGACGATCATATTTTCGGCCGCGATGTCGAAGGCCAGACGCGCACGCATCTTGTTCATATCGCTGAATATAACAGTATCAACTGGAATCAGTGGATTCGATTTCGCGACAAGCTCCGTGCAAATCCCGATCTGGCACTGGCCTATGAAATGCTGAAGATCGACCTGGCCGGAAAATATGCCGACAACCGCGCCGCCTATACGGCGTCGAAGAAAGACTTCATCGAAAAGGTTCTTGCGAACAGCAGCCCGATCTGACGTGCTGTCTTATCCCTGTCGCGTGTCGCATATCACGACCTGGTTGTGTCCTCGGGCTTGCCCTTCGCAAAGCTGATGCTGATCGTCCTCGCCCGTATGAACCCGCAGAGCCCAAAACAGGGTCGCAGTTCAATCTCAACATCCTCGGGATGCGGGTCGCGGCCATAGTATGGCCGCCTGTCTTTTCGCTCGGGCGCCAACCGAACCGTAAGGCCGTTCAGAACATTTTGATGGCTGAAATTCTCGAACTGAAGATCGGCGATATCGGCCAATAAAAAGGTGACAACGACATGTTTGGCAATATCGAACGGATCGTTGCTCCAGGTATGGATTGAGATCGAACTCCGGGAGCGACGGTTGAATATGACCTGCACGATCTCGGCATCGTGGAACTCCGGATCGTGGCCGAAATATTCCGTAAGTTCTCTACCGCCCGGTATCTCATACCAGGGAACTTGATCCTTTGCCTGATAGTTGAACTCCATCACGCCTTCTTTTCCCAGCGGCCTTCCTGGGTCTGCTGCCAATAGGTGAGGTTATGCCCCTCGCCCTTCAGCTTCTTCCATTGCGCGCGGGCGCCTTCCAATTGTTCCTGATCGTAACCGTCGAAGATGAAGACGACGCGCTGGTAGGTGTCGATATCGGCGGCTTCGGCGCCGTCGATGAAGAAGCGGACGCTGGCACTGTCCAGATTGTCCGGCGAGACGGTCAGGAGGACCGGCTGCTTGTCCGCCATTTCGCTTTCATCCGTGCCATGCGGCAGGAAGCTGTCCTCGCGATAGGTCCAGAGATGGGCATCGAGCGCATCGCGCCTGGCAGGCTCGCGCGTCTGGATGGCAACCTGCCAGCCGCGCTCGACACTCTTGTCGATCAGCGGCGGCAGGGCATCTTCAAGCTTCGATTCGGTCAGGTGATAGAAGAGAACGTCGGTCATGCCGCCTCTCCTATCTCAAACACGTCCGAAGGTCACGATTCGTAGTTCTCGCGAACCAGCTCGTCGAGCAGGCGCACGCCGTAGCCCGAACCCCAGGACTGGTTGATTTCGTCCAGTGTGGAACCCATCGCCGTGCCGGCGATATCGAGATGCGCCCAGGGCGTTTCCTGCACGAAGCGCTTGAGGAACTGCGCGGCGGTGATCGAGCCGGCATAGCGGCCGCCGGTATTCTTCATGTCGGCGAACTTGCTGTCGATCATCTTGTCGTAGTCCTTGCCAAGCGGCATACGCCACAGGCGCTCATTGGTGACAAGGCCGGCGGCGGTGAGCTGGTTTGCCAGCTGGTCGTCATTGCTGAACAGGCCGGCCTGCAGATTGCCGAGCGCAACCAGGATCGCGCCGGTCAAGGTCGCCAGGTTGATCATGAATTGCGGCTTGAAGCGGTCATTGGTGTACCAGAGCGCGTCGCAGAGCACGAGCCTGCCTTCGGCGTCCGTATTGATGATCTCGATTGTCTGGCCGGACATGGAGGTGACGATATCGCCCGGACGCTGGGCATTGCCATCGGGCATGTTTTCGACCAGGCCGATGACGCCGATGGCGTTGACCTTGGCGCCGCGTGCAGCAAGCGTGTGCATCAGGCCGGTCACTGCGGCGGCCCCGCCCATGTCACCCTTCATGTCTTCCATGCCGGCGGCGGGCTTGATGGAAATGCCGCCGGTGTCGAAGACGACGCCCTTACCGATGAAGGCGACCGGCTTCTCCTTCGCCTTGCCGCCCTTCCATTGCATGATCACCAGGCGCGGCGGACGCACGGAACCCTGCGCCACACCAAGCAGTGCACCCATGCCGAGCCGGCGCATCTCGCGCTCCGTCAATATCTCCACTTCGACGCCGAGCTTTTCCAGCGCCTTGGCCTTGGCGGCGAACTCGACCGGGCCAAGCACATTCGGCGGCTCGTTGACGAGATCGCGCGCCAGAATAACGCCGTCGGCAATCGCTTCCGATGCGGCGAAAAGCTTCTTTGCGGCCGCGGCATCCGGGGTAACGATAGTCACCTTCACGGGTTTCTGCGCACCGTTCTTGTCGTCGTCATCGCCCTTCTTCGTCTTGTACGTGTCGAAGCTATAGGCGCGCAGCAGCATGCCGAGCGCAAAATCGGCAGCCGCCTTGCCACCGGCTTCCACGCCGGGCAGATCTATGAAGATCGCAGCCTTTTCGACATTGCGGATCCGTGCCGCCGCAGCCCCACCGAGCTTCAGCCAGTCATGCGCGTTCAGTTCCTTTGCCCTACCGGTGCCGATCACGATAATCCGGTCGACCGGCGATCCCTCAGGCGCAACAATATCGAGACTTGCCAGGCCCTTGGCCGTGAAACGAGCGATGCGTGCGGCCTTGGCGAAAACATTCGCCGGATCGGCGCTTGCGGCCCCTGCAGGCGATTCGCTGTCCGTGTCTTTCAGCAGGATAGCCAGACCGCCATTCAATCGAACCGTTTTGGCAAAGGAAATCTCGAATTTCACAGACATTTCTGCTCCGATATATATGTGTATCGCAAAATAGAATTATAGACTTCGATCATTCAAGCTTTCCCCCTCAAATACAAGCTTTTGGCGAGACATTCGGCAAAGAAGCGTCCACTGCCACCTTCAAATCCCTGTCATCTATTGTCGCTAACCTATTGGCGCATGCGTTGCGTGCCGCCGCCTGCCCGGCGTTGTCACCGACAGGAACGCTACCTTGATCATCGATTTCAGCACCTTCGATCGCCAGGACCGCTTTCCCGAGATCCTGCGACCGCGCACGGCCGGCGACGCGTTCGTCGCTCTCTTCTGTCTATGGTGGATACTGCTCGGGTTATTTTCGATTTTTCCACAGATCGATCTCGCCGTCGCCAATCTGTTCTTCCTGCCAGAACAATGCATCGTCCCTGTCAAAGCCAGCCAGATCTGCGGCATTTTCCCCTATGGTGACGATCCGCATATGCGCCTGCTCAGGGAGATATTCTTCCAGCTTCCCTACATTGTCGCCGCCGTCCTCTGTTGGATGCTGATCCAGTGCTGGCAGCATCACGGCGCAACGTTCAAGACCTCGCGAGCCTGCAATTTGAAGATTGCGCTCGGCTCGCTGCTTCTCGGCCCCGTGCTGATCGTCAATCTCTGGCTCAAGGCGTTCGCAGGCCGCCCGCGGCCACGACAGACCGACCTCTTCGGCGGCACGCTCGATTTCGTTCAAGCAGGTTCCTTCGCCGGGAAGTGCGTCAGCAACTGTTCGTTCGTCTCCGGTGAAGCGGCAGCGGCCGGCTGGCTCTTCTGCCTGATCTTCATCATCCCGCAGCCGGCCCGTACCGCTCTTGCGCCGCCGGTCGCAGTCATCTCGATCCTCATTCCAACCCTCAGAGTGGCTTTCGGAAGCCACTATCTGTCGGATGCCGTGCTTGGCTGGCTCTCTTCCCTCGTCATATTCGCGGCACTTATGGCTCTCTCCCAAACGACACACAGCAGAAGAATCTCAGAAAATTAACGAATTTTTTGCGAGTGGGTTGTCGCCAAAAAAACGCAAACAGCGTAGAGGAGGATGAATCTCTGCCGGCTCGCCCGATGGAGCGTTGCGTTTAAGGGCCGGCATGAAGTTATTCGAAACATATATCGTACGGCGTGTCGGCATGATGTTCCTGGTAGCGCTGCTGCCGGTGCTCGCTATTATCTGGACGACTCAGGTACTGCAGCGCATCAATCTCGTGACCGACAGCGGCCAGTCGATTGGTTCGTTCGCGAAGCTTGCGACCCTTATTCTGCCGACCATCATTCCCGTCGTTTTGCCGTTCGCATTGGTCATCGGCATCACGCAGACCCTGACCGCGATGAACAGCGATTCGGAGCTGACCGTCATGGAAGCGGCAGGCGCGAGACGCAGCATCATCATCCGCCCGATCATGATTCTCGCCATAGCGATCAGTGTCTTCTCCTTCCTCGTTGACAATATGGTAGAGCCGAAGGCTCGCGTCGCTGCCCGACAAATGGTTGCGGAAGCCTATGCCGACCTGCTCTCGACAGTGATCGAGGAGAAGAATTTCCGGCGCATCGAAGACGGGCTTTACGTGCAGATCACCCAGCGCATGTCGGGGCGAATCCTGAAGGGCCTGTTCGTGGTGGATTCGCGCGATCCGGCTTTCGATCTCATCTATTATGCCAAGGAAGGCGCCGTCGATGCGAGCGGTTCGTCGCTGCTGATGAGGGACGGCGAAGTCCACCGCAAGACGTCTGATGGCGACGTCTCCGTCATCAAATTCGATTCCTATTCCTTCGACCTCTCCGACATGACGCAAAGCCGTGGTCAGGCAACCCTGCGCGCCGGCGACCGCAGTCTCGGCTTCCTGCTCAATCCTGATCCGAACGATGCGGATTATAAGGCCAAACCGAGCGGATACCGTTCCGAATTGCATCGGCGCCTGACCGATTGGGCACTGCCAGCCATTTTTGCCCTGATATCCCTGGTGATTGCAGGCGACGCGCGATCCCATCGCGAGGCACGGCTGCATCCGATGGTATCGGCGCTCACTATCGCTTTTGCACTGCGATGGGCGGATTTTTACGCGGCCAACCAAATTGAGACGGCCCCCTATTTCGTCGGCATCCTCTATGGGATCAATATCGCCGCAACGCTGATTGCGATCGTCCTGCTGTTCAGGAACCGACGAATGTCCATGCCGGTGTCGATCCGCAACCGTTTCGGTAGCTGGCGGCAGAAGCTTCAGGAGCGCATCCCGACGCCCGGCAGCTCGAATGGGGGCGGCGCATGATCTTCAGCACGCTTGGCCGCTACTTCTTCACGCGCTATATCGCCACGACGCTCTGGTTTTTCCTCGGCGTCACCTCACTGGTGTATCTGATCGACTTCAGCGAAACCGCTGGCCGGCTCGCTGGCCTTCCGGGATACACGGTCAAAATCGGCCTGCTGATGACGGCGGTCAGATTGCCGTTCATCATACAGCAGACGGTGCCGTTCATCGCCCTCTTCGTCGGCATGACCGTGTTGATCACGCTCAATCGCCGCCGGGAACTGGTGATCGCTCGCGCGGCTGGCATCTCCGTCTGGCAATTCATGACGCCTTTCGTCGTCGGCGCCTTCTGTGTCGGCTTGCTGACCATGTTCGCTATCAATCCGGTTGCGGCGTGGGGTCAGCGGCAGGCGGAAACGATGGAAGCCGATCTGCGCGGCGACCCGTCCTATCGCAATACACTTTCCATTCCGTGGCTGCGTCAGTCGGATGGCAAAAACGACGTCATCATCGGTGCCAAGGCTGTTCTCGACAACGGCACGACGCTGATGAACGTCGTCTTTATCCACTTCGATTCACAGGGAAATATCATTCTGAGGCAGGATGCCCAGTCGGCTAAGTTGGAAAATGGTTACTGGCTTCTTAACAGTGTCGTCGAGCGCGCACCGGGCGAAATTCCCGCGCACAAGAGCACGACACAGGTACGTACGAATCTGAAACAGGATTTCGTTTCAGAGCGTTTGGCGCAGCCGGAAACCATTGCTTTTTATGATCTTTCTAATCGAATAGCGATTGCAAAGTCCTTTGGCATCTCAACCAAGGCGCTTGAAACGCAATTTCACTCGCTGCTGTCACAGCCATTCCTTTTGGTGGCAATGACGCTGATCGCAGCAACCGTGTCCCTAAAATTCAGTAGATTCAACCAATCGCGCTCCGTGATTCTGGGTGGAATCCTCTCAGGCTTCGTGCTTTATGTTGTCACCGTGCTTGTAAAAGCATTTGGGAGCAGCGGAGTGGTTCCTCCCTTCGTGGCGACATGGATACCCGTGATCGTCGCTTTAGCATTCGGAGCAACGATCCTGCTTCATCAGGAGGACGGCTAGTGGCGGGCGACCGCAAGAGTATCAGAAAGTTTGTGGCTGCCCTTATTACGGGCACGGCTGCATGCGCGTATATCATGAGCCCGGTCGTAGCTTACGCCCAGGCTACCAACAACAATGGCGGCGCCGGTGCTGCGACCGCTCCTGTAAAGGTCAACGTACCCGACGGCTCCAAGCTGATCCTTTCGTCCAACGAATTGGTCTACAACAAGGACAACCAGATCGTCACCGCCACCGGTGCCGTGCAGATCAACTATGGCGGCTACAAAATGGTCGCCCAGAAGGTTGAGTATAATCAGAAGTCCGGTCGGATGACGGCAATCGGCAATGTCGAGCTGATCAGCCCCGACGGCAATCGCATGTACGGTGACAAAATGGATGTCACCGACAGTTTCTCCGACGGCTTCGTCAATGCCCTGCGCATCGAAATGCCGGACAATACCCGCATGGCCGCCGAAAAGGGCGAACGTGTCGGCGGCACGCAGATGATTCTGACCAAGGGCGTCTATACGGCCTGTCAGTCCTGCTCCGAGCAGGGTCGCGCACCGCTGTGGCAGGTCAAGGCGCAGCGCGTGGTGCAGAATGGCGTGACGCATACCGTCCGCCTCGAGCATGCCCGCTTCGAACTGTTCGGCCAGCCGATCGCCTATATTCCGTGGATCGAGGTTCCGGACAATACGGTAAAGCGCAAGTCCGGCTTCCTGTTCCCGTCGATGAGTGTTTCCCAGCACCTCGGCTTCGGTCTGAAGGTTCCGTACTACTACGTCATCTCGCCGAGCATGGACGCCACGATCAGCGCCACCGGCTACACGAACCAGGGTCTGCTGCTGGAGGGTGAATTCCGGCAACGCCTTGAAAACGGCACGCATACTCTGCGCGTCGCCGGCATCAGCCAGATGGATCCCAGCGCGTTCACGTCCGGGACCACCGATGCCGAGCACAAGACTCGCGGCATGATCTCCTCCAAGGCGGATTTCAGGATCAATCCTCGCTGGACCTTCGGCTGGGATGTCATGGCGCAGAGCGACAACAACTTCTCGCGCACCTATGGGCTGGATGGTCTCAACCAGAGCACCCATACCAACCAGGCCTACCTGACCGGTCTCGGCAAGCGCAATTATTTCGATATGCGCGCCTTCTACTACCAGGTCCAGGACTCCGACAATAACGACACCGCCACGAAGCAACAGGCGACCGTCTATCCGAGCGTCGACTATCACTATGTCGATCCGAAGTCGGTCTATGGCGGCGAATTGTCGGCAACCATGAACTTCACGCACCTGTCGCGTAATACGACATCGGTGCTCGATGCCACCAATACTCTCGGCGACTCCAGCCTGAACGACCGCTATCTCGGTCTTTCCGGCGATTATACGCGCCTCAGCACCGAGGTGCAGTGGCAACGTACCTTCACCACGGATCAAGGTCTGGTGTTGACGCCATTGGCGGCACTTCGCGGTGACGTCTACGGCCTCGACATGGATGCGCCGGGAGCCGGCACTTATTCCGGCAATTACGACACGAGCGATTATGCCACGCGTGGCATGGCGACGGCCGGTCTTGAAGCGAAGTATCCCTTCCTCGTCACCACCAGCAACAGCACGCATGTGTTCGAGCCGATCGCACAACTCTATGTGCGTCCGGACGAGCAGCTTGCCGGACGTCTGCCGAATGAGGATGCGCAAAGCTTCGTCTTCGATGCGACCAACCTGTTCGATCGCGACAAGTTCTCCGGTTTCGATCGCGTCGAAGGTGGCACGCGGGCCAACGTCGGTTGGCGCTACACCGGCAGCTTCGACAGTGGCTACAAGTTGCAGCATATCTTCGGCCAGTCCTTCCAGCTCGCCGGCCGCAACTCCTTCGCAGAGACTGATCTTGCCGGCGTCGGCACGGATTCGGGACTTGAAACCACCCGCTCCGACTATGTGACCATGTTCGGTATCACCACGCCGCAGGGCTTCTCGCTTTCGCAGTCCTATCGTTTCGACGAAAAGGATTTCGCGTTCCGTCGCGGCGATACCACGGTCGGCTTCGCCAACGATGTCTTCCAGACCACGGCGACCTACACCCACATCGCCGCACAGCCGCAATATGGCTTCACCTCGGATCAGGATGAAATCCAGACGCGCGCCCAGATCAAGTTCAAGGAATATTGGTCGGTGTTCGGTACGGTGAACTATGACATCAACGATAGCGAGATCACTCGCCAGGGCGTGGGCCTCTCCTATGAGGACGAGTGCACGATCTTCAGCGTTTCCTTCCTGAACAAGAAGGATTCGACGAGCGCCTCGGCAAGCGACTGGTCGATCGGTGCCCGAATCACGTTCCGCACGCTCGGCGACGTCAATCTCGGCAACACTCAGGACGCCACGTTCTGACCTATCAAACTCCAAAAGAGGGCCGGCTCCACAAGCCGGCCCTTTTTGTTTGAAACCGGCCTCCACTCCCCTCCGCGTCATTGTTTCGCCGCAAGGATTTTGCAATTCGTCGTGCTTGTTGTAGACATGTGGCGCAAAATTGCCGTATTGCGCGAACGGCGTCCCGATGTGACGCAGTGCGGATAAGGACCTTTGGGAAGGGGTAATTGATGTTCTCTGAAAAGACACCGATGCGCGCTGTGCTATTCGGAGCCGCGGCGCTGATCATGGCCACGTTCGCCATGCCGAGCAGCGATGTTGCCTTCGCAGCAAGCGAGGTAAAGGTCGTTGTCAACAATTCGGTGATCACCTCGGGCGATATCGCCAAACGTGTCAACTTCCTCAAATTGCAGCACCAGAAGGGCGACCTCAACAAGCTGGCACAGGAACAGCTTGTCGACGAGACGCTGAAGCGCGCTGAAGTCTCCCGCGTACGCATGTCGGTCTCGACGTCTGACGTCGACAGCGCCTTTGGCCGCTTCGCCGCGAGCAACAAGATGTCGCCGCAGCAGCTTGGTCAGATCCTCGACAAGATGGGCGTCGGTGTCGATCACTTCAAATCCTATATCGCCGTCTCCATGAGCTGGCCGCGCGTCGTCAATGCCCGCTTCGGGTCGAATGGCGGCAACCGCCTGTCGAACGACGACCTCGTGACGCGCATGACGGAAAACAAGACAAAGCCGGTCACCACGGAATACTTCCTGAAACAGATCGTCTTCGTCGTCCCGGCCGCGAAGCGAAATGCCATTATCAACCAGCGCAAGGCGGAGGCGGAAGCCTCGCGGGCCAAGTTCCCAGGTTGCGATCAGGCGAAGGTCTTTGCCGCGACGATGCGTGACGTTTCCGTTCAGGATCTCGGCCGCGTGCTGGCCCCCGATCTTCCCGAAATCTGGAAGCCGCTGCTTGAAAAAGCCCAGGGCAATACGACCACCCCTGTCGTCACCGATCGCGGCGTTGAATATGTCGCCATCTGCTCACAGCGTCAGGTGAACGACGACGTTGCCGCCGCGGCCGTCTTCCGTGCCGAAGACATCGGCAAGGCGGGCGCCCAGGGCGCCAGCGCCAACGACAAGAAGTATATGGATGAACTGCGCTCCAAGGCGCAGATCCTTTATCGCTGATCGCCGCGATGCCGCAGCACTTTTCCCGCCCCCTCGCGCTGACGCAAGGGGACCCGGCAGGTATCGGACCTGACATCACGCTCGCCGCCTGGCTCCGCCGCGGCGAGCTTTCTCTGCCGCCCTTCCTCTTTCTCGGCGACCCAAAGATCCTTGCGGCGCGTGCCCTGCAATTGAACCTGGATGTCCCCCTGCGGGAAGCAGACGCATCGACGGCCTGCCATGTCTTTACCGAGGCCCTGCCGGTGCTGCCGATCGCCGCCGGTGCGACCGTAGTTGCGGGCGAACCGCATGTCGCGACCGCCAAGGCCACCATCGCCGCCATAGAAACAGCGGTCTCGCTCACCATGAACGGCGATACCTCCGCCGTCGTCACCAACCCGATCGCCAAATCCGTTCTCTACGATGCCGGTTTCGGCTTTCCCGGCCATACCGAATTCCTCGCCGATCTTGCGACACGCGCGACAGGCAGACCGGTGATGCCGGTGATGCTGCTGGCCGGGCCGAAACTGCGGGCCATACCCGTCACCATTCATATTCCGCTCAAGGACGTGCCTGGCGCGTTGACGGCCGATCTCATCATCGAGACCTGCCGGATCACCGATCACGATCTTAGAACCCGCTTCGGCATCGCCAAGCCACGACTGGCGGTCGCCGGGCTCAATCCGCATGCCGGCGAGAACGGCGCGATCGGCAAGGAGGATGAGGAGATCATCCGCCCGGCGATCGACGTACTCCGCAATGAGGGCATTGATGCCTTCGGTCCCCTTCCCGCCGACACGATGTTTCATGACGACGCCCGCCGTCGCTATGACGTCGCCATCTGCATGTATCACGATCAGGCCCTGATCCCGGCCAAGGCGCTCGGCTTCGACGATTCCGTCAATGTCACCCTCGGTCTTCCCTTCGTCCGCACCTCGCCCGACCACGGCACAGCCTTCGGTATCGCCGGCAAGGGTGTCGCCAAGGAGGATAGCCTCGTGGCCGCCCTCAGGCTGGCAAGCGAGATCAGCCGCCCAACAGGAAGCACTCGCTGATGCCTGCACTCGACGGTCTGCCCCCGCTTCGCGATGTGATCCAGCGCCATGGCCTCGACGCGCGCAAGGCACTCGGCCAGAACTTTCTGCTCGATCTCAACCTGACCCAGAAGGTCGCCCGCACCGCCGGGCCGCTGGAAGGCGTGACCGTCTTCGAAGTCGGCCCAGGACCGGGCGGACTGACACGCGCCATCCTGGCGCTCGGAGCCGCCAAGGTCATTGCCGTGGAGCGCGACGCGCGCTGCCTGCCGGCGCTCGCCGAAATCGCCGATCACTATCCCGGCCGGCTGGAGGTTATCGAAGGCGATGCGCTAAAGACGGATTTCGCGGCCATGGCGTCGGAAGGCCCGGTGAAGATTATCGCCAACCTGCCCTATAATGTCGGCACGCAATTGCTGGTGAACTGGCTATTGCCCGACCATTGGCCGCCCTTCTGGCAATCGCTGACGCTAATGTTCCAGAAGGAAGTCGGCCAGCGGATCGTCGCCGACGAGGATGACGATCACTACGGCCGTCTCGGCGTTCTCTGCGGCTGGCGTACGAACGCCCACATGGCCTTCGACATATCGCCGCAGGCCTTCTCGCCACCACCGAAGGTAACCTCGACGGTGGTGCATCTGACGCCCAGGGAAAACCCGATCCCTTGCTCCGTCGACAAGCTGGAAAAGGTGACGCAGGCAGCCTTCGGCCAGCGTCGCAAGATGCTGCGACAGAGCCTGAAGCCGCTCGGTGGCGAAACGCTGCTACAGAAGGCCGATATCGACCCGCAGCGACGCGCCGAAACGCTCTCAGTCGAGGAGTTCTGCAGGCTAGCAAATTGCCTCTGATCGGATCGGAGTTTCCGATCGGGATCAGAGCTTCGGCGTTTCTTCCAGGAGACCACGTACGAAATCGAACATGCCGTGGCGACGGTCGCGGCGCAGGCGTTCGGCCTTCACGATCGACTGAACGGCGTCGAAGGCGGCATTCAGGTCGTCGTTGATGATGACATAGTCATACTCACGCCAATGGGCGATCTCGGATCGCGAATTGGCAAGCCGCGTGGCAATCACCTCTTCAGAATCCTCGGCGCGACGGTGCAGGCGCGATTGCAGCTCCGTCATGGTCGGCGGCAGTACGAAGATAGAGACGACATCGGCGGGCATCTTCTCCTGAAGCTGCTGCGCGCCCTGCCAGTCGATATCGAAGAGCATGTCGCGGCCTTCGGCCATCGCCGTTTCCACCGGCTCGCGCGGCGTGCCGTAGAAATTGCCATGTACCTCGGCCCATTCGAGCAGCGAATCGGAATCACGAAGCCGTTCGAACTCCCGCTGCGAGACGAAGTGATAGTGCACGTCGGCGATTTCGCTCGGCCGACGCTGCCGCGTCGTGACGCTGACGGAAAGGCCGACATGTTTGTCGGTGTCGAGCAGCGTGCGTGCGATCGTTGACTTTCCCGCGCCCGACGGCGAGGAAATAGCCAGCATCAGCCCCCGGCGGGCAATTGGAATGGATGTGGATATCGCCGGCTTCATGGCCTACTCCAAATTCTGGACTTGTTCGCGGAACTGGTCGATGACCACTTTCAATTCGATACCGGCGGCGGTGACCGCCGCGGAATTCGACTTCGAACAGATAGTATTCGATTCCCGGTTAAATTCCTGTGCAAGAAAATCAAGCTTGCGTCCAACCGGACCGCCCTTGGCGATGAGGTCGCGAGCGGCCACGACATGCGCCTTCAGCCGGTCGATCTCCTCGCGCAGATCGGCCCTGGTGGCGATCAGCGCGGCCTCGGCATGCAGCCGGTCGCGATCAAGGCTGGCAGCACCGTCCAGAAGCATGGAGACCTGTGTGGCAAGCTTCGTGGCAATCTCCTGCGGCGAGCGCGACGGATCGCGCTCCACTACCGCCGTCAGCACCTCTATCGTGGCGACGTGACCGAGCAGGATCTGGCCAAGTGCGCGGCCCTCCTGGCTGCGCATCTCGCTGAGATCGCCAAGTGCCGCTTCGAGACCTGCCATGATGGCGACATCTCGCGCTGCGAGCACTTCCTCACTCTCCTCGGCTTCCTTGAATTCCACGATGCCACGGATGCCGAGCAGCGTGTCCAGCCGCAACGGCGCGGGATCTATGACGCCTGTAAGCTGATCACGCAAAGCCAGCACGGTCGCCAGCGCATCCTGATTGACCACGGCTTCGACCCGGCTTTCGTCGCCGGATACGGAGAGGCCAACCTGGAGATTGCCGCGCGAAAACCTGTCGGTGATCAGCTTGCGCACATCTGTTTCCAGGCGCTCCAGCCCCGGCGGCAGGCGCAGGCGGACGTCGAGGCCCTTGCCGTTGACCGACCGCAGCTCCCATGCCCAGCGAGAGCGCCCGCTCGTTCCTTCACGCCGGGCAAAACCGGTCATGGACTGCAGCACCATGCAAGCCTCCGATGATTCAAGTCCTCATCCGCCTAAACCGGCGCATTGCGGACGAATATAAAGTGAGTCCGCCCGTGCGTCCCATCGAAAGCACGGTACGGGCCAAGGATCAGTTCGTCTTCTTTTTCTGCTGTGTGCCGGAACCGGTGGTAGCGCCGCCATCGTCAGGCTGACCGTCGACCGCGATCGCGCTCGGGTCTTCGCCCTTCTCCGCCACGAGCTTGCGCCAGCGTTTGACGTTGGCATTGTGCTCTTCCAGCGTCGCGGCAAAGACATGCCCGCCGGTGCCGTCGGCAACGAAATAGAGGTCCTGCGTCTTCCAGGGGTTGGCAACGGCTTCCAGCGCGTCCCTGCCCGGATTGGCGATCGGCGTCGGCGGCAAGCCCTTGATGATATAGGTGTTGTAGGCTGTCTCTTTCTTCAGATCCGACTGGAAGATCGGGCGGTCGCTCGGCTTTCCGTCACCGCCAAAGAGACCGTAGATGATCGTCGGGTCGGATTGCAGACGCATGCCCTTGCCAATGCGGTTCAGGAAGACGGAGGCGACATGGGCGCGCTCGTCCGCCAGACCGGTTTCCTTCTCAACGATCGAAGCGAGCGTCACGAATTCCTGCTTGTTGGCAAGCGTCAGGTTCGGATCGCGCTTCTGCCAAATCTGATCGACCAGCTTTTCCTGCGCACCCGCCATCTGCTGGACGATCTCCGTCCGCTTGGTGCCGCGCGTGAATTTATAGGTGTCGGGCCGCAGGCTGCCTTCAGCCGGCAGCGCCGACGGCAATTCGCCTTCCAGTACCGGGTCAGCCTGCAGCTTGTTGAAGATCTGGCGCACCGTCAGCCCTTCCGGCAGGGTGACCGAATAAAGGATCGATTTGCCGGATTTCAGCAGTTCCATGATGTCCTTCATGGAAGCGCCGGCCTTGATCTCGTATTCGCCGGACCGCAGGGTCTCGCCGTCATGCAGGTTGGTGGCCGTCATATAGCGGAAAATGCGGGCGTCGGAGATGAGGTTGTTGGCTTCCAGCCGATTGGAGATTTCGGCAAGGCCTGCGCCACTGCGCACGATGAAGTTGCTGTTGGTCGCCAGCGGGCCGGGGCTCTGATAGGCGGAGATGGCGTAATAGGCGCCGATGATCGCGAGAACGATGACGAAGACCACAAGCGTCATCAGAAAGTTCAGGAAGATCACCATCTGGCTGCGGGCTTTGCGGGAGCGCTTCGGCGGATCCGGAACACGCTCCGGACGCAGCGCCTCGTTGGCCGATTTCGGGATGATCGGCCCCTTCTGCCCGTTCGGAGTTCCGTTGCTCTGATTCGTATCGCTCACCGGCAATCCCTTCATTTTGTCGTCGCCTGCTGTTTGGCCAAGCAATGCGGCAAAAAGCAGGTTCTGGAAACAAAGCGGAGCCCGGTGGAGCTCCGCTTTCGACCGATCAGACATTACCGCGAACGCATCGTCGATGCGCGAAAGACGCGGTAACATTCAAGGGCGGCGCACAACCTTGCCGAAAAGCATCTCTGCCTTTCGGACTTATATGCGCAGTTTATTATGCCTGATAGCGCCTCAGGACAAGTGACGCATTCGTACCGCCGAACCCGAAGGAGTTCGACAATGCGACATTGATCTCCCGCTTGCGGGCCTTGTGCGGAACGAGATCGATCGCCGTCTCGCGCTCCGGATTGTCCAGGTTCAGCGTCGGCGGCGCAATATTGTCGCGAATGGCAAGCGCGGAGAAGATCGCCTCGATCGCGCCGGCAGCTCCCAGAAGATGGCCGGTCGCCGACTTGGTCGAGGACATCGAGATCCTGGAAGCTGCGTCGCCAACCAGCCGCTCGACGGAGCCGAGCTCGATCGTGTCGGCCATGGTCGAGGTACCATGCGCGTTGATATAGTCGACATCAGCTGGCGCCAGACCGGCACGCTTCAGCGCCGATGTCATGCAGCGGAACGCGCCCTCGCCGTCCGAGGATGGCGCGGTGATGTGATAGGCGTCGCCGGAAAGGCCGTAGCCGACCACTTCGGCATAGATCTTGGCGCCGCGCGCCTTGGCATGTTCCAGTTCTTCCAGAACGACGATGCCTGCGCCCTCGCCCATGACGAAGCCGTCACGGTCGCGGTCGTAGGGGCGCGAAGCCTTCTGCGGATCGTCATTATAGTCCGTCGACAGCGCCTTGCAGGCGGCAAAGCCGGCAAGCGAGATTCGGCAGACCGGAGCTTCCGCGCCGCCGGCGACCATGACGTCGGCATCGCCGAGCATGATCAGGCGGGCCGCATCGCCGATGGCGTGCGCGCCGGTCGAACAGGCCGTGACAACGGCGTGGTTCGGACCGCGCAGCTTGTGGCGGATCGAGACCTGGCCGGAAACAAGGTTGATGAGGCGCCCGGGAATGAAGAAGGGCGAAATGCGCCGCGGACCCTTATCGCGCAGCGTATAGCCGGCCTCGACAATGCCTTCCAGGCCGCCAATGCCCGAACCGATCATGACACCGGTGGCGATCTGGTCTTCATCCGACGTCGGATGCCAGCCGGCGTCGGCCAACGCCATGTCGGCCGCTGCCATGCCGTAAATGATGAAAGGATCGACCTTGCGCTGTTCCTTGGGCTCCATCCAGTCGTCGGCATTGAAGGTGCCGTCGCTGCCATCGCCGACCGGAACGCGGCAAGCAATCTTTGCGGGGAGGTCTTCGACCTCGAATTCCGTTACCAGACGCGCGCCGTTGTGTCCGGCGATCAAGCGCGACCAGGACACCTCCGTGCCACAGCCCAAAGGTGATACCATGCCGGTACCCGTGATAACGACACGTCTCATCGCCTGCAGACCCCCGTCCTCTTATGCCATGCGTATGAATAGAAAGCGCCCGGCATCGCCGGACGAAATAGGGCGGACTCAGAGAGCCCGCCCATCACAAAGTGCAAATGATTAGGCCTGGGCCTTTTCAATGAACTTTACCGCGTCGCCGACCGTCAGGATCGAGTCAGCTGCGTCATCGGGAATTTCAACGCCGAATTCTTCTTCGAAGGCCATGACCAGTTCGACGGTGTCGAGCGAGTCAGCGCCGAGGTCGTCGATGAAGCTAGCGCCTTCAACAACCTTGTCGGCGTCAACGCCAAGATGATCAATAACAATTTTCTTTACGCGTTCTGCGATATCGCTCATGTCGGTTTCCTCGACCTTATATCCTGATCAGAATGTCGTTTGACATCCCTACCCTGTTCAAAGCCTGCAACGCCCCTATTGGCGCCGCTGGCAAATCTGTTCAACCCCGCCCTGAGATCCGGCCCAGCCGCCTTAAACGCGACGCGGTCCTTCTGCATTTTCGGGGCGACTGTTCACAGTCATGGCCCGCTTAACACGGTTTAAGTCCGTCGCAAAGCCAGAAAATCGCCGGTTCTGCGTTGCTCAACATGCTATTGGAGGGAAAGTTCCCACCAATAGACTTTTCCATTTCAGATCATCGCCATGCCGCCGTTGACGTGAATCGTCTGGCCGGTGACGTAGCTCGCCTCGGAGGAAGCGAGATAAGCGACAGCAGATGCGACTTCGGCACCGTTGCCCATGCGCTTCATGGGAATGGCACCCATGATCGCTTCCTTCTGCTTGTCGTTGAGCTTGCCGGTCATGGCACTCTCGATGAAGCCCGGAGCGACGCAATTGACCGTCACATTGCGGGTTGCGATTTCCTGCGCCAGCGACTTGGTGAAGCCGACCATGCCGGCCTTGGCCGCACAGTAGTTGGCCTGGCCAGGATTGCCGACGACGCCGACGACGGAGGTGATGTTGATGATGCGGCCATAGCGGCGGCGCATCATCGGATGGGTCAGCTCCCGCGTCAGCAGGAAGACGGAGGTGAGATCGACTTCCAGCACGCTATCCCAGTCTTCGTCGCTCATGCGTACGAAAAGACCGTCCTTGGTGATGCCGGCATTGTTGACGAGGATGTCGACGCCGCCGAGCTCCTCTTCCGCCTTGACGCCAAGCGCCTTGACCTCTTCGCGATTGGACAGGTTGGCCGGAAAGATCTTGACGCGGTCGCCAAGGTCGGCAGCGAGCGCCTCGAGCTTCTCGACGCGGGTACCGTGCAGGCCGACGATGGCGCCCTGCTTGTGCAGCAACCTTGCGATCTCTTCGCCGATACCACCCGAAGCACCGGTTACCAGGGCCTTGCGGCCGGTCAAATCAAGCATGTGGTGTTCCTCGTTCCGTAATGTTCTTAAAGCAGGCTTGCGAGCGCGGTATCGATATCGGCGGCCGAATTCACCGCGATGCCGTTCACCGATTTGTCGATGCGCCGTGCAAGTCCCGTCAGCACCTTGCCGGCGCCGAGCTCATACAATGTTGTCACGTTATGGGTGGCGAACCATTCCACCGTCTCGCGCCAGCGCACCTGGCCGGTGACCTGCTCCACCAGCAGATTGGCGATTTCGCCGGCGTCCGTGACCGGAGCGGCGCGAACATTGGCGATGAGCGGTACGATCGGATTGGATTTCGCGACGTCGGCGAGTGCCGCGCGCATCGCCTCGGCGGCGGGCGCCATCAGCGACGAATGGAAGGGTGCAGAGACCGGCAGCAGGATAGCGCGCTTGGCACCCTTGGCGGTTGCCAGTTCGGCAGCCTTCTCGACCGGGACCTTCTCGCCGGAAATGACGATCTGGCCGCCGCCATTGTCGTTGGCGATCTGGCAGGCGCCGAGGGCAGACGCCTCCGTGCAGACAGCGACGACATCGGCATGCTCGAGGCCGATGATTGCCGCCATGGCACCGACGCCGACCGGAACCGCCGCCTGCATGGCATTGCCGCGGATGCGCAGCAGCCGCGCCGTATCGGCAAGCGAGAACGTGCCGGCGGCACAGAGAGCCGAATATTCGCCGAGCGAATGGCCCGCGACATAGGCGACCTTGCTCTTCAGGTCGAGGCCGCGTGCCTGCAGAACGCGGATGACGGCGATCGACACGGCCATCAGCGCCGGCTGGGCGTTGGCCGTCAGCGTCAGCTTGTCCTCGGGACCATTGAAGATGACGTCGGAGAGCTTTTCACCTAGCGCTTCATCGACTTCCTCGAAGACGGCGCGCGCTTCGGCGAAATTGTCCGCGAGGTCCTTGCCCATGCCGACAGTTTGGCTGCCCTGGCCGGGAAATGTGAAGGCTACAGTCATTATACTAGGCTTCCTATGGGGTCGTTTCGTTCCCAAATGACATTGTTTGCGGTGGAGTCAATAGCGCGAGCCCCGTAGCCAACGGCTTTTGCGTCTGCGAAATGTGTCAATTTTCTTCTTGCGCTTGCTCAATTCGAGCCTAAATTCGCTCGACCTTCCCCTTAGAGACGCTCCTGTTATCCGCAAGGTTTTCCCATGAAGTATAAGAATTTAGGCCGCACCGACATTTCCGTTTCGCAGATTTGCCTGGGCACGATGACCTGGGGCACGCAGAACAGCGAGGCCGAGGCGCACGAGCAGATGGATTATGCCCTGCAAAAGGGCGTCAATTTCTTCGATACCGCCGAAATGTACCCGACGACGCCCGTCGGCGCGGAGACTCAAGGCCGCACCGAGGAATATATCGGCACCTGGTTCGAAAAGAGCGGCAGGCGCAAGGATGTCGTTCTCGCCACCAAAGTTGCCGGCCCCGGCCGCGATTATCTGCGCAGCGGCCAGGGTGCCGATGCCGCCAATATCCGCGCCGCGATCGACAGCAGCCTGAAGCGGCTGAAGACCGACTATATCGATCTCTACCAGGTGCACTGGCCGAACCGTGGCCACTTCCACTTCCGCCAGAACTGGCATTACAATCCCTTCACCCAGGACCGCGAGAAGGTGGTCGCCAATATCACCGATATCCTGGAGACGATGGGCGAGCTGGTGAAGGCCGGCAAAATCCGCGCGCTTGGCCTATCGAACGAGACGACCTGGGGCATTCAGAAATACCTCACGATCGCCGAACAGAAGAGCCTGCCGCGCGTCGTCTCGACGCAGAATGAATACAACCTGCTCTACCGGCACTTCGATCTCGATCTCGCCGAACTGTCGCACCATGAAGATGTCGGCCTTCTCGCCTATTCGCCGCTCGCCGGCGGCATCCTCACTGGCAAATATGTGGGCGGCGCACGCCCGGCCGGCTCGCGCGGCTCCATCAACCATGACATCGGCGGCCGCCTGCAACCGCTGCAGGAACCGGCGGTCAAGGCCTATCTCGAGATCGCCGCCAGGCACAATCTCGACCCGTCCAAGCTGGCGATCGCCTATTGTCTCACCAAGCCCTTCATGGCCTCCGTCATCATCGGCGCAACGTCGATTGCCCAACTCGAGACCGATATCGGCGCAGCCAACGTGACGCTGTCGGAAGAGGTACTGGCGGAGATCGAAAAGGTGCATCGGGTATATCCGCTGCCGATGTAATCTCCAGCGAAAGGCGCCTTGCCCGTTTTCGGGCGAGGCGCAACGACGGCCTTGGACGATAGTTGCCTGCCTGATTTTGCATTGCGCACGCTATGAGAGCTGCCGGTATCCTGATTGTCGCGCATAAGTATTGATCGATACGTAAAGTTACTTTAGTCTGATCTGACTTATAATCTCATCTGGATAGTCAGAATGTTCGATGTAAGAAAACTTACTTTTTCCAGCATGGCAGCTATTTTCGATAGATTTCACAGCAATAAATCTATGCAGAAGATGATATTCAATGCCATTCGTCTGAACCGGCCGCAGATATCAGACATCATCTTAAACGAAGACGTCAGGTTTATTAGCTATTGCTTAGCGAGACGCGAACGATCCAAAGCCCAGATCATGCAGGATTTATGGGTCTGTTTTGAACTGTCGGAAAAGAGAAACGGGTTTTTCGTGGAATTCGGTTCAACCAACGGACTGAAAAACAGCAATACTTGGCTGCTCGAAAAGAAATTCGACTGGAACGGTATCCTGGCCGAACCCAATCCAATCTGGCACGCAGATCTCGCCGCCAACAGAACGGCCGCTATCGAGCACAAATGCGTCTCTTCGAAATCCAACGAGATTGTCACGTTTATCGCCACCGATGCATCCGATCCCGAACTGAGCGCGATCGCCGATTTTTCCACGGGCGACCACTTCTCCGACGTTCGCAGCCAGGGAAAACATATTCAGGTGGAAACCATATCCCTGGACGATCTGCTGGAAAAATATCAGGCGCCGCCCACCGTGGACTATCTGTCGATCGACACGGAAGGCAGCGAGCTGGACATATTGTCCGCCTACAGCTTCGATCGCCAATTCGATCTCATATCGGTCGAGAACAATCCGAAGACGGAAAAAGCGATACAAAGGCTGCTGGAGAGCAAGGGATACAAGCGAGTATTCGAGCAATTCTCACAATGGGACGGCTGGTATGTCTCCAACAGGCTTCGGGACGGAAAGAAAGTTGAAATAGCGGCTCCGTCATCTTGAGACGCTGATGGATCGCAGGCGAAAGCCTGCTTCTCTGCCTCCGACGCGCAAGTTTTTTGCGCCATAGCATTTCTCTGTCATCGGCATTCTCTCAGCGACACTCGCCACCCGATGCAGGACCATTTCCGCCACCAACTATCAATTTCATAGTTATTTTATCGGCAGCGATCGATATATTCAAGATATTATATCTAAAAGATTTGCAAAATATATTGTATGAAAGATAGATTTTCTTACAATTTACATCACACCAAAGAAAATACCTCGATATCTATTATTACAGGCTAGACCATTCTCAGCTTTAAACCTTCGTTATATTGAAGCTGATATTTGACCGGAACACACCCCAAACAGAGAGGTTCTGGGAATGCGTCGCCTCCAACATGCAATCTGGGCAATCACCTTCAGCGCGGCTACGGCTATCTCGTCTATCGCGTGGGCTGACGGCTTCGAAAACATTATTATCTCTTCAACCGAGGGCGCGGAGACATCCGAAGACACTTTCGCCCCTGATACCGCCAAAATATTCGTAGCGGCGGACCTGACGGATGACGTCAAATCGGGCTCGACAATCACCGTATCCTGGATAGCCGTAGACACTGCCGGAGCGGCCCCGCCGAATTACAAGATCGACGAGGTAAGCTTCGATATCAAAGCGAATGAAAATCAGGTCAATTCGTCGATCACCAAGCCGAACAATGATTGGCCCGTCGGCACCTACAACATCATATTCTCGGTCGATGGCAAACCGATGGAAACCGCCGACTTCTCCATAGAAGAATAACCCCTCGACCTGGCCAGCGGCTTTGCACCTGGCCAGGTCGACGAAACTACCTTGGTTCACCGGTTCGAAACATACGTGTCACAACAAACTTCACGGACATATGTATTGCCGTAGGTAATGAAAGCCCCCTTCGGGATCTCTTTACTTTTTCTCAACCGCTGGAACAGCTGAGAATCGATATTCTTGCCATAAGCGCCTCTGACGGTGACGGCAAAAAGCGCGTCGGAAGTCAGATGAACGGCCAGGGGAGTACTGGACTTTCGGACGGCTGATCGTGCGGCTGCAAAATTTTTATAAGTGGCAATTTCAATATATTGCTTGCCATATTTGTTTTCTTCGAATTCACGCACCCATACCGACGTGCGTCGCAGATGGCCGGCTTTGTCGCCGATCAGCACCTGGTACCAGTCTCCGTTGCGACCGACGATCTCCACCCCGCTTCCATTCGCAAAAGTCGCAATCGTCCGTGATTGCATATCGCGGCTCGCCTTTAAGGAGACTGATCCCTGGTTATCTTGAATAAGTCCATTTCGAGCGACCGGAATTTTCAGCAGCGACGGCTTTTTACTCGGTGCCGCATTCTTATTCGCGTTGGCCGCCGGGGACTCATTCGATGACGATTTGACTTCAAAAGCCTGTAATTCCTGGAATGATATCGTCGTCACCCGGAACTGCGTCATTTCGCTCGATGACAGATACCTGAGATCATTGCTGTCGTATTTGAGAGCAAGTTGCAGCAGGCTGGGATCAGCACCCATCTCGTTCATGTAGGAGATCACGTCGGCAGTCTGCAATTGAATGGCCGCAACGGCGTCCTCCACATTCATTCCTCTGGTATCGTCAAACGAGGATTTATGAACGCCGATTGAGCCCGGCTCGGCAACGCGCCTTACCCCACCTAGAAATGACAAGGAACAGGCCGAAGCACAGACCAATTCCCGCGTAGCGACGGTATTCAAGCCCAAAGAGCGGACCAGGCGGCCAAATTCCATGGCTTTGTAGACATTTCCACCACCGCTATCGAAGCTGACGGAAACGGCGTGGCTGGACAAAACTCTGTTGCGGAATACACTCAAGTCGTCATTGGCTTCAAACTTGCCCGTCACTACGATGTAATTGTCTCCAGCGTCTGTCGGATGAACATCGTAGCTCAGCCTTGCCGCAGCATTACTCGCAACGAGAACAAGCCCAAAAGCAAGACTTGCTAAAGCGAACTTTCTTTTTGATAAATTCACGAACCCAACCCCTGCACGACCCCACTAGCATGAATTCCATAGCTGTTATCGTTTCACAAGCCGCGCTGACGCATAGCCAAATGTGTTTCACCGGCGGCCTCCCCTTGCCTTTCCCGCAAAAATCCGTATAAGCCGCCCTGTTCGCAACCCGGTCTTCTGGCTGGTGGCTGAACGGAGGGCCGGTTTTCCTTTGGGAAGATCGTCGGAACGGAAGCGTTCCAGCCTCCCGTGTCTCCGCTCTCGACCGTCTCGGAAACGCTTTTCTTGCTTGGGGTTATCCCTGTCAGGAGCAGTCGTTGAGGCTTAGCCGCCGAATCCCGGGTTCAGATCAACGCAAGAAAGGCGAAGCTATCATGGCTCTTTATGAACATGTATTCCTTGCCCGACAGGATATTTCCGCACAGCAGGTTGATGCCCTCGTAGAACAGTACAAGGGTGTTATTGAAGCTAACGGCGGTAAAGTCGGGCGTATCGAAAACTGGGGCCTCAAGTCCCTTACCTATCGCATCAACAAGAACCGCAAGGCTCACTACGCCCTGATGGACATCGATGCACCGGCCGCTGCCGTCCAGGAAATGGAACGTCAGATGCGCATCAGCGAAGACGTCCTGCGTTACATGACGATCGCTGTTGAAAAGCACGAAGAAGGCCCGTCTGCCATGATGCAGAAGCGCGACCGCGACGACCGTCCGCGCCGCGATGGCGACCGTCCGGAGCGCAGCTTCGGCGACCGTGACCGTGGTCCGCGCCCGGATCGTGGTGACCGCGAAGATCGTCCGCGCCGTCCGCGCGAAGACCGCGTATAAGGAGATTTTGAACAATGTCTGAAGTTTCCTCCGCACCGGTCCGCCGTCCGTTCCATCGCCGCCGCAAGACCTGCCCGTTCTCGGGCGCCAATGCGCCGCGCATCGATTACAAGGACGTCCGTCTCCTGCAGCGCTACATTTCCGAGCGTGGCAAGATCGTTCCTTCCCGCATCACGGCCGTTTCCCAGAAGAAGCAGCGCGAACTCGCCCAGGCGATCAAGCGCGCCCGTTTCCTCGGCCTGCTGCCTTACGTCGTCGCTTAATTCAAGCTGACACTGCATGAATTGAGGGAAGGCATTCGTGCCTTCCCTTCTCCCTTTCGCGGTGGGCGCGGATCGGAACTCTAAACCCCATGTTGGGGACGGCTTTCAGACCTGAGTGTCGAAAGCATCCTCTAACTGCTCGATCATGAAGCAGGACAGCGACGTGAAGAATTTGAACGCAAAAGTGCTTGGTATCGGCGCCCTCGCCGGTCTTACCGCTGCCTTACTCGTGTATGGCGCGACGGTACAGCCGTTGCTGTTCATCCTGTTCGGCGCGCTGTCCGCCCTCCCCATTCTCATTGTCGGCCTTGGCTGGGGCAACATCGCCGTCATCACCGCGGTTGTCGCGGCCGGCGTTGTCGGTGCTGTCGGCCAGTCGCCGTCTTTCGGGCTCTTCGCCGTGCTTTTGGCGCTGGTGCCCGCCTGGCTCAGCCATCTGGCCAATCTCGCGCGCCCGGCTTCCGAACTCGGCGGGCCGGAGCATCTGACGGCCTGGTATCCGCTCTCGGACATCATGCTGCATCTCTGCGGCCTTGCAGCCGCCGTCATCGTCATCGTCGGCGCGATCATGGGCTACAACGCCGATCTCGTCGGTCAGGTGGTCGATGCCTATGTCACCGTCATGAACCAGCAGCCGCAGCCCGAGCTTCAGCTCAATCCGGCGGTGATCGAGAAGACCAAGTCGCTGATGCTCTACGCCATTCCCCTCGTCTGGGGCATGATCTGGGTCATGATGCTGCTGGCCGCCTATTACATGGCCATCCGCGTCGTCGCGGCCTCCAGCCGCAATCTGCGTCCGCGCGAGGACATTCCCTCTGCGCTGCGCATGAACCGCAATGCGATCTTCGTCTTTCTCGCGGCGGTCGTCGCCATGTTCTTCGGCGGCATCCCGGCCTTGATCGGCGCCGCCGCGCTTGGCGCCTTCGGCGCCGGCTTTATCGTTTCCGGCTTCGCTTCACTGCATTACCACACGCGTGGCAAGGACTGGCGCATCCCCGTGCTGATCCTCGCCTACCTGACGTCGGTGATGCTGACGGTGCCGCTCTTCATCATCCTTGTTCTCGGGCTCTACGACACGCGTAAGGCGATCGCGCTCACCCCGAACAAGAATGCCGAAATACCCAAACAACCAGACACGAAAATCTGACATCTGAAAGGAACACTAAAATGGAAGTCATTCTCCTGGAGCGCATCTCCAAGCTCGGCCAGATGGGCGAAGTGGTTAAGGTTCGCGACGGCTTTGCCCGTAACTACCTGCTGCCGCTCGGCAAGGCACTCCGCGCCAATGCCGCCAACAAGACCCGTTTCGAAGCTGAGCGCGCAACGCTCGAAGCCCGTAACCTCGAGCGCAAGAGCGAAGCCCAGAAGGTTGCCGACGTTCTCGGCGGCAAGTCCTTCATCGTCGTTCGCTCGGCTGGCGAAACCGGCCAGCTCTACGGTTCGGTCGCGGCCCGTGACGTCGTTGAAATCCTCGCTGCTGAAGGCTTCAACATCGGCCGTAGCCAGGTTCACATGAACACGCCGATCAAGGCCATTGGCCTGCACAATGTTACGATCGGGCTTCACGCCGAAGTCGAAATCACCGTCGAGCTCAACGTTGCCCGTTCCGCTGAAGAAGCCGAACGTCAGACCAAGGGCGAAACCCTCACCTCCGCTGACGCCATCTACGGCATCGACGAAGATGCCCTGCGTCCGGAAGACTTCTTCGATCCGGAAGCCGACGGCAACGCCGAAGACGACGACGCATAATTTCCGGCCCATCGCTGGATATCGGAAAGCCCGGATCTCACGATCCGGGCTTTCTTTTTTGCGGCCATAGAAGCCGAGCCAAACGCACGTTTCCCGGGATTGCTTCAGTCGTCGTTGACACCCACTTCCGGCTGGGAAGTCTTGTCGATCGAAACGACGACCGACATGCCCGGCGCCAGATCATCCGCCAGCGGTTGATCCTTATCGATCTTGATCCTGACACCGATGCGCTGCGCGACCTTGGTGAAATTGCCGGTCGCGTTGTCAGGCTTGATGACGGCGAACTCCGAGCCCGCCGCCGGCGAGAAGCGCTGGACGTGACCTTTGAGCCGGCGGTGGCCGAGCGCGTCGACCGAGATCGTCGCGGGCTGATCGATCTTCATGCCGTCAAGCTGGGTTTCCTTGAAATTGGCGATCACCCAGATATCTCTCGGCACGAGACCCATAAGCTGCGTTCCAGCGGTCACATATTGGCCGAGGCGCACGCCGACTTCTCCGACACGCCCGTCCTGCGGCGCGACAATGGTCGCGTTCTGAAGATCGATCTCGGCGAGCTGCACGGCCGCTTCGGCGCCGCTGACGCCGGCCTCCAACGAAGCACGATTGACGATGATCGTCGTGAGGTTCTGCTGCGATACGTCAAGGGCGGCCTTCGCCTGGTTTACGGCGGCCTGCGCTTGTTGCAGCGTTGCCTGCGCCTGCTCGGAATCGCTTGTCGTCGACACGCCCTTGGCAACCAGCGTCGTTATACGCTCCGAGGCGAGTTGGGCACGCTTCAGCCCGGCGGCGGCGCTGTCGATCTGCGCCTGGCTGGAGGCGATGCCGGCCTTGGCGGCCTGTTCCTGCTGCTGGGAGTTGGCAAGCGCCGCCTTCTGGCCGTCGAGCGTCGCGCGCGCCTGCGCCACCTTCTGCTGATAGATGCGGTCGTCGATCTTGGTCAGCACCTCGCCCTGCTTAACGAGCTTGTAATCCTTGATCGGGACATCGGTGATATAGCCGCTGACCTGTGGGCTGATGGTGGTGACATAGCCTTTGACATAGGCATCGTCGGTCGTCTCGACCGAGCTTTTGAAGGGCGGCAGGTGCCAGGCGTAAAGCACCAGCATGACGCCGCCGACACCGGCGAGAACGGCAATGACTTCGATGGGGGAGCGAACGAGCCTCGACATGGCGCTATTTCATATCCTCAGGGGTTGGATGCCACGGTCTGCGGCCGATCGTCGGCCAGCCGCGCCTTGATGAAGCGGTAGAACACATGCAGCGAAAGTCCGACAAGCGACACGACGGCGATTACGCCGGCAACCAGGAAAGCATCGGCATAGGCGAGCGTGTTGGCCTCGCGGGTGACCTGCGCGCCGAGCAGCGCCAATCCTTCGCCCTTCAGGAGCGCGCTGTCGCCGATTACCTTGCCGTAGGATGATGAAAGCTGGCTGACGCGCTGGGCGACATGCGGATCGGTCAGCAGCACGCGCTCGGTCAGCACGGCGGAATGGAATTTTTCGCGGATGACGATCAACGTTCCGTAGAATGCCGAGGCGATCAGGCCGCCGATGCTCTGCGTGAAGGTGAAGACCACGAAGAAGGTCACCAGATAGGGCGGGCCTTTCGAAAAGGCCGCCTTGAAGCCCTCGGACATGGAAGGCGGCAGGAAAAGGGCGGCGCCCGCCGCCACCAGCGCCTGGCTGAGAAACATCTGCTCGGGCCGGGTCAGCGTAGTGACCTGCGCATCCATGAAGGCGCCCGCCGCCATCATGACGAGTGCTGCAAACTGGATCTGCCAGCTCAGCCCGTAGCGCATCAGCACCGTGCAGACGAGACCGCCGACAATCGTGAAAACCAGGATGATCCAATAGAGCATCGAGAGCTGGTCATAGAGCAGGCCAACCGCATTCTGGTAGAAGGTCATGATGATCGCGCTCTGCTCGCCGAAGATGATGCGAAAGAGCAGAAGAATGCCGGTCAGATGCAGGATCGCCGGACTGAGCAGCCAGCGGACGTCGATCAGCGGCGTCGGCCTGCGCAACTCGATGACGGCGGCGAGCGTCAGGCTGGCGATACTGATCGCCGACAGCACGCCGAGCCAAGGCACCTCCAGCCACCAGTAGAGCCGCCCGACCGAGAGAACGACGGCCAGACAGCCGAAACCGATGGCGATCAGCAGATAGCTGATGATATCCCCGAAGACGATGACCTTTACGCGCGGCGGCGGCGTCAGCGGCAGCAGATAGATGATCGGCATCACCAGCAGCGCCAATGCCATTTCCAGCGTATAGAGCCCGCGCCATTCGCCATAATCGAGCAGCGACGGCGAGACAAGGCGCGTGATGGGTGCTGCCAGCAGCGTATTCATCATCGCCAGGCTGACGCCGATCGTCATCTTCCTGGCCGGTTCGAAGGCCTCCAGCATGTAGAGGAAGCCGAGCGTCGAGAGGGGCGCTGCGGCGATGCCGCTCAGGAAGCGAACGACGACGGCTGATTGCAGGTCAGAGACGAAGAGATTGAGCAGCGAGGCGACGACAAAGCCGATAATGCTGACCTCGGCGAAATTGCGCACGCCATACTGCATGCGGATCTTCACCAGTGCGATGGCGAGACTGACGTTCGGCGCCATATAGGCGGCCGACAACCACACCGATTCGGTGGTCGTCGCAGCGATCGAACCTTGGATCTGCGTGAGATTGGCAAGAGCGAGATTGAGACCCAGGCCCTGCGTCAGGAAGAACATGACGGATGCCGAGATATAGAGCAGCATCTTCCAGCCGGGCATGGGCGGTGGAGCGGCTGGGACGACAGGTGCGGCAACGGTGGCTTCCGCATTTGCGATCGGGCCTGGCTCACCGCTCATACGTCACCTCATGACTTGCCCACATTCTGCAAATTTGCAGTCATGGCGCGGATGACCTTGAGAGCCATGCCGATATCCTCGTCCGGAATTCCCTGCAAGATATCCGCGCGCACGCCACTGGCAAGAGCCTCGACTTCGGCGGCCACGACTTTTCCGGATTCCGTCATGAAAATTTGCTTGGCGCGCCGATCCGACGGCACCGCGCGACGCTCGATAAAGGTCTGCGCCTCCATGGCGTCAAGAATGCGGACCAGCGTCGGGGTCTCAAGCTCAAGCTCGTCGGCGAGTTCCCGCTGATTGATGCCGTCACGGCGCGACAGCTTATGGAAGACCCGGGCTCTCGCCAATGTCATTCCATGCTCGCGCACCAGGCTGTCGAACGCCGCCCTAAGCTTCCGATTAAAGGCGGAAAGCTCGTCGAAGATTTCTCGGCGTTGTGGCTGACCCGGCATATACCTACTTTATATGATTAAAAACCTACCCTATTTCTAGGAAATAGCTGGATTTTTTCATTTTTACAAGGGCGACCGCCAGTTTACCGATGTATGCCAGGGCGGGCTGAGTTAAAATCGTCATCAGACATTCTGCATAAGTGATTCGCGTGTCGGCAATTCCATTGCAAGCCAGCGACAAAGACTTTTTTACTGCGGAGAGTTTGTCCCTGTGGATGAGTGGAACAACGTGAATAGCGCGAGCGAATTCGTCTCGCGCGCCACGCTGAGGCTCTTCTGCAATTGACCGTGACACCGGAACGTCGCAAACCATTCGGCACACCAAGAGACGAAGAGACGGAAAATGAACGAAGCTGCGCGCAACATTGCCGCCATTGCTCCCGCCGAAGCGCATTACCGCGAGGCGCCGAACAATATCGAGGCGGAGCAGGCCCTGCTCGGCGCCATTCTCGTCAACAATGACGCCTATTATCGTGTCTCCGACTTCCTGAAGCCCATCCATCTCTATGAGCCGCTGCATCGGAAGATCTACGAAGTGGCGGGCGATATCATCCGCATGGGCAAGACCGCCAATCCCGTGACGATCAAGACCTTCCTGCCGGCCGACGACAAGGTCGGCGACATGACCGTGGCGCAATATCTCGCCCGCCTCGCCACCGAAGCCGTCTCGATCATCAATGCCGAGGATTACGGCCGCGCGATCTATGATCTTGCGCTGCGCCGCGCGCTGATCACCATCGGCGAGGACGTGGTCAACATCGCCTATGACGCGCCGCTCGACATGCCGCCGCAGACACAGATCGAAGATACCGAGCGCCGGCTGTTCGAGCTTGCCGAAAACGGCCGCTACGACGGCGGCTTCCAGGCCTTCAACGACGCGGTGGCGCTGGCGATCGACATGGCGGCCGTCGCCAAGGAGCGCGATGGCGGTCTGTCGGGCATTTCCACCGGCATTCATTCGCTCGACAGCAAGATGGGCGGCCTGCAGCGCTCGGACTTGATCATCCTCGCCGGTCGTCCCGGCATGGGCAAGACATCGCTTGCGACCAACATCGCCTATAACATCGCCGCCGCCTTTGAAGGTGAAGTGCAGCCGGATGGGTCGACCAAGGCGAAGAACGGCGGCGTCGTCGGCTTCTACTCGCTGGAAATGTCGTCCGAACAGCTCGCCACTCGTATCATCTCCGAGCAGACGGAAGTCTCCTCGTCGAAGATCCGCCGCGGCGACATCAACGATGCGGATTTCGAAAAGCTGGTGGCCTGCTCGATGATGATGCAGAAGGTGCCGCTTTTCATCGACCAGACCGGTGGTATCTCCATCGCCCAGCTGTCTGCGCGCGCGCGGCGCCTGAAGCGACAGCGCGGCCTTGACGTTCTCGTGGTCGACTACGTTCAGCTGATGACCGGCTCGGGGAAATCGAACGAGAACCGCGTCCAGGAAATCACCCAGATCACCACCGGCCTGAAGGCGCTCGGCAAGGAACTCAACGTTCCGATCGTCGCACTTTCGCAGCTCTCGCGCGCGGTCGAAAGCCGCGAAGACAAGCGGCCGCAGCTGTCCGACCTTCGCGAATCCGGCTCGATCGAGCAGGACGCCGACGTGGTGCTTTTCGTCTTCCGCGAGGAGTATTATGTCAAGAACTCCGAACCGCGCGATCCGGCCGACCCGAAATATGCCGAATGGGAAGCCCTGTTCGAAAAGGTGAAGGGCACGGCCGATGTCATCATCGCCAAGCAGCGCCACGGGCCGACCGGCACCGTGAAGCTCGCCTTCCAGTCGGAATTCACGCGCTTCGCCGACCTCGCCGACCCGTCCTTCTCCCCCTATGAAGAGCATTGAGGAAGGCCGCCCACGGCACATATGTGCAGTGCAGCACTTTCTCTTTGCAGCGATGATCACTATCCTGGCCGGAGCAATAGTCCCCTCCGGCCATTTTTTGTTCAGGCGGTCTCATGACAGATAGTTTCGACGACAATGACGCTTTCGCCGCCGCCGGCCTGCGACTGACAGTCGATCTGGATGCCCTTGTCGAGAACTGGCGCGACATGGCGCACCGCTCGGGACGCGCCCGCGCGTCAGCCGTCGTCAAGGCGGACGCCTATGGGCTCGGGATCGAGGATGTCGGTGAGGCGCTCTATCTGGCCGGCGCCCGCGATTTCTTCGTCGCGACCGCCGACGAGGGCGCGACCTTGCGGCTCTACGCCCCCGATGCCCGCATCTTCGTGCTCTCAGGCATCTGGCCGGGCATGGAACGGGTCTTCTTCGAAAACGATCTCGTTCCGGTCATCGCCTCGGAAGAGCAGCTCGCCTTCTGGATGTCGGTGCTCTCGGATTATGGCGACTACCCTTGCGCGCTGCAGGTCGATACCGGTTTCAACCGGCTCGGCCTGCCGATGGAGGACGCGCTGGCGCTGGCCGACGACGTCTCCCGCCCAGCAAGCTTTGCGCCGGTGCTGGTGATGAGCCACCTCGCCTGCGGTGACGATCCCGCCAATCCGATGAACAGGCAACAGCTGGAGGCCTTCCGCAAGGTGAGCGCCGCCTTCGAAGGCATCGAGGCGAGCCTTGCCAATTCCGCCGGCATCTTCCTCGGCCCGGAATATCATTTCGACCTCACCCGTCCGGGCATCGCCACCTACGGCGGCGAGGCAGTTCCCGGCATCGCCAATCCGATGCGGCCGGTCGCGACCGCCGAAGCGCGGATCATCCAGACCCGCTTCGTGAAATCAGGCGAAACCGTAAGCTACGGACGGGCGTTGCAGTTGACACGCGACAGCCGGCTGGCGATCGTTTCCGCGGGCTATGCCGACGGCTATATGCGCAGCCAGTCGAGCGGCGGCGTGCCGCTGCGCCAGACCGGCGCGCCCGGTGGCCATGGCTTCATCGCCGGCCACAAGGTTCCTGTCGCCGGCCGCATCACCATGGACCTCACCATCTTCGACATCACCGATCTGCCGGACAATCTCGTTCGCGCCGGCGACTATGTCGAACTCTTCGGCAGTAATATTCTGGTTGATGACGCGGCCCGCTCAGCCGGCACGATCGGCTACGAAATGCTGACGAGCCTGGGGCTCCGGCACGAGCGGCGGTATGTTGCCGAAGAGGTCGAGGAGTAGCCAACCTCAACGCGTACTGATCGCCAGGCGGACGCCCAATGCCACGAACAGCGCGCCAAGCCCGCGATCCAGCCACAAGCCGACGCTTCGATTGCGCCGTAGCGCCTCGGTAAAGCGGCCGCCGAGAAGGATGAGCGGCGGCTCGATGAAGGCGGCAACGACGATGATGAGACTGCCGTGAAGCAGTAGCTGCGCCCAGACCGGGCCAGCGCCTTCAACGACGAATTGCGGCAGGAAGGCGAGAAAGAAGATCGCTACTTTCGGGTTGAGCAACGACACGAAAATACCCTGCCGATAGATCCGGCTCCACGGCAACGTCTTGCCCGTCTCCTTGATCCAGGCTCCCTCACCCTTCGAGCGCAGCGCCTGAACGCCGAGCCAGATGAGATAGGCGGCCCCGACCCATTTGATCGTTGAAAAGGCGAGCGCCGAGGCGGCCAATATCGCCGACAGGCCGGCCGCCGCCATCAGCACATGCAGGCACGCGCCGCTCCATATGCCAAACAGTGCCGCGAAGCCGGAGCGTATGCCGCTTCTGACCGTATGGCCAAGAATAAAGGCGATGTCCGGCCCCGGCGACAAATTCAATAATGTCGCTGCGGACAGAAACGCGATCCAGTGTGCAAGCGAATAGTCGAACATCGGTCATCATCCATCAAAAAGCTGGCATAAGGGTCGCACGAACGCCGTTGATGCGGAAATCATTAGTTTTGATAGGCCGCGAAAGACATTATCTGACAGCCGATCGCGATTCGCTTTGAAGAGCGAAGCATTCGAACATTGAGAACAGCATCCGATGGCAAAAACCCGTACACAATTTCTCTGCCAGAACTGCGGCACGATCCATAATCGCTGGGCGGGCAAGTGCGACGGTTGCGGCGAGTGGAATACCATCGTCGAGGAAGACCCGATGGGCGGCATCGGTGGCGGCCCCGCCAAAGTGCCGAAGAAGGGCCGCCCGGTGGCACTCACGGCGCTGTCCGGCGAAATCGAGGAAGCACCGCGCATCTATACCGGCATCTCCGAGCTTGATCGGGCGACCGGCGGCGGTTTCGTGCGTGGTTCGGCCGTGCTGGTCGGCGGCGATCCCGGCATCGGCAAATCGACGCTCCTGATGCAGGCAGCTGCGGCCCTTGCCCGGCGTGGGCACAAGATCGTCTACGTTTCCGGCGAAGAAGCCGTGGCGCAGGTTCGCCTTCGCGCCCAGCGGCTGCACGCCGCCGATACCGATGTCATGCTTGCCGCCGAAACCAACGTCGAGGACATCCTGGCGACGCTCGCCGAAGGCAAGCGGCCGGATCTTGTCATCATCGATTCCATCCAGACGCTGTGGAGCGAGCTTGCGGAATCCGCGCCCGGCACGGTGACGCAGGTGCGCACCGGCGTGCAGGCGATGATCCGCTTTGCCAAGCAAACCGGTGCCGCGATGGTACTGGTCGGCCACGTCACCAAGGACGGCCAGATCGCCGGCCCGCGCGTTGTCGAGCATATGGTCGATGCCGTTCTCTATTTCGAAGGCGATCGCGGCCATCACTACCGCATCCTGCGCACGGTAAAGAATCGCTTCGGCCCGACCGATGAGATCGGCGTCTTCGAAATGTCCGATATGGGCCTGCGCGAAGTGGCCAATCCGTCAGAACTCTTTCTCGGCGAGCGCAACTCCAAATCGCCGGGTGCCGCCGTCTTTGCCGGCATGGAAGGCACGCGGCCGATATTGGTCGAAGTGCAAGCGCTGGTCGCCCCCACATCGCTCGGAACGCCCAGACGCGCCGTCGTCGGCTGGGATTCGGCGCGGCTATCGATGATTCTCGCTGTTCTCGAAGCACATTGCGGCGTGCGGCTCGGCCAGCACGATGTCTATCTCAATATTGCCGGCGGTTATCGCATTTCTGAGCCGGCTGCCGACCTTGCAGTCGCTTCTGCACTGGTTTCCTCCCTGGCCGGTATTGCCCTTCCCGCCGATTGCGTCTATTTCGGCGAAGTCAGCCTGTCGGGCGCCGTCCGGCCGGTTGCGCACACCGGCCAGCGCCTCAAGGAAGCCGAGAAGCTGGGATTTTCAGCAGCGCTTCTCCCGACTGCCTCCGCCGACCTGCCGAAAGGCAACGGCGGACGCTGGAGCGAGATCGATAGCCTGCCGGATCTGGTGGCGCGCATTGCCGGATCGAAAGGCGCACTCAAGCGTGCGGAAGACGAAGACTGAGCCTTACTTCAGCCGTTCTTGACGGCAAGAGAGGCGCATAGTGAGACCGATGGCAGCCATGCTTGGCATGGCAAGTCTTGGAGTGGATTATACATGCCCATTACGATTTTCGACGGTATTGTTATCGGCGTCATCCTGTTCTCCGCCGTTCTGGCCATGGTGCGCGGCTTTTCCCGCGAAATCCTGTCGATCGTCAGTTGGGGCGGCTCGGCCGTTGCCGCCTACTATCTCTATTCGCTGCTCGTACCCTACGCGCTGCGCTACACGGCGGACACGCGTATCGCGACGATCGCCTCCGCCGCCGTCATCTTCCTCATCGCGCTGATCATCATTTCCTTCATCACCATCAGGATTGCCGACTTCATCATCGACAGCCGCATCGGCGCGCTGGATCGCACCCTCGGCTTTCTGTTCGGCGCCGCCCGCGGCCTGCTGCTGATGGTCGTCGTCGTGGCCTTCTGGAACTGGCTGGTCGCGCCGCCGGCCCGGCCTGATTGGGTCAACAACGCAAAATCGAAGCCTTTCCTCGATTCGATGGTCGAAAAGCTGAAGTCCGCGCTGCCTGAGAACGTCCAGGCGATGCTTCCGGCCGAGATCATCAACAAGATCGCGCCGAACCAGCAGCAGTCGCAGCCGCAGGATAGTGGCGCGACGAACGATACGGCGCCGTCCGACGACGCACCCGCGCCGCAAACGAATAACTAACAGTGCGTTTACAGGCTTGACCCGCCGGGCGATAATCGCCATGTGAACGCCATGAAAACCGAAGATCCGGCCCGATAATCTTTCCGGCCGGATTTTCAGCTATTTTTGCATTCAGTCGCGATGCCGCCCCGACCCACCCATGTTGAGAGCAAAGGTCCTGCAGCCATGACCCATTCCCTTTCCATCGAGGATGATATCGACGGCGATACGCTGCATGAAGAGTGCGGCGTATTCGGCATTCTCGGCCACCCGGACGCGGCGACGCTGACGGCGCTCGGCCTGCATGCTCTTCAGCATCGCGGCCAGGAAGCAGCCGGCATCGTCTCCTTCGATGGTCAGCGCTTTCACTCCGAACGGCGCATGGGTCTCGTCGGCGATCACTACACCGATCCAGCAACGCTGGCCCGCCTGCCCGGCGACCGCTCGATGGGCCATGTGCGCTACTCGACGACGGGCGAAACCATCCTGCGCAACGTGCAGCCGCTGTTTGCGGAACTGGAAGTCGGCGGCATCGCGATCGCTCACAACGGCAATTTCACCAACGGTCTGACCATGCGCCGGCAGCTGATCGCCGACGGTGCGATCTTTCAGGCGACGTCAGACACCGAAGTCGTCCTCCATCTCATTGCCCGCTCCAAGCAGGCCTCCTCCTCCGACCGTTTCATCGATGCAATCCGCCAGATGGAAGGCGGCTATTCGATGCTCGCGATGACGCGCACGAAATTGATCGCGGCGCGCGACCCGATCGGCATTCGGCCACTGGTGATGGGTGAGCTCGACGGCAAGCCGATCTTCTGTTCGGAAACCTGCGCGCTGGACATCATCGGCGCCAAATACGTCCGCGACATCGAAAACGGCGAAGTCGTCATCTGCGAGATCCAGCCCGACGGTTCGATCACCATCGATGCCCGCAAGCCTGAGGTCACCAAGCCCGAGCGGCTCTGCCTGTTCGAATATGTCTATTTCGCCCGTCCAGATTCCGTGGTCGGCGGTCGCAACGTCTATGTCACCCGCCGGAACATGGGCATCAACCTTGCCAGAGAAGCCCCCGTCGAGGCCGATGTCGTCGTCCCCGTGCCGGATGGCGGCACGCCGGCGGCTATCGGCTATGCGCAGGAAAGCGGCATTCCCTTTGAGCTCGGCATCATCCGCAACCATTATGTCGGCCGCACCTTCATTGAGCCGACGCAGCAGATCCGCGCTTTCGGCGTCAAGCTCAAGCATTCCGCCAATCGCGCCATCATCGAAGGCAAGCGCGTCATTCTCGTGGATGATTCCATCGTGCGCGGCACCACCTCGGTGAAAATCGTGCAGATGATCCGCGACGCCGGCGCCCTTGAAGTGCATGTCCGCGTCGCCAGCCCGATGATCTTCCATCCGGATTTCTACGGCATCGACACGCCTGATGCCGAAAAGCTGCTCGCCAATCAGTACAATAGCCTGAAGGCGATGGGCGATTTCATCGGTGCGGACTCGCTGGCGTTTCTGTCGATCGACGGCCTCTATCGCGCCGTCGGCGGCACGCCGCGCGACAATGCGCAGCCGCAGTTCACCGACCATTATTTCACCGGCGACTATCCGACCCGTCTGCTCGACCGGGAAAGCACCAGCAATGTGCGCAAGCTCTCCATGCTTGCCAGCAACGGCTGACCCCGGTAACTGCTGATAAGGGGCGTGTCTTCGCCTCTTTCCTTCCCCAGAGCATTCGGATCCAGGCAGCATGAGCGTCAATCTCAAGGACAAGATCGCCCTCGTTACCGGCGCATCGCGCGGTATCGGCTATTTCACCGCACTGGAACTGGCCAAGGCCGGCGCGCATGTGATTGCCTGCGCCCGCACGGTGGGCGGCCTTGAGGAACTCGACGACGCCATCAAGGCTGTCGGCGGGTCCACGACGCTTGTACCTTTCGATCTCGCCGACATGAATGCAATCGATGCGCTCGGCGCCTCGATCTTCGAGCGCTGGGGCAAGCTCGATATTCTCGTCGCCAATGCCGGCGTGCTCGGCGTCATCTCACCGATCGGCCATATCGAGGCCAAGGTGTTCGAAAAGGTGATGACGGTCAACGTTACCGCGACCTGGCGGCTGATCCGCTCGGTCGAACCGCTGCTGATGCGCTCAGACGCCGGCCGCGCCATCATCCTGTCGTCTGCTGCCGCCCATCGCTGCCGGCCGTTCTGGGGCGCCTACTCGGCGTCCAAGGCCGCCGTCGAGGCGCTTGCCCGCACCTGGGCAGGCGAAACCCAAAGCACACCGCTGCGCATCACCAGCGTCGACCCCGGCGCCACCCGCACCGCCATGCGCGCCCAGGCTATGCCGGGCGAAGATCCGGATACGCTGCCGCATCCCCGCGAAGTGGCGCAAGCCATCCTGCCGCTCGCCGGTCCGGATGTGACGGAAACCGGCAAGCTCTTCGTCGTGCGCGAGAACAAGCTCGTCGATTATCGGATGCCGGAATAGAACACCTTCTCCCCTCGGGGAGAAGGTCGAGCGAAGCTCGGGTTGAGGGGGGCGTTGCACCGTAAGGGTTGCTCTTCTCTATCGCTCATGCCGCTCCGAGCTAGCGCTCATCGTCCCCCTCATCCGACCCTTCGGGCCACCTTCTCCCCGAGGGGAGAAGGAGAGATTGGGCTCTTGACCAATCACCATAGTCGAGCGATAAAGCCTGCCATGAAAACGGTTATCTGCATTATCTGCCGGAAAATTATTCGCTAGCGTTTCGCTGGCCTGGCCGTTTTCGTCTCCCAAAATCCAAGATGACAAACGCCCCGGCCTGCCGGTGACGATATTTTTCGGATTTATGCCTTTGGGAGAATGAAATGGGTACCGAGCCACAACTGAAGCTGTACAACACGCTGATGCGCGAAAAGGTCGACTTCCAGCCGATCGACCGCGAGAATGTGCGCCTGTATGTCTGCGGCCCGACCGTCTATGATTTTGCCCATATCGGCAATGCGCGCCCGGCCATCGTCTTCGATGTGCTCTTCCGGCTGCTCAGGCAGGTCTATGGCGAAAGCCACGTCACCTATGCACGCAACATCACCGACGTCGATGACAAGATCAACGCGCGGGCACTGCGCGATCATCCCGGCCTGCCACTGAACGAGGCGATCCGTCTGGTCACCGAGAAGACCGAGACGCAGTACTATCAGGATACGACTGCCCTCGGTTGCCTGGAGCCGACGGTGCAGCCGCGGGCGACGGACAATATCGCGCAAATGATCGAGATCATCGAAAAGCTGATCGCCAGGGGCCATGCCTATCAGGCGGCGGGCGAAGTGCTGTTCGACACAAAATCCATGGCCGATTACGGCCAGCTCTCGAAGCGCAATCTCGACGAGCAGCAGGCCGGCGCCCGCATCGCCGTCGACGCCCATAAGAAGAGCCCCGGCGACTTCGTCCTCTGGAAGCTATCCGCCGACAACGAGCCCGGCTGGGAAAGCCCCTGGGGCCGTGGCCGTCCTGGCTGGCACATCGAGTGCTCGGCCATGAGCGGCCGCTATCTCGGCGACGTCTTCGACATTCATGGCGGCGGTCTGGATCTGATTTTCCCGCACCATGAGAACGAGATCGCCCAGTCGCGTTGCGCCCATGGCACTAATGTGATGGCGAATGTCTGGATGCACAACGGCTTCCTGCAGGTCGAAGGCCGCAAGATGTCGAAATCCGAAGGCAATTTCGTCACCATCTACGAATTGCTGCAGACGGAGAAACTCGGTGGCCGGACCTGGCCGGGCGCAGTGCTGCGCCTTGCCATGCTGATGACGCACTACCGCGAACCGATCGACTTCTCCGTGAAGCGGCTGGAAGAGGCCGAACGGCTTCTCGCCAAGTGGCCGGCGGCGGATATCGGTAATGCCAAGCCGGACGCCACTGTGCTGGCCGCCCTTGCCGACGACCTCAACACTGTCGTTGCCATCCAGGCGCTGCACGCCCTGGCGCAAGCCGCCAATGCCGATGCCAGCATCTTGCCTGTGTTTGCAGCAAGCGCGGCATTGCTGGGCCTATTGCCCGAAAAGATCGAGATGGACGACGCCGTCGCTTCGGAGATCGATCGGCGGGTGCAAGCGCGGCTGGAACTGCTGAAGGCGAAGAACTTTGCCGAGGCCGATAAGCTTCGTGAAGAGCTCACGGCAATGGGCATTCAGCTGAAGGATGGCAAGGATTCGGCAACGGGCGAGCGCATCACGACTTGGGAGGTCAAACGGTGAGTGTGATCTACACCGGCGGCTGTCAGTGCGGTGCGGTTCGTTTCCGGGTGCGGGGCGAACTCAAGGACGCGTCGATCTGTCATTGCCGGATGTGCCAGAAAGCCTTTGGCGCCTATTATGCGCCGCTGGTCTCGACGCGCGGTGCTGAGCTTGCCTGGACGCGGGGGGAGCGGAAGACATTCCGGTCGTCAAATTTCGTCGAGCGCGGTTTCTGCGGCGATTGCGGCACGCCGCTGACCTATGAGGCGCCGGATGGCGTGGCAGTGGCGGCAGGCGCCTTCGATGAACCCTCGTTGTTGCCGCCGGTGGTGCAGTTTGGCACGGAAGGCAAGATCGGCTTTGTCGACGGGCTGCATCTGCTGCCGGGCCACCGCACGGAAGAGGATGCGGAACAGGCGCCCTTCGTGCTGGAGCTTGTGTCCTATCAGCATCCGGATCACGATACGGCAGCATGGCCACAGGAGACAGGTCAATGACGATAGCGGCGGGATATAGTGGTGGATGCCAATGCGGCGCGGTTCGCTATCGAACCGCCGGTGCGCTTGGCTATCCGCATCTCTGCCATTGCCGCATGTGCCAGAAAGCCTCCGGCAATTACGCTCTGCCGCTTGGCAGCGCAATGCTTACGGATTTCGAGCTGACGCGCGGTGAGCCCTCGTGGTTTCATTCATCCGATCTCGTGCGCCGCGGCTTTTGCGGCACCTGCGGCACGCCGTTGTTCTATGACATTCCGGGCGCGGATTCCATCAATGTAACGCTTGGCTCGCTGGACGAGCCGATGGCGGTGCAGCCGGTTGCGCAATCAAATCTGGCGGCAAAGATGCCGTGGTTCGATGCGCTGGATGTGCTTCCGGTGGAGGCGGATGAAGATGAGGCCGAGCGCACCGAGGCGATCCGCTCGTCCAACCATCAGCATCCCGATCACGATACCCAAACCTGGCCACAGGAGAAGAGCCATGACTGAAGTCACCAGAAGCGGCGGATGCCAGTGCGGTGCGGTGCGGTTTCGCATTCGCGGTCAACTCGGCCGCCCCTCGATCTGCCATTGCCGCATGTGCCAAAAACAGTTCGGTAGCTTCTTCTCCGCTCTGGTGACCGCACCGGATGGCAAGCTGGACTGGACGCGCGGCGAACCGACCTATTTCCAGTCCTCGGTCAACATCGAGCGCGGCTTCTGCGAGAATTGCGGCACGCCGCTGACTTATCGCCATCCCGGCGGCCTGGAGATCGCCATCGGCGCCTTCGACGAGCGCGACGATCTGGCGCCGCAGATCCAGGTGAACCACGCTTCGCGCCTGCCCTGGGTCGAAACCATATTCCAGCAGCCGGTGCATCAGGATCCGGATTTCTATGCCCAGCAGGAGCGGATCATCTCCTTCCAGCACCCAGACCACGACACCGATATCTGGCCCTCGGAAGGGCTGAAAATATGACGGAAGTGTTGCGCACGCTTTACCCGGAAATCGAGCCCTACGCCTCCGGCCATCTCGATGTCGGCGACGGCCATGTCATCTATTGGGAACGCGTCGGCACACCCGGCGCCAAGGCGGCTGTCTTCCTGCACGGCGGCCCCGGCGGCGGCATCTCGCCGAGCCATCGCCGTCTGTTCGATCCGGCGCTCTACGACGTGACGCTGTTCGACCAGCGTGGCTGCGGCAAGTCCACTCCGCATGCGGGGCTGGAAGCCAACACCACCTGGCATCTGGTTGATGATATCGAACGGCTGCGCGAGATGGCGGGGGTCGACAAGTGGTTGGTGTTCGGCGGCTCCTGGGGATCGACGCTGGCGCTCGCCTATGCGGAAACCCATCCGGAGCATGTCTCGGAACTGGTCGTACGCGGCATCTATACCCTGACGAAGGCGGAGCTCGACTGGTATTATCAGTTCGGCGTCTCGGAAATGTTCCCGGAAAAATGGGAGCGCTTCTTAGCGCCAATCCCGCCGGAAGAGCGCCACGAGATGATGGCCGCCTATCACCGTCGGCTGACGCATGAGGACAAGGCCACGCGCCTCGAGGCCGCCAAGGCCTGGGCGATCTGGGAGGGTGAGACCATCACGCTTCTGCCGGACCCTGCGACCAGCACGCCGTTCGAAGATGCGGAATTCGCGCATGCCTTCGCGCGCATCGAGAACCACTTCTTCGTCAATGACGGCTGGCTGGAAGAAGGCCAACTGCTGCGCGATGCCCACAAGCTGAAGGACATTCCCGGCGCCATCGTCCATGGCCGCTACGACATGCCATGCCCGGCCAAATATGCCTGGGCGCTGCACAAGGCATGGCCGAAAGCGGAATTTCATCTGATCGAAGGCGCGGGCCATGCCTATTCCGAGCCCGGTATCCTCGACCAGCTGATCCGCGCGACGGATAAGTTTGCCGGGAAAATTTGATCCCAAAAGGCCTTCTCCCGTTAACGGGGAAAGGGAGTGACTGAGCAAGAAGAAACCGGCTCGCCGGAGGAAATAGTATGACACGCGAAAAAATCTATCTCTTCGACACGACCTTGCGCGACGGGCAGCAGACGCCCGGCATCGACTTTTCGGTCGAGGACAAGATTTCGATCGCCACCATGCTGGATGAATTCGGCCTCGATTATGTCGAGGGCGGTTATCCCGGCGCGAACCCGACCGATACCGCCTTCTTCAACGAGAAGAGGACGCAGACAGCCTCCTTCGTCGCCTTCGGCATGACCAAGCGCGCCGGCGTTTCCACCTCCAACGATCCGGGCCTGGCGACCCTCCTGCAAGCCAAGGCCGATGCCATCTGTTTTGTCGCCAAGAGCTGGGACTATCACGTCAAGGTCGCGCTTGGCTGCACCAACGAGGAAAACCTCGAAAGCATTGCCGAAAGCGTCAAGGCGGCTATCGGCGCGGGCAAGGAAGCGCTAGTCGACTGCGAACATTTCTTTGACGGCTATAAGGCCAACCCGACCTATGCGCTGGCCTGCGCCAAGACGGCATACGAGGCCGGGGCACGCTGGGTCGTGCTCTGCGACACCAATGGCGGCACGCAGCCGCCGGAAGTGCGCGCCATCGTCGAGGCCGTGATCGCTGAGGGCGTTCCGGGGCACTGTCTTGGCATTCATGCTCATAACGATACCGGCCAGGCGGTCGCCAACTCGCTTGCCGCCGTCGAAGCCGGCGTGCGGCAGATCCAGGGGACGCTCAACGGCATCGGTGAGCGCTGCGGCAATGCCAACCTGATCACGCTGATCCCGACATTGGCCTTGAAGAGAACCTATAGCGAGCGCTTCGAAACGGCGATCGACGGCGAACGGCTGCTTGGCCTCACCGGACTGTCGCATGCCTTCGATGAGCTGTTGAACCGCTCGCCGGACCATCAGGCGCCCTATGTCGGCGCTTCCGCCTTTGCGACCAAGGCCGGCATCCATGCCTCGGCGCTGCTGAAGGACCCGCGCACCTACGAGCATGTGCCGCCGGAAAGCGTCGGCAATTTCCGTAAGGTGATGGTCTCCGACCAGGGCGGCAAGTCGAATTTCATCAATGCGCTGAAGCGGCGCGGCATCGAGGTCGGCAAGGACGACCCGAAGCTCGACCGGCTGATCCAGATCGTCAAGGAACGGGAAGCCACGGGCTATGCTTACGAAGGCGCAGACGCCAGCTTCGAGCTTCTGGCGCGCCGCACGCTCGGCACCATTCCGGAATTCTTTGCCGTCGAGGGCTTCCGCGTCATGGTCGAGCGCCGTTTCGATTCCCACGGCCGGGTGAAGACCGTCTCGGAAGCTGTGGTCAAAATGATCATCGATGGCCAGACCATCATGTCGGTTGCCGAAGGCGACGGCCCGGTCAATGCGCTCGATCTGGCGCTGCGCAAGGATTTCGGCAAATACCAGCATGAGATCGACGATCTGGAGCTGGCCGACTTCAAGGTGCGTATCCTCAACGGCGGTACGGGAGCCGTGACCCGTGTCCTGATCGAATCCACCGATAGCGACGGCGTGCGCTGGTGGACGGTCGGCGTTTCGGAAAACATCATCGACGCCTCGTTCCAGGCGCTGATGGATTCCGTCATCTACAAGCTGATGAAGAACCGGCATATGGCGGGCAAAATCGCGGCGGAGTAATCCGCCGCCCATCAAAAACCTTGACCATGCCGTCAAGGAAATGAATTGGCCCTGCCCCGCGCTTTGGAGTAGTTCCGTCCTAAAGAAAAAATATTAGGACGGGAAACACCAATGGCTACCGATACGGTCGCACCTGACGTTAAGAACGAGGACAGCCTGCGCGGCTTCGGCTTCGCGCTGACGGCCTACCTTTTTTGGGGCGTCCTGCCGCTCTACATGAAGGCCTTGGCGCATATTCCCGCCACGGAGGTCGTCGCCCATCGTATTTTATGGTCCGTACCCGTTGCCGGTGTCGTGCTTCTGGCGCTCGGTCGCATGGGCGACATCAAGGCGGCGCTCAGCAGTCCGCGCACGGTCGCCATGGTATCGCTGACGGCGACGCTGGTGACCATCAACTGGGGAACCTATGTCTGGGCGATCAGCGCCGGACATTCGCTCGACGCGGCGCTCGGCTATTTCATCAATCCGCTGTTCAGCATCGCCCTCGGCGCCCTGCTGTTGAAGGAGAAGCTGGCACCGCTACAGATCGCCGCGATCTGCCTTGCAGCGGCGGCAGTGGTCATCCTGACCATCGAGGCCGGCACCGTGCCCTGGGTGGCGCTGACGCTGACCTTATCCTGGGGTTTCTATGCCTTTTTCCGCAAGACGCTGCCTGTCGGGGCAAACCAGGGCTTCTTCCTGGAGGTGCTGCTCCTTTGCATTCCGGCTGCGATTTACATCCTCTATCTGGAAACGCGCGGCGAAGGCCATCTCTACCGCACGGGCATCTCGGATACGGCGCTTCTGCTCGGTTGCGGCCTGGTAACCGCCCTGCCGCTGATGATCTTCGCCAATGGGGCGAAGCTGCTGAAGCTCTCCACCATCGGCATCATGCAGTACATCGCGCCGACCATGATCTTCCTGATCGCCATCTTCCTGTTCAAGGAGCCTTTCGGTACGACGCAGATGACTGCCTTCTCGCTGATCTGGGCGGGGCTGGTGCTTTATAGCTGGTCAATGCTGCGTCAGAGCCGGGCGCGTTAGGCACATCAAGCAGGACAGCTAAACCGCGCTTCTGACCGCAATTACGCGATTTCGTTAGCGTTGGTTGCTATCCGAAACACCCGAGGCGCCTTCGCGAGCCTCTTGATATTTGCGCGCAAACTCGATGCACTCATTCAAGCTATCGCGAAGCCTAACGGCCGTATCAACATCGAAGTTGATATAATTTTTGACAGCACCTTCCGGTCCCGCATAGCTGTCGGGCCGCATTTTAACGGCGATAAAGACGTCGGATTTATCAATGGATTCTTTGACACGCCATTCGAAAAACGAGTGGCGGGAGACACCGCTTTCTTGCGAAGTAGTGAGAATGATCTCCCCGGCCGTCACGTTTAACAACTTCGAGCCAGATAACAACGTCTTGAAGATCGGCCACATATTAGATCTCTCATTTCGAGATAGAACTGAGCCGTATGTTACCCGATCGCATTCGGTCAGCAAGCTTCGATACTTAGCACCAAAGTCCTGCTCTACAATCAGAGCTTTGAGATAACCGCCTCTTCGCCATCGCGCGGTCCCTGCGCTTCGGCGGCATGCTTGCGGATCGCCGGGATGATGTCGGCAATCTGGTCGATCACCAGCGGCTGAACGCGGTGGCTCGTATGGATGAAGCCCTCTTCCGTCATGTGGCGGATCAGTTCCATCATCGGGTCCCAGAAACCGTTGATATTGGCAAAGACCATCGGCTTCTCATGACGGCCGAGCTGGCCCCAGGTCATGATCTCGACAATCTCCTCCAGCGTGCCGATGCCGCCCGGCAAGGCCACGAAAGCGTCGGCGCGCTCGAACATGCCGTGTTTGCGCGTGTGCATGTCCGGGGTTATGATGAGCTCGTCCAGCTGGCCGAGCGAATGGCGTGTCGCTTCCATATCGACGAGGAACTCCGGAATGATGCCGGTGACCTTGCCGCCATGCGACAGGACACCGCTTGCCACAGCGCCCATGATGCCCTTCGTTCCGCCGCCGTAGACGAGGCGCAGCCCGCTTTCGGCGATGCTTTTGCCAAGCTCGCGGCCCGCGGTCATGTGAGCAGGATCGCGTCCCGGCCTTGAGCCGCAATAGACGCAAATGGATCGAATTGGTGCAGAATCTTCGGTCATGAATGCAAACAACTATGCTGCAGATGCTCAGTCAAGAATTTTCACAAGAAAACTTGTGCCAGAACATGCGGAAATGGCTGAGAAAGCTTGTAAAAGCAGGCGAAATCGTTAGCAATTTCAAGAGTGGGGACGATGCCGCCGCTTGGAGATGAATGATGATGAAGAACCGTGCCGGCTGGCTGGCTCTGTTGGTGCTGGTAATTGCGACCCTGCTGATGGTCTTTTTCGTGATGCCGCGCATCAACGGCGACAAAAAGCCGATTGGCGACGCCGTCAATCAAGCCAGTGACGCGGTAAAGAATACGATTACGGAGAGCGCGCAAAAAGCTGACGATGCGGCGCAGAAGGCAAGCGAAGCAACGCAGGACGCTGCTGCGACCGCAATCAATGCCGCCGATGTCGTCAAGAAGCTCACCGATCTCAGCGGCGCGGCGACCGCCTCCCTCGCCGATCTCAAGGCGCTCTTCAAGGACGGCAAGGGTCCGAGCGAGGATATATTCGCAGCCGCCAAGACGAAGGTGATCACAGCGCTGCAAGCGGTCGTCGGCTTTACCGTTCCCCAAGGGACGGACGCCACCACGACCGCCCTGGTCGACAAGGCGCATGACGGCGCCGGCAAGGCGCTCGCCATCATCCAGTCACTTCCGGAAAATATTGCCGATGCCAATGCCGCAATCGACAAGGCGCTGGCGGCGCTGACCGGCCAGGCCGCACCGCAGACACAGGCCGCAGCCGGACCCTCGACGCCATCCTTCGACGTGCTGCGTGTCGAGCCCGATGGCTCCACCGTCATCGCCGGCTCGGCCGAGCCAAATTCCAAGCTGGAAATCGTCGATGGCGACAAGGTTGTGACGACGACCCAGGTCGGGCCGACCGGCGATTTCGTTGCCGTGCTCGACAATCCGCTGCCGCCCGGTGACCATGAACTGGCCCTGCGCGCAACCGGCAAGGACGGCAAGGCCGTGACATCGGAAGAAGTCGCCACCGTTTCGGTTCCGAAGGACGACAAGAGCCAGCTTCTTGCCATGGTTTCCAAGCCTGGCGCGGCAAGCCGCATCATCACCGCGCCATCGTCCAAGCAGGGACGCGTCACTTCGGGCGAACAGACAACGGCCGCCAACGCGCCGGCAACTGCGACTGACGTCAAACCGCAGGATAATGCCGCCGTCGCCTCTGCCAATCCGGCTGCCGGCAGCCCGCCTGCCGCAACATCCAGCGGCGAGCCGGACGTCATGGTCAATGCGGTCGAGATCGAGAATGACCGCATCTTCGTTGCCGGAACGACCAAGCCGAACGCCAAGGTCCGCGCCTATGCCGACGACAAGCTGATCGGCGAAATCACGGCCGGAGCCGATGGACACTTCGTCGTCGACGGCACGTTGCCCCTGGCGGTCGGCGATCACAAGATTCGTGTGGATGTCCTCGGCGCCAATGGCGACGTGGTGGTCCGCACCAGTGTCAACTTCACCCGCCCCGCAGGCAATCAGGTGACCGTTGCGGCACAGACACCAGCGGCTGCCGGTGCCAGCGGCAGTCCTGCGGCCACCACAATGGTGCCGCTTGATGAAGGCGAACTCGGCAAACTGACGGAGAACGCCTCCAGGGCCTTCTCCCTGCTCAAGGGCCTGTTCGCCGATGGCAAGCAGCCGAATGCCGAGCAGCTCGCCGCCGCCCGCTCGGGAACGGAAATCGCGCTCAAGTCCCTTTCGGAATTCCGTCCGACGATCGATGCGAATGCGGCGCTGAAACAGGCGGCCACGGATGCCTCGAACGCGGCACTCAAGGCGCTGTCCGCGCTGCAGGCCCTGCCGAAGGATCCGAAGTCGGTTGGCGATGCGCTGCCCAATCTCGATCAGATGATCGCCGCCGTCGCCAAGCCGGAAAAAGCCGCACCGGCAAGCGCCGAATCCGCCTCCAATGGCGGTGGCCCGAAGACCCTCGAGCAGGCACCGCTATCGCAGGATACCAATGCGGTCATCATCCGCCGTGGCGATACGCTCTGGCAGATCTCCCGCCGCATTTACGGCGCGGGCGTGCGCTACACGACGATCTATATCGCCAACGAAGACAAGATCAACAATCCGGACCGCATCCTGCCGGGCCAGGTCTTCGGCCTGCCGAAGGACGCGCTGCCGAATGCCGAAGAGCTGCACCGCAAGCGGCTTTCGGGCGGGCACCTGTAAAAGGCACGCTTCACGACAGATCGACACGATATGGCCAGGCGCAATCAGCGCCTGGCCATTGCTTTTACCTGCCATAAAAATGGTATAAGCCTGCCTCCAACCCCATTGCCCTGGTCATGATCCGACCGGGCCTTTCCAGCCAGGCTGCGCGACTGCGCGCCGTTGCCCGGCTGCCTCACATATTCGCCGGAGACGGACATGGCAGACCGCAAGAAAACCATATCGGCGGATTCCAGCAATCCATTGAATACGCTTATCAATCTCTGGCCCTATATGTGGCCGACGGGGCGCATGGACCTGAAGATGCGGGTTGTCTGGGCAACCGTCTACCTGCTGATCTCGAAATTCTTCCTGCTGCTGGTCCCCTATTTCTTCAAATGGTCCGTCGACGCCCTCAACGGCAAGCTGGACATGCAGGGCATCCTGCCGGCCTTCATGGTCGGCGCCATCGCGCTGATCATCGCCACCAACGTCACGCGCCTCATCCAGCTCGGCCTCAACCAGCTGCGCGACTCGCTGTTTGCCAGCGTCGGCCAATATGCCGTGCGCCAGCTCGCTTACCGGACCTTCGTGCATATTCACGAACTGTCGCTGCGCTTTCATCTCGAACGCAAGACCGGTGGCCTATCGCGCGTCATCGAGCGCGGCACCAAGGGCATCGAGACGATCGTCCGTTTCACCATTCTCAACACCCTCCCGACCTTCGTCGAGTTCCTGCTGACCGCCATCATCTTCTGGCGTGGCTATGGCTTTTCCTATCTCGCCATCACGGCGGTCACGGTCTGGCTCTATATCTGGTTCACCGTCAAGGCGAGCGACTGGCGCATCTCCATTCGCCGGACGATGAACGAGAGCGATACGGACGCCAACACCAAGGCGATCGATTCACTGTTGAACTTCGAGACGGTCAAATATTTCGGCAACGAGGAGATGGAGGCCAAGCGCTTCGACCAGTCGATGGCGCGTTACGAGAAGGCAGCCACCGGTGTCTGGACATCGCTGGGCTGGCTGAACTTCGGCCAGGGCGTGATCTTCGGGCTGGGCACCACGGTCATGTTGGTCGTCTCCGGCTGGGCTGTTCTCAACGGCCACCAGACGGTCGGCGACTTCGTGTTCATCAATGCCATGCTGCTGCAGCTCTCTGTACCGCTCAACTTCATCGGCTTCGTCTATCGCGAAATCCGCCAGGGCCTGACCGACATCGAGGAGATGTTCGACCTGCTGGAAGTCAAGCCGGAAGTCACTGACGCGCCTGACGCCAAGGAACTTGTCATCGACCACGGCGCCATCTCCTTCAAGGACGTACATTTCGCCTACGACGCCGCCCGGCCGATCCTGAAAGGTATCTCGTTCGAAGTACCCGCCGGCAAGACGGTCGCCGTCGTCGGTCCCTCGGGCGCCGGCAAGTCGACCCTGTCGCGGCTGCTTTATCGCTTCTACGATGTCCAGAGCGGTACGATCACCATCGACGGTCAGGATCTGCGCACAGTGACGCAGAAGAGCCTGCGCAAGGTGATCGGCATGGTGCCGCAGGACACCGTGCTCTTCAACGACACCATCGCCTACAACATCCGCTATGGCCGGCCCGGCGCGAGCGAAGCGGAGGTGACGGCAGCAGCCGAGATCGCCCAGATCGGAAACTTCATCAGCCAGTTGCCCGAAGGTTTCGAGACCAAGGTCGGTGAGCGCGGCCTGAAGCTTTCCGGCGGCGAAAAGCAGCGCGTCGCCATTGCCCGCACCGTTCTCAAGGCTCCGCCGGTGCTCATCCTCGACGAGGCGACCTCGGCGCTGGACTCCACGACCGAGCAGGAAATCCAGACGGCCCTCGATGTCGTTTCGAAAAACCGCACGACGCTGGTCATCGCCCACCGGCTCTCCACCGTCATCGGCGCCGACGAAATCATCGTGCTGAAAAGCGGCGAGATCGCCGAGCGCGGCACGCATGCCGCCCTTCTGGAACAGAACGGCCTCTACGCCTCGATGTGGAACCGCCAGCGCGAAGCGACACAGGCCGAAGAACATCTAAAGCAGGTGCGCGAGAACGACGACCTCGGCGTCGTCAACCGGCTGGCGCCGGCACGCTGAAGCACGCGGCTGTCATGAGACTGAGATGCTCGCTTGATAGCGAGAGCGGTCACTCATTCGAAGAGGCCCCCCGAATGCGCAATCTCGCCAGAACCTTTACCCTTCTTCTCGCCGTCGGTCTTGCCGCGCCGGTCTTCGCCGACGACGCCAAGCCGTTTACCGACAACAAGGAGGTCAACCTCCTGAATCTCCTGCCCCCACCGCCGGCCAATGACTCGGCCCAGACCAAAGCCGAGCTGGGAGAAATCCTGACGCTGCAGGTGACCCGCACCCCGGACATGGCGGCCCGCGCCGTTGCCGACGCCGAGGAAAACGTCTGGCGCTTCTCCGACGTCATCGACAATCCGAAGTTCACCAAGGAAAACCTTCCGAAGTTCTCGGCCTTCTTCGATCGCATCGTCGAAACCGAAGGCGCCGTCGTCGATCCGGCCAAGGATGTCTGGAAGCGCCCGCGTCCGCATCTCTACAGCGATCTCGTCAAGCCGATCGTGCCGCTGTCGAAGTCCGGTTCCTATCCGTCCGGCCACACGACGCTCGGAACGCTGATGGGTATCGTGCTGTCGAACATGGTGCCGGAAAAGAAGGCTGCCATCATGACCCGCGCCTGGGAATACGGCCACAACCGCATCGTCGGCGGCATCCACTACGCCACCGACATCGAGGCCGGCCGCATCGCGGGTACGGTCATCGCTCAGACCATCACCACGCATGAGGACTACAAGGCCGAATATGAGGCCGCCAGGGAAGAGCTGCGGGCCGCCCTCGGCCTCTGATCTTCGCTGACCACAGCACTGGCATAACAAGCCGCCGGACCATCTTCCGGCGGCTTTTCATTTGCCGTCGCAACAGTCCTTTCAGTGCCACAACAGCTTGCGCGTGATCATGCGTTTCGGAATGCAGGCGTCACCCAGCCGGTTTCGCCTGGGGGTGACTGCGCGAAACCATTGCCCATGACGGCTTTTGCCTGTAGTCACCGTCAACTGGCAATCATAGGAGCCCGCCATCGATGAGCTTGTTGAATAGCGTCCGCAACGTAATCGTCCCCGTGCACAAGGAAGGCTATCCCTTCGTCGCAGGCTTCTTTGTTGCATCGCTGGTTCTCGGCTGGGTCTTCAAGCCGCTCTTCTGGATCGGCCTGATCCTGACGCTCTGGTGCGCCTATTTCTTCCGCGACCCCGAGCGCATGACGGCACAGGACGACGATCTCGCCATATCGCCCGCCGACGGCAAGGTTTCCGGCGTCCAGATGGTAACGCCGCCGGCCGAGCTCAATCTCGGCACAGAGCCGATGCTGCGCGTGTCGATCTTCATGAATGTCTTCGACTGCCATGTGAACCGCTCGCCGATGCGTGGCCGCATCACCAATATCGCCTATCGCCAGGGCAGCTTCCTCAATGCGGAGCTGGATAAGGCCAGCGAGCAGAATGAGCGCAACGGTCTTACGATCGAAACCAAGCATGGCGAAATCGGCGTCGTGCAGATCGCCGGCCTCGTTGCCCGCCGCATCCTTTGCTTCGTCAACGTCAACGAGCCGCTCGATGCCGGTGAGCGCATCGGTCTGATCCGCTTCGGTTCGCGCCTCGATGTCTTCCTTCCCGCAGGCGCCGAGCCGCGCGTCGCGGTCGGTCAAAGGGCGATCGCCGGCGAAACCGTAATCGCCGAATTTGGCTCGCCAAAAGGCCCGACCGTTAGCCGCCGCAGCTGAGCCCCAAGGAAACGAGCACGATGAAGACGCCTTTTCCGCCCTTCGAGCCGAATGGTCCCAATGACGAGGCGCGCGGGCCGCGCCTGCGGGAAATTCCATTGCGGCTGATGGTGCCGAACATGATCACCGTCCTGGCGATCTGCGCGGGCCTGACCGGCATCCGTCTCGCTTTCGAAAATCGCTATGAGCTCGCCGTGGTTGCCGTGCTGGTCGCCGCCTTCCTCGATGGCGTCGACGGACGCGTGGCGCGGCTGATGAAGGCCACGTCCAAATTCGGCGCGCAGATGGATTCGCTTGCCGACATCGTCAATTTCGGTGTAGCGCCGGCGCTTGTCGTCTATGTCTTCCTCTTGGATCAGGCACGCTCGCTCGGCTGGATCGCAGCCCTGATCTACACCATCGCCGCCGGCTTGCGCCTTGCCCGCTTCAACGTCATGGCGGAGCGCGAGCACAAGGCGTCCTGGCAGTCGGAATATTTCGTCGGCGTGCCGGCGCCGGCCGGAGCCATGCTGGTGCTGCTGCCGGTCTACCTCGGTTTTCTGGGTGTGGAACCCACCAGGACTTTTGCGTATTGGGGTGCCGCTTATACCGTACTGATCGGCTTCCTGCTGGTCAGCCGCCTGCCCGTCTGGTCCGGCAAAACGGGAGGTAATGGCATTCGCCGCGATCTCGTGCTGCCGGCCATGCTGGCAATCGTCGTCTATGTGGCGCTGCTGATGAGCTACACTTGGCATGTCATGGTCGTGACCGTCATTGCCTACCTGCTGTCGCTGCCGCTCGGCGCCCGTTCCTGGGCGCGCAAATACGGCACCTTCACCATCAACGGTCCAGCCGATCCCGACGTCGACGATTCCAACGACGATATCGGTCGGCATATCTAGCCAAAAAGCCGGTATGGCTCGACGTGCCGCTCGTCTCGTTGGACGATTGGTTGCGACGGTTCACGCAAAGCGTGAAGATGGTTAATGAAGAATTAATACCCTGGGTAGATTAGGAAAATACGGAAATTTCGCCCTCATCTCGCGAAATATGGTCGGTGTTTACAAAAGCTGATCGGCAAACGCCTTTGATTTGTCATGATTTACGACACATTAGCAAAGCAGTTTGGTGATTCAGGAAACACCAGCGGGAACAAGGTGAGGAGTAACCCATGACCACGAAGAAAGACGAAGCGGCACAACCGCAGGCAAAGATCGATCCCAGCTTGCTTTATCGTCCGCTCGGCCTGAAGGCCGTTCTAGCAGCACATCTGATGCTGAAGACCAAGCCGATGAAAAAGAAGATCGCCTAAGACCAGACTTTATTCGCCAGCCAGGGGGAGCCGACTGTTAACAGCGGCTTGTGGCAGCGCCGATCTCGACACGAAGCCGTTCAGAAGAGGTTCAACTGGCCATCGCCGGGGTCCGACTTCTTCGACGGCTTGGTCGGAGCCTCTATCGTTACCGGCTCCTGTAAGTCAGGTCCCATATTGGCGACTTTGTTGACGCGATCCGAAACCGGGATCGCCTCGAAGAAATCCTCCTGAACCGGTGCCATCAGATCGAGAACCTCGCGCGGTTCCTGTGTCTTGCAATCGAGCCAGCGGGCAAAATCCTCCGGCTTGATGACGACGGGCATGCGATCGTGAATGGGACGCATCGCTCTGTTCGCAGCCGTCGTCAGGATAGCACCGGTATCGACCTCCGATCCATCGGCCGATGCCCATGTCTCCATCAGGCCGGCAAAGGCGATAACGCCGCCATTGCGCGGACGTATCCAATAGGGCTGCGACTTCTCGCCGCTCTCCTTGGAAGGACGACGCCATTCGTAGAAGCCCGAGGCGGGGATCAGAATGCGCCGATGCCGCATGGCCGCGCGGAATGAAGCCTTGCCGATCGCGGTTTCGGCACGCGCATTGATCAGCAGCGGAAATTCCTTCGGATCCTTCACCCAGGCGGGCGTAAAACCCCAGCGGACCAACACAGCGCGACGATCCGGCAGATTGCTGCCCCGCTCCTGTCTATCGCCCGAGATGACGACGAGGATCGGCTGTGTCGGCGCGATGTTATAGCGCGCGGGAAAGCCTTCGCTCAGCAGGACGCCCAGCGCTTCGCCCACGTATTCCGGCGTCGATGTCAATGCAAAGCGTCCGCACATAGGGCTTGTTTTGCACCCTGAAAGCGCCGGGTCAAGGAGAAGGTCAGCCGCGCGGGCCGAAGAGAATGATGGCACCGCCCGCAAGGCAGACGGCGGCACCGGAAATATCCCAACGATCGGGCAACCGCCCCTCGGCCAGCCAAAGCCAGAGAATGGAGGCGACGATATAGACGCCGCCATAGGCCGCGTAGGTGCGCCCCGCCGCATCGCTCGGCACCAGCGCCAAAAGCCAGGCGAACAGCGCCAGTGACACCAGGCCGGGCGCCAGCCACCAGATCGGCTTTGCCAGCCGCAGCCATGCCCAGAAGGCGAAACAGCCGGCAATTTCTGCCAGCGCGGCAAGGGCATAGAGTGCGTAGGTCATCATGATTTCCAGCAGCGCGGGCCGCGGTCTCGAATCGTCGTTTTCATTTGCGAGTAAAAGGGCTTTCATCCGGCGCAACAAGAGCCGTATCTTGTCGGCGCTCAAAGCTTCCATCGCCGCCTGATACTTCCCTCAAAATCCGAAGACCCATGACCTCCATCCCCCAACCCGCTTCCTCCGCCATCCTTGAACGCAACGGCCGCTTCCTGTTGGTCCTGCGCCGCAATCCGCCGTCCGCCGATATGTATGCCTTTCCGGGCGGGCGGGCCGAGGATGGTGAAACGCCGGCGGAAACGGCGTTGCGGGAGTTCGAGGAGGAGACGGGGATATCAGCCCGCAATCCCCGCCTGTTCGAGACTTACGACCTCAGAAGCCATGCAGCAGATAGGACGCTCACCAGTCACTTTCTCCTGTCCGTCTTTCAGGTGGATGCAGACGAAGAAGCGACCGCCGAAGCTGCCGACGATGCCGCCGCGATCGGCTGGTATTCGCTGGAGGAGATCCGCGCCCTGCCCGTTCCCGCAAGTGTGCTCGAATGCGTCGAGAGGATCGCCACAACCCGCGACTGATGGGATCAGCCGGGCTCCGGCGTTAACGATGCTTAACAATAACGGGGTGGAAAGCGCGCATTTCGCCTTGTTCCCGTCATGCTTGCCGTATCAATTGAACACATGATTCATCGTCGCCTCATTCATCCGCTTGTGATCTGCGCCGCGCTTGCGGCCGCATTTCCGGCGTTTGCGCAGTCGGCGACGACCGTTCCGCAGGGACAGGCACCCGGCAATAGTGGCGAGACCGAGCAACCGACGCCCTATGACGACCAGCTTTTACGGCTCTCCGAAATCCTCGGATCGGTCAACTATCTGCGCAACCTCTGCAACCCCGCCACGGAAGATGGTTGGCGGGTCGGCATGCAGCAATTGCTCGATACCGAGACCAAGAACGAGCCGAAACGCAAGGAAAGACTGACCGCCGCGTTCAACCGTGGATACAGATCCTTTGCGTCGGTTTACACAAATTGCACCTCGCAGGCCGTTGTCGCCGAGGAGCGATACCGTAACGAAGGTGCAACACTTGCGACAGAAATAACCGCTCGCTTTGGAAATTGACGATTTATTAACCCCTTTTCGTACCGAGCCGTGTCGTTTTAGGAAAAGGCTGATAAAGTCGTTAATCAAGCGGTAAGGACATGAACGTCTTAAGGAAGAATCAATGGAAGCCAGCCTGAACGAAATCGACGACATGATTGTCCACGAAAAGATGCAGGCAGCGCTGGAATACCAGAACGAAGCTTGGGCCGACGGAATGGCCGATGGCATCGAGCCGGAGATCATTGCCGACGCCGCTATTGCCCATGCCATCCGCGAGACTATTCGCATTCATGGGGAACAGGGCGCCGAGGCCTTGCTCGAATCGCTTAGGGAACGCATGCTTGCTGGTGAATTCTCTCCGAACCGCACCCTGCAATAACAGCCAGAGATCCCTTATGCATATCGTACCGGGCAGTGAGTTTCGACGTTCCATTGCCTCGCTTGCCGCTGCGACCATGTTTTTCGGCAGCCTTGCCCAGCCGCTGCCAGCCCTCGCCTTCTCGCTGATAAACCCGCCCGCCGCTCAGCCAGGTGCTGCAAGCAAGCCCGCGCAGCAGAACAATGACAAGCCGATCGAGCAGGCGCTTGAAGCGCCCTCCAAGGCTCTTCCAATGCCGGACCCGCTGGTCAAGAGCCAGGCAGGGCAGCCCAACAGCAACGCGACCGCCGGCGATGCCTCGAACAACGCTAAGTCAGTAGAGATCATCTACGATATCAGCAAGGTGCCGGAACCGGTGCGCAAGCTGAGGGAGACCATCGTCGAGGCGGCAGCTTCCGGTGATCTCGAGCGTCTGCGCCCGCTGATGAATATCGGCGGCGGCCTCAACCAGACACAGGTAACGGCGGACGATCCGGGCGAAGATCCGATCAAGACGCTGCATGATCTCTCCGGCGATTCCGACGGCATCGAGATCCTCTCCATCCTCCTCGATATCCTGTCGAGCGCCTGCGCCCATGTCGGCCAGGGAACGCCGAACGAAATGTATGTCTGGCCCTATTTCGCCGAGAAGGACATCAAGACCCTGACCGCGCCGGAAAAGGTCGACCTGATGCGGATCGTCACCGCCGGCGATTTCTCCGACATGCTGGAGTTCGGTGGTTACAATTTCTACCGCGTCGGCATCACGCCGGACGGCAAGTGGAAATTCTTCACCTCCGGCGAATGATCCGGCCGCAGAACTTGCGGTTCCCGAGCAGAGGCCCTACCTCTGGGCGATAGGCGAAATTAGCGGGTCCATCATGCCAGCCGTATTCCTGAAAGACCGCTCCTTTCTTCGCGTCACCGGCGCTGAGGCGGAGCCTTTCCTGCACAATCTCATCACCACCGACCTTGCCTCGCTCGGCGCGGACGAGGTGCGGCCTGGCGCGCTGCTGACGCCGCAGGGCAAGATCCTGTTCGATTTCATGATCTCCAGGGATGGTTCCGGCTTCCTGCTGGAAACTGATACGACGCAAAGGGATGGGCTGCTGAAACGGCTCACCATGTACCGGCTGCGCGCGCCGGTCGATTTCGCGGTCGAAGAGACCGAGGGCGTTACGGTCGCCTGGGGCGACAATGCAGCCGAGGGTCCCAAAGACAGTCGTTTCGCCAAGGCAGGCATTGCGTTGACGCGGATTTCAGGCCATCACGGCGACGATACCCAAGCACTTTACGAGGCACTGCGCATCGCCAACGGCATTGCCGTCTCCGGCCGTGATTTTGCCCTGCAGGACGCTTTTCCGCATGATGTGCTGCTGGACCTCAATGGCGGTCTCGGCTTCCGCAAGGGCTGCTATGTCGGCCAGGAAGTGGTTTCCCGCATGCAGCATCGCGGCACCGCGCGTCGGCGGGTGGTTATCGTCACCGGCAGCGCCGATCTGCCCGCAAGCGGCACGGAACTGACCGCTGGCGGCAAGCCGATCGGCACGCTCGGCTCTGTCGAAGGTGCCAACGGTCTTGCCATCGTCCGCATCGATCGCGCCGGGGAAGCTATCGCTGCCGGCACGCCGATCCTGGCGGCAGGTCACGAGGTCGCCGTTGCACTGCCCCTCTGGTCCGGCCTTTCCTTCCCGACGCAGACCGACGAGGCTTCGGCATGACATCGGGTGCTACCCCGCGTGCCTGGCAGCGCATGCTGTCCGGTCGCAGGCTCGACCTGCTGGATCCCTCGCCGCTCGACGTCGAGATCGGCGACATCGCCCATGGCCTCGCCCGCGTCGCGCGCTGGAACGGCCAAACCTCCGGGGACCACGCCTTTTCGGTGGCCCAGCACAGTCTCGTGGTCGAGGCGATCTTCCGCCAGCTCAACCCGGCGACACCGGATGAACTGCTGGCAGCACTGCTGCACGATGCGCCCGAATACGTCATCGGCGACATGATCTCGCCGTTCAAATCGGTGGTCGGCGGCGAGTACAAGCTGGTGGAAAAGCGCCTGGAAGCAGCGATCTACCGGCGCTTCGCCTTGCCGCCGCATTGCGCACCCCGCCTGAAGGACAAGATCAAGAAGGCCGACACGGTCTCCGCCTATTTCGAAGCGACGCTGCTGGCAGGCTTCACGCCAGAGGAGGCGCGAAAGTTCTTCGGCCAGCCGCGCGGCATTACCCAGGACATGCTGCCGATCCAGCCAATGCCGGCGATCGAAGCCCAGCGGCTGTTCTTGAAGCGTTTCGAGGCGATCGAGGCCGAACGCGCCACCGTGAGAGCCGAGGCATGACCGCGATCGTCGTCTCGCCGCTGGCGCGCATCGCGGAAATGGCGGTTCGCCACGGCGCATCCGAAATGATCAGCCTGATGGCGAAGGAACAGAGCTTTCACCGGCCGGCCGTGATCAAGTCGCACCGGCATCTTTTGCTCAGCATGAACGATATCAGCTTTGCCGGCACCGGCGACCTTGTCGCGCCACAAGAGACGCATGTCCGCGACATCATCGATTTCGCGAGAAGCTGGGATCGCACCGCGCCGCTGCTGATCCATTGCTGGATGGGCGTCTCGCGCTCGCCGGCAGCGGCTTTGATCGCAGCACTAGCTGTCCATCCCGAAGAGGACGATATGGTTCTCGCCCGCCGCCTGCGTACCGCCTCGCCCTATGCCACGCCGAACACTCGGCTAGTTGCGATCGGTGACGAAGTGCTTGGCCGCAAGGGCCGGCTGGTCGACGCCGTCAAAGCGATCGGCCGGGGTGCCAATACCGATGGCAACATGCCCTTCGTGCTGCCTCTACTGGCAAAGATCGACGTCACATAAAAACGGAGACTGCATTTGCGCAATCTCCGTCCATTTCAGGTTTAAGTCTTGCCGACTGATCAGGCGGCAACGCTACCTGTCTGATCCGTATCGTACTGACCATAGGTATTCTGATAGACGTTCATCGAGGCCTGCAGCTCGCTGATGAAAACTTCCAGGGCATTCTGGTCGGCATTATCGCTGCTGCTATCACTGGAGGGCTGCTCCTGCGACAGGACATCGGCGGCGGATGCATCGGTCGGCTTCAGGACATCGAGGCCCTCGGCGAATTGATCTTTGTCCAGCGAACCTGAGCTTTGGGTATCCAGGCTCTTGAACAGGTTCGCGGCATCGCTTTCGCTCATATCCTTCGGGCGCCCGGCCACGAACTCGTCCGACGAAACCTTGCCGTCCTTGTTGGTGTCGAGGCTGGCGAAAAGCTGGTCCATTGGCGATTGGTCAGACGAGCTGTCGCTCGACGTGTCCGTGCTGGTCTGGCCGCTGGCGCTTGCCTGCTGCATCTGCAGCAGCATGGACGCCAGATTGCCGGAGAACGCACTCGTCGGGCTCTGATCGCTGCTGTCATCGCTGTCTTCGTCGCCGAGAACGCTCGCCGACAGAAGCCCTGATTGTGCTGCTTCCTGCAGCTCCTGGGCGTCCACAACGCCGTCATGGTTTTTATCAAGGGGATTGTACGAGGCAGCGCTCATGCTGCTTCCAACTGAAGAAATACCACTCATCCAAATCTCCTGAAGTAAACGCCACCAGGCGCTTTCCGTGGGACGCAGTACGCTTGTTGAAATGCCTGATGGGATAGGCCGATTTGGAGGGGTGGTCAAAGATAGGTGTTAATTGATCATTAACCCCAATTGACAGGCATCGAATCATATCGCCGGTGGGCCTCCGCATGAAGAGGACAACCGGCGTTAGGCAAGAAATCGGGACAAATGCCGCGAATCACTAAGGCGACAAAACTATTGGATGACCGCACAGGCTAGCCGCTTGCCGGCGCCGCCGACGGGCTGACTGCGGTAATCGTCGGAGTCCGCATGGATCATCAGCGTCCGGCCGCGGATGCCGTTCTTGCCGTCGAGCGACACCATGCCGTTGAAGACCTGCGCCCGCAGCTTTCCGTCCTGATCGACATATTGATTAGGCATATCGCCGGCATGCGGGCCATTGGCCGCGAGCAAACCATGCTCCGCCTTGGTGGGATTGAAATGACCGCCGGCAGAATCGAACCCATGCGTGTGGTCGCAGCGATCGCTCTCATGGATATGGAAGGCAACCCAGCGGTTGACCGGCAGACCGGAAACGTCGAGCTCTATCAGCACGCCCGTCTTCGCCTCAGTCAGGACCGCCCGTCCCGACTGCTTGCCGTCGGCACCGACAAAATTGGCAATCGCCGTCTGCTTGCCCTGCGCGAAGGCAGGCAGAGCCGCAGCCAGCGCCAGCGTTGCGGCAATAATGATCGTTCTCATGGATACATCCTCCCTTTTGGTATCACCAATGCAACGCACCACGGGGACGGGTGTTCCGGCGAGGAGGAAAATGAATGGTTTCAATCACAAGCAAGCGGTCCGCCGTAGTCCGGCGAACCGCTATCATCATCCAGCAAAAACGGATCAGGCCGCTGCGCTGTCCACGTCGTACTGGCCATAGGTGCTGTTATAGGCATCCATCGGCGTCAGCAGATCGAGGTCGAAAGCGCTGTTCGTCTCCAGCGATTTGCCTGTCACCGTAGCGCCGGCACCCGGCATTTGCATGAGCTTCGCCATCAGGCTGCTCAGCGCGCTGCTCGTTCCATCGCTGCCATCGGCACTCGGATCGGTCTCGAAAATGCCCGGGCGCTCGTCGGCTTCACGCTCCTCTTGGCTCAGGACGCCGTCACCATTTGCGTCGAGCCGCGATAGCGTACCACGATAGGCATAAGAACTATTGGATATGGAAGAAACATGGGACATACAAACCTCCTAAGGTTAGGAGCCGCCTCATGCGACGTCGTATGTACGCAATACATTTCGGTTGAACTATCTGTGCTGATAGGCCGGTTCACAGCACCGGTAAAGGACAAATTGTTAATGAGTATTAACAATAGTTTCCAAGTTATAAATTAGCATACTCTAATAATTCTAGGGCCGCTAGCAAACCAGAACACGCCATCTCCGTCGCGTAATCCACTGAAATCATAGATAAATTGGCCAATCATCCCTTACTCCCCGGCTCATTTCGTATAATGTACGGCCAAGAGCCCATGGAGGGGACATCATGAGTTTGCTGCTGATCGCGGTCGTGGTCGTCGGTATTTTTATACTGCGAAGCTACAATCTACGGCTAGGAAAGCTCGAAAGCCGCGTCCAGGAGCTACAAAATGCACTCGCCGGCCGGGTGCTGGCGGTGGGAAGCAGCGAATCAACCATTGCAGCCGAATCCATCGATATGGCCGATTCATACACCGAAGCTGCCGCGCAGCCTTTGGCAGAGACGGTTGCGGCGCCTGCGACGAAAGCCGAGGCCATGACCGATGGCGGCGAAACCGCACCAAACCACGAGACCGCAACTCCCGCCTTCGCGCGGGATGCCGCCTCCAAAAATGAGAGTCTGGAAAGCACGATCGGCGCGCGCTGGGCCGTCTGGGTCGGCGGCATCGCGCTGGCGTTCGGCGGCATCTTCATGGTCAAGTATTCGATCGAGAGCGGCCTGCTGAGCCCTGGCGTGCGACTGGCACTCGCCGCGCTCTTCGGTCTCGTTCTGATCGCCGCCGGCGAAGTGATCCGCCGTCGCTCCGCGCCGGTTCTGGCCAACACCTTCCAGAATGCGATGATCCCCGGCGTGCTGACGGCAGCGGGCGTCGTCGCGCTGTTCGGCTCGACTTACGCCGCGCATGGCATTTACGGCTTCATCGGACCAGCGACAGCTTTCGTTCTCCTGGCTCTGATCTCCCTTGCCACGCTCGGCCTGTCGCTGTTGCATGGCCAGGCGCTTGCCGGCCTCGGCTTGCTGGCCTCGATGGTCACCCCGGCCCTGATCGCCTCGACAGCACCAAAGCCGTGGGTGTTGTTCGGCTATCTCATCCTCACCTGGCTCGCCACAGCGATTGCCTCCCGGTTGCGCCGCTGGCAGATCGCGCCCGCCTTGGCCAACGTCTTCCTCAGCTTCTGGGCGTTGCTCTACATTCTCAATAGCCCCGAAGTCGAACTCATCCCCGTGACCCTGGCCATGCTGGCGATGATCGCCGGTACGATCTTCATCTGGCCGGGACGTTATGAAGCCGCAACAGCGCCTAGTGAAGAGCCTCCAGCGCCAGCCGAGCTAAGCGACTCAGAAGAGTCGCCAGCCTCGCAACCCGTGAGCAATCCGGTCCTGTTCCTGGCCCGAGAACCGCTCGGCATGACGCTGACGGCGTCCATCGGCGCCAGTGCCGTCGCCCTGTCGCTGCTCGGCTACAGCCTGTTGAACGGATACCCGCTCCCCAACGCCACCCTTCTGTTTGGAGCCATCGTTGCGGCGGTCGCCGCCTTCGGAGCCAGCCGTTTGCATGCGGCCTGGGCGGCAATCCTGTCGGCTGTCGCTGCCGGCCTTGGCATGTCCATGGTACTAACATCGCCGATGAATGCCGTGGATTGGAGTCTCGCGGAGGTCTCGCCGGCGCTTTATGATGTCGTAGTCTATGAAGGTCTCGGCCTCGGTGCAGTCTTCGTGCTGATCGGCGCCTTCTTCCTCAAACGGTTCGGCGAGAGCGAGAAGCCCTTTGCAGCGCTCTGGAGCGTCGTCATCGCGGCCACACCGCTGGCGATCGCCGTGATCAGCTACATCACCTTCGGCAACTGGACCCGCGACTGGCTGCACGGACTCTATGGCATCGGGCTCGCCGTTGTTCTGATGGCGCTTGCCGAATGGCAGTATCGCCGCTCCGCCGAGGGCAGCTTGGCACTGCCGACAAATATCCTCGCGGCCGGCTCCTTTGCCGCTGCCGTCTTTGCCCTGCATACGCTTGCCCATGACGCCGTGCCGACGATCCTGCTGCCGGTACTAGGCGTTGCCTATCTGCTGGCCGGGCGGATCCGCTCGTGGCTGGTGCTGCCATGGACGATGGTCGCGGCGCTGATCATCACCATGGGACGCATCGCCTGGCAGCCAACCATCGTCGATCCGGGTGAACTCGGCACGACGCCGGTCTTCAACATGCTGCTGGCCGGCTACGGCATCCCCGCCGCACTCGCGGTCTGGTCCGCATTCGAAGTCAGGCGCTCGCCAAGCCTCAGGCTGCGCAACGCATTGCAAGCGCTGGCGAGCCTTCTGGTACTGCTGACCATCGCCATCTTGGTGCGTCATGCGATGAACGGCGGCGTGCTGAATTCAAACGTTCCGACGCTTGGCGAACAATCGATCTACACATTGCTGGCGATCGGCGGCTCGGCAACGCTGATGGCGCTCGATCTCAGCGCATCGAGCCCCGTCTTCCGCTATGGCGGCATGGCGGTCGGCGTCCTCTCCGTCATCTCGATCCTGACGTTGCATCTGCTTGGGCTCAATCCGTTCATCACCGGTGAGAGCACGGGCCGGATCCCCTTCTTCAACCTGCTGCTGCTTGGCTATCTTCTGCCAGCGCTCGCCTATGCCGGATTGGCGCTCTATGCACGGAGCAGGCGGCCCCTGCCTTATGTGACGATGCTGGCCGTCGCCGGCGCCGTCATGACCTTTGCCTGGGCGACACTGTCGGTGCGCCGCTTCTGGCAGGGCGAATATATCCCGTTCTGGAACGGCTTCATTCAAGGGGAGCTCTATTCCTACTCCGTTGTCTGGCTGGCGATCGGCATCGCCCTTCTCTGGCTCGGCGCACGCTTCGATGCCCGTAGTCTGCGCATTGCATCCGCCGCGCTGGTCTTCGTCGCCGTCGTCAAGGTCTTCCTGATCGACATGGCAAATCTGGAGGGCTTCCTGCGGGCGCTGTCCTTCATCGGCCTCGGTGCGGTGCTGATCGGCATCGGCCTGTTCTATCAGAAGCTCCTGACGGGCAAGAAAGCGCCGGAGTGATTGCAGAGAATCTCCGCGCTCGATAGGAACAAGGCAGATCATTTCGAGGCGGGGCTGACGATGGACACCAACAGGATGGCGCGGGCCTTTGCCCCGTTCGAAACGCTGGCAGCGGACCTTATCCCGCATGCAGCCGACGGCGACGATGGTTCGCATGACATCGCCCATATCCTACGCGTATTCAGGAACGCCATGGCCATCCAGGCCGAGGAAGGCGGCAATGCCCGCATCCTCGCCGCGGCCGTATTGCTGCATGACTGCGTCTCGGTCGAGAAGAACTCGCCGCATCGCGCCCAGGCATCAAGGCTCGCCGCCGAGAAGGCGTCCGGCATTCTCAGAGAGCTTGGATGGACCGATGAGGATATCATCGCCACTGCGCATGCGATCACCACGCACAGCTTCTCTGCCAATCTGCCGCCGGAAACGCTGGAGGCGAAGATATTGCAGGACGCCGACCGGCTGGATGCGATCGGCATGGTCGGCGCAGCCCGCTGCTTCTATATCGCCGGGCGTATGGGATCCGGTCTCTATGACCCGTTCGATCCGCTTGCCACGGAGCGGCCGCTTGACGACAAGCGCTTCGCCATCGATCATTTCGAGACCAAGCTGTTCAAACTGGCGGATGGGTTCCAGACCGAAACCGGCAGCAAGTTCGCCGGCGCGCGGCATGAGCGGCTGAAGACAGTGCTGGCAATGTTCATCGACGAAATCTGAGGACTATTCATGCAGGTCAGCGACCTCTTCATCTATCCGCTCAAGAGCGCGCGCGGCATTGCCATTCCGTCCGCCGCCATCGATGCCTTTGGACTGGCCGGCGACCGGCGGGCCATGCTGGTCGATCCCTCGGGCCATTTCATCACCCAGCGCGAGTTGCAGGATATTGCCCGCATCGATATCCAGCCAGCTCCCTCTTATCTGCGGCTGAAGATGGAGGGTAAGGCCGACATCATCGTGCCCCCACCGCACCCGGACAACCGCATGGACGTCGTCGTCTGGAAGTCGGCCGTCAACGCCTCGGTCGCCGACGACGCGACGAACACGGCGCTGTCGAGCTGGCTCGGGCGCGACGTCAGAATAGTCTTCTTCGACAGGCTCGCCACGCGCGTTGCCAGTCCGGAATGGGCGGGCGACGGAACGCCGGTTACATTCAGCGACGGCTACCAGATCCTGATCACCACCACCGGCTCGCTCAAGGCGCTGAATGCCAATCTTGCCGCCCATGGCGAGGGATCGGTCGGCATGGAGCGTTTCCGCCCGAACATCGTCATCGACTGCGACGAAGAATGGCCGGAGGACCGCTGGGCGGCGATCGAGATCGGCGGCATTCGCCTCGACCTCGTCAAGCCCTGCGCCCGCTGCATCATGACGACACAGGACCAGCAGACGGGCTCGCGCGATGTTCCCAACCCCATGCCAGCCATGGGCCGTGTCCGCATGTCCGCCGATCGGCGCGTGCCAGGCCCGCTGTTCGGCTGGAATGTTGTCCCGCGCGGCGAAGGTACCGTGAAGATTGGCGATACGGTGACGGTGGTCGAAGAGCGGCCGGAAGGCTGGGCATTCAAGCGGCGCTAAAGCAATTCCAGGAAAAGTGCGCAGCGGTTTTCCTGGAATTGCGTAAAAACAAAGAGGTAGAGCGTTTCTGTGCTTCCATGAAGCGGTGAAACGCTCTAGTCGCTTCGCCACTTCACATGCCTCAACGTTTGGCGGCGATGACCGGCTGATTGTCCGGCCGGTCCAGCGAAATAGCATTCACCGCTTTCAGCGCGGCTTGAATGAAACCGTCGCGCGCCGCGGCGATCTCGATGCCGCGCGGCTCATAGACATGACGATGCAGGAAAAAGCCGGTCAGGCGGAAGGCGGCGGCAAGACTTTCGCCATTCGCAGCCTCGACAGCCCCGGAAGCAAGGAAAGGCGGCAGCGCCAGCATCTTGTCGGCCCAGGGGGCGCCTGCTGCACGGCAGACGGCGCGTCCGGTCTTTGGCGACACGAAAGCCAGATCCTCGCGCACACCGGTCGCGGCGCATTCGCCCAGATCCAGGCCATAGCCGAGCTCGTTGAGCACCGCCAACTCGAAGCGGACGAAAAGCTCGCCGGCGTCCAACGGATTCTGCATATTTTCGAGGATGACATCGAGCGCGTCATAGAGATAGGGATGCGGATCGCGCTCCGGCAGCAGACGCAGCAACGCGCCCATGGCCTGCACGCCATAGACCGCAGTCGCCGTCTCCATCAGCCGTGCCGCCCGCAGCCGCACCGGCTCCATGCGGAATTCGCCAAGATGTTCGTGCAACCGCGCGCGCCACGTCACCTCGACCAGATTGCCTGGCTGTAGCACCGGCTGCATGGAGCGCGACCGGCCGGACCGCACCAGCCCCATGTGCCGGCCGCGATCACGCGTCATCACCTCGGCGATGACACTGGTCTCGCCAAGGCGCTTGACGCCCAGAATGATCGCATGGTCCTGCCACTGCATCGGCCGGTTTGTCCCGTAGACTGTCTTGATTCGAGTTTAGGACAAACGGCGGGCGCTGTCACATCTCGGAGGATCTGCTTGCCGATGACAGCTTGTCGACGAACACCCGCATGGCCGCCTCGTCGAAGGGCTTGTTGAGCAGCGGCACATGCCGCAGGTCCGCCGGAAAGTCGAGCGTATCGGAATAGCCGCTGACGAAGCCGAAGGCGATGCCGCGCTCGACCAGCAACCGGGCAAAGCCGAAGCTCATCGACTCCCCCAGATTCACATCCAGCATCGCAAAATCATAATGATCGGTATGAATGGCGTTGACCGCCTGCTCCAGGTTCGAGGCGATTTCCACCTCCTCGACCCCGACAAGGCGAAGGATTTCCTCCGCCTCCATGGCAATGATCAGGTTATCTTCCAAAATAAGAGCGCGCTGAACCGTCATATCAGCGCCACCCCTGCATGCGTGCGCCTGGCGACGCCATGCCCCGTAGTACTTTCCACATCTATCCCTCCGGCGCCAATCATCGGCCCGTGTTGAATGGACGGCATTCCCCCATCCGTGTTGGCTCGGTCTCAAGTCACATGACCTTGCCCTAACCCGCTTCGCACTTTTCGCCCCGCGGTACTATGGGCTCGTGATCATGCTCCAATCGCTTTTGCCGCTGCGGTTAGTAAGAGGTGAAACTGGTCGAAAAGTGACGGTGATACTAGTCTATGTTGATACACTATTGGCCGCCATTAAAAAGACATGTGCCAGATCGTGTCAACGCCCCACCTGCCGAGCATTCGCCTGCCCGAACAGAGCCGTCGCGATTCGCGCAAGCGTGGAGACCCCGTTGGCCCGCCAACACGTCACAGCTGCGCGCCGCGAGTGGATCAACCCGCGTTTAGGCAGCTTTTTCAATATCTTGTTTGTCTGAACAGCGTAGAGGCGGATGAGGCCGTCGGAATCAAATGGGCGACGGCCTGCCAGCACCCTTCTTCAAAGGGGCTGCTGCGAAATATCCAACCGAAGAGATACGTGAGGGGGTAACCACCCCAAAAAATCGCCTTGCCGGCCCTGGCATTTGTCCGGCGATTGTCACGAGGTGAGACAATCGCCGGCACTTAATTCTATCCGCGCGGAAACTCGAGACCCATTTCGCGGAAGCGTTCCGGATCGTCGCCCCAGTTCTCGCGCACCTTCACGAAAAGGAAGAGATGCACGGGCTGCTCCAGGATCGCGGACAGTTCCTTGCGCGAGGCGGTGGAGATCGCCTTGATCGCCTCGCCCGATTTACCGAGGGTGATCTTCTTCTGGCTTTCGCGCTCGACATAGATGACCTGCTCGATGCGAACCGAGCCGTCCTTGCGTTCTTCCCACTTTTCCGTCTCGACATGCGAGGAATAGGGAAGTTCCTGATGCAGGCGCAGGAACAGCTTTTCGCGGGTGATTTCGGCGGCGAGCTGACGCATTGGCAGATCGGAAATCTGGTCTTCCGGATAATACCACGGTCCCTCGGGAAGGGTCTTTGCCAGATAGTCCATGACATCGTCGCAGCCCGAGCCGTTTTCGGCCGAGACCATGAAGGTCTCCTGGAAAGCAATCTTCTCGTTGGCGGCGGCGGCAAGCGCCAAGAGGTCCTCGCGGCGAACACGATCGATCTTGTTGAGCACGAGGATCTTCGGCTGAAAGACGTCCTTCAACCCTTCGAGAATGGCTTCGGCATCGCCGCGTATTCCGCGCTCGCTGTCGATCAAGAGCATGATGAGATCGGCGTCCTTGGCGCCGCCCCAGGCGGACGTCACCATGGCGCGGTCGAGGCGGCGGCGCGGCTTGAAGATGCCTGGCGTGTCCATGAAGACGATCTGCGCATTGTCGTGGATGGCGATGCCGCGCACGATGGCGCGCGTCGTCTGCACCTTATGGCTGACGATCGACACCTTGGCACCGACGAGCCGGTTGACGAGCGTCGATTTGCCGGCATTGGTCGGGCCGATAAGGGCCACGAAACCCGAATGCGTCGGGCCGCTATTTTCAGCCGCGCCTTCGCCGGCAGCCGTGTCTTCCTGATTGGTCATTTTTTCCGTCATTTCTGAGCCGACTGCGGCTGCCATATGCCTTCGCGCTCCAGGATCCGCGTCGCGGCCACCTGCTCGGCGGCGCGCTTGGAGCGTTCTATACCGGTCTCGGGCGCGGCTCCCGCCACTTCCACCGTCACCGTGAAGCGGGGATCATGATCCGGTCCGCTGCGGTCATCAACCCTATAAACGGGTGTGACGCCGAATTTCGCATGCGCCCATTCCTGCAATTCCGTCTTGGCGTCGCGTCGGGCACCATCGGGCCGGACGGCGCGCCCTTCCCAATAGCGCAAAATGAACTTGCGCGCCACTTCGAGGCCGCCATCGAGATAGAGCGCCGCGATCAGGCTTTCGACGACATCGGCGCGCACATTCAACATGCGCTTGCCGGTCAGTTTCTTCACATCGGCGCCGGTGCGGATGAAGAGATGCAGCTGCATCTCGTCGGCAACCGCCGCACAAGTCTCGGCACTGACCAACTGGTTGAGGCGCACAGAAAGCTCGCCCTCGGTCGCCGCGCCAAACGTGCGGAACAGGAGCTCGGCGATACACAGGCCGAGAACCCGGTCACCGAGAAATTCCAGCCGTTCGTAATTGCCGGCCTTGTGCGTGCGGGCGCTGGCATGTGTCAAAGCCCAGTCCAGGCGCTCCTTTTCCACGAAGGCATGGCCTATCGCGGCTTCAAGCGTAAGACGATCCGCCTGCGAGAGCGTCGGCGTCTTCGTCATTCGACAACCTTGAAGAGGCGGTCCCAGCGCATGTTGGTCGGCCATTTCCAGATTTCGCGGAAGGATGTGTCATGTCCGAGCGAGAAGAAGATGACACTGGCGCGGCCGATCAGGTTCTCAGCCGGCACATAACCGACATCGAAACGGCTGTCGTCGGAATTGTCGCGGTTATCGCCCATCATGAAATAATGGTCAGCCGGAACGACGTATTCCTGGGTGTTGTCGCCGCGCGAGGTCGGAGAGAGGTCCAGTGTATCGTAAACCTTGCCAGAGTCGGCCAGTCGCTCGCTATAGACGGGAATCTTGTCGCCCGGCTCCTGGCTGTAATCGGAAGCAAACGTGCCGTGCGGCTCACGCGGAACGGCCTCGCCGTTGATGTAGAGAATATCGTTCTTCACCTGAATGCGGTCGCCCGGCAGACCGATGACGCGCTTGATATAGTCGACATCAGGATTCGGCGGGAAACGGAAGACCACGACGTCGCCGCGCTTCGGTTCGCTACCGAAGATGCGGCCGCTGAACAGGTCAGGCGAGAAAGGCAGCGAATATTTCGAATAGCCGTAAGCGAACTTATTGACGAAGATATAATCTCCGACAAGCAGCGTCGGCATCATCGAGCCGGACGGAATGGTGAAGGGCTGAAATAGCACCGTGCGGATGATCATGGCCAGGACGAGCGCCTGTACGATAACCTTGATATTTTCCCAGAGGGCGTTCTGCTGTTTTTCGGCTTTCTCGGACACGCAGTCTTATTCCTTGTTCGCACCCCACCGGCGCACTTTCATTCAGGCACTCTCTACCCGCTTCATACCACGGCGGCAATGGCGCCGGTATCAAAAGCGACATACGGCTGTCATTCAGCCGGCAACCGGCAGCGCCTCGATAATCACAAAAGCTTGAGCAAGAGGGAAATCATCGGTTATCGTCAAATGAATGGCGGCACGGTGATTTTCCGGCAGCATGGCGGCCAGCCTCCTGGCTGCTCCGCCCGTCAACTGCATGGTCGGCTTACCGCTCGGCAGGTTGACCACACCCATGTCACGCCAGAAGACCCCTTGCGCCAGGCCGGTGCCGAGCGCCTTGGAGCAGGCCTCCTTGGCGGCGAAACGCTTGGCGTAGGAAGCGGCCTTGTTCTTGCGCCCTTCGGACTTGGCGCGCTCGATGTCGGTGAAACAGCGCTCGGTGAAGCGGGTGCCGAAACGCTCGATCGATTTCTCGACGCGGCGGATGTCGATGAGGTCGCTGCCGATCCCGATAATCATGAGAAGGCCCTCCAACCGGCCGCGACGATATCAGCGCCCGTCAGACGCCCGATGCGTTTTCGGCAAGCGACATGCGCTCGCGGGCGCGTTCCATCAGCCGTTCCTTGCGGCGGGTCTTGAAGCTCTTCACGCCGTAATAGGTCAAGGCGTAGACGATGACACCCGAAACGATCGCCGGCGGAATGCCGCCGATCAGCATCGGCTTCAGAACCGGGTCCCAGATTTGCGAGAGATCGCCCTTGTGCCACAGCGCCGGCAGATCGATGCCACCGCCCTGCCCGCCGCTGTCGCGCGCCAGGATCAGATGGCCGATTTCCCAGGTGAAGGCCCAGATGAAGGGGTAGGTAATGGGATTGCCGGCCGCCAGACAGCCGAGCGCGGAGGCAATCACGTTGCCGCCGATCAGATAGGCGATGATGATCGCCATCACGAAATGCACGCCGATGAACGGTGTCCAGGAAACGACGATACCCGCGGCGAAGCCCGCCGCCACCGAATGCGGCGAAGCAGCAAGGCGCACGAGGCGTTTTCCAAAATATTGGAATGAGCGGACAAAACCCTTGCGGGGCCAAAGATGCTCCCGCAGTTTCTCGCTGAACGTCAGTGGTTTTCGGCGTCGAAATAACATGCGGCTTATCTAGTGTATTGAGGGCCGTCATGACAAGAGCGGCAAGGCGTTCATATGCTGATTGTACAGCAACCGTGCCCTGCTCTTTGGAGCGTTACGTGTTCAAAACACGAAAACCGCTCCAGCTTCTGGATCAGGAACATTCAATCCGCTCGTGGCGGGATGCTCCAAGGGCGCAGCAACTGTCACGCCCCTTCCCATTCGAAAGTATTGTCAGCGATTAACGCTGGCGGAACATGCCGCGATCAACCTGACGCTGACGATATTCAAGGTCAAAGCGGTCGTGCGAGCCGTTCAGGTAAGCCATTTCGCGCTCTTCAGCACTCGGAACGCGCAGGGCACGGGCGAATTTCTTGATAGGACCAAACATTGTCTTCTCTCATCTCTGTTTCGTTTCTTCGATGACCAGAAGATAAGCGTTGCAAAGGTTAATTACCAACGCTGTAAAACCGATGCAGCCATGCACATATCGCATGGCTTCACATAATGGCGGTCGGGTTTGACCATAAATTGGTCACAAAATATGCAGCCACACCGGATCGGCGCCATCGCTACAGATAATTATTCGTAGAGCCGCTTTACAGTGGCAATGCAGTCGAGCTCTTTCAGCTGCACCAGGAGCTGGTTAAGCTGGCGCAGATCCCAGACTTCGACGTCGAGGGCCATCTCGGTAAAGTCGGCGGCAACCCGCACCGTGTTGAGAATGCGGATATTGACGTCGACGCCGGCAACCGTCTGCGCGACCTTGGCGAGCGTGCCGGGTTCGTTCAGCGCGTTGATCAATATCCTCGCGCCAAAGCGGGACTTGTTGGCCTCGTCCAGATCCCAGCGCACATCGATCCAGCGCTCCGGCTGATCGTCGAAGCGCTGCAGCACCGGCGACTGGATCGGATAGATGGTAATCCCCTTGCCTTTTTCCATGATGCCGACGATGCGATCGCCGGGCACGGCGCCCGTCGGGGCGAAATGCACCTCGACATCCGCCGCCAGCCCGCGGATCGGCAGGGCATCGATACCCTCGATGCTCGCGGCGAGATCGGCCTTGGTTTTGCCGGGGATCTTGAAGATCATACCGGAGGCGCTGCGGACGTTGAACCAGCCTTCGTCTCCGGCGGGCTTGACGGTCACGCGCTCGTCCTGATGGTCGGGATAGACGGCGCGCAGCACGTCGAGCGACGACATCTCCCCGCGACCGACAGCGGCAATCGCGTCCTCGACATCCTTCTGGCCAAGGCGATGCAGCGCCGGCTTCAGCGCCTCGCGCGAAAAGACCTTGCCGGCGCGCTCGAAGGTACGCTCCAGAATGCGATGGCCGAGGCCGGCATATTGCTTGCGGATCGCGAGGCGCGTGGCGCGGCGGATGGCGGCGCGCGCCTTGCCGGTCACGACGATCTCTTCCCAGGCGGCTGGCGGCACTTGCACGCCGGAGCGGATGATCTCGACTTCATCGCCGTTGGTCAGGCGCGTCACCAGCGGCATGATGCGGCCATTGATCTTGGCGCCGACGGTGGTGTCGCCGATATTGGTGTGAACCGCATAGGCGAAATCGATCGGCGTGGCGCCGCGCGGCAGCGCGATCAGCTTGCCCTTCGGCGTGAAGCAGAAGACCTGATCCTGGAAGAGTTCGAGCTTGGTATGCTCGAGAAATTCTTCCGGGCTGTCGCCTTCGGCCAGCGCCTCGATGGTATGGCGCAGCCAGGAATAGGCATTGCTCTCGCGCGACAGCAACTCGCCGTCGCCGTTGTTGCCTTCCTTGTCCTTATAGAGCGCATGGGCGGCAATGCCGAACTCGGCGATTTCATGCATGCGCTTGGTGCGGATCTGCAGCTCGATGCGCTGGCTGGACGGGCCGACGATGGTGGTGTGCAGCGAGCGATAGTCGTTCTGCTTCGGCGTCGAGATGTAATCCTTGAACCGGCCTGGCACGACGCGCCAGCGCGTATGCACGATACCGAGCGCGCGATAGCAGGAGGGAATATCATCGACCAGCAGACGGAAGCCATAGACGTCGGATAGCTGCTCGAAGGACAGCGACTTCGACTGCATCTTGCGGAAGACCGAATAGGGCTTCTTCTGCCGCCCCTTGACCATCGCATTGGCAAGGCCGTTAGCAACCAGCAGGTCGCGCAGTTCCACCTCGATCTTCTTCACCAGACCTTCGTTGCGCCGCGACAGCTCCTCGAGGCGCTTGGTCACCGTTTCATTCGCTTCGGGATTGATGTGGCGGAAGGAAAGCTCTTCCAGCTCTTCGCGCATGTCCTGCATACCCATGCGGCCGGCGAGCGGCGCATAGATTTCCATCGTCTCCTCGGAAATGCGGGCGCGCTTCTCCGGCGACATATGGTCGAGCGTGCGCATATTGTGCAGGCGGTCGGCCAGTTTGACCAGGAGCACGCGGACATCGTCAGAAATTGCGAGCAGCAGCTTCCGCAGGTTTTCCGCCTGCTTCGCCTTCTTGGTGACGAGATCGAGCTTCTTGATCTTGGTCAGCCCTTCGACCAGGCGGCCGATATCCTCGCCGAACAGCTCATCGATTTCGGCACGCGTCGCGGTCGTGTCTTCGATCGTGTCATGCAGCAGGGCAACGGCGATCGTCGATTCATCCAGACGCATGTCGGTCAGGATGGCGGCAACTTCGAGGGGATGGGAAATATAGGGGTCGCCGCTGGCGCGTTTCTGCTGCCCATGTTTCTGCATCGCATAGACATAGGCCTTGTTGAGAAGAGCTTCGTTGGCATCGGGCTTGTATTTCTGCACACGCTCGACAAGCTCGTATTGCCGCATCATTCCCAAGCTACTCCAGCAAAAACAAAAGCGCGCCAGTCATACGACCGGCGCACACATTACTTCATCATATCGCTCTTGGTTAGAGCATCAAGCTCGACGATCAGTAATCGTCGCTTTTTTCTGGCGGAACAAGGCCTTCGATGCCAGCCAGCAGTTCTTCTTCCGACATCTGGTCGAAAGTGACGGCTTCCGGAGCATCTTCTTCCTCGTCGCCCGAAGCCGAGGCGTTGCCGCCGGCGGCCAGCAGGCTTGCCGGATCGGGTTCCGGCTCGTCGATTTCGACGTGCTTCTGCAGCGAATGGATCAGATCTTCCTTCAGATCGTCGGGAGACAGCGTCTCATCGGCGATTTCACGCAAGGCCACGACCGGGTTCTTGTCGTTGTCGCGGTCGATGGTGATCGAGGAACCCTGCGAAATCAAGCGCGCGCGATGGCTGGCGAGCAACACAAGCTCGAACCGGTTCTCAACTTTATCAATGCAATCTTCTACTGTGACACGGGCCATTGCCTGTCCTTTGCGGTCGTGATGTCGTCATCATGTCTCGGAGTAGCACGCCGATACAAGCAAACGAAGGCAAATTCAAGTTTTTCCTGCTTCAGGGGTCCCAATCCCTCCACAATCCGCTAAAATTCAATAGACAAATCATGGATTCTACTTAAGATTGCTTGGAATATCACATTACGTGCCCTAAATCTCGGCTATATGAATGATTCATAAAGTAATACGAATTGTTCGCCGACGTCATGCAAGACATTGTTTTGGCTACATTTTGCGTACAGTAATTGCATTTTGATAACAGTGGATATGTAAGCGATGTTCGACCCACGCGAAAAAATTGCACTTTTTATAGACGGCGCCAATCTCTACGCCGCATCCAAGAGCCTCGGTTTCGATATTGACTACCGTAAGCTGTTGAAGGCGTTCCAAAAGCGCGGATATCTGCTGCGTGCCTATTATTACACCGCCCTGATCGAGGATCAGGAATATTCCTCGATCCGCCCGCTGATCGACTGGCTCGACTACAATGGCTACAAGGTCGTCACCAAGCCGGCGAAGGAATTCACCGACTCCATGGGCCGCCGCAAGATCAAGGGCAACATGGATATCGAGCTGGCGATCGACGCCATGGAGCAGTCCGAAACCGTCGATCATTTGGTGATCTTCTCCGGCGACGGCGATTTCACCACCCTGGTCGAGGCATTGCAGCGCCGTGGCCGCAAGGTGTCTGTCATCTCCACCATGGCCACCCAGCCGCCGATGATTGCCGACGATCTTCGCCGCCAGGCCGATCACTTCATCGACCTCGTCTCGCTGAAGGCTGAAATCGGCCGCGATCCCTCCGATCGTCCGCAGCGTCCGGTCGAACCAGCGGCGGCGACGGCGGCTGATACCGAGGAATAGATGAACCCGCAGCGGATGCATCTCGTATTCGCTGCACCACCCGCCCTTCACTAGAACATCTTGTGTTCAGCCGAAGGCCGCTTGTCGTTGCAAGCGCCTCGCCGGATCGATTGCTCGGGGCCTGCCCACCGCTTCCCACCCTCACCTATTGTCCTTGAGGATGCGGCCCTTCTGCCGGTTCCAGTCGCGTTCTTTTTCGGATTGACGCTTGTCGTGAAGCTTCTTGCCCTTGGCAAGCGCCAGTTCAAGCTTGGCGCGACCATTGTCGTTGAAATAGATCTTCAACGGGATCAGCGTCATGCCTTCGCGATTGATGCCGGAGCGCAACCGGCCGATCTCACGGCCCGAGAGCAACAGCTTGCGGCGGCGGCGCGGCTCGTGATTGAAGCGGTTCGCCTGCAGATATTCCGGCAGATAGGAATTGATCAGCCAGATCTCGCCATCCTCATCCGAGGCATAGGATTCGGCGATATTGGCCTTGCCCTCGCGCAGGGACTTGACCTCGGTGCCCATCAGCACGATGCCAGCCTCATAGGTATCGATGATCTCGTAATTGAAGCGCGCCTTGCGGTTCTCCGCGACAATCTTCTTCACTACGCGTTGGCTGCCTTTGGGGGCCATGATTTTTCTTCTTCTTTTTCGTGCGTCAATTCCGAGGTTCCAGACCTTAAATAGGCGAGACCGCCCTCCTTGTGAAGAGAGCGGCCTCGAATAGGACTGGCGTCGGCGTTGCCGTCAGTTCAGCAGGCCGGCGTGGCGCATGGCGGCATCGATGGCCGCTTCCGTGCCCGGCTCCAGCGTCGAGAGCAGCGGCGAGCGTACATTGCGGCTCATCCGGCCGAGGCGGGACAGGCCGTATTTGGCGCCGCAGAGGCCGGGCTCCAGGAAAATCGCCTTGTGCAGGGGCATCAGTCGATCCTGATAAGCGAGCGCCTTGGCATAATCACCGGCAAGCGTCGCCGCCTGTAGTTCGGCACAAAGACGCGGCGCGACATTGGCCGTCACCGAGATGCAGCCGACGCCGCCATGGGCGTTGAAGCCGAGCGCCGTCGCATCCTCGCCGGAAAGCTGACGGAAATCGTTGCCGCAGGTGATGCGCTGCTCGGACACACGCTCGATCTTGCCGGTCGCGTCCTTGACGCCGACGATGTTGCCATAGGCCTTGACAAGCGCGCCCATGGTCTCCGGCGTCATGTCGACAACCGAGCGACCAGGAATGTTGTAGATATAGATCGGCAGCTTCACCGCTTCCGCAACGGCCGCGAAATGTGCGTAAAGCCCCTTCTGCGTCGGCTTGTTGTAGTAAGGGGTGACCACCAGAACCGCATTGGCGCCGACCTTTTCGGCGTGCTGGGCGAGCTCGATGGCTTCGCGGGTATTGTTGGAGCCGGCGCCGGCCATCACAGGGACGCGCTTGTTCGCAACTTCGATTGAGAGCTCGACGACGCGCTTATGCTCATCATGCGACAGGGTCGGCGATTCACCCGTCGTGCCGACGGGAACGAGCCCGCTGCTGCCTTCTTTGATCTGCCAATCGACATGGGAAGCGAAGGATGCTTCATCCACCTTGCCGGCGTCAGTGAAAGGCGTAACGAGTGCGGGAATGGACCCCTGGAACATGCAAGTCTCCTCGCGGCGGCGCTTTCACGCTTCAGCCGCAATCCATGGTTATGAATCCGCGCACCATAAAGCGCCGACTTGCCGGCGACAAGCAGGCTTTCGATGGTGAAGGGCAGTTTCCGATATCATAATTGATTGAAATTCGGACCAGCGCTAAGGTTTCGTTAATATAAATTTCGGCAAATGGAAGGGACCTGTTTTTTGTTGTGAGTAACCGGATGAAAAGACCTCTCGTGATCATGACTGCTGTGGGCGTGGCGGTCGCGTGGGGCGCTTTTGCGTCACAGCTTCCCGGTGAACAGGCACTGTCCAGCAAGACGACCGATGTGGCTATGAGCGCGCCGGATCCGTTGAACACGGGATCCATTCCACGCGGCACCGCCGTTGCGCCTCTCAACAGCGACCTCAAGGCCGGCCTCGACGCCCTTTCCAACAAGAACCCGATGCAGGCGCTCGCCATCCGCAACGGCATGGGCCAGGGCACGCTCGACCGTCATATCCTGACCTGGGCGATCGCCACCTCGGGCCAGGCCGGCGTTCCCTCCGGCGAAATCGCAGCAGCAGCACGCGAACTCGTAGGATGGCCGGGTCTCGGCAGTCTGCGCGCCAATTCCGAACGGGCGCTCTACACGGAAAATCCGCCGACCGATCAAGTGCTTGCCGCCTTCGGCAACACGCAGCCGGAAACGCCGGAAGGCAGCGTGATCCTGTCGCGCGCGCTGGTCTCACGCGGCGCATCGGCACAGGCCGCCAAGCTCATCCGCAAGATCTGGCGCGACGAGGCGCTGGACAAATCCTTCGAAGACAAGATCCTCGCGGAATTCTCCCCTCTGCTGACGCCGGCCGATCACAAGGCGCGCATGGACTATCTGCTCTATCGCGATCGCACGGCGCAGGCCAAGCGCTTCGGCGATCTCGGCAGGGCGCAATCGCTCTACAAGGCCTGGGCGGCAGTCAACAATCGCTCCGCCAATGCCGGCACACTGCTTGCCAATATAGATGCACAATGGCGAAAGGATCCCGCCTATCTCTTCATGCGGATCGAAAACCTGCGCCGCCAGGACAAATATGACGATGCCGCCAGTCTGCTGACACAAATGCCGCGCGATCGCGCAGCACTCGTCAATGGCGGCGCATGGTGGAACGAACAGCGCATCGTCAGCCGCGGCCTGGTTGACCAGGGCAACTTCAAAACCGCTTACCGCGTCGTCGATACCAGCGCCGCGGAAAGCCCGCAGGATGTCGGCGAGGCGGAATTCCACGCCGGATGGTATGCTCTGCGTGGCCTGCAAAACGGCGCTGCGGCATCGGCACATTTCCGCAAGATCTTGCAGGTGTCGAACGGCCCAATCTCGCAATCGCGCGCCTGGTATTGGCTCGGTCGCGCGGCCGAAACCGGCGGTCCCGGCAAGGCTTCAGAATTTTATGCGAAGGCTGCCTCCTATCCGAGCACTTTCTATGGTCAACTCGCCGCCGAAAAGCTCGGCCGGCGGACATTGAATGTCGCCTACCCCTCGCCGACGAGCGACGACCGGCGTATCTTCCAGTCACGCGAAGCTGTCCAGGCCATCACTCGGCTTGAGGCGGCAGGCCATGGCTGGCGGGCCGAGGCACTCTATCGGGCACTGGCCAAGCAACTGGACAGCCCCGGCGAGATCGCCATGCTGGCGGCGCGGGCCGAGCGTTCCGGCAATCATCAGCTTTCGCTTCAGGTCGGTAAGATTGCCTATGGCCGCGGCATCGATGTCGCGGCACTTGCCTTCCCGATCGGCGTCATTCCGGACAATGCCAATATTTCCGGCTCGGGCAAGGCGCTCGCCTATGCCATCGCACGGCAGGAAAGCGCCTTCAATCCGGCCGCAGTCTCCTCGGCCAATGCGCGTGGCCTGCTACAGCTTCTGCCAAAGACGGCAAAGGCGGTCGCCGGGCGACATGGCCTGGCCTATTCCGACGCCAAGCTGACGCAGGATGCCGGCTACAACGCGACGCTCGGCGCTCACTATCTCGGCGAGCAGATCGACGCCTTCGGCGGCTCCTACATTCTGACCTTCATTGCCTACAATGCCGGCCCGAACAAGGTTCCGGAATGGATCAGCCGCTATGGTGACCCGCGTGGCAAGTCGATCGACGATGTCGTCGATTGGATCGAGCGCATCCCCTTCCCCGAGACGCGCAACTACGTCCAGCGCGTCATGGAGAACTATCAGGTGTACAAGGCGCGGCTCGGGCAGAAGACCGATATCGAGCATGATCTGATCAACGGCCGCGGTTAAGTCCATCTCTCGCAAGCCCGATTGTCCGCAGCGGTAAAATGGCGTTACATCCCTCGTGAAATATCATCCACGAGGGATTATCGATGACCAGCGACGATGAAAGCGGCTTTGTTGTCGCAATGATCTCGGCACCGGACGGACTGAGGCTTTATGCGCGCGAATACGGCCGCAGCGAATCATTGGCCGCCGGCCCGCCGCCTGTCATCTGCCTGCCGGGCCTCACCCGCAATTCGCGGGATTTTCATCAGTTGGCGCTGCTTTTGTCCCGCGATCCAATTGCGCCACGAAGGGTACTCACGCTCGATGCGCGTGGGCGCGGTCTCTCGGCCTGGGATGACGATAAAAGCCACTATAATCTCGCAGTGGAAGCCCAGGACGTGCTTGCCATGTGCGCCACACTCGATATCCCGCAAGCCGTCTTCATCGGCACATCGCGCGGCGGCCTCATCCTGCATCTGCTGGCCGCAAGCCGCCCCGATCTTCTGAAGGCGGTCATTCTCAACGACATCGGACCGGTTCTCGAGAAGGAGGGGCTTGGCGATATTCGCGACTATCTGAACCGCGACCGGAAGCCGGCCGACTGGAGCGAGGCCGTCGACATCCTGCGGGAAAACCACGGTGCCACCTTCTCGGCGCTCGTGGATGAGGATTGGCGCGACATGGCGCTCGCCATCTACACCGTCAAGGATGGAAAGATCGTCGCCGATTATGACCCGGCAATTGCCGCACAGATGCAGGCACTGGACCTCAAGGCGCCGCTTCCGGATCTGTGGCCGCAATTCGAGGCGTTCCGAGACATCCCACTGATGGTGATTCGCGGAGAAAACTCCAAACTGCTGACAACGGCCACGGTCGAGGAAATGGCACAGCGCCATCCCGGCATGGCAATCAAGATCGCCCTTGGGCAAGGGCATGCGCCGATCCTGCACCTCGGGAATATCCCGGCTGCGATCGAGGATTTCCTCGCGGCGAGCTGAACCTCGCGCGACAGCAAGCGTAAGCCAAGAACAGAAATGGCCCGGTTGGGAAAACCGGGCCATTTCCTTCTGATCGGAGGTCAGATCAGAATATGAGCTATATCAAATCCGGTTCTTCGAACCGAATTAGAAGGTACGCTGGAAGCGCAGGATACCAGCCCAGGTATCCTTGTTGGCAGCGTCGTAGTTCACGTAGGTCAATTCCGGCTCGATCAGCAGGTCCTTGACAGGGTTGAACTTGACGTTCGTCGTCGCAGCGAAAGTCTTCACGTCGTCATACGAAAGCTGCAGGTTCCACTTCAGCTTGTCGTTGACCGGAACGCCAACGCCGCCCCAGACAGCCCAATCACCCCAGCCGAGACCATCTCCGCCTGCACCGGCATACTTGTTGAGCTTGTTGCCATCGGTGTTGTAGCCACCCATAACAAACGCAGTCAGAATGCCGAAGTCGGCATCGACACGAGCCTTGACAGCGCCTTCTTCAACGATCGAGTCGTAGCCACCTACGACGCGGAACTGCCATGCGCCGGCCTTGTAGCCCGCACCGGCGACAACATCCGGAGCATAGTGATCGGAGCTGTTTTCGCCGTTTGCACCGGTCGCGTTCGCGCCAGAATTGGAATCTTCCAGCGAGATGACGGCGGTGAAGCCGTTGCCGGCATCGTAGTTGTAGGTGAGCTGGTTCAGCTCGTCGCCACCATTGATACCGTACTCGATCACGTCGTCGTTGATGACGTCGCCGGCATAGCCGAGGAAGGTCGAGTAGACCGAATCGTTTTTACCAACGAGGAAGCCACCGAGGCTGATATTGGCCCAAAGCAGCTTGCTGGTGGTGGCGTTGCCGTCGTTCCAGTCGTAGCGATAGACCGTGCTGGTCTTCAACGGACCGTATTCGGTGTCCGAAGCCGTCGAAAGTCTCAGCTCGGCGCGGGTATGCCAGTAGGTGCCGCGTTCACCGGCTTCCTGGCCAGCCTTGTAAGCATTGTACCAGCCGCCTTCGGTACGAACCATGCCGCCGATCTTGAGGCAGGTTTCGGTACCCGGGATGAAGAAGTAGCCGGCGCCATAGGCGTCGCAGATGCGAACGTATTCAAGCGGCTCGGGCTCGGCAGCGACGATAGCGTCGGCTGCGTGAGCACCGGAAACTGCTGCCAGCGCAGCAGCGGAGCCGAGGAGAAGGCTCTTGATGTTCATGGTAACTCCAGTTCCAATATAAATTTAGGTAAGAGAATCCGCGCCGAAAAACGACGTGCCCCACCCCACCTTGCGTTCAAAGTTGACCCCTGATCTGGGAGAAACGAAACCGTAAGCCTCGCTTCTGATTTGCGAACCTACAGATCGAATTTTTCAGAGCAATATCAGAGATAAACTATGAGCGTATGTGACGTTCGTTTCGAATTTTGCGTTGCACAAAAATCACGTCGCAAAATTGTCACATGAAATGGCCGAGCTCGCCACCGCTCTTTACCCGACATTACTTTCCCAGAACTCTCAAGTTAGGCGGCGCCATCTAATTAAACAAAACTAATACATAAAATGGGAAAAATGTGCTTCCGATCCTGAAAATAGATGGCGATCGACCATGCCCGGAACGCAAAAAGCCCGGCTCGAAAGCCGGGCTCTTCGTCACTTGTGTGACAAATCAGATTATGACCGAGGTCAAATCAGATTAGAAAGAACGCTCGAAGCGGAGGATACCAGCCCACTGATCTTCGTTGATCGAATCCCAGTTGGTGTAGGAGACTTCCGGCTCGATCAGGAGGTTCTTAACCGGGTTCCACTTGACGTTCGTGGTAGCGGCGAAGACCTTCGAGTCGGTATAGGCGAGCTGGAGGTTCCACTTCAGCTTTTCGTTGACCGGTACGCCAACGCCACCCCAAACTGCCCAGTCACCCCAGCCGATATCGCCAGCAACACCGCTGCTGCCTGCACCAGCATACTTGTTCAGCTTGTTGCCATCAGTGTTGTAGCCACCCATAACGAAGGCCGAGAAAGCACCGAAGTCGGCATCGACACGAGCCTTGACAGCGCCTTCTTCGACGATGGAGTCATAACCACCGACGACCTTGAAGGACCATGCGCCAGCCTTGTAGCCAACACCGGCGACAACGTCAGGAGCGTAATGGTCGCGGCTGTTTTCGCCATTGGCGCCGGTAGCGTAAATGGGATCGCCGTTACGGTCCGTTCCAACCTGACCAGAGTTGCTGTCTTCGAGCGAGATCACAGCCGTGAAGCCGTTGCCTGCATCGTAGTTGTAGGTGATCTGGTTGAGTTCGTACGGGCCGTCATAGATCACGTCGTCGTTGATGACGTCGCCAGCATAGCCAGTGAACTGGTTGTACTGCGAGTCGGTCTTACCAACGGTGAAGCCACCGAGGCTGATGTAAGCCCACAGCAGGTTCGTGTTGGTCGAAGCGCCTTCCTGCCAATCCCAACGAACGATGGTTTCGGTCTTCAGCGGGCCGTATTCAGTGTCGGTCGCGGTGTCGACGTTCAACTCAGCGCGGGTGTGCCAGAGCGTACCACGAACATTCTTCGGGTTGTAGGCATCGTACCACTGACCTTCGGTACGAACCTTACCGCCGATCTTGAGGCAGGTTTCGGTGCCCGGAATGAAGAAGTAACCGGCGCCGTATGCGTCGCAGATGCGAACGTATTCAAGCGGCTCGGGCTCGGCAGCAACGATAGCGTCAGCTGCATGAGCACCGGAAACTGCTACCAAAGCAGCAGCGGAGCCGAGAAGAAGGCTCTTGATGTTCATTATTGACCTCCAGTCAAAGTTTCATTCGAGAATGAGAACTACCCGAAGGTATTCCCTGCCCCATCCTCGTGTTTCAAGAAGTGGACGATCAATCGCCCTCGCTTCCGAATTTGAAAATACAAGACGCGAACTGTCACGCAATCTACATCTTGCCGGAAAGGGGGATTCACAGGAGCCTTACGCAATTCCTGTTGCCGAAAGGACACAAGTCAGCAACACAGGCGCCACATTTGTTTAGACTTCGTTAAGAAAGTCCTTAATGTACCGACACTTACGAGCCGATTTTAAATAAGACATGGAAATGGGACAAGCTGCCAACATGGCAGATCCGCGGCAAATCCGTGACATCAACGACGCCGCGCGCGCTATTTCCGACATTTACCACGCCCCTATCAATGATGCGGAACGGACAAACCCCACTCCAAGGTGTCGGACCGATACTCACGAGCACGCGATTCTGTTGCGACCGATTCGACGGGGAACGACGATTTGAGTATTATTCGCTCGCACGATTGCAGCAGAATGACAGAATGGGAGCGACAAAACTTATAATGGAGGAAACGGCAGCCGGAATGGATGCCGTTTCAGCACGCCCTCCCCACCTCTAGGCCGCGCAGCAATCCTTGCCAGCCACCCTCGGACCGCAACATGCTGTTTCCTGTCTTACCGGGTGCCTCGGCTTACAGATCGCCGAGCGAGCGACGAGCCGCAATATGACGCGGCCGGCCTCGATGCGCAGCCTATCAACATCGAAAATCTGCATGGCGGCATCCGGAGGTCCTACCTCGAAGGTAAGCCGCGCGCCGGCGTCGAGCTCGACCCGCTGGGCAACCTGTTCAAGAATCCCCCGAAATTTGTCGACCGACAAATAGTCAACCTCGCCTTCCTGGGCGATATCCTCGATCTGTAGAATCGTCTCGCGCCATACATCCGGGTTTCCGCCGCAGTCGAGCGTGACGAATGAGCCAGCCTTCACCTCAGTAACGTGATAGCCGGGCCGGATCGTCCGTCCGCCATAATCGATTACCAGCGCCTTGCCGGCATGCGGCTCCAGTGCGGCCAGAAGTGCGCCAAGCGAAGCGTCGCCATGAAAATCCATCTCCAGGGGTCTGGTGTCATCAATCATCTTCGTATACCTTTATCTCAATTACTCTTGAGATATTGAGGCGATAATGAACGAAAAGCAAGCCCTCGACGCTTTCGCGGCACTCTCGCAGGAAACCCGGCTGCGAATCGTCCGCCTGCTGGTGACGGCCGGACCAGAAGGATTGCCGGCCGGCGCGATCGGCGAAGCCATGGACGGCGCCTCCTCCTCGCGCATGTCCTTCCATTTGGGCCATCTCGAACACGCCGGCTTGGTCGAGTCCCGCCGCGAGGGCCGCTCGATCTTCTACACCGCCGCCTATCCGGCTCTCTCCGGTCTCATCGAATTCCTCATGCGCGACTGTTGCCAGGGCCATCCCGACGTCTGCAACCCGGCTGTCGCGGCGCTGTCCTCCTGCTGCGAGCCCGAGAAGGACGCCGCTCATGCGTGATGCCAATCAATCAGACCGCATCTTCAACGAAATCGCACAATTCGAAGGCACCGACGCGCCTTCGCACAAAGCAAAGTGAGACAGATCATGGATGTCATCATTTACCACAACCCCGATTGCGGCACTTCGCGCAACACGGTGGCGCTGATCCGCAATGCCGGCATCGAGCCGCATGTCATCGAATATCTGAAGACGCCGCCGTCGCGCGCGATGCTGATACGGCTGATCGCGCGGATGGGAATAGCCACTCGCGAGTTGTTGCGGGAAAAGGGCACGCCCTATGCGGATCTCGGCCTTGGCGACCCGAGCCTGACGGATGATCAGCTTCTCGACGCGATGATGCGGCATCCTATCCTGATCAACCGGCCGATCGTGGTCAGCCCGAAAGGTGTGAAGCTTTGCCGGCCGTCGGAAGAGGTTCTCGATCTGCTGCCTCCCCAGCTCGGCGAGTTCTTCAAGGAAGACGGCGAACGCATTGTCGACGAGCACGGCCGCCGCGTTGCGAGCGCGTGAGGAGGCGCCATGTCGATCTTTGAACGCTATCTCACCCTCTGGGTCGCCCTCTGCATCGTCGTCGGCATCGCGCTCGGTCACATCATGCCCGGTGCATTCCAGGTCGTCGGCGCGGCCGAGATTGCCCGGGTCAACCTGCCGGTCGCCTTGCTGATCTGGCTTATGGTCATTCCGATGCTGCTCAAGATCGATTTCGCCGCCCTTGGCGAAGTCAGCCGCCATTGGCGCGGCATCGGCGTGACCCTGTTCATCAACTGGGCGGTGAAACCCTTTTCGATGGCTCTGCTCGGATGGCTGTTCATCGGCTGGCTGTTCCGGCCCTATCTGCCTGTCGGCCAGATCGACAGCTATATCGCCGGGCTGATCATCCTTGCTGCCGCGCCCTGCACCGCCATGGTGTTCGTCTGGTCGAACCTGACCAAAGGCGAACCGCATTTTACGCTGAGCCAGGTGGCGCTCAACGACGCCATCATGGTCGTCGCCTTCGCGCCGCTCGTCGGCCTGTTGCTCGGCCTTTCCGCCATCACCGTGCCGTGGGGCACGCTTGTCCTGTCGGTCGTGCTCTACATCGTCATTCCGGTGATCATCGCACAGCTCCTGCGCCGTCGATTGCTTGCCTCGGGCGGGCGGGAGGCTCTCGACCGGCTTCTGGCCGAGCTCGGCCCGGTCTCGCTCGTGGCACTGCTGGCGACGCTGGTGCTGCTGTTCGGGTTCCAGGGCGGAGAGATCGTCGCGCAACCGCTGGTCATCGCGCTCCTTGCGGTGCCTATCCTGATCCAGGTCTATTTCAATGCCGGGCTTGCCTATCTGCTGAACCGCATCGCCGGCGAACAACATTGCGTCGCCGGCCCTTCGGCGCTGATCGGGGCGTCGAATTTCTTCGAACTTGCCGTCGCCGCCGCAATCAGCCTGTTCGGCTTTCATTCCGGCGCAGCACTTGCCACGGTCGTCGGCGTGCTGATCGAAGTGCCGGTCATGCTCACCGTCGTCTGGGTCGTGAACAAATCCAAGGGCTGGTACGAGCGCGGTGACCGGGTCGCGGCGGTCACCGAGGCTCATCGCTGATGTCTAGCGATCTTACGGATGCGTCCGGTGATTGCCTCGACGGACCATCCGCCAAACCTTCAGCCACTGCGCCGCACGTAAGCCCCTGGCTCGTGATTGCCGCGCTCGGCCTGACACAGATCATTGGCTATGGCACGCTCTACTACAGCTTCAGCATTCTGGCGCCCGCCATGGCGCGCGACTTTGGGTGGCCGACCGAATGGATCTTCGGCGCACTGTCGGGCGCGCTTTTGATCGGCGGCCTGACCGCGCCATGGGCGGGGCGCTGGATTGACCGCTACGGCGCGGGACGCGTCATGTCAGTCGGGTCGCTGGCGGCAGCCGTCGCTCTGATCGCTGGCGCCCTGGCACCCGTCGGCATCGCCTTCGTGCCGGCACTGATTGCCATCGAGATCGCCTCTACCCTCGTGCAATACGGCGCCGCCTTTGCTTTTCTGGTGCAGCAACAGCCCCGGACCGCGCAGCGCAGCATCGTCCACCTGACGCTGATCGCCGGCCTCGCCTCGACGATCTTCTGGCCATTCACCACGGCGCTCCACAACGCACTGTCGTGGCAGCAGGTCTATCTTGTCTTTGCGGCGATGAACCTTTTCATCTGCCTGCCGATCCACGCATGGCTGTCACGGCTGACCCGGCGCCCCGATGAAACAGGTGACGCCGATGCCACCGCGCCGAACGTAACCGTCGACGGCAGCCTTCCCCTCACCGCGCGACGGAGAGGCTCCATCCTCCTGTCGATCGGCTTTGCGCTCCAGAGCTTCGTCGGCTCGGCCATCCTCGTGCACATGCTGCCGCTTCTCGGCGCGCTGGGGCTTGGCATTGCCGGCGTCATGGTCGGCACGCTCTTCGGGCCTGCGCAGGTTGCAAGTCGCTTCATCAACATGATGTTCGGCAAGAACCTGTCCCAGATCAGGCTTGCGATGATTTCCGCCGCATTGCTGCCGGCATCGGCGGCGCTGCTGCTTCTGACTGCGCCTTCCGTTCCCGGAGCATTAACCTTCGCCGTGTTGTTCGGCATGGGTAACGGACTTTACAGCATTGTCAGCGGCGTGTTGCCCCTGGCCCTTTTCGGCAGTGAGGGATACGGCGCCCGCCAGGGTCAGCTCATGTCGGTGCGCCTGATCGTCTCCTCGGCCGCGCCCTTCGCCTTCGCCCTGCTGATGGAGAATATCGGTGTGAGCTGGGCGCTAACGATCACCGCCATTCTCGGAAGCGGAGCCTTGCTGGCGTTTCTAGGGATTGCCCGATTGTATCGCGAGCCGCGCACTGGTTGACGCCACTAGCCCTAGAGAAATCAGCAGCGACGGCGACAATCTCAAGCACCGTCCACCGGAATGAGACCCGCGACGATCCGGTCCATCGGCAGATCGCTTTTGCCGAGACCCTCGGCGACACCAGCCCGATCCGCCGCGCTGCGATTCTGGCTCATCTTGCGTTTGCCCTCGATCCGGCCGATGGGCAGGCGTAGCCCGACGATGCCCTTGAGCTGCGCCTTGATGAAAGGCTCCGGCGCGTCCGTCACGGCCCATGGCTCGGCGCGCGGCCGTTCGTAAAGATTGGTCAGGCGCGACACAACCTCAAGCAACCTGTCAGCATCTTCAAAAAATTCCACCGCCCCATAGGCATGCACGGCGGCATAGTTCCAGGTTGGCACGACCTTGCCGTGCTCCTGCTTGGTCGCATACCAGGAGGGGCTCACATAGGCGTCCGGACCCATGAAGATGGCGAGAGCCTCGCCGATTACCGGCGTCTTCCATTGCGGATTGGCCCGGGCAAGATGGCCGTAGAGCGTGCCATGCTCACCCTCGCCCGGATCGAGAAACAGCGGCAGCGGTGTCGAGAGCAATCCGTCCGCGGTTGCCGTGACGAAATTGCAGAGGCGCGCCTCCCGCATCATGGCATGGAGCTCGGCGGGATCGTCCTCCCGAAAGGCTGGCGGAACATACATGGACATCATCCTTGGTTTTCCGAAGCAATAGCGGCACACTGGCATGCTATAAACTTCCAGTTTGGAGAATAAATGGAAGACCAGTCAGAGAGTAGGATTGGCGATGTGCCCAGGCTCGGCGCCCGCCGCATCTATGAGGAGCTAAAGGCGCAGATCGCAAACGGTATCTATGCTGCCGGCTCGCCCATGCCCTCGACCCGCTCGCTCGCGGCCGAACTTGGCGTGGCGCGCTCGACGGTGACGATTGCCTATGAACAGTTGCTGTCTGAGGGCTTCATCGACAGCAGGCAGGGCGCGCGCACCCGCGTCGCAATGCTGCGCCCGATCGAATCTCCTCCGGGGCAAGCCGTCTCAGCAACCACGACCAGGCACCGGCTCTCCGCCTATGGCGAACGGTTACAGGCGTTGCCGCATCCGCCGCAGCACAATCCTTCAAAGCTGATCGCCGATTTCCGCTATGGAGACCTGGCCGCGTCGGACTTTCCGACATTGCTGTGGAAACGCGCGGTCGACGACACGATCAAGCGGCGTCGGGACCGGTTGGCCTATGACGACCCTCGCGGCAGCCTTGCGCTGCGTATGGCGCTGCAAGCCTACCTCTGGCGGGCACGCGGCATTCGCTGCGAACTGGACCAGCTTATCATCGTCAACGGATCGCAGCAGGGGCTCGACCTCTGTACACGCCTACTCGTTGATCCCGGCGATGCCGTGGTGATCGAAGACCCCTGCTATACGATGGCCCGAAACGTCTTCACGGCCATCGGCGCAACCGTCGTGCCGGTCCCGGCCGATCACGAAGGGCTGAGGACAGACTTCCTTCACGTCATCGATGCGCGACTGGCCTTTGTGACGCCCTCACATCAATTCCCGCTCGGCGGTGTCATGCCGATCGGACGCCGGAATGCGTTGCTTGCCTGGTCGCGGCAATGCGGGGCCTACGTGATCGAGGACGATTACGACGGCGAATACCGTTACGACATAGCGCCGGTCCCACCGCTTCAGACGCTGGGCGGGGCGGACAACGTCATCTACCTGGGCACCCTCTCCAAGACGCTGTCACCGACCCTTCGCATCGGCTACATGGTCGTGCCGCAGGAGTTGGGCGACGCATTCGCGGCCGCCAAGCGGCTCACCGACCGTCATTCGCCGCAGCTCGAACAGGAGGCGGCCGCGGCCCTGATTGCGACCGGCGCCTATGAACGGCACGTCCGAAGGACCAGACGACGCAATGCCGCCAGGCGGGCAACCCTGCTTGCGGCGTTGCGCGCCAAACTCGGCGATCGCCTCACGATAGTCGGGGCGGATGCCGGCCTGCATGTCATCGTCTGGTGCAACACCATATCCGCGCGACAAGAAAGCCAACTGATCGAACGCGCCAGGCAAGTGGGAATCGGCCTTTATCCTGTGACGCCGACCTACGCCGCCGCTGATGCCCCCTACCGGCCCGATCGCGCCGGCTTCATCATAGGCTATGCGAGCCTTGACGAGCATCAGATCGAACGTGGAGTGGAAGTGCTGGCAACGGTGCTGTTGTGAAAGGTCCCTGTCGCGACTAACGCCTAGAAGGTCGACTGACCGCGACTCACGACCGCTGAGAGAGGTCGGCTTTCGCATTTTTAGGAAAATGGCGGAGAAGATGGGATTCGAACCCACGATACCATCTCTGGTATACTCCCTTAGCAGGGGAGCGCCTTCGACCACTCGGCCACCTCTCCGGTGCGGCCCTGATAGGGCCATTCATTTATCGACGCAAGCCCTTTTTCACCTGCGTGTACGTTCTCCCTGCATTCAGCGTTGCACGCATCCTGCAGGGAGGAACCCGATAGCCGGCTTGCGGCCTCTCTCAGGCCAAGAGCTGCTTGAGGTCCGTGGCGGGATCGGCCAGAACGGACTTTGCCGGGTTGATACCGCTTTCCAGCAGCTTCTTGCCGGTCACATAGGCCTTTGCGTCGTTGATGGCGTCGACTGCGATGAAACGGCCTTGCTTGAAATACCAGACAGAAGCCGAGCCTTCACGGGTGCCGGGGCGCAAAAGGGTCTCGTCGTAACCGAGGTTGAAGCCGGCGATCTGGAGCTTAACGTCATATTGGTCCGACCAAAACCAGGGTTTCGGATCATAGGCCGCTTCGCCGCCGGCGATGATTCCGGCTGCGGCTTCCGCCTGATCGACGGCGTTCTGGACCGATTCGAGGCGAATGCGGCCGCCGTTCCAGGGCAGTTCGGCGCAATCGCCCGCAGCGAAGATCGAAGGATCGGAGGTGCGGGCGAGCGAATCAACGATGATGCCGTTGCCGACCTCCAGGCCAGCTTCCTTGGCGAGCCTGTCGTTCGGAGCGACACCGATACCGACGATGACGAAATCGACATCGATGATGGAGCCATCGGACAGCTCGGCGGCAACGACATGACCGTTCTTGCCGATCAGCTGCTTGAGGCCGGTCTTTTCACGGATGATAACGTCATGTTCCCGGTGGATCACCCGCATGATGTCTGCCGTCTCCTTGGCGGCGACGCGCTGCAGGATCCGGTCAGCCATTTCGATGAGGGTGACTTCAAGACCACGATGGCGGGCGACAGCCGCCGCTTCGAGGCCGATATAGCCACCGCCAATGATGAGGACACGGCGGCCGGCGCGCATTTCGGCGGCAAGCTGGTCGGCATCGCGCTTGTCGCGGGCGACATAGACGCCTTCGAGGGCGCCGCCGACGGCGGGCGGCAGCCGGCGCGGCGTGGCGCCGGTCGTAAGCGCCAGTGTCTCGTAATCGAGCGCGGAGCCATCCTGCATGATGACCTGCTTTGCGGCGCGCTTGATCTGCTCGACCCAGGTGGACAGGCGGATCTCGACATTGTTGTCGGCATACCAATGCTCCGGGCGGAACAGCAGCCGGTCAAAGGCCATGTCGCCGAGAAGGTACTTCTTCGTCAACGGCGGCCGCTGATAGGGAAGGCTTTCTTCCGCGCCGACAATGGTGATCGGCCTCAGATCTCCGAGCGCCCGCACTTTGGCGGCAAGCGCGAATCCGGCCTGCCCGGCCCCGACAATGACCAATCTGCCCGTCACGATCCTTACTCCATTATTGTTATAGCGGCTCGCCGTCCTGATATAGGGCGTCGAGCCTATGGATTTCAGGGGTAACGCTTACCCTTGCAAGCGTCAATTGCAGCTGACCTTGCATCTCGGATCGGGCAGAAATTAGGGCAGACCCTTAGGCTGTTACGTCAACCCACCGGCGCTCATGGAAGGAACGCGCCATGGCATGCACCGATTTTTCGATGCGCAGGCCGTCCGCGAAGCTGATGACCGACGCCGCATCGCCGGAAATGGCGCGGATCAATTCGCGGCACTCGATGATCTTCAGGTCGTTGAATCCGAGACCGTGGCCGGGCGCGGGGATGAACCGGTCATAGGGCTTGTGGGCGGGAGCCGCGAGGATCTTGCGGAACCCCTGTTCGGAGCCCCTGCCATCCGCCTGATAGAGCTCAAATTCGTTCATGCGCTCCTGATCGTAGGTGATCGAGCCCTTCGAACCGAAGATCTGCAACGCGATGCGACCCTTGCGGCCCCAGGCGGAGCGATTCGCCATCAGCACTGCGGAAATGCCGCCACCGAGACGCATCAGCACGTTGGCGAGATCGTGATTCTCGACCGTGCGACGGCCACCTTCCTTCAGGGGGCGTTCAGCATAGGGCTTCGCCATATCGGTGATGACGGCCTCGACATGCCCGAACAGGAACCAGAGCAGCGACAGCGGATGCACGGCGAAATCGTCCAGAGCGCCATAACCGGAGGCAAGCTCGCTCTTCCAGTAGAACAGGCCTTCCGGGTCGGCCATGAAATCCTCGTCCATCTCGACGCGGATATGATTGACCTCGCCGATGGCGCCCTCGCCGATCAGCGCCTTGATGTGCCGCATCACCGGGTTCTGGATATAGTTGTAGCCGAGGATGGCAACCTTGCCCGAGGCCTTGGCGGCGCTCAGCATACGTTCGGCGTCGGCGTAGCCCGGCGCCATCGGCTTTTCGCACCAGACGTGCTTGCCGGCTTCCAGCGCCGCGATCGCCATTTCCGGATGGAATTGATTGGGTGTGGTGACGGAGACGACATCGACCTCTGGGTCGGCGATCAGCGCGCGCCAGTCGGCGGTCGCCTTTTCGAAACCGAATTCATCGCCGCGCGACCGCGCCAGATCGGCATTGGCCTCGGCGAGATGCACGAGGCGCGGCCGTTCGACGTCACCGAACACGGTCTTGACCGCATTCCAGGCCAGCGCATGGCATTTGCCCATATAGCCGGTTCCGATCAATCCCACGCCCAATGGCTTCATTTCCGTTTCCTCCACACGCTTCCCTCTGAAGCAGGCGCATTTTTTGGAATATTTAGACCGTTTTGACAAGCCGGCTCGTTGAGCGATTACATCTCAAGATCCGAGGAATCGGAATTTATATAAGTTAATTCATAGTCTTAAAAATAATCGTGCCGACTGTTTCAAAATCCGTTATCGTTCGAAATATGGAATATTTGTTTCATTAACGGGCATAGCGGCGAAAAGGCGGGGGCATGGATAACAGTATCGAGACGCGAACCAAGGTGCCGCGGGATTTCGAAAGCCTGCGCAGCATCATCATCGAGCGCAAGGATTCCATGCCGAAGCGGCTGGCACAGGTTGCCGCCTTCGCGCTTGCCAATCCCGACGAAATCGCCTTCGGCACGACGGCGAGCATCGCGGCGGCCGCCGACGTCCAGCCGTCGACGCTTGTGCGCCTCGCCCATCACCTGGGCTATGAGGGTTTTTCCGACCTGCAGAGCATCTTCCGCGAGCGGCTGCGAGACCGGACGCTGAGCTACGAGGAACGGCTGATCACGCTCGAGCAATCCGGCATCAAGGATGAGGAGGCCGGCATTCTCTCCGGCTTTCTCTCGGCCGCCAGCCAGTCGGTCAACAAGCTTGCCGCCACCATCGAGACCGATACCTTCGCCAAGGCGGTGGATGTGCTCGCAGCGGCCGAGACCATCTATCTGATCGCCAAGCGCCGCTCCTATCCGCTGACGGCGCATCTGACCTATGCTTTTTCGAAGCTGAACATCCGTCATCAGATCGTCGCCTCGCCAAACGGTATCGACGGCGAACTCGCGCGTTTTGCGACCGAGAAGGATGCGGCGATTGCCGCAAGTTTCTCCCCCTATGCCGCCGAAAGCCTGTTGCAGGCGCAGGATCTTGCCGCGCGGAACGTGCCAGTCATCGCCATCACCGATTCGGCCTTTTCACCCCTCACCACCTGCGCCACCCACTGGTTCGAAGTGGCGGAAGCAGATTTTGCCGGCTTCCGTTCCTTGTCGGCGTCCATGGCGCTGATCATGGCCTTTCCCGTCGCCATTGCCGAGCGGCGGCGGAAAGAGACGGTAGGAAAACCTCAGAAAACTAAAATGGAATAAATATTCCGAATTGACAAAATTTCGGAACCACTGTTTCATTGCATCCATGATTGCGGTCTCGGGAGACGGCCGCGAAATCGACCACAACCCGGATGAAACGAAGACGCACCGGGACTTTCAATGACGCATGATCCCCAGGAGAAACTGAAGAGTTTCCCGGATCATGCCTGGACGGGAGGACATCATGGCTCACGACAATCCTGGCACTCAGCCGGAGGCGACACTCGATGTCATCACCATCGGCCGCTCTTCCGTCGATCTTTACGGCCAGCAGATCGGCTCGCGGCTGGAGGATATCGCCTCTTTCGCCAAATCGGTCGGTGGTTGCCCGGCCAACATCGCCATCGGCACGGCCCGGCTCGGCCTGAAATCCGGCCTCATCACCCGCGTCGGCAACGAGCAGATGGGCCGCTTCATCCGCGAGCAGACGGCCCGCGAAGGCGTTGATATCAAGGGGATCGCCACTGACAAGGAACGGTTGACGGCGCTGGTGCTGCTGGCGGTCGAGGCCGAAGGCGTCTCGCCGATGATCTTCTATCGCTCCGACTGCGCCGACATGGCGCTCGACGAGAACGATATCGATGAAGGGTTCATCAAGTCCTCCCGCGCCGTGCTGGTCTCCGGCACGCATTTTTCCAAGCCGAACACCGAGGCTGCCCAGCGCAAGGCGATCCGCATCGCCAAGGCGAACGGCCGCAAGGTGATCTTCGATATCGACTACCGGCCCAACCTCTGGGGCCTCGCCGGCCACGCGGAAGGGTTCGAGCGCTATGTGAAGTCGGATCGCGTTTCCTCGAAGATGCGGGAGACGCTGCCGGACTGCGATCTCATCATCGGCACGGAAGAGGAGATCATGATCGGCTCGGGCGTCGACAATGTGCTCGGCGCGCTGAAGGAAATCCGCCGCCTTTCTTCCGCGACCATTGTGCTCAAGCGCGGCGCCATGGGCTGCATCGTCTATGACGGGCCGATCTCGGACGACATCGAAGCCGGCATCGTCGGCGAGGGCTTCCCGATCGAAGTGTTCAACGTGCTCGGCGCCGGCGATGCCTTCATGTCCGGCTTCCTGCGCGGCTACCTGCGCGACGAGCCGCTGAAGACCTGCGCCACCTGGGCGAATGCCTGCGGCGCATTCGCGGTCTCGCGCCTGCTGTGCTCGCCGGAATATCCGACCTGGGCCGAGCTCGACTTCTTCCTGAAGACGGGCAGCACGCACCGGGCTCTGCGCAAGGACGAAGCGATCAACCACATCCATTGGGCCTCGACCCGCAATGGCGACATCCCGCTTTTGATGGCGCTGGCCATCGATCATCGCTCGCAGCTCGTCAGCGTCGCCGACGAACTGGGTATCGGCCATGACAAGATCGTTGCCTTCAAGCGCCTAGCGGTGGAAGCGGCGGCACGGGTTGCCGACGGCCGACAGGGTTATGGCATGTTGATCGACGAGCGCTTCGGTCGCGATGCCTTCTTCGATGCCGCCACCAAGGACTTTTCCTGGATCGGCCGTCCCGTCGAACTGCCGGGCTCCAAGCCGCTGAAATTCGAATTCAGCCAGGATATCGGCTCGCAGCTCGTCGAATGGCCGCTCAACCATTGCATCAAGTGCCTGTGCTTCTACCATCCGGACGATCCGAAGGAATTGAAGGCGGAGCAGCAGGAGAAACTGCGCACCTTGTTCGAAGCCGCCCGCAAGGTCGGCCGTGAACTGCTGGTCGAGATCATCGCCGGCAAGAACGGGCCACTCACCGACGACACGATCGCAATCGCGATGGAAGAGCTCTATGCCCTCGGCATCAAGCCCGACTGGTGGAAGCTGGAACCACAGGATTCGACCGCTGCCTGGAAAAAAATCGATGCCGTGATCGCCAAAAATGATCCATGGTGCCGGGGTATCGTGCTGCTTGGCCTGGAGGCACCGGCGGATGAATTAATCCGCAGCTTCGAAGCCACACTGGCCGCGCCTTCTGTGAAGGGTTTCGCCGTCGGGCGGACGATCTTTTCCGATGCGGCCCGTGCCTGGCTGTCGGGCGGCATGAACGACGAGGAAGCGATCGCCGATATGGCTGGCCGCTTCCGGCAACTGACCCAGGCGTGGTTGAAAACCCGCGGCCTGCAATAGTTTAGAAGCATTTGGGAGGCGCCCCATGGGCAAGACGATCCGATTGACGATGGCACAGGCCGTCACACACTTTCTCACGAAGCAGATGACCGTGATCGATGGTCAGAAGCTGCCGATCTTCGGCGGCGTCTGGGCGATCTTCGGCCATGGCAACGTCGCCGGCATCGGTGAAGCGCTCTATCAGGTGCGCGACGAACTGACGACCTATCGCGCTCACAATGAGCAAGGCATGGCACACGCTGCCATCGCCTATGCCAAGGCGAGCTTCCGGCAGCGTTTCATGGCCTGCACCAGCTCGATCGGCCCCGGAGCCCTCAACATGGTGACCGCCGCCGGCGTCGCACATGTCAACCGCATCCCCGTGCTCTTCCTCCCCGGCGATGTCTTCGCCAACCGCGCGCCCGATCCGGTGTTGCAGCAGATCGAGGATTTCGGCGACGGCACGGTGTCCGCCAACGACGCCTTCCGTTCGGTCTCGCGCTATTTCGATCGCATCACCCGGCCCGAACAGATCATCACGGCGCTGAAGCGCGCCATGCAGGTCTTGACCGACCCGCTCGATTGCGGTCCGGTGACGCTGTCGCTTTGCCAGGATGTGCAGGCCGAGGCATATGACTACCCCGAAAGCTTCTTCGAGGAGCGCATCTGGACGACGCGTCGTCCACAGCCGGATGCGGACGAACTCGCCGAAGCGATTGCACTCATCCGCAAGGCTGAAAAGCCGGTCATCATCGCCGGCGGCGGTGTGCTTTATTCGCGGGCGACCAAGGAGCTTACGGAGTTCGCGGAGAAACATGGCGTACCTGTCGTCGTCAGCCAGGCCGGCAAATCGGCAATCGACGAACGCCATCCGCTGGCGCTCGGCTCCGTCGGCGTGACCGGAACCTCGGCTGCGAACGCAATCGCCGAAGATACCGATCTGATCATCGCTGTCGGCACGCGATGCCAGGACTTCACCACCGGCTCCTGGGCGCTGTTCAAGAACGAGAAGCTCTCCATCCTCGGGCTCAATATCGCGGCATACGACGCATCGAAGCATGACGGCCGTCCGCTGGTTTGCGACGCGCGCGAAGGGCTGAAGGCACTTTCGGCGGGGCTCGCCGGCTGGCGTGCCTCGGCAGCGCTCCTGGAAAAGGCGACCCAGGAAAAGAAGATCTGGGTCGAAGCTGCGGCCAAAGCATTGGCCTCGACCAATGCTGCCCTTCCCTCCGACGCCCAGGTCATCGGTGCGGTAACTCGCACGATCGGTGGAGAGAATGCTATTTCCGTCTGCGCGGCCGGCGGCCTGCCAGGCGAGCTGCACAAGCTCTGGCCGGCGACGGTTCCGGGCAGCTACCATATGGAATATGGCTTCTCCTGCATGGGCTACGAGATTGCCGGCGGCCTTGGCACCAAGATGGCTTGCCCGGAAAAGGACGTCATCGTCATGGTCGGCGACGGCTCCTACATGATGCTGAACTCCGAGATCGCCACCTCGGTCATGCTCGGCCTCAAGCTCAACATCGTGTTGCTCGACAATCGCGGCTACGGCTGCATCAACCGGCTGCAAATGGAAACCGGCGGCGCGAACTTCAACAATCTGCTGAAGGATTCCTACTATGAGGTAATGCCGGAGATCGACTTCCGGGCACATGCGGAAAGCATGGGCGCCATTGCCGTCAAGGTTGCCTCCATTGCCGAGCTCGAGCAGGCGATCGAAGCCTCGAAGAAGAACGACCGCACCACGGTCTTCGTCATCGATACCGATCCGCTGATCACGACGAGCGAAGGCGGGCACTGGTGGGATGTCGTCGTTCCTGAGGTTAGCCCTCGCCCGCAGGTCAACAAGGCCCGCGCGGCCTATGAACAAGCACGCGGCGCCCAGCGTATCCGCTGATCGATTTCTGTCATTTTTCTGGAGGAGCGTTGCTGCTCCTCCAAACTATGCCTTTAAGGAGACTATTGATGAAGGCCAAACTCGGCATGTCGCCCATCGCGTGGTGGAACGACGATCTTCCTGAGCTCAGCGACGACGTGTCCCTCGAGGAATGCCTACGGCAGTCGCGCAGCGCCGGCTTTACCGGCATGGAAAAGGGCCGCCGCTTCCCAGATGATCCCGAGGTGATGCTGCCCATCCTGCGCGCCGCCGACGTGACGCTTTGCGGCGGCTGGTTCTCGGGCACACTGGTCGATGAGGAGCTTGCCGCCAATAAGGACCGCATCGCGCCGATGATCGAGCTGTTCAAGGCGGTCAATGCGCCTTGCATCGTCTATGGCGAAGTCGGCCGCTCCATCCAGGGCGACCGCTCCAAGCCGCTCGCCACCAAGCCGCGCTTGTCGGATGACGAGATGAAGGCCTATGCGCGCCGCCTGACCCAGTTCGGCGAATGGTGCGCCGAGCAGGGCATGCCGCTCTCCTATCACCATCACATGGCCGCGGTCGTGGAAACCGAACCGGAACTCGACGCCTTCATGCGCAACTCCGGCGAAGGCATTCCGCTTCTGCTCGATGCCGGTCATCTTGCCTTTGCCGGCGGCGATGTGCTCCGCGCCATCGACAACCATCACGCCCGCATCAACCACGTTCACGTCAAGGATATCCGCAAGCCTGTCGTGGACGGGCTGGATCGCAGCCGGCAATCCTTCCTCGATGCTGTGGCGCTTGGCGCGTTCACGGTACCGGGCGACGGATCGCTCGATTTCGGCGCTATCGTCCAGCGTCTGGCCGGTTACGGCTATGAAGGCTGGTTCGTCGTCGAGGCCGAACAGGACCCACGCAACGCTCCGCCACAGAAAATGGCAGAGATCGGCCATTCTGAATTGATGCGTGTCATGACGGCCGCAGGTTATACGGTGGAAACCGAAGGTTTTCCCAAGGGATAGAGGAAGAACGTCCATGCCAAATCTCAAGGTCAAACCTGATGGCTCCCATGGTCGCGTCACCCATGTCACGCCCGAAAGCGCCGGCTGGACCTATGTCGGCTTTGACCTTCACCGGCTGAAGCCGGGCGAAACGGTTTCGGCCGAAACCGGCGATCGCGAGGTCTGCCTCGTCTGGGTCAGCGGCAAGGGAAGCGCCAAGGCAGGCGCCAAAGATTTCGGCCTGCTCGGCGGCCGCATGAGCCCCTTTGAGGGCGCGCCCCACGCGCTCTATATTCCAGCCGGTTCAAGCTGGTCGGTGACCGCGGAAACCGAGCTGGAACTTGCCGTCTGCTCGGCTCCGGGCGGCGGCTCCTATGAGACCCGCGCTATTCCACCGGGTTCGCATCCGCCTGTGACACGCGGCAAGGGTACCAATGTCCGCCACGTCAACAACATCATGCCGGAAGACGATGGCGCGGCGCATTCCTTGCTGGTCGTCGAAGTGATCACGCCGGGCGGCCACACCTCCTCCTACCCGCCGCACAAGCACGACCAGGACAATCTCCCGAACGAGAGCTTCCTCGAGGAGACCTACTATCATCGCCTCAACCCGCCGCAGGGCTTTGCCTTCCAGCGCGTCTATACGGACGACCGGTCGCTGGATGAAGTCATGGCGTTAGAAGACGGCGACGTGACGCTGGTGCCGAAGGGATATCACCCCTGCGCCGCCTGCCACGGCTACGATCTCTATTATCTCAACGTCATGGCCGGTCCGAAGCGCATCTGGAAATTCTACAATGCGCCGGAGCATGAGTGGCTGGTCAAGGCTTAGCCTCCCTGGATATTGAAAAGGCCGCACCTCGATAGCGCGGCCTTTTCCGCTTCATGCCGGCAACAATCCGTATCGCCAGCCACGATCCCGTGCGTTGCGCGACAGGACCAGCCAGGCAAGCGCGAACATCCCCGCCTCCGCAAAGACCGGCACCATCCAGATCCCGCGCTCGCCGAAGATGAAGGGAAGCAGGAATGTCAGCGGCAGCGTGAACAGATAGGGTCTCGACAGGCCGAAGATCGCCCCCCGCTTCGCATCGCCGATCGACTGGAAATAGGACGAGAGCATCATCATCTGCCCATAGAGGAAGTAAGCGCCGATCGTCCAGGGCAAGATCCGTCCCACTTCCCCGACAATGACGGCATCGCCGACGAAGACGCTCCCGAGATGCCGGGCCAGCAATTCGACAACCAGCTCCACCGTCGCGCAATAGATCAGCGCGGAGACCATCGCGATCTGCAGGCTGCGGCCGACACGGGCCGGAAGCGCCGCGCCGTGATTGTGGCCGGACACGGTTTGCAGCGTGATGCTGAGGCCGAGCAGCGGCAGATAGGCAAAGGTCAATATCCGGGTGATGATCCCGTAGGCGGCGACCGTCGCGACATAATCGCGTTCATGCCAAATCGACAGGTTGAACAGGATTGCCGCCGAGCTCAGCGATATGCCTATGAAGCCGAGGCTCATCGGTGCTCCGAAGACGATGATTCCACGCCATTCCGAGACCGCGACCGTCCTTGTGGGCCTGAGCGCGACGGGATGACGCCAGCGATAGACAAGAACGATCATCAGGCAGATGAACTGCGCTGCGATCGAACCGGCGGCCGACCCGATGACACCCCAATGTGCAACTGCGATCAGCAGCCAATTGGCGACGATATTGAGCAGTGTCGAGGCAAGGGTCACCAGCGTCATGAAACCGATCTTGCCTTCGCAACGCAGCGCGTCAATGTGCAGCGACAATAGGAAACTGACCGGCGCGAAACCGACCATGACCCCCATGAAGGCATTGGCATTGGCGGCAACCGCGGCGTCGCCGGCCGCGCTCGCGGCGATGACATGCCGGCCGACGGTCCAATAGACGGCATTGACCAGGATCACCACCGCGAGGGCAAGCGCATGGGCTCCGGTAAAGACTTTTCCCGCTCCCACGCGATCCCCCGCCCCCAGGCGGCGCGCCAAAATGCTTGCCATGCCGTTCGAGACCAGGGCTTGCAGGGCGATCAGCAGCATGAGCGCGGGAAAGATCAGGCTTACCGCAGACAGCGCCGCGGCGCCGACATAGATGCCGAGGAAATAGGCGTCGACGACGGAAAACAAGCCGCTGATGGTGGTGATCATGACGATCGGTGCGGCTGTGCGGGCAAAGACGCCGGGTAGCCAGCCTGTCAGGAAGATATTGTTTTCGGAATGCTTGATCATGGCAATATCCACGCGGCATCGCGCGCCACCCTTGGCGGCGGCGATCCATCGATAAAAAGAGGATTGTCAGATGTCGAGTAACAAATGCGGCACGCCGTCCGACGTCTTGCGCGGCGAAATGCCGTCGGCGTCGATCTGGGCGTTGATCCGCCGGCGAAACGCCGAAAAGCTCTCGAAGGTCACAACATCCACCGGTTCGTCGAAATGGATGGTGATCTTGTGGAGCCCACCCGCTTGCTCCGAAAGGGCCAGAACCTTGCCGGTGAAGGGCTGGTTTAGATAGCGGCCACGAACGGCAGCGCCGACCGCAAACGGCACGCGTGGCGCGGCATTCGGTTTCGCGGCGAGCGCCGACAGCGTATTCCAGTCGCGCAAGCCATGTTGCTTGGCAACCAGCTCTAGCGCGACGCTATGGGCAATATCGTTGCCGCGCTCAGCCATGGCCTGGCGCAGACGCCTGGCTTGTACCTTCAGTTCATCGATGGACGGATAAATCGTCGTCACGGTATCAGCCTTTGCTAAGGCATGCTTTTACGACTGCGGATCGGGGCTCGCATTACCGTCAGTCAGCACGCCTTCAAATGGCTGTGACCATATTCGCGAGGGCTTCACCTTGGATTTTCATCCGCGAGCGGCCGGCGCCTCGAACCGTCCTTCGTATGGTCGAAGCCGAAGCCCCTGTCAAGACAAGGCGCCGGAATGTGAACGCGGCTCACGCCTTCCATCCCGCTCAGGCGGCCAGATAGCGCTCGATATGATCAACCGGGAAATTCGTCAGGTCCTTGGCAAGTTCGGCGACGATGGCTGTCTGTGAGTGCGCCCCCAGCCGAGGCCGCAGGACACCGAGCGCATGGGGCGGCGCCACGAGGATCATGCTCTTGATGCCCTTGCTCTGCACAAGCAAATCGATCTTCGCCGCCACGCCCTTCAGGAACTCCTCTTCCGCATGATTTTGCCATGTCGTTTCCTCCACAGCGCTGCCTCCGATACCTGCGGCCTTATGGCTGCGCCCCGGCTTACCCGTGCCGAGTTCCCGATCCGGCGTATGCGGCTGCTCCAGGATTTCGCGCGTTTTCAAATCCAGCTTCAGATCGCTGCTCATATTCTCCAGAAACAATGCCTTGGCGCCGTCGCAAATGACGACCCATGCCCCGCCTGCAATCCTGATATCGACCATTATCTCTGTCCTCATGCTTTCATGCCACGGCTAGAATCGCCGATGGGAGGGAACGCCTCATGGCCCGAAGGGTTCAAAAATCGACATATTCGATAAGCGCGTTAGCCCAATCGGCTGCGAAAGCGTCGATTCGTTAAAATTCGACGGGCACGATTGACGCTTATGCAAAACCTCCGTGCAAGGTTCATGCTGTACCGAGATGAATTCGGGCCGCCTCCAACGGGGAATGACAATGCTTCGCTCAACGCATCTGGCGAAAGTCAAATCCGAAGTCTACGAACGCAGCTGGGAACGGTTCCACGTTCAGCGTCCAGCGCGTCTCATCGCCGTACGCCCCTGCCTGACCGGCATCTCCGTGCGCAGTGCCGAGATCGTCGATATCTCGCGGGGTGGCGCCAGTTTCTTTGTCGGCACGACCGTCGGGCTGCCGGCGCATTACTACCTCAACATCCTCGGTCTCGCCTACCGCATCGCCTGCGCCGAGGTCAGCCGGATCGATAACCGCATCTACGTCCGCTTCATCAATCTGCTGGAGCCGGAAACGTTGAGACGTGTTGTGCGCGCCGATTTCATGATCGGCAACACCGAAGCGCTGGCCGCGCGCGGCAAGCGAATTGCGCGCGCCTAGCGGCACGTTTTTCCACTCTTGCAACCGCCCGCCAAGCGCCTATTGTGCTGCGCCTTGCAACAGAATTCGGGAAAACCAGCCAGAATGTCCGCCTTTTCGCGCTTCATCCCGCTGATCAGCGCCCTTCCCTCCACGGTGCCCTTCGTCGGCCCGGAAGCCCTCGAGCGTCAGCGCGGGCTGACCGTTCAGGCGCGTATCGGCGCCAATGAAAACGGCTTCGGCCCCGCTCCCTCCGTCATCGAAGCGATGCGCGAGAATGCCGGTGACATCTGGAAATACAACGATCCTGAAAATTTCGCGCTGAAGGAGGCGCTGGCCGCGCATCTCGGCGTCAAGCCGGCGAACATCGCCGTCGGCGAAGGCATCGACAGCCTGCTCGGCCTGATCGCCCGCATGGTGATCGAGCCGGGGACACCCGTCGTCACCTCGCTCGGCGGCTATCCGACCTTCAATTTTCATGTCGTCGGCTTCGGCGGGCGACTGGTGACGGTGCCCTATGTCAACGATCGCGAGGATCTGGATGGGCTGCTGGACGCGGTCGCCCGCGAAAATGCGCCGCTCGTCTACTTCGCCAACCCCGACAATCCGATGGGAAGCTGGTGGGATGCCGATAGGATCGTCGCCTTCGCCCGCGCCCTGCCGGAAAGCTGCCTGCTCATCCTCGACGAAGCCTATAGCGAAACCGGTCCCGCCAACTCCTTGCCCGACATCTCAGCGCTGATCGATCTGCCGAACGTGCTGCGTACCCGCACCTTCTCCAAGGCCTACGGCCTTGCCGGCGCCCGTGTCGGCTATGCCATCGGCGTACCGGAAACGGTGTTGGCCTTCGACAAGATCCGCAATCACTTCGGCATGAACCGGCTGGCAACGGCAGCAGCGCTCGCCGCACTGAAGGACCAGGCCTATCTCACTGAAGTCGTCGGCAAGATTCGCGCTGCCCGCGAGCAAATCGGCATGATCGCCCGCGACAACGGGCTCTCGCCGCTGGCCTCCGCCACCAATTTCGTCGCCGTCGATTGCGGCCGCGACGGGACCTATGCTCGCGCCATCGTCGACGGGCTGATCGAGCACGGCGTCTTCATCCGCATGCCGGGCGTGGCGCCGCTCAACCGCTGCATCCGCATCAGCGTCGGCCCCAGCCAAGATCTCGATCTTCTGGCGGAAGCCCTGCCGAAGGTGCTGAAGGCGATCGGCTAAAAGCCTGAACAACAAAAAAACCGCGCCGGCCTTGTGTCCGGCCGGTCGCGGTCTCCCTGTTGGTGGCAGCGCGCTTCTCCGCCCGCTACCGGTCGCCCCTCTTTTGAGGTTATTATTGTCGTATTCTTTGTGGCACGCTTCAGTGCATGGTCATCCATTCGCGGGCGGCGCGGAGCGCTGCGGCGAGCTGCATCTTGGTCAGCGTGGCGGCGACGTCGGCGCGAAGCTCGGCGGCGCGGTCGCTGCCCTTGATGGCGGCGATATTCAACCATTTATGGGCGGCAACCGGGTCTGCCTTGCAGCCCCTGCCGGTTGCATAATTGACGCCCAGTTCGCAAAGGGCATCGGCGCTGTTGCCACCCATCATGGCCATTTCAGACATCGGAATTTCGAAGCGTGCCATCGGTTTTATCCCTGTTTCAGTCTCGTTGCGTCTGCCCTGTTTTCCGTCCGGACCTTGCCGTCTATCGCGGCTTGATGGTCCTTCCGGCCGGCGGGTTTGCCCCGCTCGTTTGATGGCTTCACTATCGCAGACGGCTTTCAAAAAACGGCTAAAATGCATGCTTAATTCGATGCAAACAAAGTACAAATGCTTGGTAAATTTGGGATTTTGTTAAACATCGCTTCCCTTGCAAATTAAGGACTTTTGAGCGAGTTTTACCCATTGTTAAGATCTGGATTTAAACCCTTCATTCACCATGAAAAGAGCTGGCAAAACAAGACTTGCCATTTTCCGGCGTGACGAACAGGGCTGACAAACAGGAAAATTGCGATTGAAAACTATATTTACCTTTACGTTCGCGTCAGATAATTTCACCACGATCCCGGCTATGGGAACGGGAAACTTTCGGGGAGGAAAGATATGATCCGCACGACCATCATTGCCGTTGCGCTGGTTTTCAGCGCAGGCACCGCTTTTGCCGACGAGCAGATCGTCGGTAATTGGAAGACCGAGGCGGGCGATACCGCCGCCATCACATCCTGCGGCGGTGAATATTGCGTGACGCTGAAAAGCGGCAAATATGCCGGCCGACAGATCGGCAAGATGCATGGCACAGGCGGCACCTATACCGGCGAGATCACCGACCCTGCCGCCGACAAGACCTATGCCGGCTCCGGCTCCGTAAAAGGCAACGCTCTGAAGATGCAGGGCTGCGTCCTGAAGGTCTTCTGCAAATCGCAGACCTGGACGAGGCTTTAGCCTCTCTTGATCGACAAGGCTCAGCGAGGGCGATAACGCCCTCGCCCGGTGCTCTCGTTTACAATGTTCGGCATCTTCAAGGATACGCGCAACGTGATTGATCACATAACAATTGCCGTCAGCGATCTGGAGAAGAGCAAGCTCTTCTATGAAGGAGCGCTCGCACCCTTGGGATATCGCCTCTCCTTTGGAAAGGAGGGCGTATTCTGGGCTTTCGATGTTGGCGAGGGCAGTCTGTTCGAGATTCAGCAAACAGACAGCAAGCCACCACTGACACATCTGCACGTCGCCTTCCGGGTCAAAAGCAAGGCGGAAGTCGAGGCATTTTATAGTGCTGCTCTTGAGGCGGGAGCCGCGGACAATGGCGCACCCGGCCCGCGACCGGAATATACGCCAAGTTATTACGCCTGCTTTGTTCTTGATCCGGATGGCTACAACATCGAAGCCATGCTCAATGAGCCTTCCACGCAGGCGTGATCAAAGCGCTGTCGCCGGACTGGCGTGGCGCGTTTTCGTAGTCATCTTCCTGAACGCCGGATGAACCGGTATCTCAGCACCCGTTCAGCCTGACCATGGCAAAACAGTGTCCAGTATAGGGCATGGGTAGGTCCAGGAATATGAATACGATCATCATGGCATGGCGTTTCGCAGTTATCATGCTGTTTGCCGCCGTCTTTGCGTTCACGTTTTCGATGGCGGTCGAACATACCGGTCGCAGCGGCGCGCAATCGCATTTCGGTGCAAGCTTCACTTGCCTGCAGACGGGAGCCCCCTATTGCACCACGGTGCAATAGTCGGGGACCTCTGGCCGTTTTTCAGGAACTGAACCGCGCAACGGCATAAAAATAGCTGCGAAAATCCCAGACCGTGCCTTGCAACGTCGTTTGCTTGTTAAAGATGCCACTATATAATAGCGCATGAGCAACCGAATCTCTCCCTTTTCGCCCCTCGAAATCTCCTCCCCGAGCCCGTTTCAGCCGCGGAGCTTTACCGATCCCGGCAAGGCGGTCGAGGCTCTGACCGAGCTTTACGATCGCAACACCGACTTCCTGATCGATAATTTTACCAAGCTCGCCAACGGTGAGCCGATCACGGCGCGCTATCGCGCCTTCTACCCTCAGGTCAGCATCGAGACGACCAGCTTCGGCCATGTCGATTCGCGCCTTTCCTACGGCCACGTCACGGCGCCCGGCGTCTACACCACCACCATCACCCGCCCGCAGCTCTTCAAGCACTATCTGAAGGAACAGCTCGCGCTCTTGATGCGCAGCCATAATGTGCCGGTGGTGGTGTCGGAATCGACGACGCCGATCCCCTTGCATTTCGCCTTCGGCGAAGGTGCCTATGTGGAAGCATCCGCCGCCGGCTTCGCCGATATTCCGCTGCGCGACCTCTTCGACACGCCGGACCTGAACACCACGGACGATGAAATCGCCAACGGCGAATATATCCCGCCGCCGGGCGAGCCCTCGCCGCTGGCACCTTTTACCGCGCAGCGCATCGACTATTCGCTCGCCCGCCTGTCCCACTATACGGCGACCAGTGCGAAGCATTTCCAGAACTTCGTACTGTTCACGAACTATCAGTTCTATGTCGACGAATTCTGCAACTGGGCGCGCGACCTGATGGCCAAGGGCGGCGACGGCTATACCGCCTTCGTCGAGCCGGGCAACATCACCACGCCGGCCGGCTCCAGCCAGCCGGAAGGCGATACGACCCCGCCACGGCTGCCGCAAATGCCGGCCTACCATCTGAAAAAGAAGGGCCATGCCGGCATCACCCTGGTCAATATCGGTGTCGGCCCGTCCAACGCCAAGACGATCACCGACCATGTCGCGGTGCTGCGCCCGCATGCCTGGCTGATGCTCGGCCACTGCGCCGGCCTGCGCAACAGCCAGCGGCTTGGCGACTATGTGCTGGCGCATGCCTATATGCGTGAGGATCACGTTCTCGACGACGACCTGCCGGTTTGGGTGCCGATCCCGGCATTGGCCGAAGTGCAGGTCGCGCTGGAAGCAGCCGTTGCCGAAATCACCGGTTTCGAAGGCTTCGAGCTGAAGCGCATCATGCGTACCGGCACGGTCGGCACGATCGACAACCGCAACTGGGAACTGCGCGATCAGGCTGGCCCGGTCAAGCGCCTGTCGCAGGCCCGCGCCGTGGCGCTAGACATGGAGTCGGCAACCATCGCCGCCAACGGCTTCCGTTTCCGCGTCCCCTACGGCACGTTGCTCTGCGTTTCTGACAAGCCGCTGCACGGCGAGCTGAAGCTGCCGGGCATGGCGACCGCCTTCTACCGCACCCAGGTGAACCAGCACCTGCAGATCGGCATCCGCGCCATCCAGAAACTGGCCGAAATGCCACCGGAAAAGCTGCATTCGCGCAAGCTGCGCAGCTTCTTCGAGACGGCCTTTCAGTAAGATAAGGGGCACTTTGCCCCTTATTCCTTTACTTCAGACATCAGCGATGTGTAACCGACCGCAGCCACTTGCGGATGATCGGTCGTGGGCTCCGCTGCCCAGCTGAGGCAGAGGATCAGTACGGCAAAGGCGCCGAAGCCGATTGCCGTGCGAAGAATGTCCTTACGGAGATCGCCGATCTCCAACAACTCCTTCTCCGACAGGGCCTTCTCTCTCCACTGACTTAGCAGTGCCGCTTCCAGATTATACATGTCCGTCTCTCCTTTGTTGAAGACGGACCTTGTCGACCGGACCCAGCCCTTTTCGACAGCGGTCAATTTTTTTGTCATGCTGCCTGAGGGGATGTCGATTTGCGCGTGGCTCGCTCGTCTATGGCTGTCAGCAAATGGAAGAGGAGACGGCTGCGATGAAATATCTGTGTCAGGTCTGGTTCGACGGCACGAGGCTCGATGCCATGACGAAAGAGGAAAAGCACAGGCTCGATTCGGATTCGCTCGGTTACGACCGGGATCTGATGGCAAGCGGGCACATGATCCATGCCGAGGCGCTGCAATCGCCAAGTTCGGCGGTGACCGTGCGGGTGCGCAACGGCGAGACCTCGGTGACGGATGGCCCCTTCATCGAGACCAAGGAATATCTTGGCGGCTTCATCCTGATCGACGCCAAGGACCTGAACGACGCTATCCGCGTCGCGGCGGGCATACCGCTCGCAAAGCTCGGCGCGATCGAAGTGCGGCCGATCCATTCCTTCGGTCCCGAACTCTGAGGAGACGATGATGAAATTTCTCTGCCAGGTCTGGTTCGACACCGCCGAAATCGCGACCATTACCGAGGAGGAAGGACGGCGGCTGACGCTGGAGTCCATCGATAGCGACAACCGGTTGCGCGACAGCGGGCATCTGATCGTCGCCAATGCCTTGCGCGAGCCAGAGACCGCCAGAACCGTGCGGGTGCGCAAGGGCGAGACCACGGTCACCGACGGTCCCTTCGCCGAGATCAAGGAACATCTCGGCGGCTTTGTACTCATCGAGGCGAAGGACATGGAGGAAGCAACGCGTATCGCCGCTACCTTCCCCGTCGCCCGATATGGCATGATCGAAGTCCGCGCAGCCTTCGACATCCGGTTTCCGGATGAATAGGCGCCAAGGGAGAGAGTGATGCGATTTCTATGCCTGATCTACACATCCGTCGACGTCGACGGAAGGCTGACGCAAAGCGAGATGAACCATCTGATCGGCGAGCATTTCGTCTATGATGAGGGCCTGCGGCAGGACGGCAGCCTCATCGTTTCGGATGCGCTGGAACTCCGAAACAAATCGATCGTCATCCGGCCACATGGCGACAGGTTTTCGGTGACGGATGGGCCATTCGTGGAGACGAAGGAACATCTGGCCGGTTTCTACCTCATTGAGGCGCCCGATCTGGATCGCGCGACCGATATCGCCAAACACATTCCCTCGGCACGTTATGGTGCCATAGAAATTCGCCCGGTGCGTATCCTGACCCTGCGGGGAGACCTTGCGGAGGAACGCTGACGCCGTGTCCCTGAACGCAACCATCGACGATATCTACCGCAGTCAGTCACGCCGCGTGCTGGCGACGCTGATCCGTCTGTTGGGCGATTTCGACCGGGCGGAAGAGGCACTGCACGATGCCTTCGCGGCGGCGGCCCAACAATGGACGGAAGAGACGATCCCGGCCAACCCCTATGCGTGGCTGGTCTCGGCCGGCCGTTTCCGGGCGATAGACCACATCCGGCGGCGTACGCGTTTCGACGCCTCCACAGCCGATATCGCTGACAGCCTCTATCCGGAGGGCGAGATGATGGAGGTCGCCGAGAGCCAGGAGATCGAAGACGATATGCTGCGGCTGATCTTCACCTGCTGCCATCCGCTCATTCCCGCCGAAGCGCAGATGGCGATGGCGCTGCGGGAGGTCTGCGGCCTGACGACGGAAGAGATCGCCCACGCCTTTCTGGTTCCGGCACCAACCGTCGCGCAACGCATCGTCCGCGCCAAGAACCGCATCCGCACCGCCCATATTCCCTATGAAGTCCCGGCAAAGACGGAGCTGCCGGAACGACTGGCGCAGGTGCTGCACGTCATCTATCTCGTCTTTAACGAAGGCTATTCCGCTTCCTCCGGCGCGGCGATCATCCGCGCCGACCTTGCCGCCGAGGCTATTCGTCTCGGCCGTCTGCTGCTGACGCTCCTGCCTGATCCGGAGGTGGCCGGCCTGCTGGCAATGATGCTGCTGCAGGATTCGCGGCGGCTGGCGCGGGCAAGCGCCTCCGGAGACCTCATTCTGCTTGCCGATCAGGACCGTGCGCTCTGGGATGACGCGAAGATCCGCGAGGGGCTGGCCTTTGCGGCCGAGGCAATGGCGGACGAAAGCGTCGGCAGCTATGCGCTGCAGGCGGCAATTGCCGCCGAGCATGCGCGCGCGGCAACCACGGACCAGACCGACTGGCGAGGGATCGTGGCGCTTTACGATCTGTTGCTGGTGGCGCATCCATCACCGGTGGTCGAGCTCAACCGGGCCGTCGCCGTTTCGATGTGCGATGGGCCAGCCGCAGGACTGCGGATCGTTGACGACCTCCTTGGCGAGGATCGGCTGGCTAGATATCACCTCGCCCACGCGGCAAGAGCCGATTTCCTGCGCCAGCTCAACCGCGACGACGAAGCACGGCAGGCTTACGAAACCGCGCTCTCGTTTTGCCACCAGGCACCTGAGCAGGCATTCCTGCGCAAACGCTTGGCCGAACTTGCCCGCAAAACCGAGCGATAGACCCGATCAGGCCCGCTTCCTGGAGGCGAGCAGGCCGAGGGCCGTTCCCGTCAAAGCCGACACGACGATCAGCAGATGGGCGTTGATGCTGGCCTGTGCGAGATTATCGATAGCCGTTTTCGCGCCCGAGGCGCCGAAGGCCATGGCACCGGCGGTGATGCCGGCCGGATAGGTGCCGACGCCGCCGGGCGCATGCACCGGCAGCACGGACGACAGTTCGCCGCCGAGCGCGCCACCGAAGCTGGCCGAGAGCGGCGTGACATTCATCAGGCCGAGCGCCCAGGCGAGCACGGCGACCTTCACCAGCCAGTTAACCACCGTCGTCAGCCATGCGCGGGCAAAGGCGCCGGCGTTGGAGGGCAGGCCGCGTTCCAGCTCATGCACCAGTCCCTGCGCCTTCTTTGGCAATACCTTAGCAGCAAAACGGATCAGCGGTCGGCGCAAGGCAAAGCCGGCGACCGGCAGCAGCAGGAAGGCAACCCAGACTATCCAGGCAAGTGCCGGATAGGGAGAGGCAAGAGCAAGGCCGATGCCGGCCGCGGCCAGCAACGCATGCAGGTCGAACAGCCGCATGACGAACAGCGCCGAGGTGCTACGCGCCAGCGGGATGCCGAATTCCGAGCGCATCAGCACGGGGAAGCTGGTCTCACCGGTGCGGAAGGGCAACATGATGTTGAGAAGATTATGGACCTGCGTCACACGGAAGAGTGCGGCGAAATGACCGCCGGTCTCCTTCGGGAAATAATCGTAGATGCGCCAGGTGCGCAGGAAATAGGTGCCGGTCAAAAGCGCCAGTGCCAGCAGGATGGGCAGGACGCCGACCTTGCCCCATTGCGCCAGGATCGCGCTCCAGCCCCAGAACCACTCGATGAAGGCGGCATAGGCGAGTACGACGACAAGCGTGAGCAACGTCATGCGGTTGCGAATAAACCAGCTCTGTCGGCTGGCAACCATCGGAGTCTTCATGTAGTAGAGCACCCAACGCGAGCGGAGGCAGACGCCGGACATGTCGCTCGCTCCGTCCGGCAGGTTCTGCCGGTCTTTTAGGAGAAAGAACAGTTGCAGACAACGGCAGAGTCGATCCTCTCCCTGGCCGACACGGCAAGCGCCCTTGAGCTTTCGCTGGTTGTGCCCGTCTTTAACGAGGAAGAAAGCGTCGGACCGCTCATCGAGCGCATCTGTTCCGCGATGGTGGATTTCACCAAGCCCTGGGAACTGATCCTGATCGACGACGGCAGCACGGACGCCACGCTCGCCAATGCGCGCCGCTCGCTCGGACGCGAGGGACTGACGCTGCGCATCGTCGAGCTTCAACGCAATTTTGGCCAGACCGCCGCCATGCAGGCCGGCATCGACGCCGCCACCGGCCGGCTGATCGCCACCATGGACGGCGACCTGCAGAACGACCCGAAGGATATCCCCTCGATGGTCGAGGAGCTGGAACGTCGTCAACTGGACCTCCTCGTCGGCTGGCGCAAGAACCGTCAGGACGGGCTTCTCCTGCGCAAGATCCCCTCCTGGTGCGCCAATTATCTCATCGGCCGCATTACCGGTGTGAAGCTGCACGACTATGGTTGCAGCCTGAAAATCTACCGCGCCACGATCATCAAGCAGGTGAAGCTGATGGGCGAGATGCACCGCTTCATTCCGGCCTGGGTCGCCGGTGTCGTACCGAGCTCACGCATCGGCGAAGTCGCCGTCACGCATCACGCGCGCCAGCACGGCACATCGAAATACGGGATCTCGCGCACGTTCCGCGTCATCCTCGACCTGCTGTCGGTGATGTTCTTCATGCGCTACAAGGCACGGCCTGGCCACTTCTTCGGCTCTCTCGGCCTCGGCCTCGGAGCGCTCTCCGCAATAGTGCTGTTCTGGCTCTTCATCGACAAGTTCATCTTCGGCGACGATATCGGCAACAGGCCGCTGCTATTGGTCGGCATCGTGCTGCTGTTGTCGTCGGTGCAGATGATCACGACGGGGATTCTCTCGGAAATGATCGCGCGCATCTATTATCGCGACGATCTGTCCCCGAATTATATCGTCCGCAAGATATTCGATCGGAACGATTTGGATGCATAGACTTCTGGTCCGCCGGCCAGATGCTATCCTCCTCTTGCTTGCCGGTTACTTCCTTCTCGAGTTCGTCGTGCGGCTCGCCATGCCGCATGGCATGCGCTACGACGAGTCGCAGCAGGCACTGTTCTCGCAATGGCTGACGCTCGGTTACGATTCCCAACCGCCGCTTTATAATTGGGTGCAGGCGCTGGTCGTCGCCATCTTCGGCCTGTCGCTGACGACGATCTCCATCGTCAAGAATGTCGTCCTGTTCCTGGTCTACCTCAGCTATTACAAGCTTGCCAAGGAAGTGCTGTCGGACAAGGTCTTCGCGGCGATCGCCACCCTGTCGCTGCTGACGATGCCGCAGCTCTTCTGGGAGGCGCAACGCGACCTGACGCATACGGTGACGCAGCTCCTGGCCATCAATCTCTTCCTCTATGGTGCGATCCGCACGCTGAAGGTACCCAGCACAGGCTCTTATGTGCTCACCGGCGTAGCACTCGGCATCGGCATGCTGTCGAAATACAATTTCGCGCTGTTAGCCGCTGCCGCCACCGTCGCGGTCCTGATGCATCCGCAAGGCCGCGCCCGCATCTTCGACAAACGTTTCCTGCTGACCTTGCTGATCTCGGCTCTGATTTTCCTGCCGCACGGGCTCTGGCTGGTCCACAATCTCGACATCGCCTCCGGACGCACCTTGGGGATCATGGGGCAGAATGCACCCAAAGGCGCCTTTACCAAGCTACTGAAAGGACCGCTGGAATTCGCGAAGCTGGTCATCGTCATCGTCACGCCGACGCTTCTCGTCTATTCGCTCGTCTTCGGGAAGAGCTTCTTCGGGAGCTTACGGCAATCGAACGAATGGACGCGTTTTTTTGAAGTCCTGTTTGTCGTGATCGCCGCGCTGGTGCTGATCCTGATCGTCGCCATCGGCATGACGGCGCTGCGAGACCGTTGGCTGATGCCCTTTCTGTTCCTGCTACCGATCTATGCCTGCCTGAAGATGGACGTGGCTGGCGTCAAGGCGGCGGATTTCGGCAAACGCTTCTTCTTTGTCCCTCTGGCCATGATGGTGTTCGTCCCGGTGCTGCTTTGGGTTTGCGCCACCTTTCCGCTGCTCTTCGGCTCCTATGAACACTACAACAGCCCCTACCCCACCTTCGTTCGCCAGGTCGTCGAGACGGAAGGCAAGAAGCCGGGGCTGATGCTGACGGACAACTGGTTACCGGCCGGCAATCTGCATTTGCAGCTACCCGATGTGCCGACCATGTCGCTCTTCTTCGGAAATCTGAAGGCAAATTACGAATGGACCACAGACCGCCCGATCCTCATTGTCTGGCAGCCGAGAAGCGACGGCGCGGGAATGCCGGCGCCATTGACAAACTGGCTGCATGACACGCTCGGTCCGCAATATGCCGCGCCGGAGGTCAAGCGCGCGGATGTCCAGTATATGAGCGGCAAACCCGGTGATATGATGTCCTTCGCCTATGCCTGGGTCTATCCGAAATAACCGCTGACCATCCGATCCGCGGGGACTGCTGCTCGATTTCAACGCCGGAACCGCTGATGAACCCGACCGATACGCCTGAGAACACGCTGCCTGAGCCTGCCGATCTTCCGCCATGGCAGGTCAAAAGCTCCACCCATCTGCTGCACGACCGTTGGCTGAAAGTCCGAGCCGACACCTGCGTCACGGCGGAGGGGACGGAGATTGCGCCCTATTACGTGCTGGAATATCCAGACTGGGTGGAAGTGGTGGCGCTTGATGCCGAGGACAATATCTACCTAGTCCAGCAATATCGTCACGGTCTGGGTGTCGTCGCATTGGAACTGCCGGGTGGCGCGGTCGACGCGATCGATGCCAGCCCGGTCGAGGCGGCGGCGCGAGAATTAAGGGAAGAGACCGGGCTCTCTGCTCCCGAATGGGAATATGTCGGCAGCCTTGCAGCCAACCCCGCTACCCACACCAACCTTTGCCATATCGTACTTGCCCGCAATGTCGAACTTACCGCGAAGCCGGCGGACGATCCGACCGAACGCATTCGCCTCATCCGCATACCGATCCGGCAGGCCATCGGGCTGGCGCTCGAGGGCAAGATGATCCAGGTCATCCACGTCGCGGCACTGACGCTGGCCCTACACAAGGCGGGCAAATGGGATGCGCCATCCCCGGCGAACAAGAGCTGACTAGGCTCTCGCCTCCGCCCAGACGGCATCAAGCGCCAGCCGGGTGATGCGGACCATTTCGTCCACCTGGTCGTGGCTGATGATCAGCGGTGGCGAGGCCAGCATGCGGTCGGCGGTGGCCCGCAGGACGAGGCCGTTGGTCAAGGCGTGGTTGCGCACGGCCGAGCCGATGGCATCCGGCTTTTCGAAGCGGCGGCGGGTGGATTTGTCGGCGGCGAGCTGTAGCGCACCCATCAACCCGATGCTGACGGCTTCGCCCACCATCTCATGGTCGGCGAGACTGCCCCAGACCTTTGCGAAATAAGGGCCGATCTCGTCGCGGACACGCTCGATCAGCCGCTCATCCTCGATGATCCGGAGATTCTCCAATGCGGCGGCGGCGCAGACCGGATGGCCCGAATAGGTAAAGCCGTGGTTGAACTCGCCGACATCGTTGATCAGCACATCGGCGATGCGATCACTGACCAGCACGCCGCCGATCGGCAGATAACCCGACGACAGGCCCTTGGCGATGGGCGCGAGATCGGGCTCGACACCGAAATGCTGATAGCCGAACCAGGAGCCTAGCCGGCCGAAACCGCAGATGACCTCGTCGCAGACGAGAAGAATGTTCCTTGCCTTGCAGATGCGGGCGATCTCCGGCCAATAGGTAGCGGGCGGAATGATGACGCCGCCTGCCCCCTGCACCGGCTCGGCGATAAAGGCGGCGACATTGTCCTCGCCCAGCTCGTCGATCTTCTCTTCCAGCTCGCGGGCAACCTTGAGGCCGAACTCCTCCGGCGAGAGATCGCCACCTTCGCCGTACCAATAGGGCTGCCCGATATGGACGACGCCGGGGATCGGCAGGTCGCCCTGCTCGTGCATGTATTTCATGCCGCCCATGCTGGCGCCGGCGACGGTCGAGCCGTGATAGCCGTTCCTGCGGGCAATGACCGTCTTCTTCGTCGGCTTGCCCACAGCGCTCCAGTAGACGCGCGCCATGCGGAACCAGGTGTCGTTGGCCTCCGAGCCGGAATTGGTGAAAAAGACATGGTTGAAATGAGGCCCGGCATGGGTGCAGACTTTCTGCGACAGCAGCGTCGCGGGCGTCGTCGTCGTGCCGAAGAAGGTGTTGTAATAGGGCAGCTCGTTCATCTGCCGAATGGCGGCATCGGCAATTTCCGTCCGCCCGTAGCCGATATTGACGCACCAGAGACCGGCAAAGCCATCGAGATATTTATTGCCGTTGCTGTCGAAGATATAGACGCCTTGGCCGCGTTGGATGATCCGCGCGCCATCGGCGTTCAACTTCTTCATGTCCGCGAAGGGATGGAGATGATGAGCGGCGTCGATGGCGGCGAGATTGGAGCGGCTGGAAGTGTCGGGCATCGTTTGCAGAATCCCTATCGGATTGAAAGGCTGGCTTCGATCGTTTACGACCATGACGTGAGCATCGGGGAATGACAAGGGCATGGCGGCTGACAACGCGACCAAGGGACTAGCACGCATCGAAGTGCTGATCGCCGACATGAATGGCCGCCTTCGCGGCAAGCAAATCCCCATCGAAGCCGAAAAGAAGGTCTTGAGCGGCGCAGTCCGCCTGCCGACTTCAACGCAATCGCTTGATATCTGGGGCTATGACAATGACGAGATCACCGGCCTGTCGATGACCATCGGCGACCCCGATGGCACCTGCGTCGTCGATCCGCGCACGCTTGCCGACATGCCCTGGGCGCCTCCTGGATCGAAGCAGGTGCTGGCCACCATGCATGAGCTTGATGGCAGCCCGAGCTTCCAGGACCCGCGCGCGATCCTCAGCTCCGTCCTCGAACGCTACAAGGCGCTCGGACTGACACCGGTGGTCGCGACCGAACTGGAATTCTATCTGCTCGCCGGCGACTGGCGCGAGCGCGACATCCCCTCGCCACCGCCGGCGCTGATGTATCGCGGCGAGCCGAACGGGTACCAGCTTTACGACATGGATGCCGTCGACCTGCTCGGCGACTATCTTGAGACCCTACGCGCCTATGCCAAGGCACAGAACCTGCCGGCCGATGCGACGACGGCGGAGTTCGGTCCCGGCCAATTCGAAGTCAATCTGCTGCATCGACCGGATGCGCTGGCTGCCGCCGACGACTGCATCCTCCTGAAGCGTGTGGCCGAACAAGCGGCGCGCAAACACGGCCTGAAATCGACCTGCATGGCGAAACCCTATACCGACCATGCCGGCTCCGGCCTGCATGTGCATGCCAGCATCATCGACAGCAAGGGCCGCAATATTCTCGACGCGGCGGGCGGCGAGCCGGTGAAACTGAAATCGATCTCTGCCGGCCTGCTGCAAACGCTGCTGGATGCGCAGCTGGTCTTTGCGCCCTATGCCAATTCCTATCGCCGCTTCCAGCCGGACTCCTTCGCGCCCGTGGACCTCACCTGGGGCTACGGCCATCGCGGAACCGCCATACGCATCCCCGAGAAGGATGGACCGGGCGCCCGAATCGAACACCGCGTCGCCGGTGCCGATGCCAACCCTTACCTCATGCTGGCGGCGATCCTCGGCGGCATGCTGCTTGGATTGGAGAGCGATCTCGATCCCGGCGAGGAGACGACGCCGAGCCATGTGCCGGCCGACGCGCCGCGGCTGACGCATGATTTTCTCACCGCCGTGGAGCGCTTCAGCGCCTCTGCCTTTATCACCGATATTTTCGGAGAGCGGTATCAGAAGCTCTATGGCGACACGAAGCACAAGGAAGCGATCCGCCACCTACGCACCGTATCCGATTTCGATTATCGGACCTATCTGCCGCGTCTCTGAAGAACTTCAGACGGCTGCGCTGCGGATCGCCTCTTCCTCGGCGGCGCGCGCGGCCGTGCCCTGCCGGATCATCACCTTCAGTTCGCCGGCATGCAGCTTAAGCGTGACGTCACGTTCCAGCGGAAGAAGCTCACCGTCCATGACGCAATTGGCGAGGCTGCGCAGTTTCGGGAAATGCAGATGCACTTCAGGCGTATGCATGACCATGACATCGGCATTCTCGCGGAACCGGCCGCGCAGCATGTCGACGGCAAGTCGTGCCACGCCCAGCGGCCGCAGGGGCCGTGCCGTATAGAAACCAAGCTCGCCGCTGCGCAGATCGTCGGCATAAAGCAGCGCATTGGCACCATAGGGGTTGTTGGAAACCGAAATCGCGGAGACATGACGATGCTCGCGACGCCCCTCCACCTCGAAATCGACATCGAATTCCGGCGGATTGACGATGACGCCAAAGGCGGCGCGGGTGCTGGCCGATATCTTGCCGATGCGCGAGCGGTAGGTATAGGCATTGCGATAGCGCACCATGCGCGCGTGCAGGCCGGCGGAAAACTGGTGGATAAAGGGCCGACCGTTGGCGCTGCCGATATCGACCTGCTCGACCTCACCGGTCGCCAGCACGTCCAGCACCTGCCAGATGTCGAGCGGCAGCTTCAGCGACCGCGCAAAGAGGTTCATGGTTCCAGCCGGAATGACGCCGAGCGCGACGCCGTTTTTCCATGCGACGGACGCTGCGGCCGAGATCGTTCCGTCACCGCCACCGGCGACGATGCCGTCGATATCGTCGCGCCGCGCCGCGCGCTCCATCGCCGCCACCACCTCGCGGCCCGAGACCACCAGGCCCTCGAACTCGTGACCTGCATCGCGGAAAACCTGTTCCGCCTTCTTTTCATAGGCGGCCATGTCCGTGGTCTTGAACGTACCGCCATCGCGGTTGAAAAAGCCGATCAGTTTCATCAATGCTCTCAATTTCCTGCCAATTGCGCCTCAGGAAGGAGCTGATCCCCACGCCTGCTCCTTCACAGGTGGTTCCAACTGGAGCGATTTCAAGCAGCCGGTGTCACTTGCGACGACCGTGATGGGCGCCAGAGGGGCAAGCCAGCGGCAATACGTATGCGTGAAGCGATATGCTGCACTGCAAAAAATGCACGCGACAGAGGTATGGTGCCGCTCATACTATCGCATGAGGCATATTCGTGCCTTCCCGATCTTTTCATTTTCTATGCTGTGCCCGAAGCCTTTATCCCAGGTTTCGCTGCCTGCTTCGCGGCACTTCCGCATGATCGCCGACATGGAGTTTTCATGAGCGATATTACCGCCGACGTCATCGATTCCCAATCCGTCATCGAGGCGCCGTCGCGCGCCGCGATCGCACTCGTCACCCTGGCTCTCGCCGTCGGGAGTTTCGGCATCGGCACCGGTGAATTCGTTATCATGGGCCTGTTGCCGAATGTCGCCGACGCATTCGGGGTGACGACCCCGCAGGCAGGCCACGTCATCAGCGCCTATGCGCTCGGCGTCGTCGTCGGCGCGCCGATCATCGCCATTCTCGCCGCCAAGATGGCGCGTCGCACGCTGCTCCTGCTGATGATGGCGATCTTTGCCGCCGGCAACATTTCCAGCGCGTTTGCTCCGACTTTCGAAAGCTTCGCGGCCCTGCGTTTCATCACCGGCCTGCCGCATGGTGCCTATTTCGGCGTTGCAGCGCTTGTCGCCGCCTCGATGGTGCCGGTTCATCGCCGCGTCCGGGCCGTTGGCCAGGTCATGCTCGGCCTCACCATCGCCACCCTGATCGGCACGCCGATCGCCACCTTCCTCGGCCAGATCCTGAACTGGCGGGCGGCCTTCATGTTGGTCGGCGGTATCGGCCTTGCGACCATGCTGCTGATCGCCTTGTTCCTGCCCAAGGACCGGGTTGAGGAAGGCGCCAGCATCACCCGCGAACTCGGCGCACTCAAGCGTATTCAGGTCTGGCTGACGCTCGGCATCGCCGCCGTCGGCTTCGGCGGCATGTTCTCGGTCTTCAGCTATGTCGCAACGACGACGACGCAGGTTGCCGGTCTGGGAACCGCGATGGTGCCCATCGTGCTGGCGCTCTTCGGCATCGGCATGAATGTCGGCAACGTCGTCGGCTCGCGCCTCGGCGATCTGTCGATCAAGGGCACGATCGGCGGCATGATGGTCTTCAACGTCATCGTCATGACGCTGTTTTCGCTGACCGCCGCCAATCCGGTGATGCTCTGTCTCTGCGTCTTCCTGATCGGCTGCGGCTTTGCCGCCTGCCCCGCCGTGCAGACGCGGCTGATGGATGTCGCGGCCGATGCGCAGACGCTTGCCGCCGCCTCCAATCATTCCGCCTTCAATATCGCCAATGCGCTCGGCGCCTGGCTCGGCGGCATGGTAATCGCCTGGGGCTTCACGGCCGCCGCGACCGGCTATGTCGGCGCGGTGCTTTCCGTCCTCGGCCTGGTCGTCTTCGGAATATCAGTTGCCCTGGAGCGCAAGACCCGGAGCGCATGAGGCGGGCGAAAGCCGCACCTCCTGCTTGCCGGTACGGCAGAGGACATTTTCCTCACCCCAGATGGCCATCGCCTTGATGATCGGCTCAAGGCTGGCGCCAAGCGGCGTCAGCGCATAGTCGACGCGTGGCGGCACGACCGGAAAAACGGTGCGCGACACCAGGCCGGACACTTCCAGTTCCCGTAGCTGCTTTGTCAGCATGCGCTGCGTCACCGACGGCAGCTTTCGGCGGATTTCATTGAAGCGCAGCGTCCCGTCCATCAGATGGAACAGGATCACGCCCTTCCACTTGCCATCGAGCAGGCTCAGCGTCGCCTCAACCGGACAACCGGGGAAATTCTGGACGAGCTTGGCGCGGGGTAGTGACATCGACAGTATCCTTTTAGGTACTACGTACAGAATTTGTGCATTCTTGTATGTTCCGATCATAAGACGCATCTGGATCCTGTGCAACAAAACAGGAGTTTGCCATGCGTGCCGTCGCCTACAAGATCCCGCAGCCCATTTCCGCCGAAACGTCGCTTATCGACGTCGATCTCCCGACACCCGAAGCCAAGGGCCGTGATCTCCTGGTCGAAATCAAGGCTGTCTCCGTCAATCCGGTCGATATCAAAGTCCGTGCCAGCGCCGCCCCCGCCGAGGGCGAATACAAGGTGCTCGGCTGGGATGCCGCCGGTGTCGTCAAGGCGGTTGGCCCCGATGTCACCATGTTCAAGCCTGGCGACGAAGTCTTCTACGCCGGCGCCATCAATCGCGATGGTTCGAACGCCGAGTTTCAGCTGGTGGACGAGCGCATTGTCGGCGCAAAGCCGAAGAGCCTCGATTTCGCAGCCGCTGCTGCCTTGCCACTGACCTCGATCACCGCTTACGAGATCTTGTTCGACCGCCTCAAGGTTCAAGATCCGGTTCCGGGTGCGGCCAACGCCATTCTGATCATCGGCGGCGCCGGCGGCGTCGGCTCGATCGCTATCCAGATCGCCCGGGCGCTGACCGGCCTCACCGTGATCGCCACCGCCTCACGGCCGGAAACCCAAGCCTGGGTGAAGGAACTCGGCGCCCACCACGTTATCGACCACTCCAAGCCATTGGCCCCACAGATCGAAGCCCTTGGCATCGGCGCCCCGGCCTTCGTCTTCACGACCACCAACACCAGCGATCATATCGCCTCGATCGTGGAGATCATCGCGCCACAGGGCCGCTTGGGGCTGATCGACGATCCGAAAGTGCTCGATATCGTCCCCTTCAAGCGCAAGGCGATCTCGATCCATTGGGAGATGATGTTCGCCCGCCCGCTCTTCAACACGGCCGACATGATCGAGCAGCACCGGCTGTTGACCAAGGTCGCCGAACTGGTCGACGCCGGCAAGATCCGCACGACGCTGACCGAAACGCTGGGCACGATCAACGCCGCCAACCTGAAGAAGGCGCATGCGCTGGTCGAGACCGGCAAGATGAAGGGCAAGGTCGTTCTGGCCGGCTTCTGAGGCTCATTTATCTGCTCAATTGGCCGGGTGCAGGTCACCCGGCCAAACCGTTTTTGGCCTTTCTACAATAGCGATTGCTGCAATGCACAAGCCATTAGCCACGCAATCGAATTTTTACTGCGACATTATGGCATTAACCGTCTCTGCCACTTGACTTTTCGCCACTTCGGAGCGACTTCTGGCCACATGTGGGGAACAGCGTTTTCCATACCGATTAACCGGAGCCATCTTACGATGCCTAGCGACAGTAGTAGTCGATTGCCTTTGCCGTCAGTGGCCTTCGTGCAGTAACCGACTCCTGTCGGCTCGCCACGATCCGCCACGACGGCAGATCGACTGGAAAGGCGAGCTATAATGAACATCAACAGCTTCCCCATGCGGGCCGGCAATGCCGCTCGTGCATTCATCAATAACAACCGCGTCGGTACCATCGCGGAACGCGTCGAGCAGCTAAATGCTATCGATGCGAAAGAGGCCGCGCGCATCCTCGCCAAAATGCCGGAGGAGCGCGCCGTGCGTATCCTCGACCGGCCGGAACTTCGCAACGCCTCCGCCATTCTCGAGGTCATGAGCAATGCCGACGCCGCACGGCTGCTGCACGGCATGTCCAACGACCGCGTGGCCGACGTCCTGCTGGAGCTGGACGGCGATGCACGCACCCGCCTGTTTGCCACCCTCGACGAGCCGGTTCGCGTCGCGATCCAGGGCCTGATGGGCTATCCGCCGCGCACGGCCGGCGGCATCATGACGACGGAATTCGTCAGCGTATCCGCCAGCTGGACCGTTGCCCAGACGCTCGACCATGTTCGCCAGGTCGAACGCTCCCGCGAGACCGTCTATGCGATCTATGTGCTGGACGACGAAACGCAGGCGCTGCTGCATGTCGTGACACTGCGCCGCCTCATCACCGGCGAGCCCGACGCCTGCATCCTGACGGTTGCACAGAAGGGCACACCGGTCACCGCGCCCGCCCTGATGAAGCAGGAGGATGTCGCTCGCCTCATTCGCCACCACGATCTGCTCGCGCTGCCGGTTGTCGACGAAAACTGTCGCATGCTCGGCATCGTCACGGTCGATGACGTCATCGACACGATGATCGCCGACACGACGGAAGCAGCCCAGAGGTTCGGCGGCATGGAAGCCCTCGGCCAGCCCTATATGAAGATCGGCTTCGCCGGCATGATCCGCAAGCGCGCCGGCTGGCTCGCCGCTCTCTTCCTCGGCGAAATGCTGACGGCGAGCGCCATGCAGCATTTCGAAGGCGAGCTGGAAAAGGCCGTCGTCCTGACGCTGTTCATCCCGCTGATCATGAGCTCGGGCGGCAATTCCGGCTCGCAGGCGACCTCGCTGATCATCCGGGCGCTGGCGCTTGGCGAACTCAAGCTTTCGGACTGGTGGCGCGTCGCCCTGCGCGAGCTGCCGACCGGCATGGTGCTCGGCTCCATCCTCGGCCTCGTCGGCTTCGCCCGCGTCGTGCTTTGGCAGACTATCGGCCTGTTCGACTACGGCCCGCACTGGCAGCTGGTCGGCCTGACCGTCTTCGCAGCACTGATCGGTATCGTTACCTTCGGCTCGCTTGCCGGTTCGATGCTGCCGTTCCTGCTGCAGAGGCTGCGGCTCGATCCGGCCAGCGCATCGGCTCCGGCCGTCGCAACGCTGGTCGATGTGACCGGCTTGGTGATCTACTTCTCGGTCGCACTGCTGATCCTCAGCGGCACGATGCTCTGAAGTCTATCGAAATCCCGATCTCGAAGGGGCCGGCATCGGCCCCTTTTTCATTTCAGGCAGGTTGAGACAGCTTCAGGGCACCGTTGGTCTTGAGGGTGCGGATCGCAAAATTCGAGCGCAGATCGGTGACACCGGGCAGGACGAGAAGCTTTTCCGACATCACCTTTTCATAGGCCGCCAGATCCTCCACCACGACCTCGGCCAGAAAGTCGGCCGTTCCTGAGATCAAATGGCACGCGACGATCTCGGGAATCGCAAGCAGTGCCGCCTGCTGAGCCTCGGAGTTTTCCTTCGAGTGATGCCCAACCTTGAGTTCAACGAAAACCGTCAGGCCGAGACCCGCCTCCTTGCGGTCGATATCGGCGCGGTAGCCGCGTAGCAGGCCCGATTTTTCCAGATTGCGGATGCGCCTCAGACAGGGTGACGGAGAGAGGTTTACCTTCTCGGCGATCTCGACATTGGTGGCGCGCGCATCTTCCTGCAGGCAGTTGAGGATGGCAATATCGAATTTATCCAGTTTTAGCATTTTTGCGAAATCCAATATCTTATATTGGCAGATTATTGCCCATAGCACGTTTTCAGAGCCATAACTAGCAAGGACATGCCTCGGCCTCCGGCGCTATCTTTTCTTCAACCGGATGATGATCCGGACGGTTAGAAAGGATATGTCGATGACCACTTTGGCTTTTTCCTCCCGCAAGACGATGCCCACCGCGATCGGCTATGCCGGCGCCATCATCACAGTTTTGATCTGGGCCAACTGGATCCTGGCCACCCGCCACACCGCTGAAACTCAGATGAGCACGATCGATCTCGGCCTCATCCGTTACGGCATTCCGGCGCTGGTGCTCTCCCCTGTCTGGCTGCGTACCGGTCTCTTGCCGAAAGGCGTGCCGCTGAAGCTTCTGGCGCTGATGGTGTGCGGCTCTGGCGCGCTGTTCTTCCAATTGACCACCTTCGCCATTCACGTCACACCCGCCACCTCGGCCGGCATCCTGCTCGGCGGCTCGATGCCTCTGGCGGCCGCCCTCATCGGCGTGCTGCTGTTTCGCGAACGTCCGGATGTCACCCGCTGGCTCGGCCTTGGCGGCATCGTCGCCGGCGTCGTCATCCTTCTGGTACGCAGCCTTTCCGGCGCCGAGGTATCCTGGATCAGCTTCACGCTGCTGCCGCTCGGCGCGCTACTCTGGGCCGGTTATACCCACGCCTTCCGTCGCTCCGGCCTGAATGCCGTCCAGTCGAGCGCCATCATCGCTGTCTGGTCGTTCCTCATCCATGTCGTGCTGGCTTTCGTCTTCGGGAGCTCGCTCGCCTCCATCCCGCTGCCGGAAATCGGTCTGCAGGTCGTCAGCCAAGGCCTGCTTTCCGGCCTCGCCGCCACCCTCGCCTACGGTCTTGCCGTCCAGGCCCTCGGCGGCACGCAAGCCGCCGCCTTCACCGCCATCACCCCGGTGCTTGCCACCTTCGGCGGCGGGCTGCTGCTGGGCGAGCCGCTCGGTGTCGCCGAGATTTCGGCAGCGGTGGTTACGGGATTGGGTGTCGCGCTGTCGACCGGACTGCTGTCTCGGAAATGAGAGCGCCGTCCGCAAAGGGATAGATTGAAGGCTGCCCATTGGCAGCCTTTGGCATTGAAAGTGACATCATCTGATGCTAATTTTGATGCCAAAGGAGCACATCAATGCGGACCACGGTAGCCATCGATGACAAATTGCTCGCGGATGCACGCGAGGTTACTGGCCTGGCCGAAACCTCAGCGATCCTGCGCGAAGCATTGAAAGCTCTCGTGGAACGCGAAGCCGCCAGAACCCTGATACGTCTTGGCGGCACGGAACCGGATATTACGGCTCCTCCTCGTCGTCAGTTTGGCGTCGAATGATCTTGGTCGATACATCGATCTGGATCGATCATTTTCATTCGCTGGACGCCCGGCTCCAATCTCTGTTGGAACAGAAACAAGTTCTTATTCATCCCTTCGTCGTCGGCGAGATCAGCCTTGGAAGTCTGCGGCAATATGATCTCGTGATGCGGAGCCTCAGCCGGCTGTATCAGATCGCGAAGGCGTCGGATGAGGACGTCTTCTATTTCATCCGGAGCAACCAATTGCAGGGTACAGGGATCGGCTATGTCGACGCTCATCTCGCCGCAGCCGCCATGCTGACACCCGGAACCTATCTCTGGACGCGTGATAAACGGCTTCAGCGCGTTGCGGAGGATCTTAGAATTGCTGCGCGCTTGTAAAGCTGCCATTCAGAACCACAGCGCCATCGCAACCCGCCGAGCCGGGTCGGCGCCGTGCTCGACCTCTCTTTCCAGGATCCGCGACAGCTCCGCCGATCTCTGGCTTTCGTTCAGTATGCGGAATCCAAGCGACGCATAGAATGGCGCGTTGAAGGGGACATGACGGTCCGTTGTCAGGGTAATGCCCGATACACCGCGCGCCCGAACGGTCTCAATGGCAGCCTGCATCAAGCGGCGCCCGACACCCTTTTTCTGCCAGTGCCGGATCACATCGATTTCGGCGATATGGACGGCATCTGCCATCGCGATACCCGCGAGGAAGCCGAACGGCTGGTCCAGCGCATCGACTGCGACGAACAACAGATCCGCCTCCAGGGATTGCCGGAGCACGCCGATCGGCAAGGAGGTCGGCTCGCAGGCGACCGCGCCGGCATCGTGCAGTGCCCAGAAAGCGTCGACCTCGATCGCCGCCAGCAGGTGCAATTCATCCGGCCGGGCGGAACGGATCGCATACATATCTCAACCGTTCCCCGACATCTCCGTCACATATTCGGATAGACCGGTCCCTCGCCGCCCTGCGGCGGGACCCAGTTGATGTTCTGGTTAGGATCCTTGATGTCGCAGGTCTTGCAGTGGACGCAGTTCTGGGCGTTGATGACGTAGGTCTCCTCGCCGTCCTTCTCCACCCATTCATAGACGCCGGCCGGACAGTAGCGGGTCGACGGGCCGGCAAAGATATCGTGCTCCGAGTTCCTCTGCAGAGCCATGTCATTGACCTTCAGATGAACCGGCTGGTCCTCCTCGTGATTGGTGTTCGACAGGAACACCGAAGAGAGACGATCGAAGGTGAGGACGCCGTCCGGCTTCGGATAGTCGATCTTCTTGTGTTTCGCCGCCGGCTCCAGCGATTGCGCATCTGTCTTGCCGTGCTTCAGCGTGCCGAAGAAGGAGAAGCCGAGGAGCTGGTTGGTCCACATGTCGAGGCCGCCAAGTGCCACGCCGACCGCCGTGCCGAACTTCGACCACAGTGGCTTGACGTTGCGCACGCGCTTCAGATCCTTGCCGATGTCGCTTGCGCGCCATTCGTTCTCGATCTCGATGACTTCGTCATTGGCGCGACCCGCCGCGATCGCGTCTGCAATCTTGTCCGCCGCCAGCATGCCCGAGAGAACGGCATTATGGCTGCCCTTGATGCGCGGCACGTTGACGAAACCGGCGGAACAGCCGATCAGCGCGCCGCCGGGGAAGGACAGCTTCGGCACCGACTGGTAGCCGCCCTCGGTGATGGCGCGGGCACCATAGGAAATGCGCTTGCCGCCTTCAAACGTGCCACGGATCGCCGGATGCGTCTTGAAGCGCTGGAATTCCTCGAAGGGGAAGAGATAAGGATTCTTGTAGTTCAGGTGCACGACGAAACCGACGGCAACCAGATTGTCTTCCAGATGATAGAGGAAGGACCCGCCGCCGGTCTTCATGCCGAGCGGCCAGCCGAAGGAGTGCTGTACCAAGCCCTGCTTATGGTTCTCGGGCTTCACCTGCCAGAGCTCCTTGATGCCGATGCCGAACTTCTGCGGTTCGCGATCCCTGGACAGATCGAACTTGGCGATGAGCTGCTTGGCGAGCGAGCCGCGCACGCCTTCGCCGATCAGCACATATTTGCCGAGCAGTTCCATGCCGCGCGTATAGTTCGGGCCGGGCTCGCCATTCTTCTCGATACCCATGTCGCCGGTGGCAACGCCGATGACGGCGCCGTCGTCATTATAGAGCACTTCGGTTGCGGCAAAGCCGGGATAGATCTCGACGCCGAGCGCCTCCGCCTTTTCGGCGAGCCAGCGACAGACGTTCCCGAGAGAGACGATATAGTTGCCGTGATTGTTCATCAATGGCGGCATGGCGAAATTCGGCAGGCGGATGGAACCGGCGGGACCCAGCAGCATGAAGTGATCGGCCGTCACCTCGGTCTTGAAGGGATGCCCCTCCTCGTCGCGCCAGCCGGGCAGCAGGCGATCGACGCCGATCGGATCGACGACGGCGCCGGACAGGATATGCGCGCCCACCTCGGCGCCCTTCTCGAGCACGACGACGGTCAGGTCCGGATTGACCTGCTTCAGGCGGATCGCCGCCGACAGCCCGGCAGGGCCTGCCCCGACAATCACAACGTCGAATTCCATGCTCTCGCGTTCAGGCAGCTCGCTGGCGTCAGTCATTCACTCTCTCCGATTGGCCAGGCTCCGATTGAACCGGATGCGCGGCCTTGTCCCCTTTGGGCGTCTTCCCCGTTTCGATTATCTCTTGTCAAAACGGGAGAGGATTGTCGAGCCGGGAAGCGACAGGCAATCCTCCAATTCACCCAACACGGCAATCAGGTTAAATTACGCTTACGTTAACGTCAATATTTTAACCCGTATTTCGCTGTCCTTTGTTGGCATTCAACTTTCAAAAGCAGTTTGCGACGCTCTATAAATTCCGCCTGAAAGACTCGAACACTATGAAGGATGAACAGGATGGATCTCGGCATCAAGGGAAAGCGGGCGCTGGTTCTCGCCTCGTCCAAGGGATTGGGTCACGGCATTGCTCTGGCGCTGGCGCGCGAGGGAGCAAATGTCCTGCTTTGCGGGCGCAGCGGCGAGCGGCTGGAAGCCAATTGCAAGGCCATCAATGCCGAAGGCAAAGGACGGGCCAACTGGATCTGGGCTGATCTCAACGACGAAAACTTCGTAGACGTCGTCAGCAAGGCGGTTACCGACAAGCTTGGCGGCCTCGACATTCTCGTCAACAATAGCGGTGGGCCGACACCGGGGACGACGGCGGATATGACCGCCGAGCGGCTGGAAACCTATTTCCTGTCGATGGTGGCGCGGATCATCACGCTCACCAACACGCTGTTGCCGGGCATGAAGGCACAAGGATGGGGACGGATCCTCACCGTCGCCTCCTCCGGCGTTATCGAACCGCTCTCCAATCTGGCGCTGTCCAACACGCTGCGTCCCGCGCTTGCCGGATGGAGCAAGACATTGGCGACAGAGGTGGCCGCGCATGGCATCACCGTGAACATGCTCCTGCCGGGCAGCATCGCCACCGACCGGCTGGCCGACCTCGACAATGCGGCGGCCAAACGCAGCGGCAAGAGCCTGGAGGATATCAGCGCCGAGCGACAGCAGCGCATCCCGGTCGGCCGTTACGGCCGCGTCGAGGAATTCGCCGCCACGGCTACCTTCCTCTGCAGTGAACCCGCAAGCTATGTGACCGGCTCGATGATCCGCTGCGATGGCGGCGCGGCGCGGTCGCTCTAAATAACAACTTTCACGCGCTAGAAGAGGCCGACTGAAACCACCAAAGGCAACACAATTGCGTGAGTAACAGCGAGTCTCGCCATGACGACGGGACTCGCCGTTTCAAGATAAACCCAGCAAAAATCGACTTTGCCCCAGTTTTATTACATGGCGGCAATCAAAAAATAGTCATTTCGGTCATTTGCTGCGCTGCGAGAAGCGTCGCGCCGGCAAAGCTTTCCAAGCTTTAATTTTTCACCACCGCGAACTGTGGTAAATTGCGGCGGAATGGCGTTCACGAATTCGCGTTATAGGGACAGAATAACCGAACGTTAGCGGTAACGGCGATGTGAGGAGTTGTAGCGAAACCCGTCTTTGTTTGCGCCGCAACAAATCCACTTCGAAGTCATCGCATTTCCCGCAACTCGCCTCGACCGGTTCTTAAATATGAAGAAATTCTGGCTCTCTCTCGGCCTCCTCGTTATTGCCGCCTTTGCAATATGGAATTACCGCGACCGTATTCCCTTTATGTCCGCTTTCGTCGACAAGGCGTCCGCCAAGACCGAGGACAGCGCCAAGACGGCGGATGCCGGCGGCCATGGCAAGCGCCAGGCCGCCGCACAGGTCGTCAAAACCGTGGCGGTCACCAAAACGACGCTTGCCAACGATGTCACCGCCACCGGCTGGGCCGATGCGCAGGATACGACAACGATCGCCGCGCAGGAGTCCGGTATCATCGTCTCGATAGAGGCTCAGGACGGCGCCATGGTCAAAGCCGGCGACCTGATCGCCAAGCTCGATCCGCGCACGGCCCAGGCCTCGGTCGACAAGGACCAGGCGACGCTGGCCAAGGATCAGGCGACCCTGACGCAAGCCGAATCCGCCCTCACGCGCGCCAAGAGCCTGTTGAACGGCGCCGGCACGCAGCAGACGCTGGACCAGGCCGTCGCGTCACGCGATACCGCCGTGGCAACGGTCAATGGCGACAAGGCACAGCTCGCCTCCGATCAGGTCCTGCTTGAGAACACCCAGATCCGCGCGCCCTATAATGGCCGCCTCGGCGACGTCGCTCTCAGCGTCGGCGCCTATGTGAGCCCGGGCACGGCGATCGTATCGATCGCACAGTACGATCCGATCTACGTCAAGTTCCATCTGCAGGAGAGCCATCTTCGCGAACTGGAAGAAGCGATGAAGACCGGCTCCGTGCCGGTCAGCACCGTGCCCCGGTCGGAACAAGGCAAGGCGCGCCAAGGCGCGATGAGCTTTTATGACAATCAGGTCGACGCCGCCTCCGGCACCATCCTCGCCAAGGCAAAGTTCGACAATGCCAATGGCGCGATCTGGCCCGGCCAGTCGGTCAATATCGTCGTGCACTTCAACGACAGCCAGCCAGTCATCGTCGCGCCCACGGTTGCAGTCAGCCCCGGTGCCGAGGGCTTCTACGCCTTCGTCGTCAAGGATAACAAGGTTCATATGACGCCGGTCACCGTCGCCCGCCAGAATGGCGGCTTCACCGCCGTCGCCACGGGTCTTTCGGAAGGTGATCATGTGGTGGTCGAGGGCCAGGTGCAACTCAACGACGGCCAGAGCGTTGTCGAACAGTTCAACGATGGCAAGTCCCAGAATGTCGCCTCGGCCGACGGCGCGTCGGGTCAGAAAACCGAAACGATCACGGTTGGAGCACAGCAATGATCCCCAATTTCTGTATCCAACGGCCGGTTGCGACGACACTTCTGGCCCTGGGTGTAGTCATGGCCGGTCTGGCCGGCTATCAGCTCGTGCCCGTGGCGGCCCTGCCCCAGGTCGACTTTCCAACCGTCAACGTTACCGCACAGCTGACCGGCGCCTCCCCGCAGACCATGGCGACCTCGGTTTCGACACCGCTGATCAAGCAGTTTGAAACCATCCCGGGCATCAGTGAAATCTCGTCGACGAACTCGCTCGGCAATACCAGCATCGTTCTGCAATTCGACCTCAGCCGCGATATCGATGCCGCCGCCGCCGACGTCCAGGCGGCAATCTCGAACGCGACGCGCCAGCTGCCCGACAATCTGACCGTGCCGCCAAGCTATCGCAAGACCAATCCGGCCGATGCGCCGATCCTGCTGCTCGCCGTACAAAGCGATACGATGCCGCGCAGCAAGCTCGATGAAATCGCCGAAGACATCATCTCGCCGTCGCTGTCGACCATTTCCGGCGTCGCCCAGGTAACCGTCTATGGCGCGCAGACCTACGCCGTGCGCGTCGAAGTCGACCCGAACAAGCTGCAGAACCGCGGCATCGGTATCGATACCGTCAATACGGCCCTTTCCAACGCCAACAGCCAGGTTCCGATCGGCACTCTGCAGAACAATTCGCAGAGCATGACAGTCAATGCCAACACTCAGCTGCTCAACGCCCAGCAGTTCCGCACGCTGGTCATCGCCAACCCCAATGGGGCGCCGATCCACCTGAGCGATGTCGCCGACGTCCAGGACAGCGTGCAGAACACCAATACGGGCTCCTGGTATGACGGCAAACGGGCGATCATTCTCGCCGTTCAGCGCCAGCCGGACGCCAACACCGTCGACGTGGTCGATGCGATCAATGCCAAGCTGCCGCAGTTGCACGCGGAAATCCCGGCTTCGGTGAAGACGAGCATCATGAACGATTCGGCACAGCCGATCCGCGATGCCATTGCCGACGTCAAATTCACGCTGTTGCTGACGATCAGCCTCGTCGTCCTGGTCATCTATCTCTTTACCGGCAAGCTGATGGCAACGATCATTCCGGGTCTTGCCGTGCCGCTGTCGCTGATCGCGACATTCGGCATGATGTATGTGCTCGGATACAGCGTCGACAACATCTCGCTGCTGGGATTGACGCTCGCGGTCGGCCTTGTGGTGGACGATGCCATCGTCATGCTTGAAAACATATTGCGGCACGTCGAGGAAGGCATGCCGGTGCTGCAGGCGGCGATCAAGGGCTCGGCGGAAGTCAGCTACACCATCATCTCGATGTCGATCTCGCTGATCGCGGTCTTCATTCCGATCCTGCTGATGGGCGGCGTGGTCGGTCGTATCTTCAACGAATTCGGCATGGTGGTCGCCATCGCCATCGTGTCGTCGGCGATCGTCTCCCTGACCGTCACGCCGATGCTCAGCTCTCGGCTTTCCAACGACCACCGCCCGCCACCGCTGCCGGTGCGCCTCTTCAATATCGGCTTCGACTGGGTCCAGCGCGGCTACGACAGGGGTGTCGCCTGGTGTCTGCGCAACCGGAGCATCGTTCTTCTCTGCTTCGCCGGCTCGATCGGTCTGTCCCTCTACCTGTTCATGGTGCTGCCGGCGAGCTTCTTCCCGCAGGAAGATATCGGCCGCCTGCAGATATCCACCCAGGCCCGCCAGGATATTTCCTATGCAGCCATGCGCGATCTGCAGAATCAGGCGGCAGCCGCCATCAAGCAGAACCCCGCCGTTGCCCATGTCATGTCGATCGTCGGCGGCAATGCGCGCCAGCCGTTGAACAACGGCACGATGTTCGTCGAACTGAAGCCGAAGGATCAGCGCGAGCCTCTGGACACGACATTGCGTGAACTGCGCGCCAGTATCGGCAAGATCGCCGGTATCAAGGCCTTCATCACGCCACAGCAGAGCCTTCGTTTTGGCGGCCGCCAAACGGCCAGCCAGTATCAGCTCGTCGTCCAGGCGCTCAGTGCCGACCAGACCAACCTCTGGGCCAACAAGATCGAAGACACCATGCGGCGCGATCCGCGCTTTACCGACGTGACGTCGGACGAGCAGAACAATGCGCTTCAAGCCAATATCGTCGTCGATACCGAAAAGGCCGCAGCCTACGGCATCAATAACAACCAGTTGCGCACCACGCTGGAAGAGGCTTTCAGCAGCTACGAAGCCGCGCAGATCCAATCCACCGGCGACAGCTACGACGTCATCGTCGAATTCGACACCAGCAAGCCCTGGGATGACCAGAAGCTTCAGGAGATCCAGATCGCCTCGGCAAGCGGCGCCCTCGTTCCGCTATCGAACTTCGCGCATGTCGAACGCACGACCGGTCCGGTCACCATCAACCAGACCGGACAGCTCGTTTCGACCACGGTGTCCTTCAACCTGCCGGCCGGCGAGGCGCTCGGCGACGCCACCGCTCAAATCGAACAGATCAAGAAGGACCTGAATGTGCCGGCAGACGTCTTCACGTCCTACGGCGGCACCGCGCAGATCTTCCAGCAGTCGCAGGGCAGCACACCTTACCTGATCCTAGCCGCCGTGCTGACGATCTATGTAGTCCTCGGCGTTCTCTATGAAAGCTTCATCCACCCGCTGACCATTCTTTCCGGTCTGCCGGCCGCGGCCCTCGGCGCGCTGCTCGCCCTGAAGCTCTTCGGCTTTGACCTGTCGATCATCGCGCTCATCGGCCTCTTGATGCTGATCGGTATCGTCAAGAAGAACGCGATCATGATGATCGACGTGGCGCTGGAAACACTGCGAACGACCGCCGGCATATCGCCCGCGGAGGCGATCCATGAAGCCTGCGTGCGCCGCTTCCGTCCGATCATGATGACGACTTTCTGCGCCCTGCTCGGCGCGCTGCCGATCGCCGTCGGCGGTGGCGCCAGCTCGGAGCTGCGACAGCCGCTCGGTATCGCCGTCGTCGGTGGTCTCGTCGTCTCGCAGATCCTGACGCTGTTCATCACGCCGGTCATCTTCCTCGAAATGAACCGCCTGAACGACTTCGTCGGCCGCCTCGGCAAGCGCAAGGACAAACATCCTCACGAAGAGGAAAGGCCGACCGCTATCGCGGCCGAGTGATAGATGACGGGCGCCGAGAAGGCGCCCGTTTCGCTTTGGCACGGTCTCGAACTCAAGGACGGCGCGGCGAAAAGCACGAGGCCGTTTCCGGATCGGATCTCGCCCAAATAAATCCGTCCTCCTGTCTTGCGCTTGCAATCCAGCCATGCCATGACGCGCCCTCTTTCAGACAGGGGCGCGTCTTGCGTTCCATGAGGGGCATCGGTCCCATTCCATAAAATTTCGACAGAAGGGAGTGCGGGCATGGCTCGGGCGCTTGGTCTTGACTTCGGCACAACGAATACGGTTCTGGCTCTGGCCGACGGTCCGTCGACGCAATCGGTCGCCTTCACCAGCGCGGCCGGCACGGCGGACAGCATGCGTACGGCGCTGTCTTTCATGAAGGATCCGGGATTGGGTGCCGCGGCTTTGAAGGTCGAAGCCGGGCATGCCGCCATCCGTCAGTTCATCGACAATCCCGGCGACTGTCGCTTTCTGCAATCGATCAAGACTTTTGCCGCCAGCGCGCTTTTTCAGGGCACGCTGATCTACGCCAAGCGCCATACGTTCGAGGATCTGATGGAGATCTTCGTGCGCCGTCTGCGAGCCTATGCCGGCGATGGCTGGCCGGCGGAAGTCGGCCGCATTGTTGCGGGCCGGCCGGTGCATTTTGCCGGCGCCAATCCTGATCCGGAGCTTGCCACCGCACGCTACAACGAGGCGCTGTCTCGCTTCGGCTTTCCGGAAATCCACTATGTCTACGAACCGGTGGCAGCCGCCTTTTACTTCGCCCAGCATCTGAAGACGGATGCGACCGTGCTGGTCGCCGACTTCGGCGGCGGCACGACGGACTATTCGCTGATCCGCTTCGAGAGCCATGCCGGTCGGCTGACGGCGACGCCGATCGGCCATTCCGGTGTCGGCATCGCCGGCGATCATTTCGACTTCCGGATGATCGACAACATCGTCTCGCCGGAGATCGGCAAGGGCAGCTACTTCAAGAGCTTCGACAAGCTGCTGGAAGTGCCCACCTCCTACTACGCCAATTTCGGCCGCTGGAACCAGCTTTCGATCTTCAAGACCTCGCGCGAATATGCCGACCTGAAGAAGCTGGTGCGCAGTAGCATGGAGCCGGACAAGCTGGAGACCTTCATCGATCTTGTCGAACATGACGAGGGCTATCCACTCTATCAGGCGGTGTCGGCGACGAAGATGGCGCTGTCGGCCGAAGAAGAAGCCGAATTCAATTTCCCGCCGCTTGGCAAGGCCGGCCGCAAGACGGTGCGCCGCGCCGATTTCGAGCGCTGGATCGGCGACGATCTCTCCCGCATCGAAGGCGCGCTCGATGACGTGCTGACGACCACCAACACGTCGCCCGACACCATCGACAAGGTATTCCTCACCGGCGGCACCTCCTTCGTGCCGGCCGTGCGCCGCATCTTCACCGAGCGCTTCGGTCAGGAGCGGATCGAGACCGGCGGCGAATTGCTGTCGATCGCCCACGGTCTCGCCCTGATCGGCGAGCGTGACGACATCAGTCAGTGGACGGCGTGAGAAGGAAGGGAACTCAGCACTTCCCCTGCCCTGCCGGGTTGGTTACAGTTCACCCATGATCTCCGCCAACGACCTCTCGCCAGCCGAACTCGCCGCCCTTCTGCATTTTCATGCGGATGCCGGCGTGGAGTGGCTGCTGGAAGAAGAGGCCGTCGACCGCTTTGCCGAGTTCGACGCGATGAAGGCCGCTCGGCAGGGTGCGCGGGCGGCTCAGCCGCGTGTCGAGGCACAGCAACCCGCAGCAGCACGACTGGCACAACAGCCGGAGCGCCGTCAGGCTGCGCCAAACGCCGCCGCCCCTGCAGCGGCGCCCCGCAACGCACCTGCCATTCCAGACGAACAAGCCGTCGAGCAGGCCCGCTTCGCGGCCGAAAGCGCGCGGTCTCTCAGTGAACTCAAGACGGCGCTCGAGGCTTTCAATAGCTGCAATCTGAAAAACAGCGCCCGCTCGACCATCTTCGCCAGCGGCACCCCGGAGGGCCGGATCATGGTGATCGGCCCGATGCCGAGCGCCGATGACGACCGCGAGGGTGCGCCCTTTGCCGGGCGGACGGGATTGTTGCTCGACAAGATGCTGGCTGCCATCGGCCTCAAGCGCGACGATATCCTGCTCACCAATGTCATCCCCTGGCGACCGCCGGGCAATCGCGCGCCGTCGGCGCCGGAAATCGAGATCTGCCGCCCCTTCATCGAGCGGCAGATCACTCTTGCCGAACCGCAAGCCCTGCTGCTGCTTGGCAATTTCACGGCCCGCCACTTCTTTGGAAGCAACGAAACGATCCACGGCCTGCGCGGCCAATGGCGGGACGTGACGATATCCGGCCGAGCGATACCGGCGATCGCCAGCCTCCACCCCCAGGAATTGCTCACCGCCCCAATCAACAAGCGATTGGCCTGGAATGACCTGTTAGCCTTCAGAACGCGCATCGACGCCGAAACCAAAGGCTAATTTTTTAGCAGCATTAACGGAATATGAAAGCTGCCATGCATCTTGCGCATAGCAGCACCCCAATTGCGTGCATTGCGAAATCAATGCTGCACTGCAATATATAGTGCGTGTCTTGGGAGGAACTTTAAAAGGAACCAAGGCCGTGACAGCACGTTTTCGACCTATCCATTGCGGGTTTGATACCCTGCGCCGCGCCATTGAACCTGTGCGCGCCATCAACGGCCATCGCAGCGTCGGTATTGCCGCTAATGAGCAGATGACTGCTCGCGGCACCGGGATTTCCGCGCGCGTTGCCCGCCCGACCGCCATATTCGCCGATTTTCGTCAGTGCTGAAGAAGGATCACATCATGTCTGCAGGATTTCGTTCCCTCTTCACCCTCCTCGATACTGTTGGGCATATCGGCTCGGCGGTGCGCGCGGCGGAAGAATTCGAGCGCTCCCGAGGCCTGCATAAGGTCGCGAAGCGCGAAATAAGCCCCGCCCATGCAGCGGCGGCTGGCATTCCCCTGTAAGTTTGGAAAGGGCGGGATCGATGATCCCGCCCTTTTTCGTTTCGGATTTTCATCATCAATTTTCATGAAGTACGCGCCGGGCCTAGCCCGGCGTTTTTTCTTCGGATCATTCCCTCGGCGCGGCGCCCGCCACAACGGCTTGCGCCCATTCGAACCCCTCGTCCACAGCCGCGAACTTCACCGCTTGCCAGCTGCAATATTCATCGAGAAAGTCACGCGACATCCATAGCCGCGTCTTCTTCGGCTCGTCGTACCAGCCGATGCAGCCGTGGTCGGCGGCCTTGCGCAAAAGGCGCTGCAAATGAGTGCGCGACATCATGAACTGCGCGGCGATGGCGCGCGCATCGATACGGCCAAGGTCGATACGACCATCGGCCTCTGCACTCGGATCCAGCCGGGACATGAGATTGTCGACCACGAGGCCGCCAGCCTCCGTCCAGAGAAACATGCCGACACGCTCCGGCGGCTCGCGCCAGGCCGTGTCTTCCAGACAGCGGCGCGCCATGCGTGGCTGCGCCAGATCGAACAACCCCGGATGGGTGGCAAGCGTCACGGCACGGCTGCCATTGTCGATGAGGTCGAGAGCGGCAAGATTGGCGAGAAACCAACTGAACATCGCAGCATGGCTGATCTCCGCCGGCTCATAGCGCCGCGGGCGCAGGACCGGGCCGGAAGCTGGAACGAGGAAGCGATAGGTCAGCAATTCCTCGATGTAGGTCAGCACGGTATTGCGGCTTGCCACGCGGTAATGAGTAATGAGATTGCGAAGCTCGACGGCGGTCAGGCCGGAACCGGGTATGGCGGGATCGTATTCCAGATGAAGCGCATAGGCCATCTGGGTCAAAAGCCAGCGCTGTTGCGAGGCAAGCAAGCGCGCAATCCGCGGTCCGCTGTCATAACGGTTCCGCAGCGCCTCCGCCAGAAAGCGCAAGGAAGATACGAATTCGGGATGGCGAGCAAGTTGCTCGACGGAAAAGCTCAAGCGGGCCTCCTTATGGCGCCCTTTTAAATACCAATAGGCAAGGAATGTTTCTAATTCTTACACAAATTTATCGTCACCGTGTACAATACTGGCACAACATAGCATGCTATAAACACAGTTGTCGCAATAGGTTAAACAAAAAATGCTTTCCTAACTGCCTTTTCCATAGCCGCGCGTGATCGCAAGACGGGAACGACCATCCGCGTCACACAGAGTCGCGATTGATCGCGCATCCTTGCCGGGTTAGAGCAAGATGGCCGTGGCAATCGGCGCGTTTTTCAACCCACTTGACCGGAATCCCGTTCCAATGCTGGCCAGCCTCGTCTCGATCGCCAGTCTGATGCTGTCAACGCTGTTGATGATGATCGGCTATGGCCTGATGAATTTCGTCGTTCCGATCCGCTCGGTAGCGGAGGGCTGGTCGACCTTCACCATCTCGGTGATCGCCACCGGCTATACGTTCGGCTTCACCATATCCTGCATCATCACGCCGCGCTTCGTGCGGCGAGTGGGGCATGTGCGCGTCTTTGGCGCGCTGATCTCGCTGCTCAGCATCGGCATCCTGCTATGCGCATTGATGGTCGATTGGCGTGCCTGGCTCGCCTTCCGCTGCATCAGCGGCTTCGGCATCGCCGGCGCCTACCTCATCATCGAGAGCTGGCTGAACGAGCGGGTCAACAACGAAAACCGCGCGACCATCTTCTCCGTTTACATGATCACCTGCTTGATCGGCTCGATCGGCGGCCAATATCTGGTGCCACTCGGCGATCCCAGCAATACCTCGCTTTTCATCCTCTGCGGCATCATCTTCGCGCTCGCCATGCTGCCGACGGCACTCTCGACCGCCAAGTCGCCGACGCCAATCCATGAGGCCAAGTTCGACCTGCCGAAGCTTTACCGGTTGTCGCCCATCGCCTTCATCGGCTCGCTGCTATCGGGCGCCCTCTCCGGCACCTGGAGCAGTCTTGGCGGCGTCTACACCCAGAATGTCGGCATGAACACGGCCGAGGGAGCGACGCTGCTTGCCTGCGTGCTCGCTGGCGGCGCGGTGTCGCAAATGCCGATCGGCCGCATCTCCGACCTGGTGGACCGGCGCTACGTCATGATCGTCTGCGGCGGCATCGGTGTCCTCGCCTGCATCATCATGACATTGTTCGACGCGCATACGCTGATGACGCTCTATGTCGCCGGCTTCTTCATCGGCACCGTGCTCTATCCGATCTATGCGCTCAATGTCGCCCATGCCAACGACCGCGCCGCACCCGACGAATATGTCACCATTTCCAGCGGCATCATGCTGCTCTACGGGCTCGGCACCGTCTCCGGGCCGCTGGTCGGCGGCGCGATGATGGAATTCGCGGGGCCATCCGGCCTTCTCTGGTTCCTGGCACTCGCCTTCGCCCTCTATGCCGGCTATGCCGGCTGGCGCATCGCCAGGCGCAAGCCAAACGAAGGCCGTATCGAGAAGACCGACTTCCAGTCGATCCCGCTCCCGGTACGCGGTGGCGAGCCACCCGTTCCTCCGGTGTCGTCAACAGTCGACTGATCGTCTTAGGTCGCGCGGCCAAGACTTTTTTTGGGTTAAAACGATATGGCTACTTCAGAACAGGCCATATTAACCTTTTAAAAACCATAGTATTTCAACTTCATTTCACCGCATTCAATAATTCCAGCGGCACAACATGTATTTCCGATAACTACTTCAGCTTTTACTGTTTACGAGGTCTTGGTCCGATGACAGCAGCCCCATCGATGAAACGGAGCTCTCAGCAGCATGCGGTAACGCCGCGCTCGATGCGCGTCGTGACCGATGGCATCGGCAAGGACCTCGAGCGCTTCAGCACCGATAACACCCATGTCGTCAAGCAGATCAAGCTTCTGGCGATCAACGCACTGATCGAGGCCGCCCGTGCCGGCGAAACCGGCAAGGGCTTCGCCGTGGTCGCCAACGAAGTGCAGCGCCTCGCTCAGATCGCCACCGATATCGCAAGCAAATTTCAGGATAACGTACTCAGCCGCATCGGCGTCAGCCGCGGCATGGCCGAAGCTCTGGTGGAGGAGATGGAGGGCGTTCGCCTGACCGATCTCGCCCAGACGCTGGTCCAGCTCATCGTCCGCAATCTCTTCGAGCGCACCGCCGACGTCCGCTGGTGGGCAACCGACACGGCCCTCTGGGAAGCGCTTCAGGACCCGCAGCCACAACGCATCGCCTTTGCCGCCGAACGGCTCGGTGTCATCAATCGCTTCTATACGGTCTATCTCGATCTGGTCGTGACCGACATGAAGGGACAGGTCATCGCCTCGGCCAATCCCGCCTACCAGCGCATGCTCGCCGGCGCCAATCTTGCCTCGGATCCCTGGTTCAGGGCGGCCGCGGCCTGCCGGTCGGGGGATGACTATGTCGTCGACGAGGTTCGGCCGAGCGAGTTCCACGAGCGGCGAAACGCGCTCGTCTACGCCACCGGCATTCGCGAAGGCGGACGATCGGACGGCAAGCAGATCGGCACGCTGGGTGTCTATTTTGACTGGCAAAACCAGGGACAGGCGATCGTCGACAAGGAAGCCAATCTGCCGCCGCAGGTCGCCGAAAAGACCGTGGTGATGCTGCTTGACGGCAAGAGGCGCGTGATCGCCTGCAGCGACCCGAAACTGATGTTCTCGCATTTCGCGCTTGCCAATCCCGAAGGCATGACGCGGGGAAGCTATTACGACAATAACGGCGCCATCGTCGCCTACGCCAAGACGCTCGGCTACGAGGATTATGATGGTCTCGGATGGTACGGCGTCGTCGTGCAACAGACCGAAGCCGACGATGTGATCAGGACTGCTTTCAACCTGAAATAAAGCACAACCTTCTCGATCAAATACTTTCCCGCCGTCACAAATTGCAGCGATGCGATGACATGACTTTAACTTTAGTTCAGATTTCGATGCAATGATGCGGCGGATTTCGCTCCAGAGCATTGCTCCGGATCAATGCCCGCCGCAGTATCAGCCCGATCAGGATAGACCATGCGAACAGACACCGGCCAGATCGTTCATCTGGCAGACTATCGTCCCACCGACTTCGTTCTGGAACGCGTGGACCTTACCTTCGATCTGCATCCGACGGAGACCAAGGTCGAAGCCCGGCTGATCTTCCATCGCCGCGAAGGCATCGATCCCAAGGCACCGCTGGTACTCGACGGAGACGAGCTTGTCCTTTCGGGACTGTTGCTCGACCAGACCGAACTGCCAGCCGAACAGTATGCGGCAACGCCCGATAGCTTGACGGTCAAGAACCTGCCGGAAAGCGCGCCCTTCGAACTGACGATCACGACAGTCATCAATCCCGAAGCCAATACGCAGCTCATGGGGCTCTACCGCACCAGCGGCGTCTACTGTACCCAATGCGAGGCCGAAGGCTTCCGCCGCATCACTTACTTCCCCGATCGGCCCGATGTTCTTGCGCCCTACACGGTCAACATCATCGCCGACAAGGCCGCCAATCCGCTGCTGCTGTCGAACGGTAATTTCCTCGGCGGTGCCGGTTATGGCGAGGGCAAGCATTTCGCCGCCTGGTTCGACCCGCATCCGAAGCCGAGCTACCTCTTTGCGCTGGTCGCCGGCGATCTCGGCGTGGTCGAGGATACGTTCGTCACCGCGTCCGGCCGCGAAGTCGCGCTGAAGATCTATGTCGAACACGGCAAGGAGCCGCGCGCAACCTATGCGATGGACGCGCTGAAGCGCTCTATGACATGGGATGAGGAGCGGTTCGGCCGCGAATACGATCTCGACATCTTCATGATCGTCGCCGTCTCCGATTTCAACATGGGCGCGATGGAGAACAAGGGGCTCAACGTCTTCAACGACAAATATGTCCTTGCCAATCCTGATATCGCCACCGACGCCGACTATGCCAATATCGAGCGGATCATCGCGCACGAATATTTCCACAACTGGACTGGCAACCGCATCACCTGCCGCGACTGGTTCCAGCTCTGCCTCAAGGAAGGCCTGACAGTCTATCGCGACCACGAATTTTCCGCCGACCAGCGCTCGCGTCCGGTCACGCGCATCGCCGAAGTTCGTCATCTGAAATCGGAGCAGTTTCCGGAGGATGGCGGCCCCCTCGCCCATCCGGTGCGTCCGACGACCTATCGCGAGATCAACAATTTCTACACGACGACGGTCTACGAGAAGGGCAGCGAAGTCACCAGCATGATCGCCACCCTGCTCGGCCGCGATCTGTTCAAGACGGGCATGGACCTTTATTTCGACCGGCACGACGGCCAGGCCGTGACGATCGAGGATTTCGTCAAATGCTTCGAGGATGTCAGCGGCCGCGACCTCGCGCAGTTCTCGCTCTGGTATCACCAGGCCGGCACGCCGCTCGTCACCGCTTCCGGCGCCTATGATGCCGCCACGAAGACCTTCACGCTGTCGCTCGAACAGATGCAGCCGGCCACTCCGGGCCAGACAAGCAAGGCGCCGCTGCACATTCCACTGCGCATGGCGCTGATCGCCGAGGACGGCACGTTGCTGACGCCGACATCGGTGACTGGCGCGGAACTGACGGGCGACGTCCTGCACCTGACGGCGCGGACGCAGACGGTCGTCTTCCACGGCATCCCGTCGCGGCCGGTGCTGTCGCTCAATCGTAGCTTCTCGACGCCGATCAATCTGCAATTCAGCCAGAGCGCCAAGGATCTGGCGCTGATCGCCCGTTACGAGACCGACCATTTTGCCCGCTGGCAGGCGCTGATCGACCTTGGCCTGCCCAACCTGTTGCAGTCCGCCCGCGACGCTCGTGAGGACGCTCCGGTCACCTGCGATGCCGTCTTCATCGACACGCTCCTGGCTGCGGCCAGTGACGAGAGCCTGGAGCCCGCCTTCCGCGCCCTGGCACTCGCTCTGCCGAGCGAGGCCGACATTGGCCGCGAACTCGGTGGCGATAACGATCCCGACGCAATCCACACCGGCCGCCAGGCGATCCTCAAGCAGATTGCCGAGGCCGGGAAGAACATCTTCGCAGCGCTCTACGACGGCATGCAGACACCTGGCCCCTTCAGCCCGGACGCGGCGAGCGCCGGACGGAGGGCATTGCGTAATGCCGCCCTTACCTATCTTTCGCAGTCGGACAATAGCCCTGCCCGTGCCAAGGCGGCCTATGACGGCGCCAACAACATGACCGATCTCAGCGCCGCGCTGACAATCCTTGCCCACCGTTTCCCAGATACGGCTGAGGCCAAGGCCGCCCTTCAGGACTTCCACGACCGTTTCGCGGAAAACGCACTGGTGATCGACAAATGGCTCTCCATCCAGGCGGCCATTCCGGGGGCAGCGACGCTCGAGCGCATCCAGGGCCTCATGAAGATGCCTTTCTTCAAGCGCACCAATCCGAACCGCATGCGCGCCCTCGTCGGCACCTTCGCCTTCTCCAATCCGACCGCCTTCGGCCGCGCCGATGGTGCCGGCTATCGTTTCCTCGCGCAGGAAATCCTCGATGTCGACCAGCGTAACCCGCAGCTCGCCGCACGCATTCTGACCTCGATGCGCTCCTGGCGATCGTTGGAACCTGTTCGCGCCGACCATGCTCGCTCCGCCTTGATGCAGATCGAACGCGCCAACAGCCTTTCGACCGACGTTCGCGACATTGTGGATCGCATCCTCAAGGACTGATTTTCCGCTTGCCATCCGGCGATCGAAGCGGGTGATTTGCACCCGCTTTTTCATCCTGAACGAGTCTTGGGTGCCCGTTCCCTACCCTTGCGGGTACAAAAAGCGCTGAAATCACTTATGGTTAACAAAGTTTTACCGGACCCTCTGGACAAGGCGAATCACGAGTGATTCATTAGGGTAGATTCGGGCGAGCGGCGCAGCGAATCACACGAGGGACAAGGCTAGAGCGATGGTGGACGTGCGGCGGGCAACCGCGGCCGAAGGACGGCTGCGTGTTAATTTCGACGGTCTGAAATCCTGGCATAGCGGTGTTAACGACAGAGCGGGAGTCCGCGCGGAGACCATTTCGCGCCGTTTTCCGCAAACGGAACATATCCTGAAGCGGGTCATTCCCGTGCTCATCGTCTCCTTTTTGATGGTCGTTGCCGCCTCGCATTTCTTCAGTATGATCACCGAACACGGACGCATGGCAGCCTCGGCCCGCCAGGCGACATCGCTTTCGATTGCCGCGGCGGCCGCTGCCTTTTCCAACGATCCCAGCCTGTTCCGGGCCGGGGATCGCAATGGCGCCGAGCAGAAGCTCGCGACCTACCTGCCGCAGGATCGGCTCGATCCCGGCGCCTTCGTGCTTATGGTCCAGGCGAGCGGTCGCGTCTTCGGCTCATCGGCTGCCGGTTCCAACTATATCGGCCTGACGATCTCCGATTTCTTCCCCGAGGTCTCGGCCATCCGCAGTTTCGGCGACCATGCCGGCGTGATCGAAACGATGATCGACGGGGCGCCCTATTATGCGGCGATCTCGCTAATCGGCGACAAGGGCGATTTCGTCCTCTCCGCGGCCTCCATGGAGCAGATCGACAAGCTCTGGCGCGATGAGTTGACCCTCAATGTCACGCTCTTTGCTGGCATTTCCTCCATTCTGCTCGTGATCCTCTACGCCTATTACACCCAGGTGAAACGGACGCGCGACGCCGACGAGATCTTCCTCGAATCCAACATGCGTGTCGAAACCGCACTGTCGCGCGGCCGCTGCGGTCTCTGGGATTTCGATTTCGCCAGCCGCGAATTCTTCTGGTCGCGGTCGATGTACGACATGCTCGGCCTGCCGGCCGCCGACCGGCCGCTGTCGTTTGCCGACGCGGAACGGCTGATGCATCCCGACGATAACAGCCTGCATACGCTGGCGCGCTCGATCACCCGCGGCAGTGCCGGCCAGGTCGACCAGATCCTGCGCATCCGTCATGCCAAGGGACACTATGTCTGGATGCGCGCCCGCGCCCAGGTCATCCGCACCAATTCCGGCCGCGTCCACATGATCGGCATCGCCATGGATGTCACCGAGCAGCACAGGCTGGCGCAGCGCTATGCCGAGGCCGACCAGCGTCTGGCGGACGCAATCGAATGTACCTCGGAAGCCTTCGTGCTCTGGGACAAGAACGACCGGCTGGTGATGTGCAACGACCATTTCCAGCAAGCTTACGGCCTGCCGAATGGCGTGCTGGTGCCGGGCACGGAACGCGCAGTGGTCAACGCCGCCGCGGCGCGCCCGATCATCGAGCGGCGCATCGTCGATCCCGGCCGGTCCAACCATTCGCAGACGACGGAAGTGCAGCTTGCCGACGAGCGCTGGCTGCAGATCAACGAACGCCGGACCCGCGATGGCGGCCTGGTATCCGTCGGCACCGACATCACCCAGCTCAAGCGCAACCAGGAGCGCCTGCGCGAGTCCGAGCGCCGGCTGATGGCAACGATCAACGACCTCTCCGCCTCCCGGCAGATCCTCGAGCGGCAAAAGGCGGAGCTTTCGACCGCCAACACCAATTATCTCGCGGAAAAAGAACGCGCCGAAGCCGCCAACAAGGCCAAATCGGAATTCCTCGCCAACATGTCGCATGAACTGCGCACGCCGCTCAACGCCATCCTCGGTTTTTCCGAAATCCTGCAGGACCAGATGTTCGGTCCGCTCGGTTCGGCGCGGTACAATGAGTATGCCAAGGATATCCACGACAGCGGCAAGCATCTGCTCAACGTCATCAACGACATTCTCGATATGTCGAAGATCGAGGCGGGCCATATCAAGCTGTCCTGCGAGAAGATTGATCTCGCACCCCTGATCGAAGAATGCCTGCGCCTGACCTCCATCCCGGCCGCCTGCAAGAACATCCACGTCGAGCAAAGCATCTCCTCCGGCATCAGGCTGACGGCCGACCGCCGCGCCATGAAGCAGATCCTGCTCAATCTCCTCTCCAATGCCGTGAAGTTCACCAACAATGGCGGCCGCATCGCGGTGCGCACCCGAAAGGTCGACGACGCCGTCGTGCTGACCATCGCCGATACCGGTATCGGCATTCCCAAATCGGCGCTCAGCAAGATCGGCCAGCCCTTCGAACAGGTGCAAAGCCAATATGCAAAGAGCAAGGGCGGCTCAGGCCTAGGGCTTGCCATCTCGCGGTCACTGACATTGCTGCATCACGGCCGCATGCGGATCCGCTCACGCGAAGGCATCGGCACCGTCATCGCCATCCGCATCCCCGACCGGGGCTGAATCAAGCCTTCACGACCGAGTGAAAAACTTTCCGCACCGCTTTCGACAGCCGCTTCAGCTCCGCCTCCAACGTGCGGATATCGGGGCAGTCTCCGGCGCGGCAAACAAGCTCGATCAATCCCGAGGGCGCCTTGCCCGGATCGAATGGGCCGTCGACGCAGAGCCGGATCAGCTGCGACAGCTCGGTGTAGAGATGCAGCGCTTCGAGGCAAAGATCGAGATCGTTGCGGTCCATCAGGCTGCCGCCAAGCAGTTTCAGCGCCTCGCCGGTGCTCAAACCATTGGCATCGATGCCGACGCCGCGAACAGGCGCGATCAATCTCAGATATTGCGCAATGAATTCGATATCGATCAGCCCGCCGGGGATCAGCTTCAGGTCCCAGATGCTGACCGGCGGCTTTTCCTGTTCGATGAGACCACGCATCTCGGCGACATCTCCGGCGATCTTCGGGATATCTCGTTTTGCCGAGAGCACTTCGCCGATGATCCGTTCGGCACTGAGAATAAGGTCCTCATCGCCGCAGATCAGGCGGGCGCGGGATAGCGCCATATGCTCCCAGGTCCAGGCCTCCTCGCGCTGGTATTTCTCGAAGGAATTGATGCGGGTCGCGACCGGCCCCTTGTTGCCGGAGGGACGTAGGCGCATGTCGACCTCGTAGAGCACGCCCTCCGCCGTCGGCGCTGACAGAGCCGCGATCAGCCGTTGAGTGATGCGGCTAAAATAACGTGTGGCGTCGAGAGGCTTCGGACCGGAGGATTCGCCTGCGGTGTCGTCGTAGTCGTAGAGCAGGATGATATCGATGTCCGAATCGGCGGTGAGCTCGAAGCTGCCAAGCTTGCCCATGCCCATGACTGCGACGCGGCCGCCGGGATAGTCGCCATGCGCCGCCGTGATCTCTTTCATCACTGCGTTCAGCGCCGCCACAACAATCAGATCGGCAAGATAGGTGAAGGCGCGGGCCGCCATGGCGCCGCCGATCGTGCCCGTTAGCAGACGGATGCCGATCAGGAAGCGTTGCTCCGAGGCGAAGATGCGCAGGCGGTCCAGCACCTCCTCATAGTGCCGCGCCGATGCCAGAAAGCTGGTGATGCGCTCGGCCAGATAATCGCGCGTTGGCAGCTCCGCCATCAGGCCGGGGTCCAGCATCCCGTCGAAGACGTGCGGCTTGGCGGCGATGATCTCGGCGAGTCGAGGTGCCGACGACATGATATTGACGATGAGGGAGAGCAGCGCCGGGTTGGTGCTCAGCAGCGAGAAAAGCTGGATACCGGCGGGCAGGCCGGAAATGAAACTGTCGAAGCGCAGCAGCGCCTCGTCCGCCCGCTTGCTTTCACCGAAGACCCGCAGCAGCTCAGGCGTCAGTTCGGTCAGCCGCTCGCGCGCCTCGACTGACTGCGTGGCGCGATAGCGGCCGTAATGCCAGGTGCGGATGACGTTGGAGATGTCGGAAGGGCGTTCGAAGCCGAGGCGGCGCAGCGTCTCCAGCGTGTCCGGATCGTCGCCCTGCCCGGTGAAGACCAGATTGCCCGTTCCGCCCGAAAGCTTCGCTTCCTGTTCGAACAGATGTGCATAGCGCCGCTCCACGGTCTTCAGCCTGGCGACCAGCGCCTCGGAGAAGCTGGAGATATCGGTGAAGCCCATCATGAAGGCGACCCGCTTCAGCTCGGCATCGGTTTCGGGCAGCAGATGCGTCTGCTCGTCGCGCACCATCTGGATGCGGTGTTCGACATCGCGCAGGAACCAATAGGCCTCCGTCAGCTCGTCGCGCGTTTCCGCGTCGATCCATTTCGCCTTGGTCAGCTCCGCCAGCGTTTCCTCGGTGGCGCGGGAGCGCAGCTCCGGCATGCGGCCGCCGGCGATCAGCTGCTGCGTCTGGACGAAGAACTCGATTTCGCGAATGCCGCCACGGCCAAGCTTGACGTTGTGGCCTTTGACCGCGATCGCGCCGTGGCCCTTATGCACATGGATCTGCCGCTTGATCGAATGGATATCCGATATCGCCGCATAGTCGAGATATTTGCGGAAGACGAAGGGCACGAGATCGCGGATGAAGGCCTGGCCGGCGGCAATATCACCGCCAACGGCGCGCGCCTTAATGAAGGCGGCGCGCTCCCAATTCTGTCCCCTGCCCTCGTAGTAGATCATTGCCGCATCGACGGGGATGGCAAGCGGCGTCGAGCCGGGATCAGGACGCAGGCGCAGATCGGTGCGGAAGACATAGCCGTTGGCAGTGCGTTCCTGAAGGATACGCACCAAGCGGCGCATCAGGCGCGGGAAGATATCGATGGCATCATCGGGATTGGGGACGATGCCGGCCATTTCGTCGAAGAAGACGACCAGGTCGATATCGGAGGAATAGTTCAGCTCGCCGGCGCCGAGCTTGCCCATGCCAAGCACGATCAGGCCGGAACCACGGCTTGGCGCGGCGGGGTCGCGAAGCGTGATCTTGCCGGCCTCATGCGACGACAGCAGCAGATGATCGATCGCCGCCGAAATCGAGGCCTCGGCGAGTGCGCTCAACCAGCGCGTCGTCACCCTGCCATCGAAGATGCGAGCGAGGTCGGCAAGCGCGATCAGGAAGGCGGCGCGGCGCTTGGCGATGCGCAGACGGCTCATGACCTCGGATTCGGAAGGAGAGCATGTATCCCTCTCTCCCGGCAGCCAGGCACGGCGGGCCTCGGCCACCAGGGTCTCGATCTGCGGCGACAACGGCTTGCTGATGGCCGCAACGAGCAATGCCGGATCGAGATTGGCGGTTTCACAAAGATAGGGCGAGAGCGTCAATGCGGCGACGATAAAATCGCGCAAGGAACTGTCGCCATCGAGAAGAGCGGCGATTGCCGGTTCCGATTTGGCGATATCCTTGAGGTCGGCGAGCGCCGCTTTCAGCTCCGTCTGGTTGAGCGGCCGAAGTCGACCCGGCGGAACATTCCGCAACAAATCGCTTTCCATCATCGTCATGCAGTGTCCTCCCTACCGCGGCGCACGTCCGATTGAACACGCAAAGACGCAGTAACCCCTTGAATCGAAACATGATCCCAAAGATCGTCAACGACTTTCGGGATCATGTTTCGAGCAATCCGATGAAGCAGGATTAACCTATTGTTTCTGCGTGGGGAAGATCATGGTCACGGTGAGGCCACGGGCATCGGGGTTGGCGGGGTCGGTATCGGAAAGTTCCAGCTGGCCACCATGCAGCTCCATCACCGCCTCCACCAGCGAAAGGCCAAGGCCGGTGCCGGGCTTGGAGCGGCTCTCGTCAAGGCGGAAAAAGCGCTTGAGTACCTCGGTCCGCTGGTGAGCGGGAATGCCCGGGCCATTATCCTCAACGGCAAGGTTCACGGCGTCCGGCGTCCGCGACAGTTTCAGTGTTACCGCCTGCTTGCCGGGGCAGCCGGAGGCATATTTGACGGCATTGTCGATGAGATTGAAGATCGCCTGGCCGATCAGTTCGCGATTGCCCTGCACCTCGACATCCGGTTCGATTTCAGCGGTCAGAGTGAGGCCTGCCTCTTCGGCGACAGGCTCATAAAGCTCGGCCGTATCCGCGACGATGGAAGAAAGATCGACGCCGGTCATTTCGGCAGCGACCGAGCCCGCCTCGACGCGGGAGATCATCAGCAGCGCGTTGAAGGTGCGGATCAGCTGGTCGGACTCGCCGATAATGCCTTCCAGTGCGACGCGACGGCCTTCGCCGTCGGCATTGTCGAGCGCATCCGCCGCCTTGTTGCGCAGCCGCGTCAACGGCGTCTTGAGGTCATGGGCGATATTGTCGGAGACCTGCCGCAGGCCTTCGTTCAGTTTCTCGATGCGTCCGAGCATGGCGTTCAGCGATGTCGACATGCGGTCGAATTCATCGCCGGAACCACCGACCGGCAGGCGCTGCGACAGATCGCCGGCCATGATCTTGCGGCTGGCGTCGGTCATGCGGTCGATGCGCTTCAGCGCGTTGCGGCCGATGCCGAACCAGATGACCAGCGCGCCGAGACCCATGATCGCCAGCGCCAGCATCAGCGCCTGACGCACCAGCACGCGGAAGCGCTCCGGCTCGCCAAGGTCGCGGCCGATCAGAATGCGCAAGCCGTTGTCGAGGAGGAAGATATTGGCGATGGCCAGATGCCGGCGCTCCGGATCGACACCGGAATCCGTGTAGCGTTCATAGACGAAAGGCAGCTCCGTCCAACCGGCCTGGCCGAGAACGCCGGGCTGCACCGAAGCGACGTTGCCGGCGAGGATATCGCCGGTGGGGCTGGCGATGACATAGAGGTTGGCGCCCGGCTGACGGGCGCGGCGTTCCATCGTGCGCAGCAGCAGGTTCAACCCGCCGACATCATAGGCGCGCTTGACCTGGCTGACTTCCTGCTGCACGGCATCGCGGATCTGCCCGGTCAGCAAGCGCTCGGACATGGCCGTGACGTAGAAGACGAGCGTGGCGGCGCAGAGCGCAAAAAGAAGGATATAGAGGGCGGAAAGGCGGACTGCGGTGGACTTGAAGAGGACGCGAAAGCGACTCATCCTTCGTCCTTGATCATGTAGCCGGCGCCACGGATGGTCTTCAACAGCGGCTGGCTGAAGTCTTTTTCGATCTTCGAGCGCAGGCGCGAGACGTGGACGTCGATAACGTTCGTCTGCGGATCGAAATGATAATCCCAGACATTTTCGAGCAGCATGGTGCGCGTCACCACCTGACCGGCATTTTTCATCAGATATTCCAGCAGACGGAACTCGCGCGGCTGCAAGGGTATCTCCTTGCCGCCGCGCCGGACCTCATGCGACAGCCGGTCGAGCTCCAGATCGGCAACGCGGTAGAGCACGTCCTGATCCGGCGTGCCCTTGCGGCGACCAAGGACTTCGACGCGGGCAAGCAACTCGCTGAAGGCGTAAGGCTTCGGCAGATAGTCATCGCCGCCGGCGCGAAGGCCGGTGACGCGATCGTCGACCTGGCCGAGGGCGGACAGGATGAGAACCGGCGTGTGCACGCCCTTGCGGCGCAGCTCGCTGATGACGGAAAGACCGTCGCGGCGCGGCAGCATGCGGTCGATGATGGCGACGTCGTAGACGTTCTCAGTGCCCATGAAGAGACCGCTCTCGCCGTCGCTCGCATGGTCGGCAACAATGCCGGCCTCGCGAAACGCCTTGGTGAGATAGGCAGCCGCTTCCAGATCGTCTTCGATAATCAAAATCTTCATGTGGGCAACATTATCCGCCGGCAGTGCTTTAGCACAACCGGAATCGGAGGAGTCCACAGCATGTTGGCCAGAGGTTGTCATCTTGTACCCGCCTGAAAACGTTGATCGATGAAGGCACGTTGGAAACAGAGGAGCCGCGCCAACCGTGGCCAGCGCGGCTCCCAATTCATTCAGTCGGCCGAAAAATCAGCCGGCGTTGATCGGCAGCGCAACGAAGCGGCTGCCGTCGCCGGACTGAATCTGGAAAAGCGCGCGGGTGCGGCCATCCTTCTTCGCCTGCTCGATGACCTTCGCGATGTCGCCGGCATTGGAGATCTCCTGGTTGTTGACCGAGGTGATCTTCTCGCCTTCCTTCACGCCCTTGTCGGCGGCGTCGGAGTCGGGATCGACACCGGTGATCGCGACACCCTTGCCATCGTCGGAGGGGCCGACGGTGAGGCCGAGATCGGCAAGCGCCTTTTCGGAAGACGGCTGCTGCGGCTGGGACTGCTGCGAATTATCGTCATTCGACGCCTGGCTCTGTTCGGCCGGCAGCGTACCGAGTTCGACGGTGACCGACTGCGACTTGCCGCCACGCCACAGCGAGACATCGACCTTGGCACCCGGCTGCATCGCGCCGATGCGGCGGGCGAGATCGCGTGGATCCTTGACCGGCTCGCCGTTGACGGCGGTGACGACGTCACCGTTCTTGATGCCGGCCTTCTGGCCCGGAGAACCCTCTTGCGGGGAGACAACCAGCGCGCCGCTCGGCTCGGACAGGCCGAGAGATTCGGCAATATCCTTGGTGACCGGCTGGATCTGAACGCCGAGCCAGCCGCGTGACACGGTGCCGCTCTTGATCAGGTCTGCCACGACGTCCTTGGCCGTGGTAGCGGGAATGGCGAAGGCGATGCCGACGCTGCCGCCCGACTGCGAGAAGATTGCGGTGTTGATGCCGACGACCTGGCCATTGAGGTTGAAGGTCGGGCCACCGGAATTGCCCTTGTTTACGGGCGCATCGATCTGGATGTAGTCGTCATAGGGGCCGGAATGAATGTCGCGGCCACGCGCCGAGACGATACCGGCGGTCACCGTACCGCCAAGGCCGAAGGGGTTGCCGACGGCAACGACCCAGTCGCCGACACGAACCTTCTCGTCGTCTGCCCAATTGACATAGGTGAACTTCTTGCCCTTGCCGTCGACCTTCAGCACTGCGAGGTCGGTGCGCGAGTCCTTGCCGACCAGCTTGGCGTCGAACTCGGTGCCGTCGTTGAGAATGACAACGAAAGCAGCGCCATCGGAAACGACGTGGTTGTTGGTGACGATATAGCCATCTTCCGAGACGAAGAAGCCGGAGCCCTGGGCGACGGGGCGCAAATGGCCCTTGCTATCGGGTTGAGCTTTTTGCTGACCTTGCTGCTGGTTGCGACCCTGCTGCTGCTGGAACTGCTTGAAGAACTTCTTCAGCGGATGATCGTCCGGCAGCTCATCGAAACCGCGGCCGAGACCAAAGGAATCGTCCTCGTCGGCCACCGGATTGATGCGGGATTCGACGCGAACGGAAACGACGGCCGGAGAGACGGCGTCGACGACATTGGCGAAGCTCGGAACCTGCGGAGCCTGAACATTGACGGCATCTGCATAGGAACGGCTGACTTCAGCCGGGACACCGGCAGCAAGGGCAGCGACAGCGAGACCGGCGACGACAGAAGCTTTCATAGCGGTGCTACGGGACAAAGTGTCCTTGATATTCCTGAACATATGCTAGTTACCTTTTCTTCTCTCGTCCGATTTTCTTCCACCGGCGGAACCGGTGATGAAGGCTCATGGGAATGATATAGGGCTTCGGACCTTACGGCGAACTGTCCGACCCATGAAAACTTGGTAATGTAACGAAATATTGTCGACAGGAGCAAAACAACCTGTCGTGTGACATCACTTGTCGAGGATCTCGCTGAGGCGCGCCTCTTCCTCCGGCGTCAGCCGTGTGCCCGTCGGCTTTCCGGCGCGGCGTCTGGCGTAAACTGCAAGAGCAAGCCCGCCGAAAACGAAGAGCGTCACCGGCGCTCCCCAGAGCAGCAACGTCTTTTCGGTAAAGCGTGGCTTCAACAGCACGAACTCGCCGTAGCGGGAGACGATGTAGTCGAGTACCTGCTTGTCGCTATCGCCGTCGGCGAGGCGCTTGCGCACCAGAAGGCGCAGGTCGCGGGCAAGATCGGCATTGGAATCGTCGATCGACTGGTTCTGGCAGACCATGCAGCGCAGTTCGGCCGAGATCGTGCGCGCCCGCGTTTCCAGAGCCGGGTCGGACAGCACCTCGTCCGGATTGACGGCGAAGGCGGGGATCGGACACAGCATGAGGGTGAAGACGAATAGCAGGCGCATCAGCGCCTTTACCTTCTCCCCGTCGGGGAGAAGGTCGCGCGCAGCGCGGGTTGAGGGGGCGTTGCACCGTAATGGGCTGTCGAACATGCCGAGCCACCCCCTCATCCGACCCTTCGGGCCACCTTCTCCCCAAGGGGAGAAGGGGACGTAGCCAGACTTCCTCATTCCGCCGGCTCCATGACTGGACCGGGTACCGGCTTCGCCTTGCGGCTCGGTGCGCCGACGCGCAGGCGGCGGTCGCTGAGCGAGATGAAGCCGCCCAGCGCCATGATGACAGCGCCGCCCCAGATGCAGAGGATGAAAGGCTTCCACCAGATGCGGACGACCATTCCGCCATCATTGGTGGGATCGCCGAGCGAGACGTAGAGCTGGCTCAAGCCGAGGGTCAGAATGCCGGCCTCGGTCGTCGCCGTGCGGCTGGCGGTGAAGACGCGCTTGGACGAGGAGACATCCGCGACAGCGACGCCACCGCGGCTGACCGTGAAGTGGCCACGGTCCTCGGTGAAGTTGGGGCCGACGCCCGGTTTCGTGCCGTCGAAACGCAACGTATAGCCGCCGAGTTCGGCCGTGCCGCCCGGCTTCATCGTGGTGATATTCTCGGTCTCGAACGTGGTGACCGCGACGATGCCGAGGACGGTGACGCCGAGGCCGGCATGAGCGAGCGCCGTTCCGAAAGCGGAGCGCGGCAAGCCGCTCAGGCGTCGCCAGGCGACATTGCCCTTAACCTTGCCGATGCCTGCACGATACCAGAGATCGGTGACCGCACCGAAAACCAGAAAGAAGCCTGCGGCAAGGCCGAGAACAGCAAGCACCGGGCCACCGTGGCGGACATAGAATAGGACGAGGCCCGCGATCAAAGCCAGACCGGCGGCGACATAGAGCCGCTGCAGCACGCCGAGCAGATCGCCGCGCTTCCAGGCCAGAAGCGGTCCGAAGGGAACGGCGACCAGGATCGGCGTCATCAACAGACCAAAGGTCATGTTGAAGAAGGGCGGCCCGACGGAAATCTTGTCGCCGGTCAGGGTTTCCAGCGCCAGCGGATAAAGCGTGCCGGTGAGCACCGTGCCGCAGGCGACCGTCAGGATGAGGTTGTTCAGCACCAGCGCGCCTTCACGCGAAATCGGCGCAAACAGGCCGCCGGCGGCAAGCCTCGGAGCACGGAAGGCGAAGAGCGACAGTGCGCCACCGATGAAGATCAGCAGGATACAGAGAATGAAGATGCCGCGTGTCGGATCGCTGGCGAAGGAATGCACCGAGGTCAGCACGCCCGAGCGGACCAGGAAGGTGCCGAGCAGCGACAGCGAGAAGGTCAGGATCGCTAGCAGAACCGTCCAGATCTTCAGCGCATCGCGCTTTTCCATGACCAGGGCTGAATGCAGCAGCGCGGTGCCGGCAAGCCAGGGCATGAAGGAGGCATTCTCCACCGGATCCCAGAACCACCAGCCGCCCCAGCCGAGCTCGTAATAGGCCCAGTAGGAGCCCATGGCGATGCCGAGCGTCAGGAAGGTCCAGGCGGCGAGCGTCCAGGGGCGAACCCAGCGCGCCCAGGCGGCATCGATACGGCCTTCGAGAAGGGCTGCGACCGCGAAGGAGAAACAGACCGAGAAGCCGACATAGCCGAGATAAAGCAGCGGCGGATGGATCGCCAGGCCGATATCCTGCAGCACCGGATTGAGGTCCTTGCCCTCGGCCGGCGCCGGGTTGAGGCGGATGAAGGGATTGGAGGTCAGCAGGATGAAGACCAAAAAAGCGGCCGAGATCCAGGATTGCACCGCGAGCACGTTGGCGCGCAGCGTATCCGGCAGATTGCGCCCGAACAGCGCGACCAGCGCACTGAACAGCGCCAGGATCAGCAGCCAGAGCATCATCGATCCCTCGTGATTGCCCCATACGCCGGAGATCTTGAAGATCAGCGGCATCAGCGAATGCGAGTTCTCCCAGACGTTCAGCACCGAAAAGTCGGAAACGACATAGGCATAGGTGAGCACCCCGAAGGAAAAGGCGACCAGCGCGAACATGAGCACCGCACCGATCGGGGCGATATCCATCATCGACAATTCGCCCCGCCGCGCACCGATCACCGGGATGATCGAGACGATGATCGCGGTCGCAAGCGCCAGCACCAGCGCGTAATGTCCAAGCTCGATGATCATTGGCTTGCTTCCTCGCCCTTCCAGACGCCGTCGGCCTTCAGCCTGTCGGCAACCTGCTTCGGCATGTAGCGCTCATCATGCTTGGCCAGCACGCTGTCGGCAACAAAGACGTCGCTGCCCGGCTCAAATTTGCCTTCGGTCACAACCCCCTGCCCCTCGCGGAAGAGATCCGGCAGGATGCCGTTATATCGGACCTTAACCGCATCGGAGCCATCGGTGACGGAGAACTGGACCTGCGTGCCCTCGCCGCGCACGATGCTGCCCTCGCCGACGAGACCGCCGAGGCGGATCAATGTGCCGGCGCCGATGGGGTTCTTGGCGAGATCGCCGGGCATGTAGAAATAGGCGACCGACTGGCTGAAGGCAAAGAGGACGAGCAGTACGGCGGTGGCGATGAAGCCCATGCCGCCGGCAATGACGGCGAGGCGTTTCTGCTTGCGGGTCATTGCTGCGTCACCTCCATCGGCAGTCCAAGCTCCTTCGCCAGAGCCACGAGTTGCTGCCCCTCGCCGCCATCGGCGGGAAACGCGGCAAGACCACGCTTCAGCGCGTCGGCCGCGCGGTCCCTGTCGTTCAGCACGGCATAGGAGCGGATCAACCGCATCCAGCCCTCGAAATTGTTCGGATCTTCCTTGAGCCTGGCGTCCAGGCTCTCAACCATGCTGCGGATCATTTGCTGACGATCGCCGCTGCTCAAGGAATTCATGGCCTCCACCTGCTCAGGCGTGGGGTTCCCCGGCGCCTTCGCGTCAGCCGATCCAGCCGTCGCCATATCATCGGCTGTGCCGCTGTTCTTGGCGATATGATCATTGACAGCAACCATCCACGGCGCCTCGGGCGGCGACTGCTTCGCCAGCGCCACGAAGGCGGTTCTGGCTTCTGCCGCCTTGCCGTCCTGCTCCAACGCCAGCGCGAGATAGAAGAGTGCGCGGGGGTTGTTGGCATCGAGCGCCAAGGACTGCTGCAACGTACTGCGCGCCTCTGCCGTGACGATACCGCCGGCCTTCATGATGAGCACCTCGCCCAGACTGCCGAACCGCTCGGCGCTGGGGCCGAGCAGGCGAATGATATTGCGGTAGGCAAGCTCCGCATCAACAATGCGGTTGGTCTTCAGGTAGATCGGCGCCAGCACCTCCCAGCCTTTGCCGTCATCGGGGTTTTGCGCCAGATGCTGCTCGACCTTGACGATCGAGATGGCGAGATCATTGCCGGGCTGCTCAAGGCGCGCCTCCAGCGGCTGCGACGGCAGGCCGGGGGCGCCTTTCATGAGATAAAGACAGAGGCCGATAGCCGGCAGGATGACGATGATGAAGGCCTGCGAGAAACGATAATGGCCCCGCGTCGCCGCTTTCGCGGTGTCCGATGCAGCATTCGAAACGGCCAGCAGGCGCCGTCCGATTTCGGCGCGGGCATAGCCGGCCTCTTCGGCGGAGATCAGGCCGCCCGCAAGATCGCGGTCCAGCTCACGAAGCTGGTCGCGGTAGACCGCAGCCTCTCCGGCACGGCTGTCTTCCGCCACATTTGCTCCGCGCAAAAGAGGATAGAGCAGGACGGCGCCGACAACGGCCGTCAGAACGGCCACGAGAATCCAGAACAGCATAGACGCCCAATACTTTAACCGGGCGCTTATTCCAACCATCAAAGCCGGGTTGACGAAGATTTGAGGCGTTTGGCCGCGCTTGCTAAAACCTTCTCCCCAGCGGGGAGAAGGTGCCCAAAGGGCGGATGAGGGGGTGAGGAGCGAAGCGACGAACGCCCTGAGCGACGACGACGGCAATCCTCACGGTGCAACGCCCCCTCACCCGGCGCTATCGCGCCACCCTCTCCCCGATGGGGCGAGGGTAGGAACACCTCAGTTCAACGGCGACCAGGTGCCGTCGTCATTGCGGCAGGCAGCGCCCCTTGCCTGGGTCGGCTTGCCGTCGACGGTGACCGTGTGCCGATACTGGCGGCAATTCTGCGAGCCGACCTGATAAGGGGCCGCGGCCACGACTTCGCCACTGATATTCTTGCTCGTCCAGACGACAGGCATACCAAGCGGCGCGGTTTCCAGTGCCCGATATTCAGCTTCCAGCGCCCGCCGCTGGTCATTGTCACTGAGCTGGATGCCGGTGCGACCGACAATACCGCCCTCCAAGGCCGCAATATACGGCGTCGAAGCCGGCGGTTTGGCGGTCGACAGGAAACTGACACCGGGGATTTTGCCACTCGATGTCGAGCAGGCGGAAAGGCCGATCATGACAAAAAAGGACGGAACGATCAGAAAAAAGGTGCGAAGCTTCATACAACCGAACCAATATCAACGAGCAAACCAGAGGTACTGCAGTGCGGCATCTTCATGACGCAGCACATCTTTTTGGCATCATGCCGCGCATCAAGCAACATCCTTCGTTACCCCCGGCAGAATTAGGCTGGCGCGAAGACCGCCCCAGGGACCGCGGGACAGTTCGAGCCGCCCCTGATATTCGCTGATGATCTCGCTGACGATCGAAAGCCCAAGGCCTGTGCCCGGCTTGCTCTCATCGAGCCTGCGGCCGCGCTTCATCGCCTCGCGGATCTGGTCCGGCTCCAGGCCGGGTCCGTCATCCTCGACCACCAGTTCCACCCAATGGCGCCTGGCCGGATCGATGCCCTTCACCTCGGCCGGCGCCTCATTGGCGGCCACGCGCACCTTATGCTCGGCAAAACGGGCGGCATTCTCGAGGAGGTTTCCGACCGTCTCCTCCAGATCCTGCTGCTCCATGGCGAGCGCCAGGTTCGGCGACACGGAAAGCTCGAATTCCTTGTCGGCATTGAGCCGCCGCATGACGCGCACCAGACGTTCCAGTGCCGGCTCCGCCTCGGTGCGGGCCAGTACGGATTCGCGCTGCGCGGCAATGCGAGCGCGGTTGAGATAGGACTGCACCTGCCCCTGCATGGCCTCGGCCTGGCTCTTGACGAGATCGCCATGCGAGCGTTCCAGCACGCGGGATTCGTTGAGCAGGACCGCTATCGGCGTCTTCAGCGAATGGGCGAGATTGCCGACCTGCATGCGCGCCCTCTCGACGATGCGGCGGTTGCTCTCGATCAGTGCGTTGACCTCGTTGGCGAGCGGCAGGATTTCGCGCGGGAAATCCCCCTGCAATCGTTCGCTCTCGCCGGCGCGGATGCGCTCCAGCGCCGCACGCGCCTTATCGAGTGGCATCAGGCCATAGAGAATGGCAAGCGCATTGACGATGAGGCTGCCGACACCGAAACCGACGAGCGCAAAATAGAGGCTGTGGGAGAAATTGCGGACATCGTCCTCGACGACAGCGACATTGCCGGTGACGCGAAAGCGCGCTGCACGGCCATCGGTGTCAAGCACGACCTCGGTCTCGGCCACCTGCACCTGATTTCCGAAGGCATCCGTGACGATGTAATAGCGCTCGTAATTCTTGTCGAAGGGCGCTTCCAGCACCGACAGAACAGGCAAGGTCGAGGCTCCGAGCGAGGGCGAAACCAGCGGCGTCGCCGTATAGGTGCCGAGCGGCTCGACCATCCAGTACCAGCCGGTCTTCGGCTGCGCGAAACGCAGGTCGCCAAGCTGCGGGCTGCCCGACAGCGCGCCCTGATCGCCGATCGTGACGGAGTTGATGACGTTATAGAGCTGCGCTCTCAGGAGGTCCTGAAAACCGCGCTCGGCGCTCTTGCGATAGATATTCGAGATGACGAGCCCGATCACCACCAGCGCCACGGCGGACCAGAGTGTGGTCAACAGCAAGACGCGAGCGGTGAGTGACTTAATTCGCATTGGTCGGAGCTTGGATGCGATAGCCGAGACCGCGGACAGTCTCGATCAGGTCGACGCCCATCTTCTTGCGCAGACGGCCAACGAAAACCTCGATCGTATTGGAATCACGGTCGAAATCCTGATCGTACATATGCTCGACCAGCTCGGTGCGTGAGACGACCTCGCCCTTGTGGTGCATGAGATAGGCAAGCAGGCGGTATTCATGCGAGGTGAGCTTCAACGGCTTGCCGTCGACACTCGCCTTCGAGCTCTTGGTGTCGAGGCGCACCGGGCCGCAGATGATTTCAGAGGAGGAGTGACCGGCGGCGCGGCGGATCAACGCCCGGATGCGGGCGAGCACTTCCTCGACATGGAAGGGCTTGGCGACATAGTCGTCGGCACCGGCGTCGATGCCGGCGACCTTGTCGCTCCAACGGTCGCGCGCCGTCAGGATCAGCACCGGCGTTCCCCGGCCCGCGCCACGCCATTTCTCAAGCACGGTGATCCCGTCCATTTCAGGCAGGCCGATATCGAGGATGATGGCGTCATAGGGTTCGGTATCGCCGAGGAAATGCCCTTCCTCGCCGTCGAAGGCGGTATCGACCACATAGCCAGCCTCTTTCAAGGCGTCGGCAAGCTGGCGGTTGAGATTGATATCGTCTTCGACAATGAGAATTCGCATATTCCGACCCAATTTCCCCGGTTCGAGAAACAGTACTGCAAATCAGGTTTGAGTGGAATCCACCCGGCCATAAGATTTTGCGTGAGATTCAAAGCGTTAGAGTGTTCCCTGCGTGTCGGCGTAACAGTGTTTCCACCTACATCGGCACCTTCATGGTCACTTTGCGAGGCCGCTGGCCGTTGCCCTGAACGAGGACGGTGACGACGCAACTATCACCCGACGGCTGCGCGGAAAGGAGCTGCCCTCCGGTCTTGGCGACAACTTCGGCCGCAGCCTCGCTGCAGTCGCTGTTTGCACGCGCCACCAGGGTCGGGGTCGACGGCGTCGGCAGAACAGTCGAGCCGGCCATGAGCGCGGCCGCTGCTGCTATGCTTATGAATGATGCCATACTCTGACTTCCCACGGGGACGTTAACTTGACCGAATATGTACCCAAACGCGTCTGAATGGCAAATGAATGGGTGGTAATTTTCCACGCGCAAAACGTGCGGCCGGAGTTTTTCCTCTTTTAAGTCATTGCGTTAATTATACTTATCGTAATCCATATCTCCGATCTGGCAGCGAGCGGCCCGATGAAGCGGCCAAGACCCCGGCCGCATCCGGAAACGGCTGACGAGCCGCGCCAATTGCCCGCTCCCGAGCACCAGAACCAAGCCTGAGACTCGGGAGAAGTCAGGCATTTTTAATCTTTCTTGATTATCATTACCTGATAGGCGCGCCATGACAGGGTGACGCATCACGGGCCGATGCAACCGGCCTTAAAGTGTTTTACGCACGTAAGACGCGTAGATTTCCTTGAGTCTTTTGAATCGCTTGCCGTCACTTTTTCGCGAGTTGAATCGTCAGCAAGAGAAGTTGAGTCGGGATCTTCGCGTGATGAATCCGGTCGCGGCGAAACTGATTCCGCTCCCATATCCAACTATCCGGATTGACTGCGCTATAGTGCTTTCGCCAAGCGTTAAACCGGCTCGCGTACTGCCGCTGTGCTTTCGTAATCCGCCGCGATCCGCATTTCGCGCAGCGGGCGAACCCGCTCGATCGAAAGCTGATAGTTCGGATGCGCCTTATAGGCGGCCAGCGCCGCTTCGTCGTCGAATTCGCCATAGACCACGATATCGACATCGGTGCCGAGCTGATCCGTCTTCACATTGGTGCCGATCTCCAGCAGGCGCGCATGCGGAATAGCCGTCAGGATCGACAGTCCGGACCGTACAGCCTCGAGATTGGCGCGATCGGGAACGGTGAAGAAGACGATATGACGGATCACGCGGAGGCTCCCTGTGCATTGGCGAAGGCACCGCGCGATATCATGCGTGGCCGGTGAATTCAACGCGCGTCCATGCGACAGCTTGGCGCGACAGGGTGCCGAAACCTAGGCTTTTGCCGGAGGGGTGGCCTCCATATCGTCTTCCACCGTCAACGGCCAGTCGACGACATAATCCTCGAAATCATCGACGGAGACCTCATTCTCGCTGATGGTGCGGCCGCGTGCCGAAGCGCGGGCGATATGAACCGTTTCCGGATCGCCCGATATCAGCGGATGCCACCAGTAGAGATCGCGCCCCTCGTCGACGAGACGATAGGCGCAGGTCGGCGGCAGCCATTGTAGATCCGGGACCTTTTCCGGCGTGAGCTGCACGCATTCGGGCACGAAATCCCAGCGGTTCGGATAGCTGGTGCATCGACAGCTTTCGCTATCCATCAGCTTGCAGCGGACCGAGGTGAAATAGACGTCGCCGCTATCCCAGTCCTCGAGCTTGTTAAGACAACAGAGACCGCAGCCGTCGCAGAGGCTTTCCCATTCGGGTGTGCTCATCTCCGTCAGCGTCTTGCTTTTCCAGAAAGGTGTGTCGTCCATGATCGTCGTCCTCGCCGCACGCGAGGGAAATGCGGGCTGCGGCATGCATGTCTCTTGTTCTTTTTGGTAAATCAACCAAATATTCAGTATGCCAGTCTATCAGAAGATAGGCATTGCGTGTTTCAAAAGAATACGCGACGCGGCATTGTGGTCGGGAAGTAGAGCGTGGAAGACCCATCCAACCCAGAAAACGGGCCAGAGACCAAGCCCGACACGCAACCGGAGGGCCAGGCGGAAAAGCGGCCGCGCCGGAAGCGGCATATTCTGCTGCGCATCGATTCCTGGATCGACTCCTCTCTCTGGAACGCGGGCTTTCGCCTTGGCGAGCTCTGGGAAGACATTACCATCTTCTTTCGCCGTTTCCGCGCCCGCGGCTGGAAGCGCATCCTGTTCGAACTGCTTGGCGAAGGATTGACGCTCGGCACAGCCGGCTCTGTCGTGCTGCTGATGCTCGCCATGCCGGCTTTCGAGGCGACGCAGGGCGACTGGCGCAATCGCGGCAATTTCGCCGTCACCTTCACCGACCGGTACGGCAACGTCATCGGCCATCGCGGCATCATCCATGAGAATTCCGTGCCGGTGGACCAGTTGCCGGACTATTTCGTCAAGGCGGTGCTGGCGACCGAGGACCGGCGCTTCTTTGATCATTTCGGCATCGACGTCATCGGCCTCTTCCGGGCGTTATCGGTGAATGCCCAGGCCGGCGGCGTCGTCCAGGGCGGGTCTACCCTGACGCAACAGCTCGCCAAGAACATCTTCCTCAGCAATGAACGCTCCCTCGACCGCAAAATCAAGGAAGCCTTCCTGGCGATCTGGCTGGAAGCCAATCTCTCGAAGAAAGACATCCTCAGCCTCTATCTCGACCGCACCTATATGGGCGGCGGCACGTTTGGCGCCGCCGCGGCCGCGCAATTCTACTTCGGCAAGAGCATTACCGACGTCAATCTGGCGGAAGCCGCGATGCTCGCCGGCCTATTCAAGGCACCGGCCAAATATGCGCCGCATGTCAATCTGCCGGCCGCCCGCGCCCGCGCCAACGATGTTCTGAGCAATCTCGTGCAAAGCGGGCTGATGACCGAGGGGCAGGTGATTGCCGCGCGGCGCAACCCCGCTTCCGTGGTCGACCGCGCCCAGATCGAATCCCCCGATTTCTTCCTCGACTGGGCTTTCGACGAGGTGCAGCGTCTCGCCGCCCGCTTCCCCGAACGGTCGCTGATCGTACGCACCACCATCGACATGGGGTTGCAGAAGGCGGCGGAGGATTCAGTCGAATCCAGCCTGATGGAATATGGCGAGCGCTATCATGCCAAGCAGGGCGCCACGGTCGTCATCGAAAACGGCGGCGCGGTGCGCGCCATGGTCGGCGGGCGGGATTACGGCGAGAGCCAGTTCAACCGCGCCACGCGGGCGCTACGTCAGCCGGGCTCGTCCTTCAAGATCTACACCTATTCCGTTGCCATGGAGAAAGGCATGACGCCGACCTCCACCATCGTCGACGCGCCGATCACCTGGGGCAATTGGAGCCCGCACAATTACGAAAACCGCTATTCAGGCAAGGTGACGCTGGCGACTGCGATCGCGCAATCGATCAACACCATTCCGGTGCGCCTCGCCAAGGAAAAATTCGGCATTCAGCCGATCCGCGACATGGCCAAGGCCATGGGCGTGGAAACGCCGATCCGCAACGACAAGACCATTCCGATCGGGACGTCCGAAGTGACAGTGCTCGACCAGGCGACGGCCTACGCCGTCTTTCCCGCCGACGGCATGCAATCCCGCCGCCATGGCATCGCCCAGATCGTCGGCTATGACGGCAAGGTGCTCTACGACTTCAGTCATGACGAACCGCCGGCCAAGCGTGTCCTTACCGAAAAAGCCAATTCCTACATGAACCAGATGCTGATCCAGATCCCGCAGATCGGCACGGGCCGCAGAGCGGCGCTCGATCGCGGCATTCTCGTCGGCGGCAAGACCGGCACGACGCAAGCCTATCGCGACGCCTGGTTCATCGGCTTCACCGGCAACTACACCTGCGCCGTCTGGTTCGGCAACGACGACTACACTTCCACCAACAACATGACGGGCGGCACCCTGCCGGCCATGACCTTCAAGAAGATCATGGACTATGCCCATCAGGGCATCGTGCTGAAGCCCCTTCCCGGCATCGACAATCCCTTCCCGGTGCAAAAACCGCAGGCGGTGGCCGCCAAGAAGCCGGCCGATGGAAGCGAAAACACCTTGCCGCCGCTTATTCGTCCACGCTCGCTATCGGTGGACTCCACCAAGATCCTGCGCGACCTCGGCGAGAAGCTGAAGGCAGCGGCACCGCTTGCGACGCAGAAGGTGGCGACAGCGGAATAAGGTCAAGCGGCCCGCACAACGCGACGGTTATAAGCTAGTTTTGATGCGCAAGTTCGGCAATCACCCCACTAACCCTTTCCCCTGCCGTCAGAATCAGGGATAAATCGCCACCTGATTGGTCATAAGGACGATCTTAGGGTGTTCCGAGTTCCGCTTCTTGTTGCGCTTTCGCTGATGCTCGCCTTTGGCGGCGGAATCCTGTTCACGCTTTTTGCTCTGGACGCGACCTCCGGCTTCGGTGCGATCAAGCTTGGCGCCTGGCAGGCTTTTCCTGATATGCACACCTCCGACGCCGACCCCTATGCGAAATCGCATCGCGCGCGCGCCGGACGATTGCTCTATGGCACAGCAGAGGGGTTGTCGTTCATTGCATCCGATGACGATAGCGGCGCTCGACTGACGGCGGCTTGCAGCTATCGCATCAGCGGACAGACCCCGCCGGCGCGGCTCTGGACACTGTTCGTCGCCGGCAATGACGGCGAAGCGCTTGAAGCGCCTCCAGGCCGTCCCTCGGCGATCAATTCCTGGCTGGTTCTGCGCAATCCGGATTCAAGCTTCAGCATCACCGTTTCATCCGACGCACAAGCCGGCAATTGGCTGGCCCTGCCCTCCGGAGGCAATTTCCGGCTGGCATGGACGCTGCTGGATACGCCGGCCGCCGGCAATTCCGGTCTGATCGACCTCTCCATGCCGAAGCTCGAAAAAATCGGATGCGGCCATGTTTAGGACCGTCTTCGCCATCCTGACTGGAGTGCTTGGCGCAGCCCTGCTGCACCTCATCATCATCCTGTCTCTGCCGCATTTCTCGGACCGCGACGCCTATACTCGCATCGAGGATGAGGGCGATGAAAACCACTTCTACATGCTGGACAACAAGGATGACGATGCGGGGCTTTCCAATAGCGATCCCTATATCCGCACCGCCGTCTGCGCTTTCGATATCGGGTCGCAACCGGTTCGCCTGACCGCCAAGGGCAACGTGCCGTTCTGGTCGCTATCGGTCTATGATGCGGCATCCAATGAGGTATTCAGCATGAGCGACCGCACCTCGGTCGGCGGGGCGCTGGACCTGTTGCTCGCCTCGCCGGTCCAGCTGACGGGCATCCGCAAGGCGCTGCCGCCATCGCTTGCGCAATCGATTCTGGTCGAAGTGCCGCGCGCGGAGGGCTATATCGTGCTGCGCGCCATGGCGCCCGAAGCAAGCTTCGACGATGCCGCCCGAAACTTTCTGTCGGAAGCCGGATGCGACGTGTTTGACGGAGAGTGAGATTGAGCTGAAAAGCCGAGGCTGATCGGCGGCATGTCGTGGTTTGAACCGCGAAGCTGAAAGCCGCCCTGGCGGCTGAGCGCCGGCGAGATGCGCCGGCCTATGATAGAGCTACTTGCCCTTTGCCCGCTTCGGTCCCGTGCCGGGACGGTGGGAGCTGGCGTCGAGGCGCTCGTAGCGCACGCCGGTGAACAGAAGGATCTTCGCCTCAACCGGCTCCTTTTGGGCACGTCGCGGCAACCGCGATCGTCGGTCCGAAAGGGATATGATCTTTGCCATTCTCGTCTCCATTAACAACCCGAGACGGATGAATTTGCGACTGATTTCACCCTGTCCGCCATCGAGGCGGACCAGCGTGCCCTGCGGTCTTCGCCGCCTCCTGCGGCTCCGACAAAGGGCATTCACGCCTTCTCACGGTATTCCCTGAACACCGTGACATGGACGCCCAACTGTGGCTTCCATGCGAACTATCCTACGACCAAATTCTGCAAATCGCTGTTTTCACCCGAATTCAGACATACTGTGGTTAACAGAATGCTAATCATCGCCGCGCCCTACCGCGGGCTTCCACGGCCTCCTGAGCAATAAACGCGGAAAGGCCGGTTTTGGTTTCATATGCGATGTAAAAAACTCGAAGACCCTTTCCTCCATAAAACATCGAAAAATCATATTCTTAAGTGAAGATAACCCTCTGTCCGCGAATGGAGCCGGGACACGGTGCGTTGCAGAAAAGTGTCACGCAAATATTATTTGCGGTAAAGGCAAATTAACGTATTGTGACGGGTGAAACAGAGGGTGGGCAATGTCAGTGGCGTCCAATTCCTTCTTCTCTCCCGAGGACGTCAACGTCCTGCGCGGCGCGCTTGACAAGTGGTGCCTGGAGAAGCGGATCGACATCAAAAGCACCGAAGCCCAGTTCGCGGCAACGGCGGCGATTAGCCTGTTTCAATCTGGTTGCGACACTTCCGAGAAGCTGCTGGTGGCGTTGCGTGAGCATAAAGGGCTCTGAGGCGGAGCCGTCGCAACCCGGGCATCCAGCCCCATCTTCACGCGATTGGACGACACAAGCCATCAAAGCTCTCATAAGTCGAGCACAGCAATCCAAGCATCGCGCCAAAACGCCCTCGATGCGGGCCGGGAACCATCAAACATAGGCGATCCCAAGCGAATGCCGCGGAAAACCCCGCGCAAGCTTAACGCGCAGTTTTTATTTGGATTTTAATAAAGTTTTCACCAACCATTAACCCTGCCAGCCTTACTCTCCCCAAAAGCCAGATCAGGACGACCGTGTATACGACCGTTTCGACAGCCACCGCCGATTGCGCGCGCGAAAACCACGCGCGCTCCGGCTCGGCGGCGAAAAGATGTCGCGTCGCATGCGTTTGATGACCGGGTTCCCGTTCTTTTTGTTTCGCGTATCAGTATGGGTGTTGGCGTGCGTGACCGGTTTCGAGATCTGGAAGAGCCTGCGACAGTTCGCAAGAAGGACGTGGTCCTGATGGCGACGGTTACCAGTTTCGAAACCATGAACCATCCGTCCAAATCGGAGCTTCGCCAGTTTGCCGAGCTCTTCAGCCCCCTCTTTCAGGCATCGACCGACGAGGCGAAACGCCAGGCGGTCGCCGCGCTTTCGCAATGCCCGAGCGTTCCGGCGGCCGTCGCTCTCTTCATCGGCTGTCAACCGATCGCCATCGCCGCACCGTTTCTGACAAGCTCGCAGGCGATCGACGACGACACGTTGATCACCATTGCCCGCACACAGGGCGCCGCGCATGCCAAAGCCATTGTCCGCCGACCGTCGCTATCTCCCAAAGTCATCGACGCCCTTGTCGGCCTGCACCAGGCAGAGCCGGAGCGTGGCATGACCGCATCGCAGATCTCGGCCGTCGAGGCTGCCTCGGAGGCGAGTTTGCCTAACCCCGAGGCCGAGCGCCTCGCCCGCGAGGAGGCCCTGCGGCAAACGATCAAGCAGGTCGCGCGCCATCTCGGCCGCGACGACAATGACCGTCTGGGCCTTCGCAATCTTTCCGATACGCAGGAAGCCTTGATGGTGCGCTTCGCCCGGGAACGGGACGCGCAGCATTTTGCCGCCACGCTCGCCGATGCGCTCACCTCCAGCCATTGGCTTGCCGAGCGTATCATGATCGACACCTCCGGCCAGCAGCTGGCGGTGACGCTGGTCAGCCTCGGCATGGGCTTTGCCGATGCCGTCTATGCGCTGGAGCGCTTTTATCCGCACCTTTCCGAACGTCACGGCAGCGTCAGCCGCGCCTGGCTGGTGCTGGACAGCATCGATGCGGAGGAAAGCCATGCCCGCGTCGAAGCCTGGCGCCGCGCCGACAGCTACACCTATCTGCCGCCGGAACAGAAGACCGCCCCACAGTCCGGTGCGCCGTTGTTCGGCAACAGGGAAAGCCCGATCCGCGAATTGCGCGTCGTCAGCCGGCGATAAAGCGTCTTCGTCAGCCGAGTGGATTGATGCGCTGGTCGGTCAGCGGCACAATATCGGCGATATCATCCGTCTCCAGCTCTATGATCCAGAGATCGGGATCGAATTTCAGCTCGCGATCGAGCATCTGCCTGATCTCTTCAGGCTCCTTGCGATCCATGCGGATTTCAAACAGGCGCGTCCCGCTTTCCTCCTCATCGAAAAAGCTCTGCGGTGCAGGGGCATAAAGCGTTTCCAGCCCATCGCGAAAACGCTGGCGGATGAAGATCGCTCCGGCCTCCTCCGAGCCCTTGTGTTCGACAGCCGCGAAGTCGCCGCGGGAAAAGAGGCGGCGAGTCAGGGCGGAAACGAAGATGTCGCTGCGCAATCTCATGGGGGAGCTATAGCCGCCGGCGGAAGACGAGGCAATTGACGGCGAGGATTAAAGCGCGCCGATGTCCTGCAGTTTCTTCAGGACAGCCAAGTCGGGCTCGCCGGTTTCCGGCAGCCGGTAATGTTTCTGGAAGCGGCGGATGGCGGCCTTGGTCTGCTCGCCGGCAACGCCGTCGACGCTGACATTGCTATAGGCGATGTTGCTCAGGCCCTTCTGGATCTGCATCACCATGTTGACGGTGTTGACCGCGTCGTTCGGGGCGCTCCTCGGCGTCGCTGCGCTTTTACCGAGCCCCTTCTCGGCGCTCTGGATGGCCGCAGCAACAGGATCGACAGCCGAGGCATTGGCGGAAACATTGATCGGCCGCTCCGCCGGGACGGCAGCGACCGTCGGCTTGCTGGCCGTGCGGGTGGCCGGGCTGGCGGTTTGAACCGAGGCCGTTGTTGCGACAGTCGGCTGATTGGAGGCGGCATCGTTCGATGCTTCGGAGTCCTGGCGCTCGATGCGGAATGTCGTGACATTGCCAGTATCGGCTTGCTGCCCGAGCAGGAAGGCCTTGCGACCGGGGATCTGATAGGGCGCACCGGGATCGCGGGTGCGCAAGAGCGGCGACGGGTGTATGCCCACCTGATACCAGAGAGCGTTGGCGGTGACGAAACCGAAAACCGCGAAGAAGAGCGCAATGCCGCCAGCCGCCGCTGGATGCCGGCCGACAGCGCCGCCCAGCAACCCGGCCAATGCACCCGCGCCGCGCACGCCAAGACCACCCAGCGCGCCGGCACCACGCAGGCCAAGGCTGCCAACGGCAACCGCCCCTCGGGAAGCAAGACCAGGCTGCTTGCGCCTGCCCTTGCCCCTTCCCTTAGGCGATTTTCGCTTTTGCGGGGCCATTCATCTCTTCCTCTTTTCGCTTTCCATTCATCTCCAGACTATGTTTCAGACGTGGCGGAAAATCGACCGTGCGGTTGGCATCCACAGACTGTTGTACCACCACGCCAGAGCCGTCGAGCGGGATCAGGATCGTAATCACCGTACCTTCGCCCGGCTCGCTGGCGATGGCAAAACTGCCGCCATGCAGCCCGACCAGCCCCTTGACCAGCGACAGGCCGAGACCGGTACCGGCATAACGACGAGTATAATCATTCTGGATCTGCACGAAAGGCTGACCAAGTGAGGCGAGCCGATCGGCGGCGATGCCGATGCCGGTGTCGCAGACCGAGAGCTTCAGCATCCCGTCGGCCATGGCCGCATCGATGGTGACGGCGCCGCCGGCATCGGTGAACTTGATGGCATTGCCGACGAGGTTGATGAGAACCTGCTGGATGGCACGCTGGTCGGCGACGATATCGCCGAGGCCGCGCTGTACGCGGCTCGTCAGCGTCAGCCCCTTCTCCTTGGCCTGCAGGGCCAGCATCGCTTCACAAGCGCCGATGGACGCCTCGATGGGGAACGGCTCGGGCACAAGCTCGTAGCGTCCGGCCTCGATCTTGCTCATGTCGAGCATGGTGTTGACCACGGAGAGCAGATGCGCGCCGGATTGACGGATCAGACCGACATATTCGCGCTGGCGATTGTTCTCGAGCTTGCCAAAATATTCGCCGCTCAGGATATCCGAGAAGCCGAGAATGGCATTGAGCGGCGTACGCAGCTCGTGGCTGACGGCGGCGAGGAACCGCGACTTGGCGTCATTGGCCGATTCAGCTTCCTCGGTCTTGCGGGCCGCCTCGTCGCGTAGCTGCTGGTCGTAGGAGATATCGCGCGACTGGCTGACGATCCCGGTCAGCCGGCCTTCGCCGTCGCGCCGCGCGCTCATCTCCATGCGGATATGGATGAACTGGTCGTTGCCCTCGATAACAGCCGAGCGCTCCAGGCGCAGATCGACGCCGAGGGCATCGCGGCCCTGGCGCAGCGTATCGACGGCCTGCAGGAAGAGGATACGATCGGAGATATGCACCTGCTCGATGAAGCCGCGCCCGGAGGGATCGCGCATCCAGCTCAGGAATTCCCCGCGATCGCGCCCACCGACAGTGGTGACACTGCCCTGCGGATCGAACAGGAGCACGAGGCCGCTGGCGGCTTCCAGCATCAGGTCGCGATGCTCGACGACGACAGCCTCGACGGCATCCGAGGCAGGCCGCTGGCGCGACAAAGCGATGCTGCCGACAGCGGAAAACAGGAACGCGGCGCAGACCGTGGCAACGCCGACGGGCAGCGCCACGGCCGGGCTGGTGATGAAGGAAAGCCCTGCCGGAACGGCGACAAGCGCCACGGAGGAGACGAGCGCGAGCCGGCGCAGGATCGCCAGTTCCTGTCCACGGACCTCGCCATTCCCGCTTGTCCGGGACAGCCAGCTTTCGCCCGTCCGGTCCACGAGGGCTCCTGCCCTGCCAGCCATGTTACTCAATACGCGCACACCAAAACCCGCACAAACGGTCATTTATCCAGGCCACAATAGGCTCTGGCGGCTTAAGGAAAGAATAAAGGACAGGCGCGCGGATCGGTCGAAAAAGCCCGAAAGTCCCGTTTTGGCGCACTTGGCGGGACCTTTGGGTTTTGTGGTTAACAGCGGGTAAGCAACGGATTTTATTTAGATTTCCGCTGCGCGTTAACTTTTTGAATGCCGCCGACGCCCGTAATCCCCTGGAGTTCAAGCAGATCGGCCGAGACATACTTAACAGCAATCGCTACAATTCGAGCTAAATAGGCTTCAAATTCCGAAAGCTAAAATTTGAATCAAATTTGCCAAAAATACATCCAAGTTTTGAAAAGCGATGTTGTCCTCTGCCGGATAGGGTCTGAGCAACGTCGGATCAACGGATTCGAATCGGTGGCAAGACCGAACGAAGTACAGGATGGGCAAGGCAATGTGGTTTCTCATTAGAACAGGGTTCTGGTTTTCGCTGGTTCTCATGTTTCTGCCGATCTTCGCCAAGCCGCAGGGCGATCCCCGACCGGCGGGCGAGCCGCAGGTGCAGGTTTCCGACGCATTGTCGGCTGCTTCCGGCGTGATGCAATATGTCGGCTCCATGTGCAGCGAGAAGCCAGATGTCTGCCTGAAGGGCGGCGAAACGCTGACCGCGCTGGGATACCAGGCGCGCGACGGCGCCCGCGTTGCCTATGACCTTCTCGGCCAGCATTTCAAGGATCAGAAGCCCGGCGAACAGGCTGCGGCGACACCAGTCGCCAGCCATGAGCAGGCAGCCGCGGAAGCGCAACCAATGCCCCCGAAGCGCGTGGCTGGCACCCAGACCGCGGATGCGGTCGTTACCGGCACGGTCAAGCTGCCCTCTTTCATTCCGGTGCCCTTGCCGAAGCCCCGGACCTGATACCCTCTTCATGAAAAGAACGCCGTGAGCCTGCCCATCGCTCACGGCGTTCTTTTTTGTCACGGGTTCAAATCATCGGCCATTTCACCTATATGCAAGCAGATAGACAATTGGACCGGCATAATGGCGACGCTTGAGCAGATCATTGAGGATTTCTCCTTCCTGGACGACTGGGAGGATCGCTATCGCTATGTGATCGAACTCGGCAAGATGCTGCCGGACCTGCCGGAAGAAAAACGAACCCTGGAAAACAAGGTGCAGGGTTGCGCCAGCCAGGTCTGGCTCGTGACCCATGCCTCGGGTGATCCGGACAATCCGGTGCTGACCTTCGAAGGCGATTCCGATGCCCATATCGTGCGCGGGCTGGTGGCCATCGTGCTTACCACCTATTCAGGCAAACCGGCCGCCGAGATCGCCGCGCTCGATGCGCTCGACGTCTTCGGCAAGATCGGCCTCGTCGAACATCTTTCCTCGCAGCGCGCCAATGGATTGCGCTCGATGATCAGACGCATCCGGGAAGAAGCGAGAGTCCGGGCCGCCGCATAGGCTTCGATACGCGACGGCAATAAAAAACCCGGCTCGAAAGCCGGGTCTTTTCGATAGCGTCCAGTCGAGATCTTACCGAGCACCACGCTTGCGGCGCTGACCGAGACCCATTTCCTTCGCGAGACGCGAACGGGCTTCGGCATAGGCGGGCGCAACCATCGGATAGTCGGCTGCCAGATCCCACTTCTCGCGGTATTCTTCCGGAGAAAGACTATGGTGGGTCATCAGGTGACGCTTCAATGACTTGAAGCTGCCGCCGCATTCCAGGCAGGTAATCTGATCGTCCTGCACTGATTTACGAACGGATACCGCCGGCTTCTGCTTTTCAACCACGGTAACGGCGGGTGCCGGAGCCGAAGTGCTGCTCAAGGCGGAATGTACGTCGGAAATCAGATTCGGAAGGTCGGTGACCGGGACTACATGGTTGCTGACATAAGCCGCCACGATGTCGGCAGTCAGCTCAACCAGCAAGTCCTGGCCAGTGCCAAGGGCCGTATCTGTCATTATCTTCTCCTGTTCATCGGCTTGCTTACCGTGTCACGCCTCCACTTGAGCGCGTAAGACACGGCATTCACATGATCCGCGCATAATCCTGTCGAAAACCATTTTGATTTTCGGGGCCTATGCACTGGGCAATCCGCTCAAGCGCGCATCGTCCATATTCGTAGCAGTCATCGGCAAAAAACGGGGCATTACATGCCAAAGTGCCGACAATACGACATCCACCCCTAGATGTCGTACGACGAAACCCGTTTCTATACCGCCTGATGATAGAATCAGTGATGACGGAGATAGGTCCGCCAATCCTTAACCGGAAGCAAGTTTTGCCCGCCGTTGCTTGAAAGAAAGATCAGAACATTGGGCACTTAAAGCCGGCCGAGACTAACTCAACATCAGAACTCTACTTGAATGTGAATTAGCACTCTTTACCCAAAAGTCCAGTTTTTAATTGTATCACTTACTGGCAAAATTCTCATCTATCAAAAATAGGTAACTTACAACTAGAACTTTATTCCTTTTCTAGCAATCCTTGCGTTTGTTAGCCTTTCGTTTTGTAAGAACGCTGCCCCATCTGTTCCTTCATCAAATCATCGCGCACCGACGGTGGCGTCAGCCGGTGGCCGGCCTTGTGGGCGGCCCGGGCGAGGAGATGAGCCGCAATCGGCGCGGTCAAGACGAAGAACAGGAAACCGGCGAGCGCCCGCGCCAGTGTGGGCAGATCCTGAGAATGAATACCGACCGCAAGTAGCAACAGACCGGAGCCGACCGTGCCGGCCTTTGAGGCGGCATGCATACGGCTGTAGAGATCCGGCAGGCGGACGACGCCGATCGCGGCGACGAGCGCGAACAAAGCCCCGGCCACAAGCAGGAAGGCGACGACGAGCGCTGCGATCAATTCCATTACCGCCCTCCTTTTTTGCGCCGGCTATCCTTACGGGCCTTTTTACTTGCGGCTGGCTTGGCTCCGCCCTCCGCCGTAAGTATCGGCGAGGTTGACGGCTCGTTTCCGTTTGACGCGCCATGGCTCAGAATGAACCGGGCGAAGGCGACTGTGGCAAGGAAGCCGACCAGACCGAGCGAGATGGCGATATCGATGTAGAGGGTGAAACCGGTCTTGATGGCAATGACAGCGATGAAGCCGATGGCGACCGCCACCAGCATGTCGAGCGCCAACACCCTGTCCGGCAGCGTCGGACCAACCACCACACGATAGACCGTGAGCAGGAAGGCCAGGCCGAGAATGCCGAGCGCGACCATGGCAGCAGTGGAGACGATGGACGCGGCGATCATCGGAAAGCCTCCAGGATCCGGCGCTCGAAACCCTCGGCTATGTCGCGCTTCACCGCCTCCGGATCCGAGCAGTCGAGCGCGTGCACGTAGAGCGTCTTGCGGTCGTCCGAGACGTCAACCGAGAGCGTGCCGGGTGTCAGCGTGATGAGGTTGGCCAGCAGCGCGATCTCGAAATCGCGGTCGACGGTGAGCGGAAAGGCGAAGATGCCAGGCTTTACGTCCATCTTCGGGCTCATGACCGTGACCGCGACGGCCCATGCGGATTTCGCCAGCTCGCGCAGAAACAGGAAGAGCAGGGCCAGAATGCGCCTGATGCGGCCGAGATAGAGCACACCGCCATAGGACTCCCGCACAATTGCCAGCGCAAGCGCGGAGAGCACGAAGCCGAAGACGAGATTGAGGAAGGAGGCGCTGCCGGTGATCGCAGCCCAGACGATGGCAAGCAGAAGGTTGAAGACAAACAGGATCATTGCGCCGCCGCCCCTCCTGGAAAGACCGAGTGCAGATAGGCGGAGGGATCTTCAAGACCGCTTGCTGCCCGTTGCGTCAGGTGCAGGAGCTGTTCGGGAAACAGGCCGAAGCCGATCACCAGGGCGGTCAACGCCAGGATCGGCAAGCCGGCCTGCCAGACGATCGGCGCCGGCGCGACGGCATCCGGCGCGGCTCTCGGACGCCAATAGGCCAGCAGGAAGATGCGGCCAAAGACGATGGTGGTGAGGAAGCCGGTCAACAGGATCGTGGCGGCAATCCACCAGGCGCCAGTGTCGAGCGCTGCCTTCACCAGGATGACCTTGGGCCAGAAGCCGGAAAACGGCGGCAGGCCGCAAGCGGCGAAAAACAGCACCAGCGACAGACCGGCGAACCAGCCGCTTTGCCGATAAAGCCCGCCGAGCGCGGAAAGCGAGAAGCCGCCGCCAAGACGCGCCGCCTGGCCCGCCAGCAGATAGAGCGCCGTCATCAGCACCATGGAATGCAGCGCATAGAAGATCGCGCCACTGAGGCCATCGGCACTGCCAAGCGCCACGCCCGCCAGCATCGTGCCGATGCCGGAGATAACGACATAGCCGAGCAGGCGGCGGAAATCGTTTTCGCCGAGCGCGCCAAGCACGCCGGCAAGCATGGTGGCGATGGCAACCACCGTTATGATCGGGCCGAGCCCGGCACGCTCGACCGGCAACAGCATGACCAGCACCCTGATCAGCGCGTAGATGCCGACCTTGGTGAGCAGGCCGGCAAAGAGCGCCGAAACGGTGACGCGCGGCGTATGATAGGAGGCCGGCAGCCAGAAATTGACCGGGAAAGCCGCAGCCTTCATGCCGAAAGCGAGAAGGAAGAGCCCGGCAAGCGTCATCAGCGGCGCCGTGTTGCCGGGCGCCCTCGCCTTCATCGCAATATCGGCCATGTTGAGCGTGCCGAAGATGGCGTAGAGATACCCGACGGAGACCAGAAACAGCGTCGTGGCAATCAGGTTCAGCACGGCATATTTCAAGGCGCCATCGATCTGCTCGCGCTCCGAGCCGAGGATCAGCAGGCCGAAGGACGAGATCAGCAGCACCTCGAACCAGACGTAGAGATTGAAGACGTCGCCGGTGAGGAACGCTCCGCTGACGCCGGCAAGGAGCAGCATCAGAAATGGGAAGAAGCCATAGCGACGGCCGCTGGTGGTAATTTCGCCGAGCGCATAGAGGCTTGCCGCCAGCGCCACCGCCGCCGCCGTCAGAGCCATGATCGCACTGAAAAGGTCGACGCTGAAGGCGATGCCGAAGGGCGGAAGCCAGCGGCCCATGACCATGGTTATCGGTCCTTCGGCGGCGACCTTGTGGAGCAAGGCCGCATCGATCAGCACCAGCAGGACCAGGCCGGGAATGGCGATCCAACCGTGCCATGTCGTGCGGTCGCGCAACATCATCAAGATCGCGCCGAGGCCGATGCATAGCGCCACCGGCAGGATGACCAGCCAATGCCCCGCCTCCACCGGCGCTGTCACCAGCGCGGCGGAAAGATCGACAGCGATGTTTGCGGGTGCCGCCATGTCGTTAGTACCCCAAGGGCGGCATCGGCCGCTCGTCCGGTTCCGCCACCCACATCTCACCGGTATTGTCGGTCTTGAGATCCTGATAGGCCCGGTAGGTGAGCACGAGCAGGAAGGCAAGGAAGGAGAAGGAAATGACGATCGCCGTCAGGATCAGCGCCTGCGGCAGTGGGTTGGCCGCATCCATGCCGAGCGTGTCAGCGCCAGCCGGAATGATCGGCGGCACTTCACGCGTCACCCGTCCCGCAGTGAACAGCAGCAGGTTGACAGCGTTGCCGAGAATAGCGATGCCGAGCATGATGCGGATCGAGAACCCCGATAGCATCAGATAGATCGCGACAGCGAAGAACAGGCCGACGAGGCCGGCAAAGACAGCCTCCATTACTCCACCTCCCGCTCTTCGAGCGCCAGTGCGATCGACGTGATCGCGCCGACGACGACCAGGTAAACACCGATATCGAACAGCATGACGCTGGAGAGCGGCACTTCGACGCCCAGGAGATGCGGATAGATCCACAGCCCGGTCATGAAGGGCACGCCGGAGAAGATCGACAGGAGCCCGGCAACCGTCGACGCCAGCAGGCCGAAACCGGCAATCGCCAGCGGATGAAAAACGATGGCGCGGCGCACCGCTGAGACACCGCAGGCAATGCCGTAGATCGCAAAGCCCGACGCGGCGATCAAGCCGCCAATGAAGCCGCCGCCGGGCTCGTTATGGCCGCGCAGCAGCACGAAGACGGAGAAGAGCAGCATCAGTGCGGTCAGAAACGGTGCGGCGGTCCGGAAGATCAGCGTGTTCATCGGCGCTCGGCCTCCATCTTCTCGTCCAGATCCGGATCATTGGCCGCGAGCTTGCGTTCGCCGCCGGCGCGGATGCGGATCAGCGCCAGGATGGCAAGGCCGGTGATGGCGACGACGGCGATCTCGCCGAGCGTATCCGTGCCGCGGAAGTCGACGATGATGACGTTGACGACGTTGGTGCCATGGGCGATCAGCTTGGAATATTGATTGAAGAAGGCCGTCAGCGTCAGGTCGAAGGGTGCTTGCGTCGCCTTCAGCAACAGCAGCCCGAAACCGAGGCCGCAGGCGGCGGCAAGCACCGCATGCCAGAGCATCCGCAGTGGTGGGCGGCGATCAGAGGCGGAAAGACGCAACCGTGTCATCACCAGCGCCAGGATAACGACGGAGAGCGTCTCGACCATGAACTGGGTGAAGGACAGGTCCGGTGCGCCGAAGAGCAGGAAGATGACGGCGACGGCAAAGCCTTGAATGCCGAGCGAAACGATGGCGGTCAGCCGGTCTCGCGCCATGACGACTGCGCCGAGACCGATGATGGCGATGAGGAAGATCGCCGCTTCATGCCATTGCATGTCGGGCCATGAGGGGACGGCGGGCAACTCGCCATAGAGCACCGGCGGCACCAGCAGCATGGCGGCAAGGCAGAGGAAGGTCACGGCGACATAGATTTCCAGCCGGCCAGGCTGCAAGACGCGCGAAACGGCATGCGACAGGCGCACCAGCCCGGAGATCAAACCATCGAAACCGCGATCAGGCCCCGGCCCGAGGTGGCGCAGCACCACGGACATCAGGAAGCGGGCGCGGTCGAGCTTCCAGTAGACAAAGAGACCGATCAGCACGGTCAGCGCCGACAGCAGCAAGGGCACGCCAATATGCGGAACGAGCGAGACCGATATCTCCATCGCCTTGCCGCCGACAGCACTCGCCATCGGCGAGGAGACGTAGCCATGCCAGAGACCTGAGAACAGCGCCGCGACCAGGCCGAGAACGGCAAGTACGACCGGACCGAGCCAGAGCAAAGGCGGCGCTTCATGCGGATGCCTGGGCGTCTCGACGCGAACCCCAAGGAACGGCTTCAGCGCCACAGCGAAGGCGATGGCGAACATAAGAGCGTTGCCAGCGACCGCAATGACGGTCAGAGCAATCGACCAGACGGAAGCCTCGGCCAGTGCGGCATAGATCTCCTCCTTGGCGAGGAAGCCGAAGGCGGGCGGCAAGCCACCCATCGAGACCGCCGCGACCAGTGCTGCCGCAAAAGTCAGCGGCATGGCGGCGCGCAGGCCGCCGAGGTGGGTGATGTCGCGTGTTCCGGTTTCGTGATCGACAATGCCGGCGACCATGAACAACGCGCCCTTGAACAGCGAATGCGCCACCAGATAGAGCACGGCCGCCTCGATCGCATAGTCTGAGCCGAAACCGGTCAACAGTACCAGCAGGCCGAGCGAGGAGACCGTCGTATAGGCAAGCTTCAGCTTCAGGTCGGTCTGGCGGATGGCAAGCAGCGTGCCTACCAACAGCGTCGCCGCGCCGAAGAGCGGCAGGATCGTCTGCCAGGCCGTCGTGCCGCCCATCGCGGGATTGAGGCGCATCAACAGATAGACACCGGCCTTCACCATGGTCGCTGAATGCAGGTAGGCCGACACGGGCGTCGGTGCTTCCATGGCGTTCGGCAGCCAGAAATGGAAGGGAAACTGCGCCGACTTGGTGAAGGCGCCGCCGAGGATCAGGATCAGTGCTGCAAGATAGAGCGGGCTTTCGCGCAACGTGCCGCCCGCCTTCAGCAGGCCGGACATGTCGGCAGCGCCGGTGATCTGCCAGATCAGCAACAGACCGGCGAGCAGCAACAGTCCTCCCCCGCCGGTAACGACCAGCGCCTGCAGCGCCGCTCGGCGCGCCGCCTCGCGCTGATGATCGAAGCCGATCAGCAGGAAGGAGGTGATCGAGGTCAGCTCCCAAAAGACGAACAGCGTCAGGAAACTGTCCGACACGACAAGGCCGAGCATCGAGCCCATGAACAGGAAGATAAAGGAGAAGAAGCTGCCAAGGTCTACGTGCCCCTTCAGATAGCCGCCCGCATAGAGCACGATCAGCACACCGATACCGGTGATCAGCAGTGCGAAGGTCAGCGACAGGCCGTCGAGCAGCCAGGAGAAGCGTAAGCCCAGGCTCGGCACCCAGTCGAAGCCGCCCTGGACACTATGGCCGGGAGCAACAGCAGAGAGGAAGCCGGCAAAATGCAGAAAGGCGAGCGCGGGAAACAGCGCCAGCGGCCAGGCCGCATTGTGGCCGAGATAACGAACAGCGGCCGGCGCGATGATTGCGCCGAGAAAAGGCAGACACAAAGCCAGGAATGTCAGGCCGGTGACACTGGCCATGTCTTCTCCCTGCTGAACGATCGCGTGGGTTCCGGCAAAGCCGAAATACTACACTTGGGATAGGCCAAAGGCCTGATCGCCTCAAGCCCCGCGGGAGAAAACTCGGACGTAACCCACTGAAATCATTTTTTTGGCGCGACTAGCGAGATCAGGCCGTAACGCGCAATTCCATGCAGGTCAGATCCAGCCAGCGACCGAACTTGGTGCCTACCTCGGAGAATTGCCCGGCGATACGGAAGCCCAGCTTTTCATGCAGGCGGATCGAGACGGCGTTGCCGGTCTCAATGGCGGCGATCATGACGTGGACATCGCCCTTGGCAGCGCGGGCGACGAGTTCGCGCAGCAAGCCCTCGCCGATACCGAAGCCACGGTGATCCTTGTCGACATAAATGGAATTCTCGACCGTATGGCGATAGCCGTCGAAGGCGCGCCAGTCGCCGTAAGAGGCATAGCCGGCGACCTTGCTATCCTTCTCCGCAACAACGACCGGGAAGCCTCGCGCCTTGCGCGCCTTGAGCCACTCGATGCGGTTGTCGACGTCGACCAACGTATCGTTCCAGATCGCGGTCGTGTGCACGACCGCGTGGTTGTAGATCTCGCAAATCGCTGGAAGATCGGCCTCGATTGCATCGCGAAGTAGCACGGCTTGGTCCATAAGCGTGTCATCCAATTGTTTATGAGACAATGTCGGCATTACTCCGCGATATTTATGAAGTAAATCCGCCATTCCTGCATGGCTCGCAATCAAGCTGTAACGAATTCGCGCTATTTTTCGGTCATTCTGAGAATCACTATGGAATTTCTGCCGAAAAACGCGCTATTCATAGCTTGTTTACAGACCCTGCCTCCCGGAAACCGCAATGCTCGCGCGATTGACCGCCCTTCTGTTTCTTTCCGTCGTGCCGGCGCAAGCCGCCGACTGGTGGTCCTATGACAACGCGCACTTTGGCTATGCGATTGAATTACCTTCTGAATTCCGCCTATCCGCGCGAAGCGACGACGGCAACGGATTGACCATGACGCCAGCCGATCAATCGGCGCGGCTGCTGATTTTCGGTGCCAACACTCTGAACGGTGATTTTTCCTCGGAAGCAAACATCCGTGTCGCGCGCGCCAAGGATGAAGGCTGGCAGATCTCCTATTCGAAATCGACCTCGCGCGGCATCAGCTTTTCAGGCATAAAACAGGGCCATATCATCTATGTGCGCGGCGTTGCCCTCTGCAATGGCGCTGCCGCCTTCTTCCAGATGGATTATCCGAAGGCATCCATGCAGCGCTACGACGCCGTGGTCATGCGCCTGGTGCGCAGCCTGCACCCCACGAAGAAATGCGCGCCGACGACGCAAGTCGTCAAAAGCTTCCCGGTGACAGGCTGAAGCAGGTGAACACCGCCGAATAGTGCACGGCGGCGGCGGAGATGACGAAGCCGTGCCAGATGGCGTTCTGGAAGCGCAGCTTCTCCCAAACATGGAAGATGACGCCCAGCGAATAGATGACGCCGCCGATCACGATCAGCAGCATCGATGCGGACGGTATATGCATGGACACCGGCTTGGCGACCAGCACGCCGCTCCAGCCCATGGCGAGATAGAGCAGGATCGCCAGCCGATCGTAGCGGCCGGGAAAGAAACACTTCAGCGCGATGCCGCAGGCCGCAAAAACCCACAGGGCGATCAACGTCGCAAACAACAGCGGATCCGCCGAGCCACGCTCGAGAAACGGCGTATAGGTGGCGGCGATCAGCACGAAAATGGCGGAGTGATCGAAGCGCCGCAGGAACCACTTCGTCTGCGATACCGGCCAGAGATTGTAGGTGAAGGACATGGCAAGGGTCAGGACGAGGCCGACGCCGTAGATCCAGGCGGCAGCAATCTCGCCATGGGAACTCCATACCGTCGCATAGAAGATCAGCGCGGTCGCGCCGATCAGGGCAAAGACCACACCGACGCCGTTGACGATACCGTCGGCGATCACTTCATATCGATCATAGGCCCAACGAATGCCTTTGAACTCTGACATCTCTATACGCGTTCCAATTCCATATCGGCATCAATCGTGGCATCTCGGAAGCATCGAGGCAACCGCGTTCGACCGGCATAGCGGTAAATCTTCGTGAATGGCGAGACGCGCAGGTGAGATAGCCCGTCAACGAATTGCGAACGCTTCATCCGCAATTTCTGGTCTTCTGTGAACAATCGAAATCCGCCATATACGAGCTCAAGTACAGCAGGCCAGAGGATCTCTAAAGAGGCATATCGACCGGCGACAGCTCTCAAGCCTGCCATTGACGGCGTTTTCGCCGCCGGCGCCGGTTCCTCTTTCTTCCGAACATCGAGGTTGGAATAAGCTCATGACCGAAACCGCCCTTCCCTACGCGCTGACGCGCCCCTCCTATGTCGGCCAGTCGCATCTTGTCGTCACCGATCTGGCGACGGTATCGCGCTTCTATCAGGACATATTGGGCCTGAAGGTCATCGAAAAGACCGCAAGCGGCGAGGTGCTGGGCGTTGCCGGGCGGCCGCTCTTGACGCTGACGACGGATCGCGCCGCCACGCGTGCGCCGCAGACGGCGGCCGGTCTCTTCCACACCGCCTTCCTGCTGCCCAACCGTGTCGAGCTTGCCCGCTGGCTGCGGCATGCGGCGCACAATAACGTCGCCCTTGAAGGCGCGTCCGACCACATCGTTAGCGAGGCGATCTATCTTTCCGATCCGGAAGGCAACGGCATCGAGATCTATGCGGACCGGCCGCATGACCAGTGGACCTTCCATGGCGACGGCACGGTCGAGATGGCGACCTTGCGGCTTGATCTGCAGAAGCTTTACGAAAGCGCGCCGCAGGATCGCTGGGACGGCATGGCGGACGGTTCGGCGATCGGCCACATCCATCTGCAGGTCGGCGATGTCGAGGAGGCGAACGCCTTCTATCGCGACGTGCTTGGCATGAACGTCATGGCGGCCCGCTACCCCGGCGCGACGTTCCTGGCAACCGGCGGCTATCACCATCATCTCGGCGCCAATACCTGGAATAGCCGTGGCGCCGGCGTCCGCTCCGAACACATGACCGGCCTCTCCGATTACACACTGCGCTTCAATGACAGACAAGCGCTCGACAAGGCGGTCGCAGCGCTCGACGCGCACGAAATCAAGACGGAGAAGCGTGACGGCGGCGTTTCGCTGCGCGATCCCTGGGGTATCGGGCTGAACTTGATCGCTTGATCGCAACCATAGATCGATCATCCAAAGGCCCGTTCCGGAACCGGAACGGGCCTATTTGCGTTTGCATATCGAGGCGATAGGGCTTCGAGGATTGTTCGGAATGGATATCGCCAAGGGCATACGAAAGCAGGAGCGCAAACAGGCCGCGCGACGCGAAGAGCGCTCCAGCGCCTGGGTGGACGCCCTGCGGGCGGATACCGAGCAATTGGATAGAACAACGGCTGAAACGCGCATCGAGAAAAGCGGACTGGATATCGCTTCCGCCTGGGCTCTTATCGGCATCTTCCTCATCCTGGCGCTGGCGGGCATCTATATGATGTCGCTCATTCTGATCCCGGTGACGTTGGCCGTCGTCGTCGGTATGATCCTCGGCCTTGCGGCGGAAAAACTCAGCAAGTTCGGCGTTCCGCGCATTCTCAACGCCGTTCTGCTATCATCAGCGGTGGCGCTGGTCATCTTCCTGTTCATCAACGCGCTCGCCGGACCGTTGGCACGGTTGGCGCAGGAGGGACCCGACGTCTTCCAGCGCACGGTCGATCGACTGATGCCATTCCTCGAACGGATCAAATGGCTGCATATCACGCCACAGACCTTCGAGAGCGGGCCGATGTCGATCAACGTGCTGCTCGAAAACACCGGCAATGTGCTGCATCTTGTCACCAACAGCCTGACGCCGGCCATTGTCCAGGGCCTGATCTTCTTTGCCGCCCTGATGCTCTTTCTCGCCGGACGCGCCAGCCTGCGCAAGACGCTCATCATGACTTTTGTCAGCCGGACATCGCGATTGACGGCGATCCGCATCATCAATGCGGTGGAACAGGTGCTCGGTTTCTATTTCGCGACCGCCGCACTGATCTATGCCGGTCTCGGTGTTGCCATGACGATCATTGCCTATGCCGGCGGCCTGAGTGCGCCGATCCTCTGGGGTGTCTTCGCCTTTCTCTCCAGCTTCATTCCCTTTCTCGGCATCGCCACCATGACGACCGCGCTGGCGATCGCCGGCATCATCACCCATGACGACATCATCTTCGCCCTTGCGCCGGCCGTGATCTTCTTCTCCATCCATCTCACGGTGGAAAATCTGGTGTTTCCGGCGGTCATGGGCCGGCAATGGGAGCTCAATCCCTTTGTCGTCTTCCTCGCCATCATCTTCTGGACGTGGATGTGGGGCGCTGTCGGCGCCATGCTCGCTTTGCCGCTATCCCTGGTCGTGATGACAGTGGTCAACGAGTTGTTCATCGAGGAAAAGGTGCAGCCGCAATTGCCTGAGTAACGATCCCGGCACGACTGGTGAGCGACCGTCGCCGATCACCACTCAGTTCGTGGTGTCGTCATCGCCCTGTTCGGGAATACCCTGCAGGCGGACGAACTGCACGCCCTTGGCCTTCAGCGCCAGGATGCTCGCCGCCACCCCCTCGCCGGCCGCATGGGTCGGCTGGTTGATGTGGGAGATGATGACATCACCATCCTTGGCGGAGGCATATTGCTTTTCCACCATCTTGGCCGGCAGCAGCGAGCCGCTGTCGCCATTCACCGAATAGCCGGCGATGCGATAGCCCATGCCACGGATCTGGGCGATGGCCGACAGGCTGTATTTTGCGGTAGCGCCCCGAAACCAGCGCGGCTGCGGGATGCCGGCGGCAAGCATGGCGTCGGCCCCGCCCTTGACTTCCTGGGCCACGGCCTGCGGCGAGCCGGCAGCGGCGATGCCATAGACTTTGGTCGGGATATCGACGGCGGGAATATGGTTCTGACCGTGGTTTTCCAGCTCGAATAGGTCGGGATGGGCGAGGAAGGTGGCGAGCGCATCGGGGTTGGTTCGCAGCCAGCGGGCGGTGACGAAGATCGTCGCGGGGATGCGCTGATCGATGAGGGTGGAGAGGATGCGCGGATCGGTCTTGCCCATGCAGGCATCGAAGGTCAGTGCGATGCGCGGCGCGCCCTTGCCGGCGCGATTGACGTGTAGGTGCGGCTCGACCAGCTTGACGTTCGAAACCGGTGCTTTCGGCGGCAGCGGTGGCCAGCCGGCGGGCTGTGTTTCCTGCTTAGCAGCAAAGGCGGCCGGAACTGCGGCAGCTAGGAATGCGGACGTCAGCAGAAAGCGGTTCATCAGGCAGCCACCAATCGGATAAAACAACGTGAAGTTTGGCGGAAAAAGCGTGCGATTGCCACAGACCCTTCCCTTTGCGCCCGCAATCCTCCGGCAAGGCGACGGAAATATGGCGGCTTGCCGGCAAGAGGATCATTTGCCATCACAAAAGCGCCTATAACCATTCTGTGGCAGTCGCGGCTTCGATGCTCCTCATTTATGATATCATTGATACCAGACCGGCCTGCTACTATTTGCATATTTTCCTGCGCTCCCAAAGGGAACCATCCATGAGCCGCGATCCCTATGACATTCTGGGCGTAAAACGGGACGCCCCGCAAAAGGACGTCCAAAGCGCCTATCGCAAGCTTGCGAAAAAGCTGCATCCCGATCTCAATCCCGGCGACAAGCAGGCCGAGGAGAAGTTCAAGGAAGTCTCTGCCGCCTACGGCATTCTCGGGGACGAGGACAAGCGTGCGCGCTTCGACCGAGGCGAGATCGACGGCAGCGGCGCAGAGAAGCCGCCGCGCAACTACTATCGCGACTATGCGGCAAACGAAGGCCAACGCGGCCCCTACCGCAACACTGGCGGCTTTGCCGATTTCGGCGATACCGACGATGTGCTTTCCAGCTTCTTTTCACGTCGCAGCCGAGGCCAATCCGGAATGCAAGGTCAGGATCGTAAATATTCCATGGAGGTCGACTTTCTCGACGCCGTCAACGGCACGAAAAAGCAGATCAGCCTGCCGGACGGACCCGCGCTCGATGTGCAGATCCCGCCGGGAACCAAGGACGGGCAGACGCTGCGCCTGCGCGGCAAGGGCGATCCCGGTTTTGGCAGCGGAGCCCCCGGCGACGCGCTGATCGAGGTGCATGTACGTCCGCACCGGTTCTTCACCCGCGACGGCGACGATATCAGGCTGGAATTGCCGATTTCGTTGACCGAGGCAGTGCTCGGCGGCAAGGTCCGCGTGCCCACACCTTCCGGCCCGGTGACCGTCACGCTCCAGCCGAATTCCAATACCGGCAAAGTCTTGCGGCTGAAGGGCAAGGGCGTGCCCGTCCGTGGCAAGGACGCCGGCGACGCCTATGTTTCACTGAAGATCGTCCTGCCGGACGCGCCGGATGCAGAGCTGACCGCCCTCGTTTCCGATTGGCAGGCCGGCAAGACGCATGATCCCAGAAAGACCATGGGAGGCTGAGCCATGAACGAGAGCGAGTTTCGTCTGCGCCTCGAGATTGATGTCACAGTGCTGGAAGTCTGGATTGGCCAGGGTTGGCTCGTTCCCGAAACCACGAATGAAGGCCGGTATTTCCGCGATGCGGATCTCGCCCGCGGACAATTGATCCTCGATCTGATCGACGCGATGGGCCTCAATGAGCCCGGCGTCGACCTTGTTATGGATCTGGTCGATCAGCTTCATGGACTGCGATCAACGCTACGCGAACTGACGGATGCGGTCTCCCGCCAAAGCCCCGACGTGCAGGAGCATATTCTCTCCGAACTTGACCATCTGGAGCGTCAAGAACGGCGCTGAAGGCATCAATCGTAGAGATAATATTTCTGCCAGCTATCGCGCGGCACCTTGTCGCCGATCTGAAAGCTGAGATTGCGCACGTCGACGTGCTCCGGGTCGGTCGTGCATTTATAGGAGAGATGATACCAATCGCCCTTGCTGCGGAAGACGGCGCCGGGAGCATTCATCGAATCCGGCGCCATGTTTGGATCGCCGAAGGTATAGGCAATCACCTTGTCCGGCTTGAAACCGGTCTTCTCCGTGCCGATCCGCTTCATCGCTTCCGCATCGCAGGCCTGCTCCATCCGCTCGGAAGGATCGAGCTTTTCCAGCTCCTTCTTCATGGTCGCATCGACGGCGAACGCCGAGCTCGCGATGCAGGCCAGAGGCAGGAGAATGGCGATGAACTTCAGCATGAAGACCGGTCCCTCATTTGTTTGTTTTCCGGGCTGGGCTGCGTCTGCTCCACGGGGAGCGCGATTCTAAGAAACACTTACTATCGACGCGACGCTAAGCGGACTTCGTTAAAGAATGTGGTCACATCAAGGCAGCCCTACGCGAGGCCAGCCATCGTCATCAGCTCGACATGAGCTTAGGAGCATCCGCTTGCATGAGGCTTGAGCCGGAATTGCCGCTTGAACCTCGGCCAAGCGCCCTCTATTTCTCTTTCATCGCATACTCGACTTTCAGCCCAGAGAAAGCCTTCCAGTGTCTTCATTCAAGAACCTCCCCGCCCCGCCCGCCGCACCGAAAAAGCCGGTCACGGATACGCGCCACGGCATTACCCGCAGCGACGATTACGCCTGGCTGCGCGCCGACAACTGGCAGGCGATGTTCAAGGACACGTCGATCCTCGACCCGGAAATCCGCGCGCATCTGGAGGCTGAAAATACCTATATGAACGCCGCCATGGCGGACACGAAAGAGCTGCAGAAGCTGCTCTTTGCCGAGATGAAGGGCCGCATCAAGGAAGACGACAGCTCCGTTCCGGTCAAGGACGGCCCCTTTGCCTATGGCACGCTCTTCGTCACCGGCGGCGAGCAGCCGCATTACTTCCGCGAGGCACGCGACGGCGGCGATCGCAAGCTGCTTCTCGACGGCGACAAGGAGAATGAGGGCAAGTCCTATTTCCGCCTCTCCGGCATCGACCATTCCACCGACCACAGCCACGGCATCTGGGGCTATGACGACAAGGGCTCGGAATATTTCACGCTGAAGGTCCGCAATCTCGACACCGGCGAAGATCTGGCCGACGTGATCGAGAACACCGGCGGCGACGGCGTCTGGGCGCCGGACGGCAAGAGCTTCTTCTATACGCTGCAGGACGAAAATCATCGTCCTTCAAAAATCTTCCATCACATTGTCGGCACGCCGCAATCGGAAGACCGGCTGGTCTACGAGGAAGAGGATTCGGGCTTCTTCATGGGCGTCGGCGGCTCCCTACTCGACGATTACATTTTCATCGACATCCACGATCACGAGACCAGCGAATATCGCCTGATCCCGACGTCGGATCTGACCGCCGAGCCGAAGCTGGTGGCCGAACGCGACACCGGCATCGAATATGAAATGGCGGAAGGCGGCGACGTCTTCTACATTCTCACCAATGACGGCGACGCCAAGGATTTCAAGATCATGGAGACGCCGGTCGACAGGCCGGGCAAAGAAAACTGGCGCGATGTCGTGGCCCATAAGCCGGGCACGCTGATCCTCGGCCATGAGGCCTATGCCCGCCACCTCATCTGGCTGGAGCGCAAGGACGGCCTGCCGCGCATCGTCATCCGCGATCGCCGCACCGGCGAAGAACACGCGATCGCCTTCGATGAAGAAGCCTATTCGCTCGGCCTGCAGGGCTCCGCTGAATACGACACCGACGTCATTCGCTTTTCCTACTCCTCGATGACGACTCCGAGCCAGCTCTATGACTATAACTTGGTGACGCGCGAGCGTACCCTGTTGAAGACGCAGGAAGTGCCCTCCGGCCACAATCCCGACGACTACGTCACCCGCCGCGTCTTCGCGCCGGCCTGGGACGGAGAAACGGTTCCGGTCACCCTGCTCTATCGCAAGGATACGCCGCTCGACGGCACGGCACCCTGCCTGCTCTACGGCTACGGCGCCTACGGCGTCACCATTCCCGCCGGGTTCAACACCAATTGCCTGTCGCTCGCCGATCGTGGCTTTGTCTATGCCGTCGCCCATATCCGCGGCGGCAAGGACAAGGGTTTTGCCTGGTATGAAGACGGTAAAATGGACAAGAAGACCAATACCTTCAAGGACTTCATCTCAGCTGCCGACTATCTGAATCAAGAGAAATTCACCTCCTACGCGAACATCATCGCCGAGGGTGGCTCGGCCGGCGGCATGCTGATGGGTGCTGTCGCCAACATGGCGCCGGAGAAATTCGCCGGCGTCATCGCCGCCGTTCCCTTCGTCGACGTGCTCAACACCATGCTGGACGACACCCTGCCGCTGACACCGCCGGAATGGCCTGAATGGGGCAATCCGATCGACAGCCAGGAAGAGTACGAGCAGATCGCCGCCTACAGCCCCTACGACAATGTCGGCGAAAAACCCTACCCGCCGATCCTGGCGCTCGGCGGCCTCACGGACCCGCGTGTCACCTATTGGGAACCGGCAAAGTGGGTCGCCAAGCTGCGTGAGAACACCACCGGCGACGCGCCGATTCTCCTCAAGACCAACATGGACGCCGGCCACGGCGGCGCTTCGGGCCGCTTCCAGCGGCTGGAAGAGATCGCCTTCGAATATGGCTTCGCCATCAAGGTCGCGGGGAAGATGTAAGCGAACATCGGGAGGAGCCGATGCCGGTCCATATCGCACTGCTGCGTGCCGTCAATGTCGGCGGCACCGGCACTCTGCCGATGGCGGAGCTGAAAGCGCTTTGCGAGGATATCGGCTTTACCGAGGTGAAGACCTATATCCAGAGCGGCAATGTGCTCTTCCGTTCGGATGAGAACGAGGCGACGGTGCGTGTGCGCCTGGAAGAGGCGTTGGCGCGCAAGATGGGCAAATCGCCGGGCGTGATCCTGCGCAGCCGGCAAGCTCTGGAAGCGGTGGTTGAACACTCGCCCTTCCCGCATGCCAAGCCGAACTATCTGCTCGTCACTTTCCTTCCCGAACAAGCGCCGGCCGATGCGCTGGACAGACTGGTGGCACCGGGCGGGGAAGAGGTGCAGATCGCCGGCAAGGAAATCTATATCCACTATCCCGACGGCTCCGGCCGCTCGAAACTGAAGCTACCGGCGCTGAAGCTTGGAACCGCGCGGAACCTCAATACGGTAAGGAAACTGGCGGAGATGGCGCGGGAGATGGCGGAACGCTAGGGATGCTTGGCATCATTGCGCGGGTACCCGCCAAGGAGGATCGATACGGTTCGATCCGGCGAAATAAAGGATGACGCGATTTCCACCGGGATCGAATAGCTCGGCCTCGCGCCAGAACCATTTTTTATCTTCAGGCCCGCTTGTGAAGTGAATATCGGAGGCTTTGAGAGCATCGACTGTTGCGTCAAGATTTTCGCACTCGAAATACACGGTGGTTCCCCCGCCACCCTTCTCGCCCTGATGCAGGGAAAAGGTGCTATCTCCATCCGGGCACACAAACCGCGCATATCGGGGGCGTGCATCAACGATCGGCTTGAGACCCAGGGCACAATAGAAATCCCAGCCCGCGTTCAAATCCGGCATCGTAACCGTTACTTGGTTTAAGCGCACAATCAGTACCTCCAACTTCGAGCCAAGCTAGGCCTTCCGGAAATGGGCTTCGAAATATTGCTCGACTTCTTCCCCACTCAAATTTGGCCTCGGATCATCCAGCGATGCCTTGACCGTCTGCCGGATCGCCGCGATCCGTTCCCGATATTCGTCCTCTTCCCGCAGCCGGACCCGGACGGCCGCGCCGGCATCGACGCGGCTTTTGATGGCGGCGACCATTTCGCTAGGGAGCGAGATGCTGAGTTTCTCATTTATGGCACACTCCTATCCTTGGTGGGAGAAAGTGAGATAATTTCCTGCTGGAGACAAGCGCCTTGCGCCGCATCTCCACCGGCCCTACCTTAGTCACATGAGCTCTTCTCTTCACGACAACGCAGTGCTTGAAGCACCGCCAATACCGTTCGACAACAGCTACGCGCGCCTGCCGCCGCAGTTCTTCGCGGAAAAGGCACCGACGCCGGTTGCGGCACCGCGGCTGATCAAGTTCAACACGACTCTGGCGTCGGAGTTGGGGCTGGAGGCCGAAGTTCTGGAGCGGGATGGAGCGGCGATCTTCTCCGGCAACGCGCTTTTGCCCGGCTCCCAGCCGATCGCCATGGCCTATGCCGGCCACCAGTTCGGCGGTTTCGTTCCGCAGCTCGGCGATGGCCGTGCGATCCTGCTTGGCGAGGTCATCGACAGTAACGGCAAGCGCCGCGACATCCAGCTCAAAGGGGCCGGACCGACGCCGTTTTCGCGGCGCGGAGACGGACGGGCAGCGCTCGGGCCGGTGCTGCGTGAATATATCGTCAGCGAGGCCATGTTTGCACTCGGTATTCCGACGACTCGCGCACTGGCAGCCGTCACCACCGGCGAGCCGGTCTATCGTGAAGGGGCATTGCCCGGCGCGGTCTTTACCCGCGTCGCTGCAAGCCATATCCGCGTCGGTACCTTCCAGTATTTCGCGGCCCGCGGCGATACCGACAGCCTGCGTATCCTCGCCGACCATGTCGTCGACCGGCACTATCCCGAGATCAAGGATCGCCAGAACCGCTATCTCGCGCTGCTGGAAGCGGTGGCCGACCGGCAGGCCGCCTTGATCGCCCGCTGGCTACATGTGGGCTTCATCCATGGCGTGATGAACACCGACAACATGACCATATCCGGCGAGACGATCGACTTCGGCCCCTGCGCCTTCATGGACACCTACGATCCTGCCACCGTCTTTTCCTCGATCGACCGGCAGGGCCGCTACGCCTATGCCAATCAACCAGCCATCGGCCAATGGAACCTCGCGCGGCTCGGTGAAACATTGCTGCCGCTGATCGATCCGATGCTCGATACTGCCGTCGAACTTGCGAATGGGGTGATCAAGGCCTATGGCGAGCGCTTCCAGACCCATTGGCTTGCCGGCATGCGCGCCAAGATCGGCCTTACAACAGAGGAAGACAGCGATCTCGATCTGATCCAGGCGCTGCTCGCAGTGATGCACGAGCAGGAGTCGGATTTCACCCTGACCTTCCGGCGGCTTGGTGTGCTTGCCACGAGCGACGACGAGGTCGCCTTTGCCGCCAGTTTCAAGGATCCGCAATCCGTCGCGCCGTGGCTCGCGCTCTGGCGCGAGCGGCTGGGCCGCGAATCGCAATCGCCAGCCGCGCGCGCAAAGGCGATGTTGGGCGTCAACCCGGCCTTCATCCCCCGCAACCATCGCATCGAACAGGCGATCGCGGCTGCCGTCGAGGAGGATGATTTTTCATTATTCGAGGCGCTGCTGACCGTGCTTACCAAGCCCTATGAGGACCAACCGGCCTTTGCGCCCTATACCGAGCCGCCACGACCGGCGGAACGGGTGCTGCAGACCTTTTGCGGGACATAAGGGAAACTAGCGCTCGAACTTCTCGAACAACATGAAGGCGATGCGATCCTGATTCACATCGCGACCGTACTGCCCTGATTTATCGATTGCATTTCAGAGCGCTACTATTTCATCCCACCATGCCCGCAACGATCTTGCCGACCTCGGCGAAGACGGCTTCGATATCTTTTGCAGGCGCGGTCGCCTCGCCGACATAGGTCACAACGAGGATGGGGCCGCGATCCGGAAGCCAGATAACGGCAACGTCGGCATAGGAGCCGTTCTCGCCGGTGCCGGTCTTGTCGCCGACCTTCCATTCTTTCGGCAGGCCGGCGCGCAGGCGGGCATTGCCGGTGGTGTTGTTGACCAGCCAGTTCGACAATTGATCCCTGGAAGTCTCCGACAGCGTGTTGCCGAGCGTCAGAAGCCCGATCGTATCCAGCATGGAATCGGGCGTCGTCGTATCGCGCGGATCGTCCTTGATCGCCTGATTGACGTCTGGCTCCTTGCGGTCGAGTCGGGTTTCAGTGTCGCCGGTGGTGCGCAGCCACGCGGTCAGCGCCGCCGGACCGCCGAAGCTGTCGAGCAGCAGATTGCCGGCGGTGTTGTCGCTGAGCGTGATGGCCGCGTTGCAGAGCTCGGCAATCGTCATGCCGTCAGTGCCGGCATGCTTTTCAGTCTCCGGCGAATAGGTGACGACGACATCCTTGCCATAGGTGACGCGGCGGTCGAGCTTCTCGACGCCCTGATCGACGCGGGCGAGCACGAAGCCGGCGGCAAGCGCCTTGTAGCTGCTGCACAGGGCGAAGCGCTCCGCTTCGCGATAGCCGAGCGAAATATTGGTTTCCGTATCCAGCACAGAAACACCAAGGCGGCCGCCGGTCCTCTTTTCCAGGTCCGCCAGCTGCTTATCGGCATCTTCCGTCGCCTGGGAATTATCCGCCCCCTGGATGCCGTCCATTCCATCGTCGTCGTCAGGCACCGCGGAATTGTCCGGCGTATCGGAGGCGCCCGGCGCTGGCGCCGTCGCGTCCGGGCTTTTGTTGGCGTTGGCATCCTGCGCAAACAGGGCTTGCGGGCCAAATGTCAGGGCGGGAAGGAGCAGCGCCGAGCCTGCCAAGAGGCGGCGGCGGGTAAGCAATGTGGGCATACGGAAACCTCCAGCGGAATCAGGCGGATTCAGAGCTAAGCGAGGAATATGGCAAGCCTCTGGCACACCCTTCCTTTAACCCGCCTTATGCCGCCTTTTCGACCGTGACTTCAACGGTGACATGCGACAATTCATGCAGATCCGCCAGCCGCGCCTTGTAGAAAGCGGGATCACGCGGCTCCGGCGTCGCCACGGCAACGATCGCCGCATGATGACCGGGACCGACCTGCCAGACATGCAGGTCGGTGATGCGGTCGCCATCGGTTTCGATCACCTCCCGGATTTCGTCCGGCAACTCTTCGCCGGACGGAATGAAGTCGAGCAGAATCGAACCTGAGGAACGCAGCAGGCTCAGGGACCATTGCAGGATCACCAGACCGCCGACGATGCCCATCAGCGGATCGAGAAAGGTCCAGCCGAAGCGGCTACCGAGTAGAAGCGCGACAATCGCCAGAACGGATGTCATAGCGTCGGCGATGACATGCACATAGGCCGAGCGCAGATTGTTGTCCTTGCCGCCCTGGCGATGATCGTGGTCGTGATGATGATCATGTCCATGCGCGTGGCCATGGCTGTGGCCGTGATGGTCATGATCGTCGCGCAGCAGCCATGCGCTGACGATGTTGACGAGGAGGCCGACCGACGCAATGGCGATCGCCTCGCGAAAATTGATCGCGACCGGGCTCATCAATCGCAGAAGGCTTTCCCAGCCCATCAGCACCGCGATCATCGCGAGGATGATGGCGCTGGCGAAGCCGGCGAGATCGCCGAGTTTTCCGGTGCCGAAGGTGAAGCGCGCATTGTGCGCGTGACGGCGGGCGTAGAGATAGGCCAGCGCCGAAATCAGCATGGCGCTGGCATGTGTCGACATGTGCCAGCCATCGGCGGTCAGCGCCATCGAGCCATAAAGCGTGCCGGCACCGATCTCGACCACCATCATCACCGTCGTGAGCGCGATGACCAGCCAGACGCGGCGCTCGTTGCGCTGATGATCGGCGCCCAGAAACACATGGTTATGCGTCAACGCATCCGAAGAACCACTCATGACATCCGTCTCCTGTTGAATGCTCCAAAGCCCCTGCTCAGCGCAGATAGGTCTTCAGCACATCGGATATTTCATCAACCGCCTGACGGCGGTCCTTTTCGCTTTCGGCATGAAGCACATGCTCATGCAGGTGGTCGTTCAGTATCTCGCCGGTCAGCCCTGTCAGAGCGCCCCGGATCGAAGCGAGAAGCTGCAGAACCTCCCCACAAGGCCGCTCGGCCTCCAATGCCCTCTCCACCGCCTCCATCTGCCCCTTCAGGCGACGGACACGCGAAAGAAGCTTGGCTTGCTCACGAACGGTATGGGACATGGCGACCTCAAATTATAGTATAGGGGGGTATACTATATTTGACAGAAAGAGCAAACCCTCTCTCGATGAGGCGCGGGTGCGATAGACTGACGTGCTCCTGCGGCAATTCGATACTGAGGAATTGGCCGGCCGGGCCAGCGGACGGCCCCCATTGACAAATCCGCCATTCCGGATCATTGATGCGCTCATGATCAAGCAAGCGCTCCACACCTGCTCGTATTTTTGGCTGTACCTGTAAAGGGCGGCTGGACAGATCATATTGTCAACAAGCCGCCGTCAGGCGGCTTTGTTGTATCAGCAGCGTCCTGACGGCTCATTCGAAACAAGGACGCGAAATGCCATGCTAGACGATAGCGAAATTTCCCTTCTCCGCCCGCCGGTGCTGACTATCCGCAGCGCGCAGCCGCGCGACATGCCGGAACTGAACGACATGATCCGGCTGCTCGCCGCCCATCATGGCGACCCCTCCGACGCAACGCCCGAGCAGCTCGAGCGCGATCTCTTCGGCCCATTGCCATGGATCACGGCGCTGGTGGCTGAGGGCGAGGACGGATTGATCGGCTACGCCATTCTCGTGCCGCTCTACAAGGCGCAGGAAGGCCAGCGCGGCATGGACCTGCATCATCTCTTCGTGCGGGACGGCCATCGCGGCCACGGCATCGGCCAGCATCTGGTCGACCGCGCCCGCGACGTCGCCCGCAAGGCCGGCTGCAGCTTCCTCTCCGTCGGCGCGGCAACCGGCAATGTCCAGGCGCATCGTTTCTACGAAAATATGGATTTCAAGCCACGTCCGGTCACCGGCATGCGCTATCTCCAGGCGCTGGCCTGATATCGGCCTTTACCCGGGATCGCCGTTGACCTTCCTATCGTCAGCGATCGATGGTGATCCCGCGCCCAGCGAAAAATCGGCCGAATATCTCCAGCGGTAGCTCCACATTTTCGCGCGTAACAACTTCTTGCCCGGAGGGATTGTGAAACCGCACCGAGCCCGCGTTGACCGCCGTCACCAGAACGAGATGTCCACCCTTTGATGGCGGCTCGGTATCCGACCAGCGGATGGAATGGTGCACGGACGCGATGAAGAATTCGGATTGCGTCAGAATCTCGCCGATATCTGCGACCGAAATCCCCGTGACGACCCTGGCGTTCAAGCCGAACTGGTCTTTGACGAAGGGAACGAAAGGCGCATAGATCAGCCCTTTGATCCTGCCGTCGGTCTCCTCGACATAACCGCCATAGTCCTTGCATCCCATGGCCAGATCCATGATCGGCACCGTCAGGCCGGTGCGAGCGGCCAGAACCATCTTCAGGCAGGCCATGCCGCAAAGATTGCCGGCCCAACGGGCATAGTCCTCGACCGTGCGGGCTCCCGAAGACGCCCAGAGCGGATCTTTCAGCAAGGCTGCCTGCGCGCCCTCCGCCACCACGGCCAGCGTCATGTCAGGCGTTTCCCATTGGCTGAAATAAGGAACCTTATGCTTCACCGCTATGTCCACGGCCACCCTCTCCCGTTGCTGCATCCCAAGCTCACGGAGCTGTAAAGTTCACCGCAAATGCGCTAGAAAAATGGCTACGCATCCGCGATTTCTCAACTGAGGATACCCCCTTGGAACAGCGGTTTACTTTCGACGGCGTGGCAGCCCTTTATGGCGGCGCCCGCCCCGTTTATCCCGAGCCGCTCTTCGATGACATCGTCGCCTTCGCCGGTTTAGCTGCTACGGATCAGATCCTCGAGATCGGCTGCGGCACGGGACAAGCGACACAAGGCTTTGCACGCCGCGGCTTTTCGGTCCTCGCGCTGGATCCCGGTTCGGACCTGATCGGCATCGCGCGGGAAAATCTGGCGGATTTTTCCAATATCCACTTCACGACATCGACCTTCGAGGCTTGGCCGGGTGAAGCGTCAAGCTTCAAGCTGGCGCTCGCCGCTCAGTCCTTTCACTGGGTTGCGCCGGAGGTCCGCTTTGCCAAGACAGCCGCCCAGCTGACGCCGGATGGAACGCTTGCCGTTTTCGGTAACGTGCCGCTGCCGCCGGCTTCACCGCTCGGTCCGGAGTTTGCCCACATCTATTCGCAATACGCACCATCCCTCTCCGGCCCGCCGGCGGAAGCCTGGTATTTGCCGGATGGCCCCTTCGCGGCATTGCTCGAAGAGTCCGATCATTTCGGGCCGGTAAAGCACCGCTGCCATCCCTGGAGCCGGATGCATAGCGCAGCGAGCTATACCGATCTGCTCCGCACGCTCTCAGGCCATCGCCTCTTGGCCGATGGGCAAAGAGAGACGCTGCTGGGAGCGATTACAGAGGCGATCGTCGCGCATGGCGGAGAGTTCGAGCTTCGTTATGAAACCCATCTCTATCTAGCAACGCGACGCTGAGAGAGCAGGCAAACCGCCCTCTCTCTACCGCGCCGGCAGCGCCTTCAGATAGGCCGCGATCGCCTCGCGGTCAGTGGCCGGGAGATGCGCGATGTTCTGCTGCACTTCGGCCATCGAGCCGCCGGCGGAATCATAGTCAGGCGTGAAGCCGGTTTCCAGATAGGTGGCGATATCGCCGGCGATCCAGCTGCCGATCGCCTTCGAGCCGGGGGTAATGTCGGGAATGTTGCCCTTGCCCTCCGGGTTCGGAGCGCCGGCGAGCCACTGGTCTTTCAGGAAGCCGCCGAGCCCGTCGCGCGGGGTGTGACACTCGCCGCAATGACCGGGGCCTTCGACCAGATATTGGCCGCGCCTGATCTTGTCGTCGGCATTGGCGAGGACGACGCGCGGCTGATCGTTGAAATAGAGGAATTTCCAGCCGCCAAGCGCCAGCCTGATATTGAACGGGAATGGCAGCTCATGCGGCGAGGCGACATTGTCGCTCTTCGGCAGGGTCTTCAGGAAGCCCCAGAGGTCGTTGACGTCCTTGTCACTCATGCGCGCATAGGAACCGTAGGGGAAGGACGGATAGAGATGTTCGCCGTTTTTACCGACGCCGCGCTTCATGGCGTTGCCGAAATCGGCAAGCGTCCAGTTGCCGAGACCGGCCTTTTCATCGGGCGAGATATTCGGGACATGGAAGGTACCGAAGGGGCTGGCCAGCGCCAGCCCGCCGGACAGCACCAGCTTGGCATCGCCCTCAGCGCCGGAGGCTGCGTGACAGCTCGTGCAGCCGGCCGCCCAGAACACCATCTCGCCATTCTTGATATCGGGATCGCCGAGATTTGCCCAATGGCTTGCCGGCAAGGGCGACGGCGCGGTGACGACATAGAAGGCACTGAGGCCGATGATGACGAGGCCGACAAGACAGAGCAGCCACCGGACAAATCGCGCAATCATGCCTCACCCCCTCCACTCAACCTGCATCATGAAATACCGAAATCCGCACCGGCGACAAAGCCGGCGCGGATGTTTAACCTGATGTCCGGACGATGCCGGCCTACCGCTAGTCCTTCTTGATGCGGTAGGCCTGATGACAGGCGCCGCAGCTGCCGCCCAGGGTCTTCAGCGTTGCACCGACACCGGCCTGATCGGCCGGGAGCTGTGCAAGCGCTGTCTCGGCATCGGTGGACAGCTTGGCGGCCTTGCCCTTGAAGTCGTCGAGGTTATCCCAGATCTTCGGATTGACCTCGGCATCGGCCTTGTCGCTGTCGGGGTTGAACTGATCCGGGAAAGCCTTGGCCGTTTCGGCGATCGTCGTCAGAGAAGCTTTGACGATTTCGGCGTCGTAGGGCTTGTCGCCCTTGGCGATGGCGCCGAGAGCGCCGGTCGCGCCGCCGATCTTCTTCATCAACGCAATACGGGCATCATGCGTGCCGCCATCGGCCGCCAGAACCGAACCAAAGGCAACGCCGGCCAGAGCCGTCGCCACCACAATCGCTCTCCATTTCATATGCTTCTCCTACCTCTGCGGATGTGATCAGGACCGCGAATGCGGTCGGCGCGTCGTCACGCTAGCATGTTTGCCGTTTTCCGCGCTGGCGATGAAGTCACAAAATGGTGAGAGCTGAGCAAAATCAGCGTCATATTCGAGACATATGCGGGTACCTACGCCACCCTCCAGCCCTCCCAGACGGTGAAGACCGAGACCGCGAACAGGAGCAACCCGGCGGCACGCCCGGCAAAGGCGGTCGCCTCGGGATTGGCGATCAATAGATCGCGGCTGCGGCCGGCGGTGACGGCGAGCCCGCCATAGATGAAGAATTGCGTGGCAACGGTCATCAATCCCATGATGGTCGCTTGTATCCAGATCGGGCCATAGTCCGGCTTCAGAAACTGCGGATAGACGGCGAGAATGAAGAGATAGGCCTTGGGGTTGATCAGGCAGGTGACAGCGCCCTGGCGAAAGGCCTTCCAGGCGGAGCGGCTGCTGGTCGGCCCCTCATGACCGACGGTGATCGAGCTGCGCATCAGCGTGATCCCGATAAAGGCCATGTAGCCGGCGCCGGCAAAAAGCAACGGATTGAAGAGAACCGGCACGAAATGCATCAGCAGGCCGACGCCGAGCGCGCCGTTCAGCGAATGCACCACGCCACCCAGCATGATGCCGCCCGTCGCGGCCAAACCCCTGTTGCGCCCGCCGGTCAGCGAATTGGCGAGCACGAAGAGCATGTCCATGCCCGGAACGATGATGATGCCGAAGAGGAGGAGAAAGAAGAGCCAGAGGTTTTCGGTGTATCCCATGTCAGTTGCCTATCGTCTCCTGCGGGTGAGCCGCAGGGGAATTTGTTGATTTTCAAATCGATAGGCAGTCTTGTAGTTCAACCCAACTGACAGGGTATTGTCAGGAGCCTTCAAGCCGGGAGGATGAAATGCGCAAGGCGTCGCGCCTGTTCGAGATCATCCAGATCCTGCGGCTGGCGAAAAAGCCTATAACGGCGGCCGTCATCGCCGAGCGGCTGGAGGTGACGGTGCGCTCGGTCTATCGCGATATCGTCGCGCTGCAGGCGATGCGCGTGCCGATCGAGGGCGGGCGCGGCATCGGCTATATCATGCGCCCCGGCTTCGACCTCCCGCCGCTGATGTTTTCGATCGAGGAGATGGAGGCGATCGTGCTGTCGCTGGCACTACTGGAGCGCACCGGGGACGACGAGCTGAAGCTCGCCGCCAAGCGCGTCAGCGCCAAGATCGCCGGTGCGGTGCCACCGCCGCTTCGCCAGACATTCGAGGCCAATGCGCTGCACGCCTGGGGCTTCGCCGCACCCTTGGCCGGCGCCATCGATCTGGCGCTGGTGCGCCGCGCCATCCGCGACGAGGAGAAGCTTGATCTCTCCTACCGCGACGAACTCGGCCGCGCCACCGAGCGCATCATCCGCCCGATCGCCCTCATCTACTACGCCGAAACCGCCAACATCGTCGCCTGGTGCGAACTGCGCCAGGCCATCCGCAATTTCCGCAGCGACCGGATCGAAGGTTGCGAGGCGACGGGGCTATCGTTCAAGGGTGAAGGAGATCGGTTGCGGCAGATCTGGGTGAGCGGGTGGCAGGTGAATGCCCAAGTCGCCCGCGGTTGACGGCGCCGGCGGCTGGATCGTCGCCCGCCTATCTAGAGCATCATGCCGCCGGACACTTCGATGCGCTGGCCATTGATCCAACGATTGTCCTCCGACAGCAGCGAAGCGATCATCGGGCCGATATCATCGGGCAGGCCAACGCGACCGAGCGCCGTCATCGAGGCGACGAGCTTGTTGACCTCGGGATTGTCGCGCACCATGCCGCCGCTGAAATCGGTCGCGATAGCGCCCGGCGCAACGGTGTTGACGGCGATGCCCCGCGCGCCCAGTTCCTTGGCGAGATACCGTGAGAGAACCTCGACCGCGCCCTTCATCGCCGCATAGGCCGACGATCCCGGGTTGCTGAAACGGGCAAGGCCGGAGGAAATGTTGACGATGCGGCCGCCATCCGCAATCACGGGCAGCAGCTTCTGCGTCAGAAAATAGACGCCCTTGAAATGGACGTTGTAGAGCTTGTCGAGCTCGGCTTCCGTCGTTTCCGCGAAGGAGGCGTGGTAGGACGTGCCGGCATTGTTGACGAGAAAATCGAAACGATCGCGATCCCATTCCTGTCGCAAAACCCGTCCAACCTCGGAGACGAACGTATCAAAGGAGCTGACGTCACCGGCATCGAGTTGCAACGCCACGGCCTTCTGTCCGAGCGCCTTAATCTCGGCGACGGCACTTTCCGCTTCTGCCCGATTTGAGTTGTAGCTGATGATACTGTCGACACCGCGCTGGGCGAGATGGACGGCCGTGTTTCGGCCGAGACCACGGCTGCCGCCTGTGATGATTGCGATCTTTGTCTTTGATTTATCGATATTTTCGGTTGTCATTGTCGCTCTCCAGGGAATGCTTGATGGCGTAAACCTACGCTCGTTGCCCCATCTCCTTGAATGCCGGAACTCTCGAATTTCTTGCCTATTCCTCCAACCGCCTTGCCGGCCGGCACCACGCTGCTATGATGATGGCATTCGCCCCCTGCCCTGGAGACCGCCGATGTCGTCAGCCCTTAAAGATGCGCTCATACACTTCATCGAAAGAAGTGATGGCGGCGACAACGGGGTCTTTTCGACCGGCATCGATGGCTTTTGCGTCATGCGCTCGAGCGAGCCGAAGATGCCACATAAGATGATCTACAGGCCGGCGCTCTGCGTCATCGTCCAGGGCGCGAAGCAATTGATGCTACACGACCGGGTGATCGACTATGCCGAGATGCAAGCCCTCATCATCAGCATCGAGCTGCCCGCCGCCGGCCGGGTGATCACGGCAAGCCCAGAAAAGCCCTACATCGCCATCTCGCTCGAATTCGATGTCGGCATGATGCGCGAAGTGATGGAGCAACTCGATGCGCCACCGAAGCCGACGGGCGGTGCCGGTCTCGGCATCTTCGTCGAGAACCTCAGCCAGCCGCTGGCCGATTGCCTGGTGCGATTGACCGGCCTGCTCGCAACCCCGGGGGCAATCCCGGTGCTCCATCCGGCGATCATGCGGGAAATGTGTTTCTGGCTGCTCACCGGTCCCAATGGCGGCGAGGTCTGCAAGCTGGTGCTTCCGGACAGCCAGACGCGCCGTATTGCCGACGCCATCCGCCTGCTGCGCGACAATTTCGCCGAGCCGGTACGCATCGAGCAGCTTGCCGCCGCCGCGCGCATGAGCCCCTCTTCGTTCCATCAGCATTTCAAGACGCTGACTTCGATGACACCGCTGCAATATCAGAAGCAGATGCGGCTGCTCGAAGCCCGCCGCCTGATGGTTGCCGGCAGTGCCAATGTGGAAAATGCCGCCTATCGGGTCGGCTATGAAAGCGCCTCGCAGTTCAGCCGCGAATACAGCCGCATGTTCGGCGCGGCGCCGAAGCGGGACGTGGCGGAGATGCGGGTGGCGGCGGAATAATATCTGCCACCACCCTCAGTCTGAACGACTAGTTCTCCAATTCATCGCCTTGATCAGGCGGATTGCCTATACCGGAGCGATTGAGGATTTCAATTGCCTTGCCGACATCAGCACGCGACGCCCGTTCCTGGAAGTAACTTGCTGTTCTCAAAGCGGAGAGCTTTTCCGCCACAGCTGTATTGATGAATTGATTGAGCGCCACACCTTCCTGCTCCGCGACCTTGCGGGCTTCATCCAGAAGCGAGTTTTGCAGCCGTAGTGCAAAGTTGCTTTTTCTCATCTCGTATTCTCCAATCGTTTCAGCGCGCCGCCCGGAGAAATAACGTCAACACCGAAACGTTCCGGGTGCTTGCCGAAGTCCCTGAGATTAAATGTTACGATAGCGTGGGCTCGACCGTTGACGGCTGCTTCCAACACCATGTCGTCGTTGGGGTCATTCAGCACAGGCCGCCATAGAAATGCCAAGTGAACCGGCGTAGCTGCCTCCGTAACGGCATCCAGCAATGTATTCACATCGGCGATGGAGAGGCCGGATATTTTCAAATGCTCCGCTCTTGTCATCACGGCCTCATACTCGATTACGAGTGGAACTGATGCCAAAAGGACGAAGCGCCGTTCCAACGCCGCTATCAGTAATCGCCGAGACGCTCCTGCGTCACTGCGAATAGCCGCCACCATGATTGCGGTATCCAATATCAGCCTCATGAACGCATGATATCATATGCAATATTACAAGTCATCAAGAAGGCTTGCGTCGTGATGTACTGATACAGATCGCTAAAGTATCAGAACCCTGCTCTCCTCTCGCCCGAAACCGGCAATCTCCAGCCGATCCTCGTAGACCGCGACGAGCGCATAGGCATTGCTGTCCTCGGTATCGACCATGCCTTTGAAATTGATGAAGTAAGTTCCATCGGTAGTGCCGAAATTGCCGGCGTGGTTGTGGCCGTTGAGATAGGCGACAACGTGATCATGTTCGGAGAGCAAGGCCAGCAGGCGCTCGCTGTCGAGCGCGTTGTGCGAATTCTCCGGGAAAACCGGATAGTGGTTCATGACCACGACTTTCTCACCCGCGGCTTTCGCTTCATTCAGCTTGGCGGCGAGCCAGGCATATTGCGTGTCGCTGATGGCGCCATTCCAACGGTGCGAATTGGGCGCGCCGGCGTCATTGAGCGCCCTCATCAAAGCCTTGGCTTCATCGCGACGCGGGTCGCCCTCTGGGGGCGTAAACAGGCTGACCTCGTTGCCGTCAAGCGCGATGAAACGATAGCCGGCATGGACGAAGTCGTAATAGGCCGACGACAGCCCGACGCGGTTCGCAACCTTCGTCAGATGCTCTGGCGCGACCGCAAAATCGTGATTGCCGAGCAGGAAATAACGCTGATGCCGCAGGGTCTCGTAGACCGGCAGGATGTCATCGAAACTTCCCCAATGACGGTCGATGATATCCCCCAGCGTCACAACGAAGGCGAGGTCGTGACGGTTGAATTCCGCAATAGCCTCCTTCAGTTTGGCAAGGCTCTTCGCCGGATAACGATCGAGCTCGAGATTGGGCTCGAGAGCGGCATATTGCGGATCGGCGACGACGCCGAAACGGAAGAGCAGAGCGGACGAAGACGGCATGCAGCGCAGCCTCCCTGGGCTGACGGGTTAATCATCGGACAATAGATACGAAAACACCCGACGCTTTGACAGCGCCGGGTGTAAAAGCAAGCCGAAACGGCAAAGCTTACTTCGTGGCAGCTTCGTAGCGCTCCAGGACGTAGTCCCAGTTGATCAGGCTATCGATGAAGGCCTCGAGGTATTTCGGGCGCAGGTTGCGGTAGTCGATGTAATAGGAGTGTTCCCAGACGTCGACGCCGAGGATCGGGGTGGCGCCATGAACCAGCGGGTTTTCGCCGTTCGGGGTCTTGGAGATTTCGAGCTTGCCGTTCTTGACGGAAACCCAGGCCCAGCCGGAGCCGAACTGGGTAGCGCCGGCAGCGGCGAAATCGGCCTTGAACTTGTCATAGCCGCCGAGATCGGACGCGAAAGCAGCTTCGAGCTTGCCCGGCAGCTTGTTGCCGCCGCCGCCCTTCTTCATCCACTTCCAGAAATGGACGTGGTTGTAATGCTGGGCAGCATTGTTGAAGAGGCCGGCATTGGTGCCGAAAGACTTCTTCACGATCTCTTCGAGAGACAGATCGGAAAGGCCTGCTTCAGCAGCGAGCTTGTTGCCGTTGTCGACATAGGCCTTGTGATGCTTGTCATGGTGATACTCAAGAGTCTCACGCGACATGAAGGGGGAAAGAGCATCGTAATCGTAGGGAAGTTCAGGCAATTCGAAAGCCATGGTCATATCTCCTCTTGGCAATTGATTGCGTCGGCAGGTGACCCGGAACATAGGAGGGGACGATGGGAAGGGCAACCGGCGACATGCCAAAAAATCGTGGGCTGGAGGAAAATTTACCCGTCTTTCAACCAGATACCGCTTGTATTGCTCATCACCTAAATTGCGTGCCGAACGGCCTAATCGCCTTCTCGCCCAAGACTGGTCTTAATTAAACCTTAATCAGCTTGTAGTTGTCTTTCTATCGTCTTGGGCAGTTTGGCTTATCGCGGCGTCAGAGTTCTCGACCCGCCGATCTCCTCAACCGTATGGTCCTGAATATGCAAGGCATGACTGCCGGCATGGACCATGCCAAGCCCAAGGAGACAGCATGTTCAATGGCATCGTCAAGAATTTCGACCTGGAAAAGGGCTACGGCTTCATTCAGCCGACCGACGGTAGCGTCGCTATTTTCGTTCACGCGAAAATAGTGGCTAAATCCGGCTTGGAGACGCTCAAAAAGGGTCAGAAGCTGATCTTCGAAATCGAGCAGGACGGCATGGGCCGTAGCTCGATCTCTAAGCTCAGATTGGCATGATTGGAACGGAATACGGCGCTGACCACGGATGTACTGGCAGCCCGCGATCACTCCGTTGACAACCAAGCCGAAATGTTCGGCAAGCGGCATCTTGGCCGTCTTGCCGGACATGCATTTCCCGATAGACGACATTTGCGCGAAAGCGCCGTGATAACAGGGCCGTTGCAACAGACAGGGCCGGAAAGACGTAGCGCACCGTGGCCATCCACCGTTTCCCCATCGGCCAGACCGTTCGACTGAAGAGCCTGAAAGGCCTTTCCCCGAAGGCGGCGGAGGTTTACCGGATCACGGCCTATCTTCCAGCGAGGGACAATTCCCCGCAATATCGGATGCGCAACGACGAAGTCGCCCAGGAACGGGTGACGCAGGAAATCGATATAGAGCCGATCACCACGGCGGCAAAAGCCGACTAGATCGCGCCGTCGCAGCAATCGCGCGCAGCAATAGCATTCAGGGCCTCTGTTTAGACGATGGCGCGCGCGAAACCGTGCGCCGGTCCGGGAGACGGCGACAATCGCCGCGCTGAGTTCCGAGGCCATCAACTATGCCGGAAGGATTGATGATGCCCGCCGATACTGCCAGCGAGACCAGCAGCAATGACGGCCCGGTTGGCCTCATTCCATTCTTCGAAAGCCGTTCGTCCCGCCATATCAGGGACACATCCCTGCTGGATGATAGGGCGCCTCTCTTTGAAAACGATGAGTGGCTGATCGACGATTTCGGTGTCCGGGCGAAGATGCCCGAGGGCAGCTTCAAGATTCCAGCCGGCCGCCTCGGCGAATTGACGACCTCCGCGGCGGGTGCCTTTCTGTTCTGGCCGACGCATATGGCGCAGGAAAACTGGACCAAGATCAATCTGTTTATCGAAGCCTATAGGCAAGCCTTGAAGCTCCACAAGGGACGATACGGACCGCAAATTCCAGACGAGCTGCTTGACAGCAGCTTAGGCGCCGCGATGGCGATCTCCGCGGATAAAACGCGAAAGACAACCACTAGCTGAGGAAATCAGACCCCATGACACCCTCATTCTCTGCCAAAATGCCCCGCGCCAATGCGCCTGAAACGATCGACCTCGAATTCGCGGTGGAAAACGCGCTGGCCATCGCCGAAGATATCGACGGCCCGGATGTTTTCGTGACTGCGGACGGTCCCAAAATCGTCCTTAGCGGCTGGCTTGCAACCGAAGAAGAGATCGACCGCGCCGGCAAAATCGCGGCCACGATCTGCGGCATCGCACGCGTCGACAATCAGATCGTCAGAGGCTAGGTTCGGTGAACCGCTACCCTGTCGGGTGGCCTCAGCGAGACCAGGTTCGTGACAATCATCTGCCTGCACACTGCCGAAAGCAACATCCCCATCTATGAGGACGCAGCAAGGGAGCTTGGCCTTCCGGCTGGCGCCCTTCATCATCATGTCCGCGCCGACCTTCTCCTGACCGCCGAGCGGCTGGGAGGGCTGACAGCTGATATCACGGCGGAGACGGCGGACGTCCTCTTGCACCTCGCGCAGGAGGCCGATGCCGTTGTGCTCAACTGCTCCACCCTTGGCCCGGCGGCATTGCTGGCCGCCGACCGGTCCGCGGTCCCTGTTATAAGGGCTGATGGCGTGTTGGCGGAAAGAGCGGTGAAGGCGGGCGGCAAGGTTGTCGTCCTCTGCACCGTCGGAACGACCATCGATCCCACCACCCGACTATTCGAAGATGCCGCAAAGGCAAGCGGTGCCGACATCGACGTGCGGTTGATCGAAGGCGCCTGGGCTCTGTTCCGGGCCGGCGAACAGGATGCCTATCTAATGTCGATCGCCGAGGCGGTCGACATAGCACAGCGCGAGGGGGCGAAGACGGTCGCCTTCGCACAGGCGTCGATGACCGGAGCGCTCCGGCTGCTGACCGGAAGCGCTGCCCAGCCGATGACCGGTCCGCTTGTCGCGCTGGAAGCAGCTATGGCAGCGGTTGCCGCGAACTGAATCACCTGGAACCGAGAGAACCGACAAGGCACTTTGCGGGCTTGGCATCGCCAGTGACGTGGTCCAGACTATCGTCCTCATCGACACCAGCAGGACGCTGCCGCCATGCCCGAGGCCCATCAAATATTGGAGAAGCTGCGCCGGCTGGCGAGGAAAGACAATCGGCCGGCCGTCATGCCGGCTGATGGCAAAAGCTATTCCACGCTCTTCACCTTCGTCACCCGGCAGCGCGAGCGGATCGCCGGCTCGGCCTTTGCCCATGTCTCGATCGTCGTTCTCGTCGAGGGCTACAAGGAGGTGTTGAGCATGGGGCGGCATCAGCGCTTTCCGGCCGGTACGGTGCTGGTGCTTCCCGCCGGCTGGCGCGGCGATGTCGTCAACGATCCTGATCCGCAGAGCGGCATCTATCGCGCCATCTTCATCAGCTTTCCCGATGAACTCGTACGCCGCGCCGTCAGGGCATTTCCGCCTGCGCGCACGGCCTCGCAGATCGACCTGCCGCTCGATCCGGTGCTAGCCGCAGCCATCCATCATGCCGGCGACGGCATTGCCTCCGGTCAGCTGCCGGCGGAACTGATCGAGCATCGCTTGATGGAGGTGCTGATGGTGCTCGGCATGCGCGGCGCCCTGCCCGCATCGCCTGAAACGACGGCGGAGGCCGTACGTGCGCTGGTGCGCTGGCAGCCGGACCGCGCCTGGACAGCCGACCTCATCGCTGTCGAACTCGGCACCAGCAATGCGACCCTGCGCCGGCGTCTATCGCGGGAAGGTTCCTCGCTGCGCGACGTGCTGGCAAGCGAACGCGTGGCGCTTGCGACGACATTATTGACCGAAGACGGACTGTCGCTACGCGAGGCAGCCCTTGCCACCGGCTATCGCTCCCCTCGCCGCTTCGCCGAACGGCTGCGCGGCACTTGAGCGTTTCCGGCTTCACTTTGAGCGTTTACGTACGCAGGCGTGCCGGAACGATCTGTTAGACCCTGCCCCATGAAAGCTCGAAAGGGCTGAAACGCGAAAGGGCAAAACCATGCGACATACTCCCCATCTCCTCGGCGCAATCGCTATCGCAGCGGCAATCACCACCGGCTTGCCGGCTTTTGCCGCCGATCTCAAGGTCAAGTTTGAAAAGAGCGATGGCCGCATGCTGCTGCCGGAAAACGCCTCGTGTATCGCAACCCCAAACAGCAAGTCGGCGCCGGGGCCGAACAAGAGCGTCGCTTTGTCCTGGTCGAAAGGGCCGAAGGGCACGCGCTCCTATGCGCTGACCATGGTAGACCCCGATGTGCCCAGCGATTTCTCGTTGTTCAACAAGGACGACAAGAGCATCCCGAAGAACTTCAAGCGGATCGAATTCGTCCATTGGGTGCTCGCCGATATACCGGCCTCTCTCACCAGCCTTCCCGAAGGCGCCGATGGCGACAATTCACCGGCGGCCGGGTTGCCGCTCGAACGCACGGACCACGGCCGGCGCGGACAGAACGGCACAGGCGACGGCTCCTTGAAGAATGGGCCGCATGGGGGCTATATGGGCGCGTGCCCGCCCTGGAACGACGAGCGTGTCCACGGTTATCATGTCACCGTCTATGCGCTCGATGTCGACCGGCTCAATCTTCCCGATCTCTTCACCCGCGCGGACCTGCTTGCCGCGGCGAAGGGGCATATCCTGGCGTCGGGCAGCCAGGAATTACTGTATACGCTGAATGCAAAGGCCAGAAAATGACTGAGACGAGATGGGAGGCAGCCGCACCGGCTGAACCGGAAACCGCCTACTGGATGCGGAATCTGATCATCTGCCTCGTCGGCTCCTTCACCACCATCGTGGCGATGACGCTGCTGCTTCCCTTCCTGCCGCTTTATGTCGAGGAACTCGGCGTCACCGACAAGGCGGCGATCGTGCAATGGTCGGGCATCGCCTATGGTGCCACCTTCTTTGCCGCCGCCTTCGTCGCGCCGCTCTGGGGTCGGCTCGGCGATATCTATGGCCGCAAGCTGATGCTGGTGCGCGCCAGCCTCGGCATGACGGTGGCGATTTCGCTGATGGGCATGGCGGGCAGCGTCTGGCAATTGGTGGCACTGCGCCTGTTCACGGGCCTTGCCGGCGGCTATGCCTCGGGCTCGATGGTTCTGGTGGCGACGCAGACGCCGAAGCATCGCTCCGCCTGGGCGCTCGGCACGCTGTCCTCCGGCATCATGGCCGGCAATCTCGTCGGACCTCTGATCGGTGGCGCCCTGCCGCCGATCATCGGCATTCGCGGCACCTTTCTGCTGGCTGGCAGCGTGATCTTCTTCACCTTCCTGGCGACGACCTTCCTGATCAAGGAAGAGAAATCGCCGGCGCGCAAGAAAGCCGCAAAGGCGAGCGGCGGCTGGGCTTCCATCCCCGACAAGCGACCTGCGATCGCCATGTTGTCGATCGGACTGCTGCTGATGCTCGCCAATATGTCAATCGAACCGATCATTACCGTCTATGTCGCCCAGTTCGTCGAGAACGCGCATGTCACGATGGTTTCGGGCGTGGTCATGGCTGCGGCGGCTCTCGGCAGCATCCTGTCGGCCTCTTGGCTCGGCAAGCTCGCCGACCGTATCGGCCATTGGACTGTCATCATGGCGGCTCTGGCGGTCGCGGCGCTGCTGTTGATCCCGCAGGCTTTCGTGACCTCAGCCTGGCAATTGATCGCGTTGCGTTTCCTGATGGGTATCGCGCTCGGTGGACTGCTGCCCTGCATCACCGCCGTCATCCGCCATAATGTGCCGGACGCGGCGGCCGGCAGCATTCTCGGCCTTTCGATCTCGTCGCAATATGTCGGTCAGGTGGCAGGCCCGGTCATGGGCGGCTTCGTCGGCGGCCATATCGGCATGCGCGCGGTCTTCCTCGGCACCTGCGTGCTGCTGGCAATGGGGGCGGTCTATTGTTGGTGGGTCAGCCCGAGGAAAGAGGCGGAATAATCCCCTCAGCGAAAATCATTCGCCGTCAGGAAGAGAGATGGAGTTAAAGAGGGCCTTCATCTTAAAAACGCAATGCATCGACGATGACCTTGAACGCAGGGGAGTTCTGCCGCCTGTTCGGATAGTAGAGATAGTAGCCCGGAAACATCGGGCACCAGTCGTCGAGAACTTGAATCAATCGTCCCGAGGCAATGTCGCCCTCCACCAGATTCTCGGGCAGATAGGCGATCCCATAGCCATTGGCAGCAGCATCGATCATGGCATAGGAGGTGCTGAAGGTGAGCTGTCCATCGACACGGACACGAAGCTCCTTCTCTTTCTTTTCGAACTCCCAGGCGTAGAGGCCACCTGACCGGGACTGGCGGTTGTTGATGCAGTTATGCGCCACAAGCTCCTGGGGAGACCGAGGAACGGGCCGCGTGGCAAAATATCCCGGAGACGCAACCGCCACGAGGCGCCAGTCTGGCCCGATCCGAACAGCAATCATGTCCTTGTCCACGCTCTCGCCCAGCCTAATCCCCGCATCGAACCGGTCTTCGACAATGTTGCGGAAGGCGTTGTCTGTATTGAGCTCAAGCTTGATATCAGGATAGTCCTTCAGGACAGGACACAGCTTTGGCCACACCAGGCTTTCCAGTGCGTGATCGGACAGGGTGATCCTGATCGTGCCGGACGGCTTGTCCCGGATCTCCATCAGCTCGTCGATTTCAGTCTCGATCTCTTCGATACGTGGCGCGAGCGAGCGAATTAGCCGCTCGCCAGCTTCCGTCGGCGAAACGCTCCGCGTCGTGCGGGTGAGAAGTCGCAGGCCCATGCGCGCTTCAAGCCTTTTGATGGTGTGACTGAGCGTCGACTGCGAGGTGCCGAGCTTCGCAGCCGCCTTTGTGAAGCTCCGCTCTTCGGCGACGGCCAGAAACCAGAGCATGTTGTTCAGGTCTTCTCTTTTCACACGCATCTCCGGGCCATTTATATCAGAATCCAATAAGTCCATCCCAATTGCAACGGCTAATAAGGGAGATGGAGACGCTGTAAATTAGCCTCATGACACAGAAAACACTCATCCTTGATACCGATAGCGTCGCCGTCTTCATGGCCGAGAACGCGGCCCGGCCAGTGCGCGAAGACGCCCCGATGACCTCAGCCTGGGGGGCGGTGTTCTCCATGGCGCTTTGCGTCGCCGTCCTGATCGCATCCGAGTTCATGCCGGTCAGCCTGCTGTCGCCGATTGCGGCGGACCTCGGCGTGACCGAAGGCCATATGGGTCAGGCGATTTCAATCTCGGGTATATTCGCGGTTGTCACCAGCCTGATCGTTTCGTCGGTTACGCGGCAACTGGACCGTCGTCTGGTGGTGACCTCACTGACGCTTCTTCTGCTTGTCTCCGGAACGATCGTTACGTTCGCTCCGAACTACGTGGCGCTGATGATCGGCCGTGCCCTGCTAGGTGTCGCCATCGGTGGCTTCTGGTCGATGTCGACCGCCATCGTCATGCGCCTCGTACCCGAGGATGCGGTGCCAAAAGGTCTGGCAATGCTGAATGCGGGCAATGCTATTGCCGCCACGATTTCCGCACCGATCGGTAGTCTGTTAGGGGCATACATAGGCTGGCGTGGCGCGTTCTTTACCGTCGTGCCGCTCGCCCTGCTGGCACTTGCCTGGCAGTGGATCAGCCTTCCATCGCTTCCCTCGCATCGCAAAGAAGGCTCTCCGAATGCCCTGAGCTTGCTTGCACGTCCCGAGGTCGCAATCGGCATGACCTCCGTCATGCTGCTGTTCATGGGCCAGTTCGCGCTGTTCACCTATCTCCGCCCATTCCTGGAAACGGTCACTCGGGTCTCGATATCGACGCTTTCCCTACTTCTGCTCCTGATGGGCCTGGCGGGCATCGTTGGCACCTACTGTGTCAGCGGCCTGCTCCGGACCCGGTTGTTCAGCATCCTGGGATCAATCCCGCTCGTGATGGCCGCTATAGCGCTGTTGTTAATTGCGTTCGGCACATCGTCCGTCGTCACCGGAGCTCTTCTTGTTGCCTGGGGGTTCTTCGGCACTGCCGCGCCGGTCGGTTGGGGGACATGGCTGAGCCGAACCATGCCCGACGACGCAGAGGCAGGCGGCGGTCTCCAGGTTGCCACTATCCAGCTCGCCATCACCATGGGCGCTTCTCTGGGCGGCGTTCTGTTCGACACAGCGGGTTGGTGGACCACATTCGCCCTTGCCGCAGTCCTGATGACTGGTTCGTCCGCTCTTGCCGCTGTCGCGTGGTGTTACAAACAAGGCATCCGACATGGTTTCGAATTCGAAGACCCTCAGCCGTCGTACCGTTCTCGGGTCGATGATTGCGACGGCAGCATTCCCGATGCTGGCCCAAGGTCGGCAAGGTAACGATCCAGCTAGCCAGGAGCCGACCACCATGAAGATCAGGATGATGTTTGGCGGGCAGACGATGACCGCAGCCCTCTACGACAATGCATCAGCCCGCGACTTTGCGTCCATATTGCCACTCGACGTGAAGATCGAAGACTACTCGACCAACGAGAAGATCACATATCTTCCGCGCAAGCTGACCGAGGCCGGAAGCGGTCCGTTCAGCAACGAGCGTCCCGGCGATCTCTGTTATTTTGCCCCATGGGGCAATCTGGCGCTTTTCTACAGCGGCTATCGCTACTCGACGGGCCTGATCCGCCTTGGCCGTTTCGACGATAGCTTCGAACCTTTGCTCACGCGTGGCGAATTTCCGCTCCGCATCGAGAGGGTCTGACGACCCGGTTCCGAGTTTGCATTCCCTTATCCTCACCCATGGAGACACGACGATGAACGAGAAGAATGAATCCCAAGCCGCGCTCACAACATCCGGCGAAGGTATCGACCGCCGTCAACTGCTGAAAATGAGCGGCGCCAGCATCGCGGCGTTTGGCGCGATGTCCGTTATCAACCTTCCATTCGCACAGGCCCAAGACATGTCCAATGGCGCAAACAACTTCTACAAGAGCGATCGGGTGACGCTTCAGAAGGTCACCTTCAAGACGCAATACCAGATGAACGTCGCAGGCAATCTGTATCTCCCCAACGACCTCGACCGCAACGCCAAGGCTCCAGCGATCATCGTCGGGCATCCGATGGGTGCCGTGAAAGAGCAGAGCGCCAACCTCTACGCCACGAAGATGGCTGAACAGGGCTTTGTGGCGATGTCCATCGACCTGCCGTTCTGGGGCGAAAGCGAGGGGCAGTCCCGCAATCTGGTTTCGCCCGACGTCTACGCCGAAGGTTTCAGTGCCGGCGTCGATTTCCTTGGGAGCCAGGCTTATGTCGACAGGGCGCGGATTGGCGCTATCGGCATTTGCGGGAGCGGCAGCTTCGTCATCAGTGCCGCTAAGATCGATCCGCGCATGAAGGCCATCGCGACCGTCAGCATGTATGACATGGGCGCTGCCAATCGCGATGCGCTCAACCATTCGCAGACCGTCGAGCAGCGGAAGGGAATCATCGCCGCTGCCGCGGAACAACGATATGTCGAATTTGCAGGCGGCGAAGTCGAACTCACCGGCGGGACTGTTCACGAGCTGGTCGCGGATACCCATCCCATCCAGCGTGAGTTCTACGACTTCTACCGCACGCCGAGAGGCGAATTTACCCCGGCCGGCGCGACACGGCTCACGACCACGCATCCAACACTGACCAGCAACGTCAAGTTCATGAACTTCTATCCGTTCAATGACATCGAGACGATCTCTCCCAGACCAATGATGTTCATCACCGGAGACCAAGCTCATTCGCGTGAATTCAGCGAAGATGCGTACAAGCGTGCGTCGGAGCCGAAGGAACTCGTCTGGGTCAAGGGTGCAGGACACGTCGATCTCTACGACCGTGTGGACCTCATCCCGTTCGACAAGCTGTCCGCCTTCTTCGATCAGCACCTCGCGGCGTAATCCAGCGCGCCTTGTTCGACAGGATGAGAAGGCCCGGACCCTAAAATCCGGGCCAAGAACTGCATTTTCGCATGCGCGCCGTCTTCCTCGGCACCTGCGTGCTGCTGGCAACGGGAGCGGTCTATTGCTGGTGGGTCAGCCCGAGGAAAGAGGCGGAATAATCTCCTCAGCGAAAATCATTCGCTGTCAGGATGTACATGCGCCGGCGGGCATAGCCATAGGCTTTCATGGCCACCTGCTGTATCGCATCGCGCCCGGCATCGAAGGCGGCGAGATAGCCCGCCTCGGTGTTGGCCTCCGGAAAGACATCGGCTTCGACCAGAAATGGGACCTCGAACATGCCGTCATGCCCGATGAAACGGATACGTCGCGCCGACGCATCATAACTGCGGCTCCGGTTGGGAAAGCTCAAGCTCATCGTCGACTACCTTTAAACAAGAATGGACCCGGCGGCCTCATAAAGGTCGGCGGTTTCAATTGCTTCCGACATCACCACGTCAATCCGAACAGCATCGAATAGATGACGAACCCGATCGCCGCGATGACACAGAGCTGCAGAAACAGCCTGTAGTAGTCGAAAAGATAGACAGAAGCAGGAAGAGAGATTTTCATGGCGGCCTCCTTAGTGGTTTTGCCGACCATCTCCATAATAGCACAAAAGCAATTGCCGTGGGAGAATTCGCTACATTTTCTTGTACTGCGAATTATTCTTCCGCATCCCGACGTCTATTCTTATCTTTACGCGCAACGATAAATCAGGAGAAACAACCGTGCTTCCGACCTTTGAAACCGGCCGCCTGACCCTGCGTCCGCGCACTATGGCCGATATCGAGGCATGCATGGCCATGGATCGCGATCCGGAAGTGACGAAATTCATTCCCGGCCCATGGAACGATCCGGAAGCACACAGGCTGTTCCTGACAAACCGCATTCAGTCCGACTTTGGCGAGGGCCTCGGTTACTGGTCTATCTTCGCCAAGGAAAATCCGGAGCAATTTCTGGGATGGATTTTGCTGATCCCCGCCGATGCGGTTGGGCCGGAGATCGAGATCGGCTGGCGGCTAAACAGGCTCAGCTGGGGCAAGGGCTATGCGACGGAAGCTGCAAGGCCGGTCCTCGCCCATGCCTTTGCAACACTCAGCCTCGAGCAAGTGATTGCCGATATCGCGCCCGGCAACACGGCCTCCATCCGTGTCGCCGAAAAGCTCGGCCTATCGCCGACGCGCGCAACGGAATATCTCGGCCAACCCTTCGCATCCTACCGGATCACGAAGCAAACCTTCGAAGCCAATTGGAAGGCGCCGTGATCCGACGGTTGCGTTCCAATATTCCTATTCTTCGCTGGCGCTCCGGCCAAAGGCCCAATCCATGTAGAGTTCCAGCGCCTTGCGGGCGAGCGGACCCTGCTGGAATTCGCGGCCGTCGAGGCGGGTGACGCCGACGACCTTGGCGAAGTTGCCGGTGGTGAAGATCTCGTCGGCGGCCATGAACTGCTCGACCGACAGCGTTTCCTCACGCACCTCGAACCCTTCCTGGCGCAACAGGCCGATGACGCGGGCGCGGGTAATTCCGGCGAGGAAGGTGCGGTTGGCAACCGGCGTATAGACGATGCCGTCCTTGACCATGAAGACGTTGGACGAGGCGGTCTCGGCGACATTGCCGTTCATGTCGCATGCAAGCGCATTGTCGAAGCCGCGCTTTTTCGCTTCCAGGATCATGCGGCCGCTGTTCGGGTAGAGCGAGCCGGCCTTGGCGTCGGTCATCGCGGTTTCCGGCGACGGGCGGCGGAAAGGCGAAACGGTCAGCGAAATGCCACCCTGACCACCCAGCGGCGCCTCGAACAGGCAGAGCGCGAAGCGGGTCGATTCCCCATCGACTGCGACGACGCTGCCCGCCGTACCATGCTCGCCCCAATACATCGGCTTGATGTAGAGCGGCGTCTTGCCATCGAATTTCTTGATGCCTTCCCAGGCGAGCGCTTCGATTTCCTCCGGCGTCTTCACCGGCTTCAATCCCATGGCGAGCGCCGAGCGGTTGATGCGCTGGCAATGCAGGTCGAGATCCGGCGCGATGCCATCGAACCAGCGGGCGCCGTCGAAGACGGTCGATGCCAGCCACATGGCATGCGAAGTCGGCCCGATCAGCGGCGGATTGCCGGGGAGCCATTCTCCATCGACGTGGGTCCAGGTGGTGGTGCGGGGGGATGTATCGACAGCCATGATGATTTCCTCGTGAAAGCGGCAAAAGGAAATCCCTGTGCAACCTGGGGGTCAAGCGGAATTTTCGGCCCGAAATCCATTCGCAACAAAGCGCCGGATGATGCTTTTCACGCGCAATTTTCATGCGCCGAAACAACAGCTTGACGAATGGGTCAATCAGGAAAAATGATGAGCCAAACCAAACGCGGCGAGCTATACGGGATACCCATGAAAGCTATGTATTATGAGGCCTTCGAGGCCACCCCCGAAATCCGCACCCTCCCCGACCCCACGCCCGGCGAAGACGGCGTCGTCATTGCCGTCGGCGCGAGCGGGCTTTGCCGCAGCGACTGGCACGGCTGGATGGGACATGACCCCGATATCCAGCTGCCGCATGTGCCCGGCCATGAACTTGCCGGCAAGGTGGTGGCGACCGGCCGGGGCGTTGTCCGCTTCAAGGTCGGCGACCGTGTCACCGTGCCCTTCGTGTCCGGCTGCGGCCATTGCGCCGAATGCCATTCCGGTAACCAGCAGGTCTGCCCGAGCCAGTTCCAGCCCGGCTTCACCCATTGGGGTTCCTTCGCCGAATATGTGGCAATCGACTATGCCGACACCAATCTCGTGCATCTGCCGGAGACTGTGGATGATGCCACCGCTGCAAGCCTCGGCTGCCGTTTCGCCACTTCGTTTCGTGCCGTCGCCGACCAGGCGAAGACGCGGCCGGGCGAATGGATCGCCGTGCATGGCTGCGGCGGCGTTGGCCTGTCCGCGATCATGATCGCCAGCGCGCTCGGGGCGAACGCCATCGCCGTCGATATTTCCGACGAGAAGCTGGCCTTCGCCCGCGAATGCGGCGCGGTCGCAACGATCAATGCCGCCGGTGTTGCCGATGTCGCGGAAGCCGTGCGCGAGATCACCAAGGGTGGCGCGCATGTGTCGATCGACGCGCTCGGCCATCCCGTCACCTGCTTCAATTCGATCAAGAACCTCCGCCGCCGTGGCCGGCATGTGCAGGTCGGCCTGATGCTCGGCGATTATGCGACGCCGCAGATCCCGATGGCGCAGGTGATCGGCCACGAGCTGGAAATCTACGGCAGCCACGGCATGCAGGCCTGGCGCTACGACGCCATGCTCGACATGCTCGCCGCCGGCAAGATCGCCCCGCAAAAGCTGATCGGCCGCAGGATCAGCCTGGAGGAGGCCGTGCCGGCGCTGATGACGCTGGACAAGGCCGAGGGCACGGGGATCAGCGTGATTACACGGTTCTGATATATCCCGGTGCTATGCCCGGTGGAGACGAAGGCAATCTGAGAAGAGGATAGGATCATGGCATGGTCGGCCGGCCAATATGTGAAGTTCGAGGATGAACGCACCCGCCCGGCGCGCGACCTGCTGGCGCAGGTGCCGCTCACGCGCATCGACCGTGCCATCGATCTCGGCTGCGGCCCCGGCAACTCGACAGAGCTGATCGTCGAGCGCTATGGCGCCGCCGGCGTCTCCGGCCTGGACAGCGACGACAACATGCTCGAGGCTGCCCGCGCGCGCATGCCCGGCACGGACTTCGTCAAGGCCGATCTTGCGACATGGCAACCGGATGAGCCCGTCGACCTGCTGTTCGCCAACGCCGTCTTCCAGTGGCTGCCCGATCACCTCGAGATTTTCGACCGGCTGATGGACGGACTGAAGCCGGGCGGCGTGCTCGCCATCCAGATGCCGGACAACCTCACCGAACTCAGCCATCTGATGATGGAAGAGACCGCGAAAAGCGGCCCCTGGAGCGAGACTTTCGCGAAGAAGAGCGTCCGCCGCAATCCCCTGCCCGCGCCGTCGGTCTATTATAACAGGCTGATCGGCAAGTCCGCACGCATCGACCTCTGGCACACCAACTACAATCACGCGCTGGAAAACGCCGCCGCCATCGTCGAGTGGGTCAAGGCCACGGGCCTGCGCCCCTATCTCGATCATACCGGCTCCGACCATCGCGACGCCTTCACGGCCGATTATCTCGCGCGCATCGAAAAGGCCTATCCGCCACTTACAGACGGCAAAGTCTTATTGCGGTTTCCCCGGCTGTTTCTGGTGGCGGTGAAGAAGTAGGCCACTGGCAGCGATCCTTGATCCCATCGACAACCGGCGCTGTAGCACTTCAAATCTGCGGCATAATTTTATCCTCAGATCGATTCCGATCTAAGGAATTATGCAGTAGAACATGCGCAGCCAAAGCAAAAACTGCAACAGGTCCGAGGAGATACCCCATGTCGTCCAGAAACCCGATGTTCATCCGCTTTGCCGAGGTGCACGCATGAGCGGCCCGGATGTTGCACCGGCTCCGCCGCTGACCTTCGTGATCTTCGGCGCCACCGGCGATCTGACGCGGCGGCTGCTGATCCCGACGCTGATCAACATGTCGCGCAGCGGGCTTGTGGGCGACGACCTGCATATTCTTGGGATCGGCATCGAGCCCGGCGGCGTCGACATGCTGCTGGAGAAGCTGGATTCGTTTCTTGCCACATCAGGCGACATGCAGGAGCCGGAACGGCAGCAGGCATGGCAGAGCCTGCGCAAGCGTATTGCCTATATCTCCGGCGACTTCACCCAGAACGCCGTCTATGACGAGATCGGCAAATATCTGTCGCAAGCGCCGAGCGCCAATGCGGCCTTCTATCTTGCTGTGCCGCCGCGCTTCTTCGGCGATGTCGCCGAAAAACTCTCCGCCACCGGGCTTATGAACGAAACGGCCGGCGCCTTCCGCCGGATCGCCATCGAAAAGCCCTTCGGCCACGACCTTGCCTCGGCGCGCGAGCTGAACGCCCGGCTGCTCAGCCACGCCAACGAAAACCAGATCTATCGCATCGACCATTTCCTCGGCAAGGAAACCGTCCAGAACATCATGACAACGCGCTTCGCCAACATGATGATCGAGGCGCTGTGGAACAATAACTATATCGATCACGTCCAGATCACCGCGGCGGAACTGGTGGATGTCGGCACACGCGGCAAATTCTACGATTCGACCGGCGCGTTGCGCGACATGGTGCCGAACCATCTCTTCCAGCTCCTGGCCATGGTGGCGATGGAGCCGCCGAACAGCTTTGATGCCGAATCAATCCGCAATGAAAAAGGTAAGCTACTAAAGGCTTTGCGCGTCTATTCGCGCGAGGAAGCAATCCAGAACGGCGTGCGCGGTGCCTATACGGCCGGACCTCTCGCCGGCAAGGATCTGCCCGCCTATACCGGGACGGCCGATGTCGCGCCCGATAGCAACACCGAGACCTTCGTCGCGCTCAAACTGCTCGTTGATACCTGGCGCTGGGCCGGCGTGCCCTTCTACCTGCGCACCGGCAAGGCGCTGAAGGCGCGCGACACCGAGATCGTCATCACCTTCCGGCAGGTGCCCTTCGCGCAATTCCCGCGCCCGGCCTCGCGCCCGCAGCTGCCGCCGAACCGGCTGATCATCCAGGTGCAGCCGGACGAAGGGCTGGATATGGAAGTCTCGATCAAGGCCCCCGGCCTCGTGTTGAAGACCGTGCCGATCTCGCTCGATTTCCGCTATGCCGACCGCTTCGACATCGGCAAGCAGACCGGCTACGAGAGCCTATTCTACGAACTCTTCGTCGGCGACCAGACCCTGTTCCAGCGCGCCGACGGCATCGAAGCCGGCTGGGCCGCCGTGCAGCCCTTCCTCGACCTCTGGGCCGAAGGCGGCAAGCCCGACCCTTACGCGCCCGGCAGCATGGGTCCGGCCTGCGCCGACGACCTCATCCAGCGCGACGGCCGCGCCTGGCATCAGCCGGACGAGAAGCCGGAGGGCAAGAAGGGGTGAGACTACGGGCCGGCCCCAGAAGGAGCCGGTCATGCATCTCAATCCTCGAATTGATACAGGATACGCTCGGCGCGGTGCGATTCCAGAACGGCGGCGAAGAAACGATCCTGTTCGGGATCGTCCGCGAGCGCGTTCATCGTGAAGCCGGCCTCGTGACGCGTCGCCTGCCCGCCCATATATCCGCCGCGCTCGACCCATAGGCTCGGATAGTCCTGACTGTACCGGCAGGAATTGGCAGAGCTGACGGCATAGACGTGTTGCCGACCATAGGCTTGCATCAATGGCGGGATCGTATGGGTTTCATTCTTGTCGCGACCCTGACCGTCGGCGCAGGCGGAGTGAAAGACGAGCTCGACCTGCCCTTCATACGCGCGCCAGAGCTCGGGATAGGACCAATCGCGGCAGATGAGGAAACCGCAGGCGACGCCTTCGATATCCAGGATGAGCTGGTGACGCCCCAATTCGAAAGCCCGCAGATCATTGGTTGAGCAGCAACGCTTGTCATAGCGACCGGCGAGTTGACCATCGCGGTTGAAAACATAAAGAGAATTGAATTTCCTCTGCATGGCGTCATCGCGATGCACACAGCCAGTCGCGACCCAGACGCGGTGACGACGCGCTGCCGATTGCACCGCTTCCACCGCCGCCTGAAGACCAGCCCAATCGAAGCCGGCCCAGTCCGGCCAATTGGCCGAACCATAGCCGGACAGAGCACACTCCGGGAAATGAGCGACATCGGCGCCAGCCTTGGCCGCCGCTTCGATCAGTGTCAGGATCTGCGCCGTATTCGCCGCGATGTCATACCCCACGGGGATCTGGCACGTTGCCACTCTCAGACGATCCGGCGCTCCGATGGCCGACGGCCGCTTGTGCCAAGTATAGGCGCCATCCCATTTCGCCATGAACTTTCTCCGCAACGACTCGATTCGGCTAAGCGACCAGCCTAACAGAAACTGGTCCGCGCTCGAACGAACCATGCTACCTGCCGGCAGCCTTTCCGATGTGGAGCACCCCAGAACCTCGGCGGATCACCGTGCCGCAGCAATCGAAACCTGCAGCTCGCTGCCCATGAAGGGACGATCCGCCGCTCCACCGTGACCATGGCCCACGCTCCATTGCGACGGCCAGACCAGGCGCTCGAGGCCGGTTGCGGAGGCCGCATCGAAGGAGGTCCATCTATCATCGCCATGCATGCGGTAGAGGGCGCCGCCTGGCCCCATACCGGCATGCAAGACGATATCAAGATCGAAAGGCTGGCCAGCGGCGAGATCGGGACCCAACCAGTAGTGCGGACTGCGACCGCGATCGCGACCCAGGATCACGGTCAAGGTCTGTCGCGGACCGCGCAAACCGAGCCAGAGCGGCGCGATGCTGCCGGGATTGAAGGCGGAGAAGAGGGTTTGGGCCGGAGCATGTGCCGTGTCCGGCATCAAACCCCGTATCCGCAATTCGACAATACGCTCATTGCTCGTCGAGCCGCTAAAGCCAGCCGCATGCGTTCCAGCCGAGAGGCTTTGCCACTCCTCCGGATCAGCCGGCTTGAGAGGCCATTGCAACCGTTCGCGAACAACTCCGTCGGTATCCAACACCTGATAACGAAAACTGTCCGCATCGAGAGCCGCCTGGATGCAATGGAGATATTCCACGCCCTCCGGCATTCGATGCGCCGTGCCCGCGCCGGCGGTGCAAAGCTGCAGGACGCCGCGATGAACCTGGACGTCGAAGACAAGAATATGGCTGCAAACATAGGCCAGAACATCGGCTTCAACCAGAATATCCCAAAATCGCTTGGCATATTCGGGGCCGATCTCGCGCTGATACGCGCCGGAAAATCCGTTGACCGGGAAGACCGGGTGATGGCCGAGGACGATCTTGTGGCTGATATCGCCATGTGCCTTTAGCGTTGCTTCCAACCACTCGGTTTCGACATGGCCCTCGCCGCCGAGGCCGGTCCATAGCGTATGGACGAAGACCAGCAGAAGATCGCCGTGGCGCACCCAGTAGGACAGACCTTCCTGACCCGCCGGTCCGTTTTCCGGAAGCAGCAGGACCTCGCGGAAGATCTGCTCGCTCATCTCGTCATAGGTGGTGTGGTTGCCGGTCGTGTGCCAAAGCGGCGTCTTTTGACGATCGAGCCAGCCCATTTCGTGGTCGAGCCAATGCCGCCATTGTGCTCTCAACTCGTCGGCATCGGCGGTCAGGCCGATGATTTCATCGCCCGGAAACAGAATGAATTCCGGTGGCGGATCGAGCCGACGCAAGACGGTATTGACAGCGGCAAAGGTCTTTTCGTGCAGCGCTCCCGGAACGCCGGAACAGGAATCGCCATAGAGCACGAAGTTGTGGCCTGATCCTTGCGGCAGAAGAGAAGGAATAGGATTGGCGGACATGAGTGGCCTGCAATTTCCAGCATGACAAAACGAAAAACCCCGCGGCTAGACCGCGGGGTCCTTGTCTCGAATGACAGCAGATTACAGGAACTGGTTCAAGCCCGGAACGGAGCCGACGACCTGGTCGACCACGTCGTTGCCGGCATGCTGGCGGGCGGTTTCGATGGTTGCCTTGGCGAGCGAGGTGACCTCGCCCATGCTGAGGCCGCTGCTCATCAACTGCTGGCCGAGCGCCATGATGCCGCCGCCGGCGCCGACAGCATTGAGGAGGCCGCCAAGCAGGCCACCGCCGCCAGAGGCTTCTTCGCCGCCATATTGCGCCACCAAATCGGAAGCGCCGGGAATGGCGGCAATCATCTTGGTGACCGGGCCATCCGGAGATTCACGCTGCAGGAAGCCAAGGATCGTGCCGACGGCCTTTTCCGCGACATCGGGGGCAATACCGGCTTTTGCTGCAATTTGATCAATAACTTCGTTCACTTAAACCTCCAGCCTGTTGATTCCGACGTTAACGTCAACGTAACCGAATGGACCGACAGGCACAAGCCGTGCCGGATATGCGTAGCCTATCATAAACATAACCATGACGCGAATGGTTGTCGCCACTCAAGTCTGTTCTTATAACAGCTTCAGGACAAATCGATGAACCGGCCCTGGCAGCCTCTCTTAAGTTGCCGTGCCGCCGCCCACAGGGAGACGACACCTCATGCCGCAGCAAGATGGACAGATTTTCGTAGGCGCCAGCCGCAATCCGGACGACAGTCTCAACAAGAGCGAATATCTGACGCTGAAATTCGGCAACCGCCACGGCCTCGTCACCGGCGCGACCGGCACGGGCAAGACAGTGACGCTACAGGTGCTGGCGGAAGGCTTTTCCAAGGCGGGCGTGCCGGTCTTCTGCGCCGACATCAAGGGCGATCTCTCCGGCATCGCCGCCAAGGGTGAGCCGAAGGATTTCCTGTTGAAGCGGGCCGAGGATGTCGGCCTGAAGCCCTATGAATTTGAGCAGTTCCCGGTGATCTTCTGGGATATCTATGGCGAAAAAGGCCATCGCGTGCGCGCCACCATCGCCGAGATGGGACCGCTGCTGTTGTCCCGGCTGATGGACGCCTCGGAGGCACAGGAAGGCGTGCTCAACATCGCCTTCAAGATCGCCGATGAAAATGGCCTGGCGCTGCTCGACCTCAAGGATTTCCAGGCGCTCTTGAACTACATGGGTGAAAATGCCAGCGAGCTTTCCAGCAAATACGGCCTGATCTCGAAAACCTCCGTCGGTTCGCTGCAGCGGTCGCTTCTGGTGCTGGAGCAGCAGGGGGCTGCAAACTTCTTCGGCGAGCCGGCGCTGAAAATTTCCGACATCATGCGCGTCAACAACAACGGTTACGGGCAGGTATCGGTGCTTGCCGCCGACAAGCTGATGATGAACCCGCGCCTCTACGCCACCTTCCTGCTCTGGCTGCTCTCCGAACTTTTCGAGGAACTGCCTGAGGTCGGCGACCCTGAAAAGCCGAGGCTAGTGTTCTTCTTCGACGAGGCGCATCTACTCTTCAACGATGCGCCGAAAGTGCTGATCGAGCGCGTCGAACAGGTCGTGCGCCTGATCCGCTCCAAGGGTGTCGGCGTCTATTTCGTCACGCAGAACCCGCTCGACGTGCCGGAAACCGTGCTCGCCCAGCTCGGCAACCGCGTGCAGCATGCGCTGCGCGCCTATACGCCGCGCGAACAGAAGGCCGTGCAGACGGCGGCCGACACCTTCCGTCCTAACCCGGCCTTCAAGACCGCCGACGTCATCACCACGCTCGGCACCGGCGAGGCGCTGGTCTCCATGCTTGAAGGCAAGGGTGCGCCCTCGATCGTCGAGCGCACCTTGATCCGCCCGCCGTCCGGCCGCATCGGTCCCCTGACCGATGCCGAGCGCCAGGCCATCATCAATGCGAGCCCGGTCGCCGGCCTTTATGACCAGACTATCGACCGCGAATCCGCTTACGAGATCCTCGCTGCCCGCGCCGGCAAGGCAGCCGATCAGGCTGCGGCCAAGGAAGACGGAGAGAGCACCGGTGGCTGGACACTTCCCGGCTTCGGCGGAGACAGCAACAAGCCGGCGGGCCGCGGCCGCTCCGGCTACCAGCGCGAGACCATCCTGGAAGCGACGATGAAAAGCATGGCGCGTACGGTCGCGACGCAGGTCGGACGGGCGCTGGTGCGGGGGATTCTGGGAAGCCTGAAGCGGTAGACTAGCACCTCCCCCTTGAGGGGGGAGGTCGCGGCAAAGCCGCGGGTGGGGGTGACATGCCGCAAACACGGAGATCACCCCACCCCGGCCCTTCGGGCCGACCCTCCCCCTTAAGGGGCAGGGCTATCGCATATGAGCGAGGAGTTCGGTTAGGAATTGGTCATCCCATCCGGCCTTTTTGATTTTGCGTCGG
>NZ_JBXAPH010000005.1:0-343667 GCF_058803745.1 Rhizobium sp. GW821-FHT14E12
TCAATGCCATCATCCGGGATCAAAAACCATGGCAATCAGCTTGACCAACAAGACAGTCGCTCTCCCCGCAAGCGGGGCGAGGGAGCTTAGCGACCCGCCGGGATCGTACTCCACATGATGAGCTTGGTTTTATAACCCGTAGTCCCCTCGCCCCGCTTGCGGGGAGAGGGCTAGGGTGAGGGGCCGTGCATAATAGGTGCGGCAAAGCGAAACTCGCCCGACCTCCGCAGGCGCCCAATCCTAAGGCTGCAGCTCCGTATCCCAGTAGAGATAGTCGAGCCAGCTGTCGTGCAGATAGTTCGGCGGGAACAGGCGGCCGTTATTGTGCAGGTCCTGCACGGTCGGCTGATACGGCTTCTGTGCCGGGAACATGCCCGCCTGCTTCGGCAGCTTGCTGCCCTTGCGCAGGTTGCACGGCGAGCAGGCCGCCACGACGTTCTGCCAGGTCGTCTCGCCGCCATGGGCGCGCGGGATGACATGGTCGAAGGTCAGGTCGTCATGGGTGCCGCAATACTGGCATTCGAACCGGTCACGCAGGAAGACGTTGAACCGGGTAAAGGCCGGGTTGCGGGACGGCTGAACGTAAGTCTTGAGGCAGACAACGCTCGGCAGCCGCATTGAGAAGCTCGGCGACGATACGCACTGATCGTATTCGGCAATGATATTCACACGGTCAAGGAAAACCGCCTTGATCGCGTCCTGCCAGGACCAGAGCGACAAGGGGTAATAACTCAGCGGTCTGTAGTCAGCGTTCAGGACGAGCGCCGGCAGGGACTGCGGGGAGACTGCAATCGTCAAGGAACCCTCCTGATCGATTCGGCATCTGCACCTGTATATTAGGCCGGTTGTTACAGGATTGTGAAGTCCAATAAATTCAGTGCAAAGAGGCGAATCTATGAGACCCACTGATTAATCGATAGGCAGCGCGTCGCGCCGGGTCTTGACGGCATAATAAGCCCAGAAAAGCCGGGCCGCGACCGAGCGCCAGGGCGCCCAGACCGCCGCTTCCCGGGCCAAGAGCTTCGGCAGGGGCCTGATCTCATGGCCGAACGCCATGCCGACGGCCGCCTGCAGGGCGACATCGCCGACCGGGAACACATCTGCGTGACCGCCGCAAAACATCAGATAGACCTCAGCCGTCCACGGTCCTATCCCCTTGATCGACGTCAGTTCGGACAGCGCCTTTTCCGGGTGCTCGGTGCTCAACGAATGCAGATCGATTCGGCCCTCAACAACAGCATCGGCAACACGCGCCAGCGTATCGGCCTTGATTCGCGATAGACCAAAGGTCCGCCAGGCATCCGGCTCCAGCCCGGCATAGGTCTCGGCTGTCACCCGGTCGAGCCTCGCCATCATCCGCCCCCAGATCGCGTCGGCGCTTGCCCGCGATACAACCTGCGAGACGATAATATGGGCCAGCCCCTCGAAGCCCGGCTCGCGCAGGCGCAGCGGCACCGGGCCGGCTTCGGAGATAATCCGCCGCAGGCGTGGATCGAGTTCGACCAGCGCCGCCAGTCCTTGCCTAATATCGTCTTCATCGCGAATGATGTGCATGGCGCCTGATGGTCCCTCGGTGGAATTCGTGGCAGAAGAAAGCATGATCGCGATTCCCCGTCAAAAGCCGAGATTCCGCTTTGCGCCGAGCCCGAACGGCCCGCTGCATCTCGGCCATGCGCTGTCGGCGATCCTCAATCACGAGATGGCGATCAAGGCCGGCGGCGATTTTCTCCTGCGCATCGAGGACATAGATCAGGCCCGCTGTACACCCGATTTCGAAGCGGGGATTTTGACCGACCTCCGCTGGCTTGGCCTTGCCTGGGAAGAACCGGTGCGCCGGCAGTCCGAGCATTTCCCGGCCTATCAGAGCGCCCTGCAGTCGCTGATCGACCGCAGCCTCGTCTATCCCGCCTTTTTCACGCGCGGCGAGGTGAAGGCACGGGTCGCTGCAGGTGAGGTCGGCGGAAGATCTTGGCCGCGCGATCCAGACGGAACGCCGCTCTATCCGTCCGATGACCGCAAGCGCAGTCCGGAGGAGCGACAGCGATTGCTGGGTGCCGGTCTCAAGCACGCCTGGCGGCTCGACATGGAAAAAGCCATCGCCGAGGTCGGCCAGCCGCTTCATTGGCGCGAAAGCGGCGATGGCGAGACGGGCGATATCCTGGCCGATCCCGCAGCCTGGGGCGACGTTGTTCTGTCACGCTCCGACGCGCCGTCGAGCTATCATCTCTCCGTGGTCGTCGATGACGCGGCGCAAGGCATCACCCATGTCGTGCGCGGCCTCGACCTCTTTCACGCCACCTCGATCCACCGACTGTTACAAGCTTTGCTCGGTCTGCCGGAACCGCTCTACCACCATCACCGGCTGATCCTCGGCGACGACAGCCGGAAGCTGTCAAAAAGTCAGGGCGACACCGGCATTGCCGAATGGCGCCGGCAAGGCCTGTCACCGGCGCAGCTTCGCCGCCGCATCGGCCTCTGATTGCTGCTTGTCGACGTCTGGCTTGTCGGCTTGCGGGCTAGCCACCTTGCCGAACAGCAGGCGCCGCACCTTGAACTTCATCAGCGCCGCATTGATTTCCGCCCCCATGATGAAAATCACCGCGAGCATATAGAGGAAGATCAAGACGATCATCACCGAGGCGAGGCCGGCATAGGTGGCGGTGTAATTGGCGAAGGTCGAGAGATAATAGGCAAAGAGCAGCGCGCCGATCGACCAGAAGACCAGGGTCAGGAAGACGCCGGGAATGACGTCGAACAACCGCCGCCGCCCGGCCGCCAGCCACAGATGCAGGATCAGCAGCCCCGCCACCAACAGGAAGATGGTGCCGTAGATCCGCCAGCTGAAAACGACGTCGAGGATATCGGCAAGCCCCGGCAGCCACTGCCGCGTATAATTGAGCGCCAGCGGCACGGCGACCAGCAGGATGCTCAGAAGCGCAAAGATCAGAACCGCGATCAGCACATAGCCAAGGCTGGCCAGGCGGTTGAAATACCACGGCCGCGTTTCCGGCACGCGGTAGGCGCGGTTAAGTGAGATCCGCAGCGCCTCGACACCGTTGGAGGCGAAGTAGGCGGCCGCTAGCACCGAGATCGTCAGCAACCCGCCGCGTGGAATGGTCAGCACCTGCACCACCTGATCGGCCACCGGCTTGGCGATCGCCTCCGGCCAGGTGTCGAAGATCAGATGCACCGCCGTCGAGGAAAACTGGCTGGCGCCGAGGAAGCTCGCAAGCGCGGTGCCGAAGATCAGGAACGGGAAAACCGCCAGCAGCGTCGAAAGCGCGACATGGCTCGCCATGGCGAACCCGTCGTCCTCGACGAAATGGAACACTGCATCGTAGATGACCTTGTAAAGCGCACGCACGAATGTCGGCATTCCATCTCCGCTTGCTCCCGGTCCTCATCCACCGGTTGTCGATTGTATCGGGCTCCTGAATATGGGAAACGACTCCCACTTTGTACAGGAATCATTCCATGGCCGATCAACGCACCATTATCGTGACGGGCTGCTCCTCCGGCATCGGCGCCTATTGCGCCCGGGCGCTGAAGGCCGATGGCTGGCGGGTTTTTGCGACCGTGCGCAAGGAGGCGGACCTTGGCCCGCTCGAAGCCGACGGCATCGAGACCCTGTTGATGGATTATACCCGGCCGGACACGATCTCGGCCCTGGTTGCCACCGTGCGCGAACGGACCGGCGGCCGCATCGACGCCCTGTTCAACAACGGTGCCTACGGCCAGCCGGGCGCCGTCGAAGACCTCTCCACGGATGTGCTGCGCGAACAGTTCGAGACGAACTTCTTTGGTTGGCATGAGCTGACGCGGCAGGTGATCCCGCTGATGCGCGCCCGAGGCCAGGGCCGGATCGTTAATTGCTCTTCCATCCTCGGCCTCATCCCCTATCGCTTCCGCGGCGCCTACACCGCCTCGAAATTCGCGCTGGAGGGGCTGACGATCACGCTCAGGATGGAGCTGCAGGATAGCGGCATCCATGTGAGCCTGATCGAGCCCGGGCCGATCGCCACGCGCTTCACCGCCAATGCGCTCGCCAAGATCGAGGAACACATCGACCTCAAACATTCGGCCCATGCCGTCGAATACCGGCGGCAGCTGGCGCGACTGAATGGCACAGGTCCGGTCAACAAGCATAAATTGGGACCCGAAGCGGTCTATGACGTGTTAAAATCCACCTTGAATGCGAAAAATCCGCGTCCGCACTATCTCGTGACTACCCCTGCCAAGCAGGGCGTTCTTCTGAAAAGGCTGTTGCCGGCTAACCTTTTCTATCGCCTGATGCGCCGGCTGGATTGAAAGACGGGGACGGAGGAGCCATGTCCACATTTACCTATATCGCCGCCATCATTGTCATGGGCCTCGTGGTGCTCGTCCTCATCCGCGGCCTGTTCAACATGATGAAGGGTGACAACCCCAATCTCTCCAACCGGCTGATGCAGCTTCGCGTGCTGCTGCAGGCGGTCGCCGTCATCCTGATCATGCTGACGCTGTGGCTGACCGGCGGCGGCCGTCCAGCCTGATTGCGGGATCAAGATGGTCAAGCTCAACAAGATCTATACCAAGACCGGCGACGACGGCACGACCGGCCTCGTCTCCGGCCCGCGCCGGCTGAAGCACGATCTGCGCGTCGAATCCTACGGCACGATCGACGAAACCAATTCCGCGATCGGCGTCGCCAGGCTGCATACGGCCGATATGCCCGAGCTCGACGCCATGCTGATGCGCATCCAGAACGATCTGTTCGATCTCGGCGCCGACCTCTCGGCACCGGAGACGGACGAGCCGCTCCCCTACGAGCCGCTGCGCATCATCGACAATCAGGTGTCGCGCATCGAACATGATATCGATGCTCTCAATGCCGGTCTCGAACCGCTGAATTCCTTCGTCCTGCCCGCCGGCAGTCCGGCCTCCGCCCATCTCCACCTCGCCCGCACCATCGCGCGGCGTGCCGAGCGGTTGATGGTGGCCCTGTCACGCAGCAAGGGCGAGCGTGTCAGCCCGGCAGCACTGAAATACGTCAACCGCCTCTCGGACTTCCTGTTTGTCGCCGCGCGCCATGCCAATGATCGCGGCCGCGCCGATGTGCTCTGGGTTCCCGGCAAGAATCGGTAACAAGGCAAATTATGTCTCCTACCGGGTGACCGTATTGACGTTAACGTAAACGTTATTTACACCCCTGAAGCAATTTGCCTGTCTGCGGCATGGAAGCGTTGTAATTGGGGAAAAAACGCGTATCCATGTCGCCATTCGACAAACGGAACGGCGCGGAACAGGCCATGGTCTGGAGCGCAGTGTTGAAGGAAGGATTCCATGAAGATTCTCGTCCCCGTGAAGCGGGTAGTTGATTACAACGTCAAGATCCGCGTGAAGCCGGATGGTACTGGCGTTGAGCTTGCCAACGTCAAGATGTCGATGAACCCGTTCGACGAGATCTCGGTTGAGGAAGCGCTGCGGCTGAAGGAAGCCGGCAAAGCTGAGGAAGTCGTGGTCGTCTCGATCGGGCCTGCCAAGGCTGAAGAGACGCTGCGCACCGCACTCGCCATGGGCGCCGACCGGGCGATCCTGGTCGAGACCGATGATGCCGTCGAGCCACTCGCCGTCGCCAAGATCCTGAAGGGTGTCGCAGACGCCGAACAGCCGGGCCTGATCATCGTCGGCAAGCAGGCGATCGATGACGACAGCAATCAGACCGGCCAGATGCTGGCCGCCCTCCTGGGCTCGGCGCAGGCGACCTTCGCCTCGAAGATCGAGATCGGCGACGGCAAGGCAACCGTTACCCGCGAAGTCGACGGCGGCCTGCAGACCATCGAGATCAAGCTTCCGGCTGTTGTCACGACAGACCTTCGTCTCAACGAGCCGCGCTATGCCTCTCTGCCGAACATCATGAAGGCGAAGAAGAAGCCGCTCGACAAGAAGACACCGGCCGACTTCGGCGTCTCGACCGAGCCGCGCCTCAAGGTGCTGAAGACGGAAGAGCCATCCGGCCGCAAGGCGGGTATCAAGGTGGGTTCGGTCGCCGAGCTTGTCGAGAAGCTCAAGACCGAAGCCGGCGTGCTCTAGGATAGGAAAGGGAGACAATCATCATGGCCATTCTTCTTCTGGCTGACCACGACAACCAAAGCCTTTCCGACCAGACCGCCAAGACGCTGACGGCTGCCGCCAAGATCGGTGGCGACATTCATATCCTCGTCGCAGGCAAGGGCGCCAAGGCTGCCGCCGATGCCGCTGCAAAGCTTGCCGGCGTCTCCAAGGTGCTGCTGGCCGAAAGTGACGAGCTTGCCAACAACCTCGCCGAACCGCTGGCCGATCTGATCGTATCGCTGGCCGCCGGCTACGACACCGTCATCACGGCTGCCACCTCGGTCGGCAAGAACGTGCTGCCGCGTGTCGCGGCCCTGCTCGACGTCGCCCAGATCTCGGAGATCACCGACGTCGTTTCCGCCGACACCTTCAAGCGCCCGATCTATGCCGGCAACGCCATCCAGACGGTGCAGTCGAGCGATGCGAAGAAGGTGATCACCGTTCGCACGGCATCCTTCGCATCTGCGCCTGAAGGCGGCTCGGCTGCCGTCGAGGCGATCGCGGCCGTTGCCAATCCCGGCCTTTCCAGCTTCGTCAGTGATGCGCTGTCCTCATCCGACCGTCCGGAACTGACGTCCGCGAAGATCATTATCTCCGGTGGCCGTGCGCTTGGTTCCGCCGAGAAGTTCCGCGAAGTCATCCTTCCCGTCGCCGACAAGCTCGGTGCCGCCGTCGGCGCATCGCGCGCAGCGGTGGATGCCGGCTACGCGCCAAACGACTGGCAGGTCGGTCAGACCGGCAAGGTGGTCGCTCCGCAGCTCTATATCGCCTGCGGCATTTCCGGCGCCATCCAGCATCTTGCCGGCATGAAGGACTCGAAGGTCATCGTCGCCATCAACAAGGACGAAGAGGCCCCGATCTTCCAGATCGCCGACTATGGCCTCGTCGCCGATCTCTTCGAGGCGCTGCCGGAACTCGAAAAGGCGCTCTGATCGCGCCTCTTGATCTCTTTCGCAGTTGCGAAAGACTGGAAAATTGTCCTTTATGGGTCTATCAATCTTGCCGGGCTAGAAATAGTCCGGCAAATTTATGACGAATAGCATGGCGCGCCGCCGAGAACGCGCCGCCCCGGGGGAGTTGGCAATGAGTTCGCTGAAGACGATCGGTATTATCGGAGCGGGCCAGATGGGCTGCGGCATTGCCCACGTATCCGCCATGGCCGGCTATAAGGTGCACATCTACGATCTGTCGCAGGAACGCATCGAGAGCGGCCTTGCCACCATCAACGGCAACCTTGCCCGCCAGGTCTCTTCCGGCAAGATGACCGACGAGGAACGCAAGGCGGCGCTTGCGCTGATATCAGGCTCTTCCGACCTCAACGATCTCGCCCAGGTCGACCTCGCCATCGAGGCCGCGACCGAGGACGAAAGCGTCAAGCGCAAGATCTATGCCCAGATTTGTCCGATCCTGAAGCCCGAGGCGATGCTCGCCACCAACACCTCATCGCTGTCGATCACCCGGCTCGCCTCCGCGACCGACCGGCCGGAACGCTTCATGGGCATCCACTTCATGAACCCGGTGCCGGTGATGAAGCTGGTCGAACTGGTGCGCGGCATCGCCACCGAGGAAACGACCTTCTCCGCCGCCAAGGAATATGTCAGCTCGCTGGACAAGACGATCACGGTGGCCGAAGACTTCCCGGCCTTCATCGTCAACCGCATCCTGCTGCCGATGATCAACGAGGCGATCTACACGCTTTACGAAGGCGTCGGCACCGTCGATGCCATCGACACCGCCATGAAGCTCGGCGCCAATCACCCGATGGGTCCGTTGCAGCTTGCCGATTTCATCGGCCTCGACACCTGCCTGTCGATCATGCAGGTGCTGCACGACGGCCTGGCGGACTCGAAATACCGCCCCTGCCCGCTGCTGGTGAAATATGTCGAAGCCGGCTGGCTCGGCCGCAAATCCGGCCGCGGCTTCTACGATTATCGCGGCGAAGTGCCGGTTCCGACACGGTAATAAACCCCCTCGCCCCAACGGGGAGAGGGTCGCGCGGAACGCGCGGGGTGAGGGGACGTTACCGGGAGGGCGGCGCTTTTTTCCCAATAGATGCGCCTGAATATGACGCACTCCCCCTCATCCACCCTGTCAGGCACCTTCTCCCCGAGGGGGAGAAGGAGGAATGTCAAATCCCCACCGCCGCCTTGATCAGGTTTTTCGCATCGTCGCTATCCCATGCCGCCGGACCATTCATGGCCGAGACGAGGCAGCCCTTGTCGTCGATCAAGAGCGTCACCGGCAGGCCGAAGGCCAGGCCCTGTTTCTTCAGCGCGTTGAAGACGCCCATGGTGCTGTCGCGATAATAGCCGAGCTTGTCGATGCCGTAATCGGTGCGGAAGGCTTTCGGCTTCTCATCGTCGCCGGTGTCGATATTGACGGCGACGACCTCGAACTTGTCGTTGCCCATGCTCTTCTCCAGCGCGTTCAAGGCCGGCATTTCCTCACGGCAGGGCACGCACCAGGTCGCCCAGACATTGAGCAGCAGCGTCTTGCCCGAAAAATTGGCGATCGACAGCGGCTGGCCGTCCGCCCCCTTGAAGGAAACGTCGTGCAGCGAGATCGGCGTCTGCGGCGCGGCCATGGCGGCGACCTGTCCCTTGGTGAAGGGCGTCAGGGCCGCGGCGCGATCCTTGGCCGTTTCGCATTGCCCGGAGGAGGCCGTTTCACCAATACCATTGCCATACCCCGCCTCCTTCACGTATACCGCTGCCGCACCGGCGACGACCCCGGCGACGGCGGCAAGCAGGACAAGTTTCACGGACGGCAGACCAAACGGCTTCTTCGCTGTCATTACATTCTCCAGGTAGGCATCTCATGGCTGACGGCACGGACACCAAATCCTCCAACCAGATGTGGGGCGGACGTTTCGCCTCCGGCCCCGCGGCCATCATGGAGGAGATAAATGCATCGATCGGTTTCGACAAGAAGCTGTTTGCGCAGGATATCCGCGGTTCCATCGCCCATGCCACCATGCTCGCCCATCAAGGCATCATTTCAACCGAGGATAAAGACAAGATCGTTCACGGGCTGAACACGATCCTGTCAGAGATCGAAGCCGGAAATTTCGAATTCTCCCGCAGCCTCGAAGATATTCATATGAACGTCGAGTCGCGGCTTGCGGCCCTGATCGGCCCCGCCGCCGGACGGCTACACACGGCCCGTTCGCGCAACGACCAGGTGGCGCTCGATTTCCGCCTCTGGGTCAAGGAAGAGCTGCTGAAATGCGAACAGGCGCTGACCGGCCTGATCGCCGCCTTCCTCGACCGCGCCGAAGAGCACGCCGACACCGTCATGCCCGGCTTCACGCATCTGCAGACCGCGCAGCCGGTCACCTTCGGCCATCATTGCATGGCCTATGTCGAGATGTTCGGCCGTGACCGTTCGCGCGTGCGCCATGCCATCGAGCATATGGACGAATCGCCGATCGGCGCCGCCGCCCTTGCCGGCACCGGCTTCCCGATCGACCGCCACATGACGGCCAAGGCGCTCGGCTTCCGCGAGCCGACCCGCAACTCGATCGACACCGTCTCTGACCGCGATTTCGCGATCGAGTTCCTGTCGATCGCCGCTATCGCCGGCATGCACCTGTCGCGGCTGGCCGAAGAGATCGTCATCTGGTCGACGCCGCAATTCGGCTTCGTGCGCCTGTCCGACGCCTTCTCTACCGGCTCCTCGATCATGCCGCAGAAGAAGAACCCCGACGCGGCCGAGCTGGTGCGCGCCAAGACCGGCCGCATCAACGGCTCACTGGTTGCGCTTTTGACCATCATGAAGGGCCTGCCGCTCGCCTATTCCAAGGACATGCAGGAAGACAAAGAACAGGTCTTCGACGCCGCCGAAAGCCTGGAACTGGCGATTGCCGCCATGACCGGCATGGTGCGCGACATGACGATCAACGCCGCCCGCATGAAGGCCGCCGCCGGCTCCGGCTACTCGACCGCCACCGACCTTGCCGATTGGCTGGTACGTGAAGCGGGCCTTCCCTTCCGCGACGCCCATCACGTCACCGGCCGCGCCGTGGCGCTTGCCGAAAGCAAATCCTGCGATCTAGCTGAACTGTCGCTGGAAGATCTGCAGGCGATCCACCCCGCGATCACCGACAAGATCTTCGACGTGCTGACGGTCGAGGCCTCGGTCGCCAGCCGCAAGAGCTTCGGCGGCACGGCGCCATCGGAAGTGCGCAAGCAGATCGCCTTCTGGCGCGCCCGCAACTGAGACAATCGCCGGAAACCACACTCTAACAATCAGGGTGCACAAGGCGCGGAAACTTCGCTATGAAGATTGCTTCCGCGTTTGCCGCCCAAGAGGATTTCGATGCAGATCAACATGCCGCATATCATCCGCCTGACCGTCGTCCTTTCGGTCATCGGCCTTGCCGTCGTCGGATGTGGCCGCAAGGGCGATCTCGATCCGCCAAGCGCTGCGGCGACCAAGGGCGGCGACGTCTCCAAGCCAACGAAACAGCCAGGCACCGAGGACAAGAAGTTCCTCCTCGATCCGCTTCTCTGAGCAGGCCGCGACCGTGAACCATTTCCAGTATCGCGACGGCATTCTCTACGCCGAGGACGTTCCTGTTCCCGAGATCGCCAAGGCGGTCGGAACACCTTTCTACGTCTATTCGACGGCAACGCTCGAGCGGCACTACCGCGTCTTTTCCGAAGCCTTCAGCGATGTCGACGCCATGGTCTGCTACGCCATGAAGGCCAATTCCAACCAGGCGGTGCTGAAGACGCTTGGCCGTCTCGGCGCCGGCGTCGATGTCGTCTCCGTTGGCGAACTGCAACGCGCTCTGGCCGCCGGCATCCCGGCGAACCGCATCATGTTCTCCGGCGTCGGCAAGACCGCTCAGGAGATGGATGTCGCGCTCGAAGCCGGCATTTACTGCTTCAATGTCGAATCCGAGCCGGAACTGGAAGTGCTGAACCAGCGCGCCGTCCGGGCCGGCAAGATTGCCCCCGTGTCCTTCCGCATCAATCCCGACGTCGATGCCCGCACCCATGCGAAGATTTCGACCGGCAAGAAGGAAAACAAGTTCGGCATCTCCTGGGAGCGCGCCCGCGCCGTCTATGCTCGCGCCGCCAATCTACCGGGCATCGACGCCACCGGCATCGACATGCATATCGGCAGCCAGATCACCGAGCTGCAGCCGTTCGAGGATGCCTTCAAGCTGCTGCGCGAACTCGTCGAGACGCTGCGCGGCGATGGCCATGACATCCACCACGTTGATATCGGCGGCGGCCTCGGCATCCCCTATCGCGACGATAACACGCCACCGCCGCTGCCGGACGCCTATGCCCATATCGTCAAGGATCAGCTGCGCGGCCTGAACTGCAAGATCGTCACCGAGCCCGGCCGCCTGATCGTCGGCAATGCCGGCATCCTGGTGACGGAGGTCATCTATGTGAAAGACGGCGGCAACAAGAGCTTCGTCATCGTCGACGCCGCCATGAACGACCTCATTCGCCCGACGCTCTACGAGGCCTATCACGAAATCCGCCCCGTGGAGATCACCGCCGCCAATGCGCCGCGCATCAAGGCCGATATCGTCGGCCCGGTCTGCGAGACCGGCGACTATCTGGCGCTCGACCGTGAAATGGCGATGCCGAAGCCCGGCGATCTCCTGGCCGTCAGCTCCGGCGGCGCCTATGGCGCGGTGCAAGCTGGCACCTATAACAGCCGGCTTCTGGTGCCCGAAGTGCTGGTCAAGGGCGGCGATTTCCACGTCATTCGTCCGCGCCGGACCTATGAAGAGTTGATCGGTCTCGATTCGATTCCTGCCTGGCTCGATTAAGAGACTTAATCACGTTTAAGCGAAATCCGCTGAAAAAGTGGCCTTTGGCGCCGCTTGCTCTCGTCTTCGCCACAAAGAATGTTATCTTTCCATGACAGGCGTCTCGCCGGGCGCTGTAAACTTGGGCGTGTGGGACGCCCAGCCATTTCCAATGGGCAGATAGCCATCCACGTCAGAACGGGGAGAAAACCGGACCGATGACCAGCCCAAGCAACCCCAAGAAGGGCGCTTTCGCCAGCCGTCCGGCGCTGGCACGGCTGGTTGCGGTCAAACGTCTCTTCGCACGGCTGGTGCTGGTCTCCGAGCAGATCCTGCCGCTGCTGCTGCTGCCTCTGTCGATCCTTGCCCTTTTCCTCTCTGCCGCCTGGTTTGGCATCTTCCGCATCGCGCCGGATATGCTGCGCCTTGCCCTGCTCGCCGTTTTCACGATCGCCTTCGCCGCCGCCTGCTTCCCCTTCCGCCGCCTGCGCTGGCCAACCGTTGATGAAGCCGACCGGATGCTGGAGGAGCGCAACGGCCTCCCGCATCAACCGGTCACCGTGCAGGAAGACGAGCCGGCTTTCGACACGCCCTTTGCCCGGGCGCTGTGGCGGGAGCATCAGGCCCGCATGGCGGCGCGCATCGCCGCCCTGGACGCCGGCTTCCCGCGACCGGATATCGCCCGCTACGACCGCTTTGCACTCCGCACCGTTCCGGCGCTGCTGCTGGTGACGGCGTTCAGCTTTTCCATGTCCAACAGCGGCGGCTCGCTGAGCGATGCCTTCATCGCACCCGTCATCACGTCGAACAATCCGGATGTCCGCGTCGATGCCTGGGTGACGCCGCCTTATTACACCGGCGAAGCGCCGGTCTATCTGACCGGCAATGCCGCCAACACCGGCGACAGCGTCAACGTCCCACAATTCTCCGAGCTCACCGTGCGCGTCACCGGCGCCTCTGCGAATGAGAAAGCGCTGTTCAAGCCCGCCGACAGCGACACCAGCACCGAGATCCCCGAACAGGTCGCCGACGCCGGCAAACAGGCATCGGCAAATGGCGACACGGCCGTCCCCACCGCCCAGCCGCCGGTCGCCGACACCGCTTCGTCGGGCGCAGCTGCGATGGTTGCCCGCACCCATGTGCTGAAGCTCGAAAAGGGCGGCAAACTGACGGTCAACGGCAAGTCCTGGTCTTTCAACGTGGTCGTCGACAAGCCGCCGGAAATCACCTTTGACGGCATTCCGCATGCCACTACCAACGGCTCACTCGAAATCGGCTTTAAGGTGAAGGACGATTATGGCGTCGAGGAAGCCCGTGCCGAGATCATGCCAGTCGATGCCGATCCGCAAGCCACGCCGCTTTATGGCCTGCCGGAATACAAGCTGGAAATCCCGCGTCGCGACCGCCGTGACGGCAAGGGACTGACGAGCCGCGATCTGACGCAGGATCCGCTTGCCGGCAAGAAGGTGCGCGTCACCCTCGTCGCACGCGACGGCGCCGGCCAGACCGGCCGCAGCGCGCCCTATGAGATGACCCTGCCCTCGCGCAACTTCGGCCAACCGCTTGCCGCCGCCGTCGCCGAGGAACGCCAGGTTTTCGCGCTCGACACCCGCAAGATGCCGGAGGCGATCGAGCTCAACAAGTCGTTGACGATCCGCCCGGACGAAACGATCCCCGATCTCGGCAATTACCTGCTGATCAAATCGGCGCTGACGCGCATGAAGCTCGCCAGCGGCGACGCCGCGCTGAAGGATACTGCCGATTATCTCTGGCAGATCGCGCTCGGCATGGAAGACGCGCAGCTGACCGACGCGGAGAAAGCACTCCGCGACGCGCAGCAGAAGCTCTCCGATGCGCTGCAACGCAATGCGCCCGACGCGGAAATCAAGAAATTGATGGACGAGCTGCGCAAGGCGATGGGCAACTATATGAAGGAGCTCGCCGAGCGCATGAAGAACATGCCGGCGCAGCCCAACCAGAAGTCCGCCAATATCCTGCGCCAGCAGGATTTGCAGCGGATGATGGACCAGATCGAGAATCTCGCCCGCTCCGGCAACCGCCAGGCGGCGCAGCAGATGCTGTCCGAGCTGCAGCAGATGATGAACAACCTGCAGGCAGGCAGGCCGCAGCGCGACCAGAATCAGCAGCAGGGCGAAGCAAACGACAAGATGCGCCAGCAGATGGATAAGCTTGGCCGTATCCTGCGCGACCAGCAGAAGCTGATGGAACAGACCTTCAAGCTCGACCAGACCATGCGCGACCGCATGCAGCGCGGCGATCCCAACGAGGACGGCGACGACGCGCTGAACCAGCCCATGCCGGGCCTCGGCGATCCGCAACAACCGGACATGGGCCAGCAGGACCAGAACCAGCGGCCGGGCCAGAACCAGCAGGGCCAGCAGCAACCGGGTCAGAAGCAAGGCGACAACGAGACGGACGGCATGACCGCCGACCAGTTGCGCGATGCGCTGAAGCAATTGCGCCAGCAGCAGGATGATCTCGGAAAACAACTCGGCGAGCTGCAAAAGGAACTCGGCTCCATGGGCATGAAGCCGAACCAGAATTACGGCAAGGCGCAGCAGGAGATGAAGGGTGCGGCCGGCGAGCTCGGCCAGGGCAATGGCGAGACCGCCGTGCAGGGCCAGGGCCGTGCGCTCGACGCGCTGCGCAAGGGCACGCGCGACATGATGAACCAGCTCATGGCGCAGATGCAGCAGCAGGGTCAAGGCCAGGGCCAGCAGCAGGGACAAAACGGCCAGGGTAATCAGAACGGCCGCGACCCACTTGGCCGTCTGCGCGACGGCAAACCCGGCATATTCGACGAAACCAACGAGAACAAAGTACCAGATATCATCAAGGCGCAGCGCGCCCGAGAAATTCTCGACGCCATCCGCGAGCGTCTCAGCAACAATCCGTCACTGTCCGACGAACGGAACTATCTGGAACGCCTGCTCGATATGAGGCAGTAGGCTTGCATCGCCTTCGCCATCATGGGCGAAGGCTCTCCCTCGATAGGGCCGATCAAGCCGCCAGGGCGCGGGCGACCGCCTTGCGGATATCCGGCAGGGCAAAGGGCTTGGAGACGACATCGACGATCTTTTCCATGAGGTCGTCGGCGCGCTCGCGCTGCTCGGCATAGCCGGTCATCAGCAGGATCTTCATGCCTGGGCAGGTCGAGGCCGCCTGGTGCGCCAGCTCGATGCCATCCATCACCGGCATGCGGATATCGGAGAGCAGCAGGTCGTAGACGCCCTGCTTCAGTTTTTCCAGACCTTCGGCGCCGTCGGCCGCCTCTTCGGTCTCGTGGCCATCCAGGCGCAGCGCCCGGGCGACAAAGGTGCGAAGAGAGTCCTCGTCTTCCGTGATCAGAATTCTTGCCATGGTCTATGCTCCGTGGTCCATCATGTTCCGAGACCGAAATCACCAGAATTCCGTTTGCGATCGGTAAACGACAGAGGTGCAATCCCGTCCCGTGGTTAACGGTTCGTCATCGCTGGAGCATATTGGGACAGCTTGACGGAGCGCCGGATTAACCTGGAATCGGCGCCCGACGTGCCAAGACTATTCGTCGGCGTCGCCGGTCACAACGCCCACGAAGGGCAATTCGCGGAAGGCATAGGCGACGTCCATGCCGTAGCCGACGACGAAATAGTCGGGGCATTCGAAGCCGACATAATCGGCCTCCAGCTCTTCCTGGCGCTTGACGCTCTTGTCGAGCAGGACAGCGAGCGAGACGTTGCGGGCGCCGCGCTCATAGAGCAGTTCCTTGGCGAAGCGCAGAGTCCGGCCGGATTCCAGGATATCGTCGACCAGCAGCACGTCACGATCCTTTACGTCGCTGTCGATGTCCTTGACGATGCGAACGCCCTGGGACGTCGTGCCGGCGCCATAGCTCGAAAGCGTGATGAATTCGACCTCCGGTGCCAGCCCGGTGTCATGCAGCGCGCGCAACAGATCGGCTGCGAAGATGAACGAGCCCTTGAGGATGGCGATGACGAGGAGATCCTTCGTCGGCCCGCTGGCAATCTGCGCCGCCAAAACCTTGTTACGCTCGGCGATCTGCTCGGCGGTGAAAAGCGGCTCGATATTCTTCCCGCGTACGACAGGCATTGATTGGCATGCTCCATGGCTGTGCTGCGGCACTTGTCCGCTGATCAAGCCCTAGCCCGTAGCACAATCATAAGAGCCGACACACCCCCTATGGCATGAAGGAAAGCCGAACATCCGGCGTTTTTCCACCGGGATGCTGCAATCTGGTGGAAAAACCACGGCTTTCATGCGGCCCGATACGGTCCACGGGTGGGTTCACCACAACGCTGGTCAGCAACTGATTGCCGGAGAAGATATCGGCGCGCACGGGCGACACGGTCAGCGTGGCACCTGTCTGGTTCTCGATGATGCCGTTGACGGTCAGCACCCGCATGCCGTTCTCGTCGCGCGGCGTCAGCGTCACATGGGTAAATTGCAGCGGTTCCGATGTTGCCTGCGCCGGCGTGCCGGATAATCCGGAAAAGCCGCCAGCAAGACCGAAAACCAGGATCGCGAGTGCCGCAATCAAAGCCACGAAACTGCGCCGCGATGCCTGCTGCAGCCATCCCTCGGCAAGCCGCAAGCCGGTGATCGCGCGAACGTGAACGCCACCCGGAGCCGGCCGGGGCTGCGATTGTGTGCGAGTAGCCCTGTCAAAGTTGCCGTTGGCGCGGCCGGGAATGACGGTCACGAACTCGGCGTCGACAATATCCGGCTTCTGCCCGAAACGATGGGGTAGTTGCGAAGCCGCTACGCGTTCGGGCGGAAGCAGGTCATAGACCAGCCCCGCCTGCTGCCGACGGTGGCGAAAAGCACCCATGACGACCTCCCTTTCCGGTGATCCACATGGTTTCCACGCCCATCTGAATTCTGGGCATTGAAACGAATCCTGCCCAGTCGTAAATTTTAATGGTTAATGCTTCGCAAAGACCGCCATGAATGGGGCGCCTTCCCAGCAAAATTTACCGTCCGTTAACGCAATTGGTTAACAAGTCGCCTGATTGAACACCGCGGAAGACTGGACTGCCCGTTGATCCATTTTGAGAACGTCGGTTTGCGCTATGGCATGGGTCCGGAAATTCTCCGCGACCTGACCTTCGACATTCCGAAGAAATCGTTCCAGTTCCTGACAGGCCCCTCCGGCGCCGGCAAGACGACCTTGCTGCGCCTGCTGTTCATGTCGCTACAGCCGACCCGCGGGCTGATCCGCATGTTCGACCGAGAGATCTCCTCGATCCCACGCAACGAGCTGCCGCTGCTGCGCCGCCGCGTCGGCATCGTCTTTCAGGATTTCCGCCTGCTCGACCATCTGACGACCTATGAGAACGTCGCGCTGCCTCTGCGCGTGCGCGGCAAGGACGAAAGCTCCTATCGCAACGATGTGCTGGAACTGTTGAAATGGGTCGGCCTCGGCGAGCGCATCAACGTGCTGCCGCCGGTGCTGTCGGGCGGCGAGAAGCAGCGCGCCGCCATTGCGCGCGCGCTGATCGACCGGCCCGAAATCCTGCTTGCCGACGAACCGACCGGCAATGTCGATCCGCCGATGGCACGGCGCCTGCTCAACCTGTTTCTCGAGCTCAATCGCCTCGGCACGGCCGTCGTCATCGCCACGCACGACCTGACGCTGATGGATCAGGTCGAGGCACGGCGCATGATCTTGTCGGGAGGGCATCTCGATATCTATGACTGAGCCCACACCCCGCAGGAGCCCCGCGAACCCAGGGGCTGCTGGCAACGCGCAGAGACCCACGACCACGCCGCCCGAGAAGAGACGGCCGGAGATGCGCGTGCGCCCGACAGGGCCGATCGTGCCTTCCTCCAACATCCAGGGCAATGCGCTGATCGTCGTCATCGCCATCATGGCGTTCCTCGCCTGCCTGACGCTCGGCGCCGTCAGCATGGTGCGCTCGACGGCGGCGAGCTGGGAGAGCCAGATCGCCCGCGAGATCACCATCCAGATCAAGCCCGACGATAATCTCGACATGGACAAGGCGCTTATCAGCGCCCGCGATATCGCGCTTGGCTTCGTCGGCACGAAAAGCGGCCAGATCGTCGACGAGGCAGCAACCGCACGCCTGCTCGAACCCTGGCTCGGCTCCGGCCTCGACCTCAAGGAACTGCCCGTTCCGCGCCTGGTGATCATCACCATCGATGAAACACACCCGCCGGACTTCGAGGCGATGCGCAGCCTCCTCAAGGGAGAGATTCCGCAGGCGACACTGGATGACCACCGCACCTGGGTCGACCGGCTGGTCTCGATGGCACACACCACCGTCCTCATCGGCACCGGAATCCTGCTGCTGGTCTTCACGGCCATGGTGCTGACCGTAGTCTTCGCCACTCGCGGCGCGCTCTCGGGCAACCGCCACATCGTCGAGGTGCTGCATTTCGTCGGCGCCGAGAGCACATTCGTCGCCACCGAGTTCCAGAAGCATTTTTTGAAGATCAGCCTGAAGGGTTCCGCCGCCGGCAGTGCGCTTGCCGCCCTGTTTTTCGCCACCGCCGGCCTTCTGCAACGAAGCACAATCGCCACGCCGCAGACCGACCAGGCAACCGCCCTCTTCGGCACGTTTTCGGTCGGCACTCTCGGCTATCTCGGCATTCTCGCAACCATGCTCATCATCGCTTTGCTCACCACGGTCACGGCGCGCTTCACCGTCATGCGTACGATCGACGAGATCGATTTGGTTCGTTCCGACCCAGGAAGGACCGAAAATGTACAGAATTGACGCTTTGGTAATTATTTTTTACGGTTCGATGGCCCGTTCCTTGCCGCATTTCGCGTATAATAACGAATCATGAGCATGGACCTGATGACTCGCAAGGCTGTGAGTTCTCAATCGTTGTGGGAGCGCTTCCACAGCGACAGGCCCGTGCGGCGCAGCTTTTTCCGCCGTTTTCTGCGCTGGGGCGGCTTTGCCTTCGTCTTCCTCGTCGCCATCGTTTTCGGCGGCTTCCTGCATTTTGCCGATTCGATCGCCACGTTGAAGCCGCCACTGGAGCCGAAGGCGGATGCGATTATCGTTCTGACCGGCGGCTACCAGCGCATAGACCAGGCCGTGGAGCTGTTGCGCACCGGCGCCGGCAACCGGCTCCTGATCTCCGGCGCGCATCCGACGACGACGCCGTCGCAAATCCGCAAGCTGACACAGAGCCCCGCCAACCTCTTCAATTGCTGCGTTGATATCGGCTACGACGCCATCGACACCATCGGCAACGCCCGCGAGGCGGCAAAATGGATCCACGCCAAGGGTTATAAAAGCATATTGGTGGTGACCAACAACTATCACATGCCGCGCAGCCTGGCCGAGCTGAAATATGTCGATCCGGGCACGGACTTCATTCCCTATCCGGTGGTCAATTCCGACCTCAAGACCAAGAACTGGTTCACGGACCCCAACGCGCTACGCACCATGATCTATGAATACGCCAAGGTTCTTCTCGCCGGCGCCCGCAATATCACCGGTCTCGGGCGCCCGCTCGGCCTGCGTTCGCAAGAACAGAGCGACGATCCGGACTGAGATGCCGGGTGGCGCGCGGGCCGACTTTTTATTGACAGCGTAATCGTGTAGGCAAGGCTTCGGATGCCGTCGCAAGCCGGCGTATTGGGAAAGCCTTGATGATCACGCTGCGTTCGATCCTGTTCAATATCGCCTTCTATGCCAATCTGATTATTCGCATGATCGTGCTCACGCCGATCTATTTCCTGATGCCGCGCAAGGCCGCCTATGCGATCCCCAAGGCCTGGGCAAAATCCAGCGTCTGGCTGATGGAAAAGATCGTCGGCACCACCTTCGAGATCGAAGGCCTGGAGAACATCCCCAAGGGCAGCTTCATCTTCGCGCCGAAGCACCAATCCTTCTGGGACACCTTCGCGCTGCTGCCCTATCTCGACGATCCGGTCTATATCCTGAAGCGCGAGTTGATGTGGATTCCGCTGTTCGGCTGGTATGCGAAGAAGCAGCGCATGATCCCGGTCGACCGCAGCGCCCGCGGCAAGGTGATGTTCGACGTGCTGAAGCGCACGCGCGAAGAACTCTCCACCGGCCGCCAGCTCATCATCTACCCCGAGGGAACCCGCCGCCCGCCGGGCGCCGAGCCAGTCTACAAATACGGCATCGCCCGCATGTATCGCGACCTGGATATTCCGGTCGTCGCGGTTGCCATGCATCCCGGCCTGTTCTGGCCGCGCCGCACCTTCCGCAAGTATCCCGGCCACTTCAAGGTCCGCATCCTGCCGCCGATCCAGCCGGGCATGGACCCGGACGCCTTCTTCGAACGGCTGGTTCAGGAAACCGAGAAGGCAAGCGACGAGCTGCTGGTGGAAACCATCACCAGCAACCCGGGCCTGCCCGTGCCGGCGACAGCCGCACAACGCTTGGCGGAAATAGGCAAGGCCAAGGTGGCCACAGCTATCTAGGACGCTTCCCGCATCCGCTCGATCTCGCCGGCGACCTGCTCCAGCCATTGGTCACGAATGCCCATCTCGCGCAGATGCGCCAGCGTGTTGAAAACATAGGCATCGTTAGGACCGGACTGGCCGATCGCCGATTCAACGATATGGGCCGCATCGATGGCGTCCAGCCCGCCGGCATATTGCCTGTGGTCGCGGTCGACAATGTAGGCGACGGCGGTCACCCGCCGGCCATCGGCAAGCCGGATCGCCAAGGTCCTTTCCAGATAGACATGAGTAACCAGCTCGCGCTCGCGCAGATAGGTCAGTACCTCATCCCACTCGGCGGCAGCGACGCGAAACGCCATGCCGCGGCAGGAACCGCCGCGATCGAGACCCAGCACCAGGCCGGGGCTCGCCTCCGTGCCGCGATGGACCCAGGAATGGACGCAAAGGGAGCGCCGATAGCCGAAAATCAGCGCCTCTGATTTTTCGACATGACTAAAGCCCGGATTCCACATGAGCGATCCGTAGCCAAATACCCAAAATTCGTCCATATCCAACGCCAAATCATTGTGACCACATCAGTTCAACCATTGGAGAACAACATGGCAGCGTCAAGCCAGAGCGTCACATCCGGCAGAGGCAAACGCATTTGGCCCGTCGGATTGGGGCTGATCGTGATCCTTGCCGGGCTTTACACCGGCGGCTGGTACTATGCGACGACGATGGTGAGGGCAAATGTGCTGAAGGCGCTCGGCCAGCAGAACGACACCGGCATTTCAGGCGAATGCGCCGACATGGCCTTTAGCGGCTTTCCCTTCTCGATCGGCCTCTCCTGCTCCAAGGTAAGCGTCGACAATCAGACCAAGGGCGTTTCCACAGCCTTCGGCAACCTCCAGGCTTCGGCGCCGGTCTATCAGCCGAACCATATCGCCTGGACGCTGAAATCACCGACGCAATTGCGCACCGCGCAAGGCCTGACCGTCTCGGCCGAATGGACCGACCTGCAATCCAATCTCGTCGCCAAGGGGCGCGGCATCGAACAGAGCCAGACCGTCATCGACGGGCTGAAGGCCAACATCGTCTCCTCCTCCACCGGCCAGAACGCCGATGTGACCGCCGATCATACCGAGATGCATGCGCGCCAGAACGGCGAGGATCTGGAACTGGCGATCGGCATCGAAAACGCCAATGCCACCATCAAGGATTTCCCGCAGGTGCTGCCTACAGCATCGACCAGTGCTAATATCACGCTCACCGGCAAGGCCGGCATGCTCGACGGCAGCGACAGCAACGGCCTTCATGGCGCCGCCGGCGTGCTGCATCAGGCCGTCATCGATATCGGTGATGGCCGCGTCATGACCCTCTCCGGACCTTTTAATTTCGATGATCAGGGCCTGCTGTCCGGCCAGTTCAAGCTGGAGATCAATCAGATCGGCCCCTGGGGCGATAGCCTGAAAGCAACGATCCCCGCCGCCAAGAATATCGTCAACACCGCCACCAAGCTACTGAAGGCGCTCGCCAGCGGCGGCGACAAGGTCTCCGTCGACTTGACCGCCGATCGCGGCCGCCTCTCCCTCAGCGGCTTCATCCCGCTCGGGAAGATCCCGCCGATTTGAGGTTCAACACCTTCTCCCCGGCGGGGAGAAGGTGGACGCGAATGGCGGAGTGAAACGAAGTCGAGAGCGGCCGGATGAGGGGGCTCGGAGCGAAGCTTCGAGACCTTGAACGGAAGTAAGAGGTATCTCTTCCCCAGTAACGCCCCCTCATCCGCCCTGTCGGGCACCTTCTCCCCGAGGGGAGAACGGAAGAGAGCCGCTACTTCTTCGCGTCCAGCGCATGACGGCCGAAGTCCGGGGTGTCGACATCCTGGCCGGCCTCGACGATCGAGCGTCGGATGGCACGGGTGCGGCTGAAGAGTTCAAAGATCTTGTCGCCCTCGCCCCAGCGGATCGCCCGCTGCAGGGAAGCCAGATCTTCCGAGAATCGCGACAGCATTTCCAGAATGGCATCGCGATTGTGCAGGCAAACGTCGCGCCACATGGTCGGATCCGACGCGGCCAGTCGTGTGAAATCGCGGAAGCCGGAGGCGGAATATTTGATCACTTCCGATTCCGTCACCGTCTCCAAATCGTCGGCCGTGCCAACAATGTTGTAGGCGATCAGATGCGGCAGGTGCGAGACGATCGCCAGCACCTTGTCGTGATGTTCCGGATCCATCTCGTCGACGCGCGAACCGAGCGTTTCCCAAAAATGTCGAAGTGTCTTGAGGGCCGTTTCGTCGGTGCCGGGGATCGGCGTGAAGATGCACCAGCGGCCCTCGAACAGACCGGCAAAGCCCGCGTCCGGTCCCGACTTTTCCGTGCCCGCCAGCGGATGGCCGGGGATGAAATGCACGTTTTCCGGCATATGCGGCTGCATCTGCGCGATGACGGAGGCCTTGGTCGAGCCGACATCGGTAACGATGGCGCCGGGCTTCAGATGCGCGGCAATCTCCTTGGCGACGCTTTCGGACGCACCGACCGGCACGGAGACGATGACGAGATCGGCATCCTTGACCGCCTCAGCCGACGACGGCGTATAGCGGTCACCGAGCTTCAGCTCCTCTGCGCGCTTCAGCGTCTCGGCGCTGCGCGTCGAGATGACCACTTCCTTGGCAAGGCCGAGGCGCTTGATGTCATGGGCAATCGAAGAGCCGATCAGCCCGATGCCGATCAGCGCGATCCGGTCGAACTGAACGCTGCTCATGCCTTGCGACCCATAAATTCGGTTAACACATCGATGAAACCGAGATTGGCCTCTTCCGTGCCGATGCTGATGCGCAGCGAATTCGGGAAGCCATAAGACCGCACCGCGCGCACGATGTAACCGCGGCTGGTCAGGAAATCATCGGCCTCAGTCGCGCGCTTGCCATCGACATCGGGGAAGTGGACGAGGACGAAATTGGCGACCGACGGCGTCACCTTGAGACCGATCGCCTCAAGCGCCTGCGTCACTTTGTCGAGCCAAAGCGTATTGAACGCGACGGCCTTTTCCGTGAAGGCCTGATCACGAACGGCGGCAGCGCCAGCTGCAATGGCGCCGGCGTTCATGTTGAACGGGCCGCGTACGCGGTTCAGCGCATCGATGATATCGGCAGGCGCATAGACCCAGCCGACGCGCAGCGCTGCGAGGCCATAGACCTTGGAGAAGGTGCGGGTCATGACGACGTTGGGGTTCGCGGAAACAAGCTCGAGGCCGGCCTCGTAGTCGTTGCGGCGGACATATTCGGCATAAGCAGCGTCGAGCACGAGAATGACATGCTTCGGCAAGCCCGCCTGCAGGCGGCGGATTTCGCTGACCGGGACATAGGTACCGGTCGGATTGCCCGGATTGGCGATGAAAACCATCTTGGTCTTTTCGGTGACGGCGGCGAGGATCGCATCGACATCGACCGTGCAGTCCTTTTCCTTCACCGTGACCGGCGTGGCGCCCGCAGCCTTGATCTGAATCTTGTAGACCAGGAAACCGTGTTCGGTGATGATGGCCTCATCGCCCGTGCCGAGATAGACATGGCAGAGCAGGCCGAGCAGCTCGTCGGAACCGTTGCCGCAGAGGATATTGGCCGGGTTCAACCCATGCACGTCGGCGATCGCCTGGCGCAATTCCTTGGCCTGTCCGTCCGGATAGCGTTCCAGATTCGTCGCCGTTTCCCGGAAAGCCTCGATAGCCTTTGGGCTTGCGCCGAGCGGCGTTTCGTTCGAGGAGAGCTTGAACACCCGCGCCACGCCCGGCGCATGCTCCTTGCCCGGCACATAGGCGGCGATATCGAGAATGCCGGGGCGCGGGACGGGCTTGCTCATTTCCATGCTCATGGGATCGACCTTGGGAAGCGCCGGAAAAGACCGGCTTTAAACACCCCGTCGCATTAAAGCGGATTGACGAATTTGTCGAGTGTTTGCACGGCAAGAGATGGCGTCAAACCCCATCGCGCGTCGTCGGTATGCCACGCGGCGCCAGCACCGGCACGAAGACGCGACGCGAAGCGCGGACGGCAACCGGCAGGCCCTGATAGAGCCGCTTCTGCGCCTCGACGATGATAACACCGGAAAAGGCCGGCCAGAGCGTGCGCCCGACCCGCTCGAAAGCGCGCCTGAGGCTCAGGACCGTGCGCAGCTTCGAGGGCGGAAAGAGCAATGCCTCGGCTGTCGCCCCCGGCGTGAAATTGGTCTCGCGCAACAGCGAGGTGAGCTGGCCACGCGAATAGGGCCGGCCGGAGCCGAAGGGCGTATGCTCCATGCGCGCCCAGACGCCCCTGCGGTTCGGCACGACGATGACAAGCCGGCCTCCGGGCGCCAGCACCCGCCACAGCTCCTTCAGCGTCTCGCGCGGGCTCTCGGCGAATTCCAGCGAATGCACCATCAGCACCCGGTCGATGGAGCTGTCCGGCAGCGGCAGCTCCTCGTCGAAGATCAGCGCCGTCGAGGAAGCCGAATCCATCGGCCAGTTCACCGCCCCCTGCCCCGCCGGCATGAAGGCGAAGGTGCGCTCTGTGTCGGCGCGGAAACGGTCGAGATAGGGAACGGCATAGCCGAGACCGACAAGACGCTCCTCGGGCAGGCGCGCCCAGATCGAGGACAGCGCCATGGTAATAGATTGCTCCGCCAAGCGACCGAGCTCGGAATGATAGAATTGGCGGAGGTCGACGATATCGGCGTGCATTGCCTCAAATGTTATCAGCCGAGCGTTGGACTTCAAGGCCGAACCACCTACATTTCGAATCAACCCCCGTGAAATAAGGACGATTTCGACCATGAAACCTTTGGAATTAGAGGTATTTATTTGCCGCTCCGACAATTTCGGCGTCCTGGTCCACGACCCCGAAACCGGCTATACCGCCTCGATCGACGCCCCGGAGGCCGGCCCCATTCTGGCAGCCGCCAAACGGCGCGGCTGGACGATCACCCACATCCTCACCACCCATCACCACACCGACCATGTCGACGCCAATCTGGCGCTGAAGGAGCAATTCGGCTGCGAGATCATCGGCCCGATCGGTGAGGCCGTCGCCATTCCAGGCCTCGACCGTGCTTATGGCGACGGCGATAGCTTCGAGTTCGGCAATCATACCGTCAATGTCATCGAGACGCCCGGCCACACCGCCGGCCATATCTGTTACCACTTCGTCGACGACAAGCTGCTGTTTGCCGCCGACACGCTGTTCGCGCTCGGCTGCGGCCGGCTGTTCGAACGCCCGGCGATGGACATGTGGGCATCATTGCAGAAACTTGCCGTGCTGCCGGACGAGACGGCGATCTATTTCGGTCACGAATATACCCTGTCCAACGCCCGTTTCGCCCTGACGATCGACCCCGACAATGAACGGCTGAAAAGCCGTGCCGCCGATATCGAGGCGCTACGGGCCGCGGGCAAATTCACCATTCCGACGACGCTGGCGCTGGAGAAGGAAACCAACCCCTTCCTGCGCGCCGCCGACCCGTCGATCCGCCGGCATCTTCTGATGGAAAGCCGCAGCAACGAAGAGGTCTTTACCGAGATCCGCAAGCGCAAGGATAATTTCTGATGCGGCCACAAGACATCATCCAAGCGCTCTCCATGCAGCCACATCCGGAAGGCGGCTGGTATGTCCAGACATTCCGGGACGATCACGGCGGCGAGCGCGGTCATTCCACCGCGATCTACTACCTGCTGCAGGCCGGCGAACGCTCGCATTGGCATCGGGTGCACGATGCGGCCGAGGTCTGGCACTACTATGCCGGCGCACCGCTCGCTCTGCACCGCTCCGCCGATGGCAAGGCGAGCGAGACGATCGTCCTCGGCGTCGATCTTCCGAAAGGTGAGCGCCCGCAGGCGATCATTCCCGCCGATTGGTGGCAGTCCGCCGAAAGCCTCGGCGACTTCACCCTGGTCGGCTGCACGGTCGCGCCCGGTTTTGAATTTTCCAGTTTCGAAATGGCGCCCCCGGACTGGAAGCCCGCCTCGTCCTAAACATTTACCATTCATCGACGCGATAAGCGACCCAGGGCCGCTGCGTGCACCTGCCGCCTTGAAAAACCTTCGCACTGTGTCAGCTTTAGACCGGGAGAGAGACTATTGATTCATTCGGAGGAGGTTTTCTGGTGCGTTTGTTATTTCCCTTGTTCGTCGTGGCAGGCTGCGTCATGAGTGTTCCCGTCCTGGCCCTTGATGCCCCCGCCTCACCGCCGGCGGATCGGCCATTGAAGGAATTCGTCACCTCCGTCGAAAAAGACGGGTCGATCACCTTCCGCCTCTATGCCCCCTCGGCCAAGGCCGTGTCCGTCGTTCTCGGCTCGCGCGATCCAGTCGCGCTGCAACGTAGCGACGACGGCGTGTGGAGCGCCAAGAGCGAGCCGCTGAAACCCAATCTCTATGAATATTATTTCAACATCGACGGTTTCCGCAGCATCGACACCGGCGCCAATGCGCCCAAGCCGCAGCGGCAGGTGAATACCAGCCTCATTCTGGTGCCTGGCAGCATCCTCGACACCCGCAACGTCGCGCATGGCGACCTCAGGCTGGTGACGCTCCATTCCAAGGCGCTGAATTCCGAGCGGCAGATGTATGTCTATACGCCGCCCGGCTACACCGACGCCTCAAAGCCACTTCCGGTCGTCTATCTCTATCACGGCTTCGGCGACACAGTGGCCTCCTGGGTGACCCAGGGCCGGGCACCGCAGATCCTCGACAATCTTCTCGCGGAAAAGAAGATCGAGCCGATGATCGTCGTCATTCCCGACACGGAAACCGATATTCCGGACGCGATCGCCGAGAATTTCCCCGGCGCCGACCGCCGCAAGAATTTCTATCCGATCAACGCGGACGCGGCCGACCGGGAGCTGACCCAGGACCTCATCCCCTACATGAAGAAGCACTACCGGGTGCGCGACAATGCCGACGGACGCGCGGTCGTGGGCCTGTCGCAGGGCGGATATCAGGCGCTTGTCTCCGGCCTCTCGCATCTCGGCACCTTCGGTTGGGTTGCGACCTTCAGCGGCGTCTCGACGACCACCGTGCCGAACAAAGCCGTTGATGCCGCGCTGAACGATCCTGACAAGATCAACAAGGCACTGCGCGGCTTCACGGTGACGGTCGGCTCGAAGGACCAGGTCACCGGCAAGGATATAGCCGGGCTCAAGGCAATCCTGGACGAAAAGAAGATTGCCCACGACTATCACGAATATCCGGACCTCCAGCATGAGATGGATGTCTGGCGGCCGTCGCTGGTGGCGTTTCTGGAGAAGGTCTTCAAGAAATAACACGGTCCGCTTCGGGCGCGTAAACTACGCCCGTTCTGCCACTTCCGCCTGCGCCGCCGCACCACTATCGCGGCGCAGGATCATTCGGTGCGCGGCCAGAACCGCGCCGCCGGTGACCAGCAGGCAGGCAAGCGCGATACCCCAGCTCGGCTCGGCAAAGCCGAAAAGCGTCAGGATCAAGGTCGACAGCAGCGGTGCGGCATAGCTCGCCGCGCCGAGAATTTGAATATCGCCGTTCTTGACGCCATAATCCCAGGCATAGAAGGCGGCGCCAACCGGAAAGAGCCCGAGCCCCAGCACCGCTGTCCACTGCGATGCCGTCTCCGGCCAGATCGTGTCCTCCAGTCCGAGATGACACACCAGAGAAAGGGCCGAGGTCGCCATGCAAAAGATCGTCACGACATCGGTCGACACCGCCTCGAAGCGGCGTGTGATCAGCGAATAGCCGGACCAGGTGAAGGCGCAGAGGAAAGCAGCGCCATAGCCGATGGCGTAGGCACCCTCGAAGTGAAATCCGTTACGGCCGACGATCAGCACCGTGCCGGCAAGCCCCATCAGCGCCCCGACTATGTGATACCAGCGCAGCCTCTCACCCGGCAGCAACGCCGAACCGACAACGAGCAAGAGAGGCCAGAGATTGGCGATCAGTCCGGCTTCGACCGGAGGCGCCCGGCGCAATGCCGTGAAATAGAGGAAATGATAGCCGAACAACCCGGCGATACCGATGATCCAAACCTTGGCCGGCTGGCGCAGCAGTCGCAGGCGTTCAGGCCTCAATGCGAGAACGACGATACCGGGGATGCTGCCGATGGCGAAACAGATGGCGAGCAGCTGGAACGGCGGCATCTTGCCGGACGCGACCGTCAGCAGCGCCAGAAACGACCACATCACGATGGCCGTGAACCCCGTCAATGTCGCGCGAAACTTCAACTCTGCCCCCGGTCCGTCGCCGCGGGCAGCTCCGCCGCGAAAACCCTCTTAACTGCCGTATTTGACGGCGGTGATCGTCACGGTCCCATATTGCGTCGGGATGCGGACGTAAACCGGAGCATATACATTCATGACCTCGGCCTTGGCAAACCAGATCTCCATCCCGTCGCTCTTGGCGAGATAGAGATAGTCCTTGCGTGTTGACTTGTAGCCGCTCTTCGGGGTGAAGCGGACGCCGCAGGCGATCGTCTTACCCTTGAAACCATCCGTCGAGAACGGATGCGACCCCTTCGGCGACAGTTTCAAATCCATCCGCATTTCGCCGTCGAAGACGGACAGGGTCTGGTTGCAGAGATTGAGCTTAGGCGTCGCCGGGAAAATCATGCCGGAAATCGGGTCGAGAACCGATTTCAGATCGCCGCCACCAAGCGGAATCCAGCTCGCCGGCCGATTCGGTTCCGGCGTGATACTGTTCGAGGTCACATTGCCGTCGGTATAGGCGACGTCATAGGTACGCTCCCGTTTGCCGCTCTTGTAGTAGAGCGTATAATGCGTCGCCTGCAGCTTGCTGTCACTGACCACGCCGGTCACATCCGTTCTCGCGTTTATCGAGGTGACGAGATCGGCAAGACCCGACGAGGTGATATCGCCGCGGATGGTGAACTGCTTGTCCTTGACCTCGGTCTTGAAATCCGCCCTTGCGATCGGAAGGCCGGCAAGCGAAACGCGGTATTGGGTTTCATGCCGCACCGGATCGGCCGATGCCGACAGGGGCATCGACGCTACCAGGGCCGAAAGAAAGAGCCACTTCCGAAAATGAATCATCACCGAAGCCTTCACCAAACAACAAAGAGCAGGCAAGATATATAGGCGCTTTATGCGCTTACTGCGACCGCCAGAAAATAGCAGCTTTTTGACGGAATTGCGGGAAAGCTCAAGGTTTGGCTTGACGCGGACGGCTGCTCTGACTATAGAACCGCAACTTTCCAATTATGGCCTGTTGGATTGCGCGATGGGTTTTGCCCGGAACGACTTTTCAGCGGCCGAGAAAAACAAAAGTAGGTGTTCCATGTCCCGCATGTGCGAATTGACCGGCAAGGCCGTCCTCGTGGGCAACAATGTCAGCCACGCCAACAACAAGACCAAGCGTCGGTTCCTTCCGAACCTCTGCCAGGTCACGTTGATCTCTGACGTTCTTGGCCAGCGTTATCGTCTGCGCGTTTCCGCTGCAGGCCTCCGTTCGGTCGAGCATCGTGGCGGTCTCGACGCTTTCCTTCTGAAGGCCAGCGAAAACGAGCTCAGCCAGCGTGCGCGCCTGCTGCGTCGCCAGATCATCAAGAAGACTGCCGAAGCCGCTGCTGCTGTAGCCGCTTAAGCTTTAGTACGTCTGACTAGCATACGGGCTGAGAGGCTTGCACGGATCATCTCCGGGCAAGCCTTTTCCCATGTCCGGTTTTCACTCCAACTGGTGGCATCTCCCAGGATAAAAAAATGCTTATGAAATCGCGCCATACCCTGATCTACGTTCTGCTGATGACGCTTGTCGTCGTCGCCTCGAACATCCTCGTGCAGTATCCACTGCAGGCGACGCTCGCCGGCATCAATCTTGCCGACATCCTGACCTGGGGCGCCTTCACCTATCCCGTCGCCTTCCTGATCACCGACCTGACCAATCGCCAGTTCGGCCCGAAGGCCGCGCGCAAAGTGGTATTCGCCGGCTTCGTCGTCGGTGTCGCGCTCTCCTTCGTCACCGCCCAGCCGCGCATCGCAATTGCTTCCGGCTCGGCCTATCTCGCCGGCCAGCTGCTCGACATCTCGGTGTTTAACCGCCTGCGCCGCATGGCATGGTGGCGCGCGCCGCTGTTCGGTTCGCTGATCGGTTCGATGCTCGACACGCTGATCTTCTTCTCCTTCGCCTTCGCGCCCCTGTTCGTCTTCTTCGGCCCGAACGATCCCTTCGCCATCGACTGGGCGCCCATCCTCGGCGTGTTTTCCACATCGGCCCCGCGCTGGATCTCCTGGGCGATCGGCGATTTCTCGGTGAAGGTGACGGTCGGCCTCGTCATGCTGCTGCCCTACGGCGCGCTGATGAACATGCTGAAGCCGATCCAGCAGGCGCCGACTGCATAAATACCGGCCGCTATAAATACGAAAAAGCCCGTGCAAGTCGCGGGCTTTTCAATTCAGGCTGACCAGGCTCTCGTCGCGCAGCCGAAACTCTAGCATCAGGCTTCGCTGCAAGATCGAATGATTGTCGTCGGAGACCATGATCAGATGGATCGTGCCGTCGGCCGCGCTGAAGGCGTCCAGCCCTTCCATATTGTCGATCTGGTAACTGGAATTGGCCTCGAAGATAACGGTGCCGTCGACGACCGCGCCCGGCCTGATATCGCCGCCGGCAATACGGCGGATTCGCACGCCGATGCCATGCGCCAGATCGAAGCGCCGCTCCAACAGGAGCAGATCGCCATCCGGCAGAAACACGCCGTCGCTGGCGTCGAAATCGTCGGAATGCCGCACGGTGAAGCGGCCCTTCAGCGGCCCATCCAAGATCGCCGCCAGCATGTTGCCCTGATCGTCCAGGCTATCCTCCGCGACGATCACCGCAGCACCCGCAAGCGGGCTCGATTGCGGCGCGATCATCAAGGCTTCGAGGCTGCGGTTGGCGCGCAATTCCTTTCGCGAGATGAGAATCGGAATGGTGCCATCGGGCGACGATGTCTCGAAACCGGGGTCGGGATAGGCATCGACCCGGTGATACTGCTCATAGCTGACGAGCACATGGTCGCCCCTAAGCGCCAGCCCCTCCGCATCCATCGCCCCCTTGCCGGCATCCGTCATGCCGCGGCGATCGATCATCGGCATGATGCGCGCATCGGCAATGCCCTTCAGCCTGCCATCCCCATCGCGCTCGATGGTCCCGGTCAGCCAGTGGCCGGTATCCAGCACCGAGATGAAACGGCGCTGATCTGGACGAAAGCGGATAGCGGAGACAGCACCGAAGAGGGAATTACCAGAGCTAAGCTCAAGACCGCCCAGGAACTCGAGCGCGCCGAAGCGGGTCTGCCCGGAACCGGGTTTGAAGGCCGAGATCGCCGTCGCATGAATCTCCGCCGGGCCACCTTCCGGCGTATCCACGGCGGCGCAGCCGGCGAGCAGCATCACGAGCATGGTCGCACGGCAGAAACGTTTCATGGGCTCTCACGGGGCCTACGGGATCGGGACGGCTATCAGTACGCGCACCGGCCGAACGGCCGATGCTGCACAGCCTAAGAGATTCAGCTTGCGCGGCGCATGCGCGAGCGCGGCTGGCTCGCCTGATCCTCGAACAGCGAGGCGAGCTGCTCGGTCATGGCGCCGGCCAATTCGTCGGCGTCGACGATCGTCACGGCGCGGCGATAGTAGCGCGTAACGTCATGGCCGATACCGATCGCCAGGAGTTCCACCGGCGAGCGCGTCTCGATCTGCTCGATGACAGCGCGCAGGTGCCGTTCCAGATAGTTGCCCGGATTGACCGACAGTGTCGAATCGTCGACCGGCGCACCATCCGAGATCATCATCAGGATGCGGCGCTGCTCGCGGCGGCCAAGCAGGCGGTTATGCGCCCAGATCAGCGCCTCGCCGTCGATATTTTCCTTGAGCAACCCCTCGCGCATCATCAGGCCGAGATTGGCGCGCGACCGCCGGTAAGGTTCATCAGCGGACTTGTAGATGATATGGCGCAGGTCGTTGAGGCGCCCCGGCGTCTGCGGCTTGCCGCCGGCGAGCCACTTTTCGCGCGCCTGCCCGCCCTTCCAGGCCTTGGTGGTGAAGCCGAGAATCTCGACCTTGACGCCGCAGCGCTCCAGCGTGCGCGCCAGAATATCGGCGCAAGAGGCGGCAACCGTGATCGGCCGGCCGCGCATCGAACCGGAATTGTCGATCAGCAGCGTCACGACCGTATCGCGGAACTGCGTATCGCGCTCCATCTTGAAGGACAGCGCCTGCATCGGGTCGATGATCAGACGCGTCAGACGCGCCGGATCGAGATAGCCTTCTTCGAGATCGAAGTCCCAGGAGCGGTTCTGCTGCGCCATCAGGCGACGCTGCAGGCGGTTGGCGAGCCGCCCGACGGCGCCCTGCAGGTGCGCGAGCTGCTTGTCGAGGAAAGCACGCAGGCGCTCGAGCTCGGCCGTATCGCAGAGTTCCTGCGCCGTCGTGGTCTCGTCGTATTCCTCGGTGAAGACGTGGTAGTCGACCTTTTCGTTGAAGTCGGCAAAGGGCGTGTTCGGACGGCGGGTTTCGCCCGGCGTCTCCGAATCCTCTTCACCCTCTTCGCTCATGTCGTCGTCGGAGATTTCGGCGCCATCCATCTCGCCGTCGTCCATCTGCTCGTCGGAGGCTTCGCTGTCCTCGGCGGGCGCGGAGTCGGAGCCATCGTCGCTCTCGACATCCTGGTCGTCCTGATCTTCGCCGCTCGGCTTGTCCTCTTCTGCAGACTCCTCGTCGGAATCCGGCTCCATCTCCTGGTCGCCGTATTCCTCGGCCATTTCCATGGCCGTCAACATACTGCGAACGACGCGGGCAAAGCTCTGCTGGTCGTTGATGCTGGAGGTGAGATTGTCGAGTTCGCCGCCGGTTTTTTCCTCGATGAAGGACCGCCAGAGGTCGAGCACCTTGCCGGCGCTTTCCGGTGGCTTCTGACCGGTCAGCTTCTCGCGCACGATCATCGCCATCGCTTCACCGATCGGCGCATCCTCCTGCCGCTCGATGCCGGAGAAATTCGCCTTGGCGTATTTCTCCGAATTCATCGAGCTGATGTTGGAAGCCACCCCGCTCATGCGCAGCGCACCGATCGATTCGACCCGCGCCTGCTCGACGGCATCAAAGATGGAACGGGCATCGGCACCCTGCGGCGCCATGACGGCATGCACGCGGGCATCATGGCAGGCAAGCCTGAGCGCCATCGAATCGCCGAGACCGCGCGTCACCGCCAGCTCATGCGCCGTCGGCCGCTTCGAAAGCTCCGGCAGGCGAATGCGCTCGCCCGTCATTCCCGGGCGCTCGTTGGCGAAGGCGACCTCGACCTCGGCGTCGCCGGCGATCGAGCGCACGCAGCCGGTAATCGCCCGACGCAACGGCTCCATGTCCACCGGAGCGCCCGGCTTCGCTTTGGAATTGTCTCCGCGACCTGACATGACTTGTCGGTTCTTCCTTAGGCTTCGAGCACGATGTTGGCGGCACTTTCCTTCAGCTCGATGCCGAAGGCGCGCTGATAATGCTCGGCGACCAGCGGCCGCTCCAGTTCATCGCACTTGTTGAGGAAGGTGACACGGAAGGCGAAGGCGACATCGCCGAAGATTTCCGCATTTTCCGCCCAGGTGATGACCGTACGCGGGCTCATGACGGTCGACAGGTCACCGTTCATGAAGGCGGCGCGGGTCAGATCGGCGACGCGAACCATCTTGGATACAGTGTCGCGGCCCTTCTCCGTGCGGAAGGACTTCACCTTGGCGAGCACGATGTTGACCTCGTTCTCGTGCGGCAGGTAGTTCAGCGTCGTGACGATCGACCAACGGTCCATCTGCGCCTGGTTGATCTGCTGCGTACCGTGATAAAGGCCGGTCGTGTCGCCGAGGCCGATGGTGTTGGCAGTCGCGAACAGACGGAAGGCCGGGTGCGGACGGATGACGCGGCTCTGGTCGAGCAGTGTCAGGCGGCCGGAGGATTCCAGCACGCGCTGGATGACGAACATCACGTCCGGGCGGCCGGCATCGTATTCGTCGAAGACGAGCGCGACATTGTGCTGGTAGGCCCAGGGCAGGATGCCGTCCTTGAATTCGGTGATCTGCAGCCCGTCCTTGACGACGATCGCGTCCTTGCCGACGAGATCGATACGGCTGACATGGCTGTCGAGGTTGATACGCACGCAGGGCCAGTTGAGGCGGGCGGCGACCTGCTCGATATGCGAGGATTTGCCGGTGCCGTGGTAGCCCGAAATCATCACGCGGCGGTTATGGGCAAAACCGGCGAGAATGGCGAGCGTCGTCTCGCGGTCGAACAGATAGTCGGTGTCGAGATCAGGAACGTAAGCGCCGCCCTTGCTGTAGGCCGGAACGCGAATATCGGAATCGATGCCAAAGACGTCACGGACCGAAACGGTGGTGTCGGGAGTCTCGGAAATATCAAGGTCAATCTTGCTCATCATGTCTCCAAGGCGGGTGACTGTCACCCAGCCATATCAATCTCAGCCATTTGTATCATGACGCCGCAGTTTATTGCCCGCATCCGTCTGGTCGGAACATCGGCGATACTTCTCCGGGACTGAAGCGAAACCTCGACGCGATGAAATGACCGCTTGCGAGCATTCTTGAACAGAGTCCCGGACAAGAAACGCCGCGTCCGGAAAGTCGGCCGAGGTGCAGCCAGCCAATTGCGCACCCTGCCGCGGTTGCCCACGGCTTCAGCCGATTTGGACCATACCTGATTGAAGACGGAGAGCAAGGACAGGAATTAACAAAAACCGTTCTGTTTCAATAATTGATAGGCCTGGATGACCGCGCGGAAGCGCTCCTCCGAGCCACGGTCGCCGCCATTGGCATCCGGATGGTGCTTTTTCACCAGTTCCTTGTAGCGGCTCTTGATTTCCGTCGAGGTGGCGTTGGCGCCGAGGCCCATCGTATCGAAGGCCTTTGCCTCGAGCGTCTTCAGCTTGCGCTGCTCCGGAAAGCGCGGCCCGCTGCCGCGGCCGTCGCCATCCTTGACGAAGCCGAAGGGATCACGAACCCGGGTATAGGCGCCGGAGCGGACTTCCGATTGCAGAGGGCTGTTCTTCGCCGCCTTGTTGACGCCGACGGTCCAGGTCGGACGGTGGCCGGTGATCGCTTCCTTCTGGTAGCGCGCGATCTCGCCGTCCGAGAGGCCGGAGAAGTAATTGTAGCCCTTATTATAGTCCTTGACGTGCTCGAAGCAGAACAAAAAGAACTGCCCTTCCGCATTGCGCCCGACCGGAGCACGATGCGTACCTTTTTTGTCGCAGCCATCCCACTGGCATGTCGGCGGCGCCTGTTCGGGCTCCGGCTCACGTCTGCGGCGGGTTCGAATGCGATCGAAATATTTTGAATCAAGTTTCATGACGCCCTAATTATGAGGCCTCGATTACCCCACAACAAGAATTGACAAATGGGAATGTTATAGGCTTTGTGGGAACCTTTTTCGCGAACGAGGACATGGCGGGAATATGGAAACGACGCTGCAATCCCGCATTGAAAAAAAGCTCGCTGACGCCTTCGCGCCCGAGCGTCTCGCGGTCATCAACGAAAGCCACATGCACGCCGGCCACCAGCCCGACATGACCGGAACCGGCGAGACTCATATAAGAGTTCGCATCGTCTCCGCCAAGTTCGCCGGCATGCCGCGCCTTGCCCGCCACAGGGCGATCAACGAGCTTTTGAAACCGGAATTGGATGCAGGACTGCACGCGCTCGCCGTGGAACCGGCAGCGCCTGGAGAAGCGGTGCGTTGGTAGAGAGCCTTATTCCGGCTTGTTCTCTTCCGTCTCGGCGGGGCGAATACGGAGCTTGGTAATGCGGTTCTTTTCCCGCTTCATGACGATGAAGCGCTTGCCGTAGAAGGTGAAGGCCTGACGCTCTTCGGGGATGGTCATCGATTCGTGGATGACCAGGCCGGCAATCGTCGTTGCCTCCTCGTCCGGCAAGTGCCAGTCAAGCGCGCGGTTCAGGTCGCGGATCGGCACGACGCCGTCGACGACGATCGAGCCGTCCGCCTCCTGGCGCACACCCTGGATATCCAGATCGTGCTCGTCGGCGATATCGCCGACGATCTCTTCCAGAATATCCTCCAGCGTGACGATGCCCTGCACCTCGCCATATTCGTCGACGACGACGGCGAAATGCTGCTTGCGGCGCAGGAAGGCATTCAGCTGGTCTTCGAGATTGGTGCTGTCGGGCACGAACCAGGGCTTCTGGGCGATCTTGACGATATCCAGGTTCTCCGGCTCGGCATTGCGCTCGGCCAGCGCCCTCAGGAGATCCTTGGCGTGCACGACGCCGATGATGTTGTCGATCGTGCCACGCCAGAGCGGCATGCGCGTATAGGGGCTATCGAGAATGGCGCGCACCACGACATCGGGCGGATCGTCGGCATTGATGGCACGCATCGCAGTGCGGTGGACCATGATGTCGGAGAGTTCCAGCTCGCCGAGATCGAGCACGCCGCCCAGACGGTCGCGGTCGGCCTTGACCACCGATCCCTCGCGATGCAGCAGGTCGACGGCGCCGCGCAGCTCCTCATGCGCCGACAACATCGACACTTCCCTGGAGAGGTTGATGCCGAAGACGCCAAGAATCTGCCGGACGATGGCATTGACGAAACTCGATATCGGACCGACGACGGCGACGAAGAGGCGCACTGTGCCGGCGACATTGAGCGCAAACCGATCCGGCGCCGAGATCGCCCAGCTCTTCGGCAGCACTTCCGCGAAAATGACGAGGATGACGGTCATGGCCAGCGTTGCCAGCGCAACACCGGAATTGCCGAAGAGACCGAGAAACACGCTGGTAGCCAGCGACGACGCCAGAATATTGGCAAGATTGTTGCCGATCAGCAGCGCGCCGATCAGGCGGTCGCGGCGTTCGATCAGCTTGCGCACGATCCCCGCCCGCTCGTCGCCATTGGCCTCCAGCGTGTGAATGCGGCTGCGCGAGGCCGCCGTCAGCGCGGTTTCCGAACCGGAGAAAAACGCCGACAGCAGCACGAGCACGACAATCGAGATGATTTCGGGCCAATATTCCAACAAAACCGCCAGCGTGCCTTCAACCGTCATTGCGGATGTTTTTCCCTGAGGAAACTCAGAACTTCGGAGGACGGGACATCATCGGCCACGAAGGACTGGCCGATGCCGCGGGTGAGGATGAAGGTGAGCTGTCCGCTCTTGACCTTCTTGTCCTGCGCGATCGCATCCATCAGCACTTCGGCCGGCGGCAGCGCGCCCGGAATATCGCCCATGCGCGTCGGCAGGCCGACCGCCTTCAGATGCGCCTCGACGCGCTTGGCATCATCCGGGCTTGCCAGATTGAGGCGCGCAGAAAACTCATGCGCCAGCACCATGCCGATCGCCACCCCCTCGCCATGCACCAGCCGCCGGCTGTCATAGGCGGTGGCCGCCTCCAGGGCATGACCGAAGGTATGGCCGAGATTGAGCAGTGCTCGCGGGCCGTTTTCGCGCTCGTCGGCAACGACGACATCGGATTTCGCCTGGCAGCTTGCGGCGATCGCCTCGATGCGTGCGGCACCGCCAGAAAACACATCCCGCCAGTTCGCTTCCAGCCAGGCGAAGAAATCCGGCTTGTCGATCAGGCCGTATTTGGCGACTTCGGCATAGCCAGCACGGAATTCGCGTTGGCTGAGCGTGTTCAGCACGTCGGTATCGGCAAGCACCAGGTCCGGCTGATGAAAGACGCCGACCAGGTTCTTGCCGTGATGCGTGTTGATGCCGGTCTTGCCGCCGACGGAGGAATCGACCTGCGACAGCAGCGAGGTCGGCACCTGCACGAAACGAACACCACGGCGCACGATACCGGCGGCAAAGCCGGAGAGGTCGCCGATGACACCGCCGCCAAGTGCGATGACAGCGTCGTTGCGCTCGATGCGCGCCGTGAGCACGGCGTCGCAGACGGTCATCAGATGCTCAAAGCTCTTGGTCTTCTCGCCGGCCGGCAGGATTAGGCTGGACGACTGGATACCCGCCGCCTGCAGGCTCGCTGTCAGCGCATCGAGATAGATCGGCGCGACGTTTTCATCGGTGATGACGGCGGCCTTGCGGCCCTTCAGCCTAGCGGCGATCTCCGCGCCGGCGCGGGCGATCAGACCTGGCCCGATCAAAATATCATAGGCGCGCTCGCCGAGCGGCACGCGGACAAGGCGTTCCGCAGGCGCGGATGTGATCGCATTCATGGCGTCTTGCTTTCCTGTCTTCCCTCGGCGATGGCCACAAGGACTTCATTGACCATGATATCCTTGTTCACATCGCGGGACCAAACCACGAGATCGGCTTCCGCATAGATCGGATAGCGCGCGTTCATCAGTCTTTCGAGGGTCTGTTTCGGGTTCTCGGTTTTGAGCAGCGGCCGCGTATCGCGCTTGCTGACGCGCTCCCACAGCACATCGAGATCGGCCTTCAGCCAGACCGACAAACCGCTGCGTTTGACATGCCGGCGCGTGCGTTCGTTGATGAAGGCGCCGCCGCCGGTGGAGACGACGCGCGGCCCGCCCTTGAGCAGCCGCTTGATCACCCGCATTTCCAGCGCCCGGAACTCCTCTTCGCCGTAAGCGGCAAACAGTTCCGGGATCGTCATGCGCGACACGCGCTCGATCTCGATATCCGTATCGACGAAAGGAATGCCCAGCTGGTTTGCCACCACCCGACCGATCGAAGATTTACCGGCCCCCATCAGCCCGACGAAGACAAGATTACGCGTGCCCAGTGCGGCGCGCGCCCTGTCTTTAAGGCTTTCTCCAAGGGTTAGGACTTGTTCACTCATCGGCCCATTCACAATTTGTTTGGAAACGGTATCGTCAAATGCGCCCGTAGCGTCAAGACGCAGCGACGTAAACATCTCTGCAATATCCTTCGGCTAACGCTTGATGGATATGATTACAATATGTCACCGGACCAATGATTGGGACGAGGAGATTTTTTAGATGCCGACCCTGTTTCGCTTCCTCGTCATCTGCGCGGTCATCGCCGGATCGGTGTATGGGGCAATGTGGGCTCTGGTTCTCTTCGTCGATCCGCAGCCACGCGACGTGACGATCCGCCTACCGTCGGAACGGATCAACCCGCCGACGACCGGCTCGGTGAAGCCATGAGGGCTGAAGTCATGGCGAGGGATTTGAGCCGCGTCCATATGGAAGCCTTTCTGGAAATGATGAGCGCGGAACGTGGCGCGGCGGTCAACACGCTGCAATCCTACGAGCGCGATCTCGACGACCTCCACTCCTTTCTGTCCGAGCGTAGCGTCCGCCTGACCGAGGCCGGATCGAACGATCTCGGCGCCTATCTCTCCAGCCTCTCACGCCAGGGCTTCAAGCCGTCGTCACAGGCACGCCGGCTTTCGGCCATGCGCCAGTTCTACAAGTTCCTTTATGCCGAGGGGCTGCGCACGGACGATCCGACCGGTATTCTCGACGCGCCGAAGAAGGGCCGCGCCTTGCCGAAGACCATGGGGGTCGAGGAAGTGACGCGCCTTCTCACCCAGGCGGAAAAGGAAGCAGCCGAAGAAGGCCCCGACCAATTGCAGCACCTGCGCATGCTGGTTCTCCTCGAGCTGCTCTATGCCACCGGCATGCGCGTCAGCGAACTCGTTACCCTGCCGGCCAAGGTGCTGGACCAGGAAGGGCGCTTCCTGATGATCTGCGGTAAGGGCAACAAGGAGCGGCTGGTGCCGTTGTCGCAATCGGCCATCGCGGCGCTGAGAACCTATGGCAAGCTTCAGACGCAGGTGGCGGCAAGCGCCAAGCAGCCGGCACCGGAAAGCCCCTGGCTCTTTCCCGCCGCCTCCAAGCAGGGCTATCTGCCGCGGCAGGTTTTCGCGCGCGACCTGAAGGATCTGGCTATCCGCGCCGGCCTGACGCCGTCGCTGATCTCGCCGCATGTCATGCGCCACGCCTTCGCCAGCCACCTGCTTGCCAACGGAGCAGATTTGCGTGTGGTGCAGGAATTGCTTGGCCATTCCGACATTTCGACGACACAAATCTACACACATGTACTGGAAGAACGCCTTCACCAGCTGGTGCAAACGCATCACCCCCTTGCCAAACAGGGCAAAAAACAGGAATAGGACCGGCACATAGATTTATACGGGCCGTCTCTCGTCACAGGCAAAAGGATCGGAAACGCACCTCATGCACAATTATCTCGACTTCGAAAAACCCATCTCGGACCTCGAAGGCAAGATTCACGAGCTCAAGAAGCTCGCGAGCGAAGATGAGAGCATCGACACTTCGGACGAAGTGGGCCGGCTCGAGATTCGCGTTCGCGAGTCGATGGCCGACATCTATTCCAAGCTCAACGCCTGGCAGAAGACCCAGGTTGCCCGCCATCCGCAGCGCCCGCATTTCGTCGACTATGCCAAAGCGCTGTTCACGGAATTCACACCGCTGGCCGGCGATCGCAAGTTTTCCGAGGATGCCGCCATTCAGGCGGGCTTCGCCCGCTTCCGCGGCCAGCCCGTCGCCGTCCTCGGCCAGGAAAAAGGCAACGACACCAAGTCGCGCCTGAAGCACAATTTCGGCAGCGCGCGCCCCGAAGGCTATCGCAAGGCGATCCGCATCCTGGAAATGGCCGACCGTTTCCAGCTTCCGGTGATCACCCTCGTCGATACCGCGGGTGCCTATCCCGGCGTCGGCGCCGAAGAACGCGGCCAGGCGGAAGCGATTGCCCGCTCCACGGAAATGTGCCTTGGCCTTAAAGTGCCGATCGTCTCCGTCGTCATCGGCGAAGGCGGCTCGGGCGGCGCGATCGCGATCGCCGTCGGCAACCGCGTCTACATGCTCGAACATTCGATCTACAGCGTGATTTCGCCCGAAGGTGCGGCCTCGATCCTCTGGCGCGATTCCACCCGCGCCAAGGAAGCCGCCACCAACATGAAAATCACCGCCGAGGACCTCAAGGGTCTCGGCATCATCGACGGCATCATCCCCGAACCGCTCGGCGGCGCGCATCGCGACCCGCAGACGGTGATCGCGGCGGCCGGCGACGTGATTTTCAACGCGCTCGGCGAGCTCTCCAGCCGTTCGGGCGAACAATTGCGCGGCGACCGCCGTCAGAAATTCCTCAATATGGGTCGCAATCTCTAACTTCGGTTCGAGATTCCTGATCGTTCGGAACGGGAATGAGGCCAAATCTTGGCCACATTCTTGTTATCGAAGCATTATTGGCAAAGAAAAGCTTGCGGGCGCCCGACGGGCGCGTCATAGGCTGGTAAGGAATTATCAAGTATAAGCCGTCTATGCTTCTGTTTCATGTTTCGAAGGGGGCGGCGAAACAGATCGTACGGCCGCTCTTCGCATCTATGGACTCTGTCAGAATGCGCATCCGTCACCTTGCCTATATGTCCCTGATGGCGCTCGCTCTCGCGAGCTGCAACGACGCGCTCGATACCGCGTCGATCGACCTGTCGAAGGTAAAGAACAAGGTCGAGCAGCCGCTCCCCGACCGCATCCTTGCCGACATGACCAAAAAGGGCATGGACCGCAATTCGCCGATCATGATCCGTATCTTCAAGGAAGAAGGTACGATGGAGATCCTCAAGGCGAACCAGAACAATCGCTTCGAGGTGATCGCCAGCTACAGCATCTGTGCCTGGTCCGGCCGTCTCGGCCCGAAGGTGAAGGAAGGCGACCGGCAGGCGCCGGAAGGCTTCTACAATCTGACGCCGGCCAACCTCAATCCGAATTCCAAATATTATCTCGCCATCAATACCGGTTTTCCGAACCGTTATGACGCAGCCAATGGCCGCAGCGGCAACAACCTGATGATCCACGGCGCCTGCTCGTCGTCGGGCTGCTATTCGATGACCGACCAGCAGGTACTGGAAATCTATGCCTTCGCGCGCGACGCCTTCAAGGGCGGCCAGAAGACAATCCAGCTGGAAGCCTTCCCCTTCCGCATGACGGCGGAAAACATGGTCAAGCACCGCCTCAGCTCCAACATCGAATTCTGGAAGATGCTGAAGGTCGGCTACGACAATTTCGAAGTGACGAAGCGCCCGCCGGAAGTCGAGGTCTGCGAGAAGAAATACGTCTTCAACCAGCAGTCCGGCGGCCCGTTCACCGCCGGCGGCAAATGCCCGGTGATGACGACGCCGCCGGCACTGCAAACCGCGCTTGCGACCTATGACAAGCAATATCAGGCCGACTACAGCGCTTCCCTGAAGAAATTCGACGGCATGGCCTGGTATGACCCGACCGAAGCCGAGCGCAAGGCCGTCGTTGCCAAGCAGCGCAAGGGCCACGACCTCGCCTATGCCCCGACCGGCACGGCACTCGCCGCTGGCAAGATGATGAAGGTCGCCGACCTGGAATCGATGATGTCGAACCAGTCGGCACAGCAGATCGCCCGCGGCGCTACCATCGCCAATCCGACGACGGCGAGCATCCGCATGGCAACCGCCGCTCCGGCTCCAGTGGGTCCTGTCGCGGAGCAGCCGCTTCAGACCGGCGATATCGCTGTCGCGGCCAATATTCCCGCGAATGTGCCGATCCCGATGGCCAACCCGATGAACCCCATGGTCAGCGCGCCGCTCGCCTACGCGCAGCCGCCGGTGGAAACCGCGCAGACCGACACGACCAAGAAGCCGCCCTTCTGGAAGTTCTGGGCCAAGGGTGAATAGCCTGGACGACGGGGTCTACGACCTGCGCGGGCTGAAATGCCCACATCCAGCGATCAAAACGGAAAAACGCCTGCGCGGCATGCCAAGCGGCGCGGTCTTAACCGTTGAGACGACCGATCCCCTGGCGATCATCGACATCCCGCATCTCTGCAACGAGCAGGGGCATATCCTGCTTGCCAGCGAGAAGACTGACAAAGGTCATCGGTTCGTGATCCGCAGGGGTTAAACAGTTGCAGCCGGTGGGCCATCCTCGTGGTTCGAGGGTCGCTGCGCTCCCACTTCACCATGAGGATGGAGCGAGTTCCGCCCGACTTCAACGATAACGAACTTGGCGGCAATGCACAAAGATCAGCCTCACCCTGAGGCGACCCGCAGGGTCCTCGAAGGGCGAGGCGGGTTGCGTGATCTAGGTAGATATTAGGTTCTCAAAACCGCATGCCCGGAACGGCCAGCGGATTGTCCTGAAGTGCGGCGCGATCCGGCGTGTCGATGCTCGGCTTGCTCAAGAACGCGTCGAACAGGCCCTTCACGAAATCCTCCGGCAGATCTTTGGTAATGATCACCATGCGCGTGCGCCGGTCGTTCGGATCGGACCAGGCGGGCAAACGCACCGGCGGGTGGAAGATATTCTGCACGCCATGCAGCACCACCGGACGCTCCGGCCTGTCGGACACGGAAACGATCGCCTTCATGCGCAAGAGCTTCTCGCCATGCGCGGACCGCAGCAAATCGATGAACATTTCCAGCGCGACCGGATCGATCGGCTGCGTCTCGACGATCGAGAAGGACCGGATCGAGCCGTCATGACGGGTCACGTCATGGGCATGCTGATGCCGGTGGCCATGATGATGTCCATGGTGGTGATGGTGCCCATGTCCGTCATGGTCATGGTTATGGTCGTGGTGGTGATGAACATGGTCGTGATCATCCGCCTCCAGCTCGTCATGCAGCCAGCGGCCGACATCGGCGATCTTCGAGGCGGGGTCGTAAAGACCATTGACGAGAATGGCCGCGCGGCCGGCCTCGTCGCTGTCGGCCTTCAGCATTTGCGCCCGTGGATTGAGCATCCTTAGCCGGCTTTCCAAGGCACCGACGGGAGCAGCACCCTCAATACCGGTCTTGGAAACGATCAGCCGGTCGGCGACCGCCACCTGCTTGCGCGCTTCCTCATGATTGTCGAGGGTCTGCAAGCCGTTGACGGCGTCGACGACGGTGATCACGCCGTCCAGATCGAAATTGTTGGCGATGATCGGATTGCCCATGATCGACTGCATCACCGGCGCCGGATCGGCAAGGCCGGTCGTCTCGATGACGACGCGCTTCAGCGGCCGGATGCGGCCGGTCTGCATGGCGTCCATCAGGTTCGCCAGCGTATCCACAAGCTCGCCGCGCACGGTGCAGCAGAGGCAGCCATCGGAGAGTTCGATGATGGCATCGCCAGAGCTTTCGACCAAAAGATGATCGATGCCGACATCGCCGAACTCGTTGATGATGACGGCCGCGTCACGCATATCCGGATCCTTGAGGATACGGTTCAGAAGCGTCGATTTACCGGCTCCGAGAAAACCGGTGAGGATCGATACCGGCACCCTCTGCTGCGGATTGCTCATGGTTCGGATCCGATCAGAAGGTGGGACGCGGCATGGGGATCGGGATGCCGGCGGCGGAACCCGAGGTGGCGATCTTGTCGCCCTTCGTGGCCTTGTCGCCCTTGGCCGTCAGGTCGGTCTTGTCGCCCTTGCTCGCGGTCGCAGCGTCCTGCCCGCCGATCAGGCCGGCATAAACGAAGTTCGGCTCGTGATCCATTTCGTGGATATAGGGCGAGGTCACCTTCATGCGGCCGGCTTCGTCGCGCGTTTCGCTGCGGATCTTCGCACCCTTGGCGCTGCAGATCTCGGCGGTGAGGTCGGCGACCTGATCTTGGCCCGGCCCATAGGGCCTGAGGCTTGCCAACGTGTCCTTGCCGGAAAACTGGTTCTGGAAGCCCTTTTCCAGGAAATTGGCGGAATCGTCGGCGCGTGCCGCCAGGCTGTCGGTGCCGAGCACGACCGAGATCAGCGTGCGGCCATTGCGGGTGGCGGACGCGATCTGGTTGAAGCCGGCAGCGCAAATAAAGCCGGTCTTCATGCCGTCGGCGCCATCGTAGCGGCCGATCAGCATGTTGATATTCGGTACCTGCTTGACGCCATTGGTGAAGCCTTCCAGCGAGAAATAGCCGGCATATTGCGGGAACTCGCGACGCAGCGCGACGCTCAGAACAGCAAGGTCACGCGCGGTCGTATACTGGCCCTGGCCGGGCAGACCGTTGGGATTGATGAAGTGCGTATCGAGCATGCCGAGACGGGCCGCTTCCGCATTCATGCGCGCCACGAAGCCCTGCTGCGAACCGCCTATCGTCTCGGAAACGGCCATGGCGAGGTCGTTGGCCGACTTGACCAGCATCATCTTCAAGGCATTGTCGAGCGTCATCTTCTGGCCCGGCTTGAAGTACATCTTCGCGGCCGGCTGCGCGGAGGCAAGCTTGGACATGACGACGGGCGTGTCGAGCGAGACCTGCCCGGACTGAATGGCGCGGAAGGTGACGTAAGCCGTCATCAGCTTGGTCAGCGAGGCGGGATACCACTTGCTGAAGGCCTCCTGATGATCGAGCACGCGACCGGTATTGGCATCGACGAGGACGTGCGGATTGGCATTAGCCACCTCAGCGGTCGACACGAAAAGCATGGATGCGGCGGCGGCCATGGGAACAAGCCGCAAGGCGGCATACAAACGATTCTGCTTCGTCGGCACGATCTATCCTTCAGAAGTCCGAAATTCTCTCGAAAGCTCCGCCTATTTAACCTATATGGCTAGGAGAAGGCAAAGGCGATCGACGAGTTTATTTACCCGGAGGACCATACATTCGCCGAGGGCGAAACGGGTGCTCCAGTTCCATGAATTCAGACCATCTTACTCTTTTTCGACAGAAAAGTGGATGGTTTGGGATCACAGCCTTTTGATCATGCGCAGCGCTTTGAAACATGCGATGCGATGGTGAGACGTGTTTGCCAGACCGAGTGCCGAACCCGAATCCGATATTGAGCAGCAGGAAAGTCAATATGCCGATCTTGAACAGAGCCGCCGAACTTCAGGACGAAGTGACCGAATGGCGCCGCCATATCCATACGAACCCGGAACTCCTCTACGCAGTGGAAAAGACCGCCGCCTTTGTCGCCGAGAAGCTAAAGGCGTTCGGCGTCGATGAAGTCGTCACCGGCATCGGCCGCACCGGCGTTGTCGGCCTGATCCGTGGCAAGGGACCGGGCCGCACCGTCGGCCTGCGCGCCGACATGGACGCGCTGCCGCTCACCGAAATCTCCGGCAAGCCCTGGGCCTCCACCACGCCCGGCAAGATGCATGCCTGCGGCCATGACGGCCACACGGCCATGCTGCTGGGCGCCGCGAAATATCTCGCCGAGACCCGCAATTTCAGCGGCAATGTCGCCGTGATCTTCCAGCCCGCCGAAGAAGGCGGCGCCGGCGGCGACGCCATGGTCAAGGACGGCATGATGGAGCGCTTCGAAATCGCCGAGGTCTACGGCATGCACAATCTGCCGGGCCTGCCGGTCGGCCAGTTCGCCATCCGCAAGGGGCCGATCATGGCGGCGACGGACGAATTCACCGTCACCATCAAGGGTCGCGGCGGCCATGCCGCCCTGCCACACAAGACCATCGACCCAATCGCCATCGGTGCCCAGATCGTCACCAACCTGCAGCTGATCGCCTCGCGCAGTGCCGATCCGCTGAAGTCCGTGGTCGTCACCGTCACCAAGTTCAATGCCGGCAACGCCTATAACGTCATTCCCGACAATGCCGGTTTCGCCGGCACGGTCCGCACACTCGATCCCGCCATCCGCGATCTCGCCGAGCGGCGCTTCAAGCAGATCGTCGCCGGCATTGCCGCCAGCCACGACGCCGAAGTCGATATCGAGTTCCAGCGCAACTATCCGGTGACCTTCAACCACGCCGACGAGACCGACTACGCACTCGCCGCCGCCCGCGACATCGCCGGTGCGGGCAACGTCGTCCCCGATGTCGATCCGATGATGGGCGGCGAGGATTTCTCCTACATGCTGAACGCCCGCCCCGGCGCCTTCATCTTCATCGGCAATGGCGACACGGCAGGCCTGCACAACGCCGCCTACGACTTCACGGATGAAGCTATCGCCCACGGCGTCTCCTATTGGGTCCGCCTCGCCGAACAGCGCCTCGGCGCCTGAGGCTCCGCCGCCATTTGCCGCGCGCCTGACGAGGGCGCACGGCACCGCAAAAGCGAATTGTCCCTAGGACGTAAAAGGGCTTGGCTTCGCGCCTTTGCTTTTGTATGGATCATCTCAAGTGGTCTCGTAGCTCAGCAGGATAGAGCACCAGATTCCTAATCTGGGGGTCACGCGTTCGAATCGCGTCGAGATCACCAATAACTATATGAAAATTAACGACTTCACCAATGCGCACAAAAGGTGAATGCGTCGTGGCTTTCCAATCAGACCAACCTTAGACCAAGTGTCTTCCATTTGGAGACTCTGAGCGCGATGTGAAATGCAGTTTCACTGCACGAATCGGTATCGCAGTTTGGAAGCTTTTTCACACATTTGGATCACAACACGCCCCGAATTTGTCGTTGGTGAACACGAAATCGACAATTTGTCGCTCCGTGCCCTACAAGATCGATTCTTGATTTACCTACAGGACGGAAAGGCGAACATTGTTCATTGCGAAACATCCCGGTTCAAGCTAACGGACCCAGGTTATTTAATTACCCTAAAGTTGAATTATTTTCCTGTCGCCACTATTCATGGTGTGCAATTCTTTAGTGCCAGAAGCTGTGGGCGAACCTGATGGGGATTCGCCAACGCTTCCGCTTTCGAACGATACCACCGGTTCACTGTGATCCGGTCAAATTCCGGTCTGAAGCAGTCTTTGTAAATTAGGAGTCCCAAGGTTTGGCCTGAGTAGGGAAATTTGCTCTTTTGAAAAAATATTGTAGACGGCGTCCCCGTGTTGTCACTTAGGGTTTGGCCGTCGTTGGTTAGAGTAACTTCTGCTCCTTCTGGAGATGAGGCTATATAAAGAACGGCATAGCGCTCCACGTATTTTGGTTTCATTGCGCATTCGCAACCCGCAAATGCTTGATTTGAAATACTAAAAGCAACGAGAACAGTAATGATATACTTTACAAGAGTTCTCATGATTCTATCCTCCGCAATCACATATTGAATTCCATGAAAATAAAGTTGTGTAAACTTTTATTTTTTTGTTAAAAATATCTCAGATTGTAGATGGAGGGCGCTATGGCAGACAATCTAAAGCTTCTGAAAAATATCTTCGCTGAACTCGAAAAGCCATTATTTCTCGGCGATGGGCTTTCCAGCGGGGAGTTTCATGCGCTGATGCAGCCGGGACAATTCATAAGCACCAACCTCAGGGAGAGCGACAATAGTAATGATATGGCTATTCAGGCCTCTCTGACGGATGATCTTATAGACACCAAGTTTATATACACACCACTGACCGGCTCTATTTCTGAGCAATATAGGCAGGTATTAAACAGCGCTGCTCTACCGTATAAAAAGCTTTCAAAAGACGAGCAAAAAGAAATAGATGAACTTACCAAATGGATTTCGGATAATCTTGCAACGTACACAGTCTTCTCCGGCTATTACTACGACGCGCTGGACGCGTACTCCCAAGAAGCAAATGGCTTAAATCCCGCTCCTGGAAAATTGCAGCAGCTATATGGCAAAATGCAGAATGCGCTTAATAACTGGCAGACTGTGGGAAAGCGAAATGAGTTCGAAAATAATCAGGCGCGAGTGATCTACCTTTCGGAAGGGAATCCGCTCACCATTTGGAATGGATTCAAAAATACCTTTCAATTTCACGACAAGGTATCTCCCAACCGAGGTCCCTACGTCCAAAATTTTTTGATACCACCAGTTTCGCAATGGAATTCTCCCGGCACGTCCTGGGCACTTTTTGAGAAAACAATCAACGAAACTGACACCTATAATTATTCAAAATCTACATCTTGGGGTGGAGGCGGAAGCGCAGGATGGGGTCTATTTAGCATCGGAGGTGGTGCATCGGGGAGTAGTACCTATTCCCACTCTGATAGTGATGTCACCGCCGTAGATATTCGTTTCGAATACATGCGAGTGCGTATAGATAGAAAATGGTTGGTACGGGATATTTTTGGTTATCGCTGGTGGTGGTGGAAGGCAGCTTTCGGATACCGGTTGCTATCTGATGGCGGAAATCTCAACATAGACCCGCCTGAGAGGCCTATTGGAGTCTTCCCATTTCTTCCTCAATATATGATTGTTGCGAGAAATCTGCAGATAACAGCAAACTTTTCCCATAATGATCAAACGACAATCACCAGCGCAATTTCCGCATCGGTGTCAGCCGGATGGGGACCCTTTAGTATTTCTGGGTCGTATTCCGAGTCGACATATGAGCAGACAACGCACGCATCATTCGACGGAACAACCATTAGAATCGATCAGCCCCAGATTATTGCGTTTACCGGTTCACTTATGCCTTTGACACCCAATCCCGATAGAACGCTTCCTTGGCAGGGCGATCAAGCGCCATTCGACCCCCCAGCCAATATCGTTGAACAGAGCACTACCGACCGGCGCAATGAGTACAACGAGATAATAAGATTGCAGCGGTGGGCAAAAATACGTGAAGCAGCACTCCAGGAGAAGGAAAAAGAACTTACAAAGGCTCGATCTGAGTTCTTCACGATTTAGTAACTGATCCGGATTGTAAGTCCCTTTAAACGGTCGGTATGCCTCCTGTCCCGGATGGATAGGAAGCATGGCCGCCTGTTTGCCTCTTGACCTGCCACTGCGAATTTCATCCAACGGCGACTAGAGCCCCAGCGGTTTGGGAGCGGTTCAATAAGGGGCCGGACTCTAATCCATCCTGGATGAAATTCGCAGTGGCAGGTCATCGTTAACGCAGACACCCGACGCATATTATTTTGATAGGCCCCTAATTACGCTAAATTTACGGTTGCAGTTTAGTGCAGTTTCTGCAGCCAGAACTGGAGCCTAAGAAATGAAATTTACAGCCGCCATCGGCACAACCTTCACCCGCGCTGAACTACAAGATGCTCTTGGCGTACCATCGGCTAAGCGCCCTGGAAACTGGGATACGGGTTATGCCGAGTACGATGGTGATTTTTTTGTATTCTGCAATGTAGGCACGCCCGGCAGAAACGGCCCAGACCATAACAGCTTTTGGGATGGCTCAGAACTAATATGGAGCGCGAAATCTGGAACTAAGTTGGGCCAACCAGAAATTTGTAAATTGGTTTCCGATGAATATCCTTCTCACATTTTTCATCGAGAACGAAATCGCGATCCATTTACTTATGCCGGAATAGGTTTCGCGACCGAAGTGCAGGATACAACTCCAGTCAATGTCAGGTGGACATTTGACGCAGACGGGCTCGGTACTGACAAGCAGCGTGCGGTGCTTTCAGCTCTGGCAGCAGCAGGATTTGAAATTGGTCCGGCGCGGGTTCAAACTCAACGAGCGACGCTCGGGAAGTTAACATGCTACGTGAAGCGCGAGAGTAGTGCGTTTCCGCTGGTCGTAGCACCAATTTGGGAAAGTATGATGGAGGAGTTTAAATTGGCTGGCGCAGTGCGTCCCCAAAACAGCTTTTTCTACCATAATAACACCATGAGAGCCTTCCCGAAGAGAAAGCACACCGGCCGGGAGGAGATTCCGTTCGGGCTTGATTTCGATTTTCCCTCCAACGCGGCTATCCGAGGGTTCTTAGCTGCGCTGATAGGAGCGAAGATGCCTCCGTATGCCGAAAGCGACGAGTTGAACGTCGATCCTCGAACCGAAAGCGAAGCGATGCGTGCTGCGCGATTGGGTCAAACAAGATTCCGACGATCTCTTCTGGAAAGGTTCGGGGGCAAGTGCGTCATTTCTTCCGTCGACATCCCCGAACTTTTAAGAGCATCACACATAAAACCTTGGTCCGTTGCGACTCATAAGGAACGCCTCGACCCAGACAACGGAATTTTGTTGGCAGTGCACCTTGATAGCCTCTTCGACAGGGGACTCATTTCTTTTGATGATACCGGCGCAGTGATCTTATCGAAACGCCTAACGCCATCAGTCATTGAGGCGTTTGGTCTTCAGGTGCCGTGGCAGCCTATTATGCTGTCCGCAGGAAACAAGAAATACTTGGACCACCATCGTCAGGAGGTCTTTAAATAGCAAAGGAAAAAATACTCTCGCTGAGGGCCAAGAGAAGGCAAACTCTCCAGAAAACAAGGGCTACAGACGGCGACCAAGATAGTTTGGCGTTTAAAGAGGTGATTATCTTTCCAATCCACAGTTGCCGTGGTTGAAAATTAATTCGACAAAGATGCATATGTATTACACGTCCACAATTCGACTTGTCCGAGGAGTTCAATCTGGCAGACCTTCACTTCGACGTTAGCAGCGGCCTAAAGAGCGTTCTAGGTAGCGACCTGATCACAGACGATGAAGTTGCTATCTTTGAGTTGGTGAAAAACTCATTCGATGCGGACGCAACGCGGGTCGATATAGTTTTTGACGATGGGAAAATTCTGATCGCGGATAATGGTGTTGGGATGTCGTACGACGACATTCGCGATAAATGGTTGTTTGTCGCCTATTCCGCAAAGAAGGATGTAAACCGGCAAGCCGATTTTCGAGATAGTATCGCGGAGCGCAAAAACTATGCCGGTAGCAAGGGTATAGGCCGATTTTCATCGGATAGACTTGGCGCGGCGGTTCGATTGCAGACTCTTCCAGCGACGGAACTTCGAGGGAAGGTTCATTCCGTCTATGTTAACTGGGAAAAGTTTGATGAAAACCACCGGAAGCATTTTGATTCTATAAATGTCGTCTACAGCCAAAATGGTCAGGGTTTTGAGGCTCCCGCCATCGTCCCTGAACTTGCCCACGGAACCGTAATAACAATTGAGCGAACGCGACAATTTTGGAACCGCGAAAAGATACTTCAGCTAAAATCTGCGCTCGCGAAGCTGATAAACCCATTTGGCGCGGCTACTGATGGGTTCAAAATTTTTCTTCACGCACCCAATGAAGCCGAAGGTGATGACGACGAACGTAATAATGCCTTCAGGAAGAGCGAAGAGCCCAACGAAGCGAAGCTAGTCAATGGTGAGGTAGGCAACTTTATCTTCTCTGCCTTGGCTGAGAAAACCACTTCAATAGAAGTCTTTATTGACGCCCATCAAAACACCCTTGAGACAACTCTGATTGACCGAGGAGAGCTAATTTATCGTATCCGCGAGCCGAACCCCTATAACCTGCTCCAGCCTTCAGGTTTTAGATGTCAGGTGTTTTTCCTCAACCAGTCTGCCAAAATAACCTTCGCGCGTCGCATGGGTGTTCCATCCGTGCAGTTTGGGTCAGTTTTTGTCTTCCGAAATGGCTTTCGAGTTTATCCCATCGGGGAAGAAGGCGACGATTGGTTCCGGATGGATAGGCGTAAGCAGCAAGGCTACGCCAGATTTCTCGGCACTCGTGACGTGATAGGACGCCTAGATGTGTCAGGCGCTGATGCCGATTTTCAAGAAGCGTCTAGCCGAAACACAGGTCTAATTGAAACGCCCGCTGTGGTGCAACTGAGGCGCTGCTTCCGCGATCATTGTCTCATACGACTTGAGAAGTATGTTGTGCCGGTCACGTTTGTCGATTCCGAGGACAAAAACTTCGGAGATGTATCGCGACTAATGACTGACCCAGGCCGCGCAAGGGTTGCCAACGCGGTCGCAAAGCTTGTTGATGACAAAGACGTCGAACTCCTTGAATACAGCACGAAATTAATCGGCATTCTCAACGAGCGATCCTCACAGTTTGAGAATTCGCTCACGAGTCTCCGTGCCATTGCAGAGAAAACCAAAGACAGAGCGCTGTTTGCGAATATTGAACAGGCAGAACGCCGGTTCGAAGAAATGCGAATTTCGGAGGAGCGAGCAAGGCGGCAAGCGGATGAGGAGCGCCGTGCAAAAGAAGCGGCACTCAAGCGAGCCTCGGACGCCGAACGCATCGCAGAAACGGCAACAGTACAGCTAACCGAAGAAAAGAAGAGGAACCTATTTCTTACTTCGGTTTCGACGTTGGATGTCGACACGATACTCAACCTTCATCATCAAGTTACGATGTATGCGGTCGATGTGCAGCAGAGAATTGAGAATTTCGTCGTCGGTCTGGAAGGAAAAACATCTGTCTCGAAGGCCGAGGTGGTAGCAGCTCTGGATGGTATTTCACTTTTGAACCGCAGAATTATGGGGGTCACCAAATTCGCGACGAAAGCAAATTTTCGCTTGGAATCCGAGAAAATAGAGGCGGATGTCGCTGAATATATTGAGCAGTATATAAATCAGGTAGCGAAAGATTTTCTCTCCGGCCCGATGAGTCTGTCGGTAATTGGAGATGGCAAATCGTTTTCAAAGCAATTCAAGCCAATAGATGTCTCAGTCGTTGTCGATAATCTTATATCCAATGCCCGCAAAGCGCGTGCCACGAAGGTCAATTTCAACATCACCCACCCCGCCAGAGATACCGTTCACATCCTTGTCGAAGACAACGGTCGCGGCTTTGACGCCACTATCGAAGATACGGAACGGGTTTTTGAAAAAGGATTCACTAAAACAGATGGTTCGGGACTTGGTTTGTATCACGTTCAACACGTTCTGGGTGAAATGAACGGAACAATCGAAGTGATTGAGACAAATGGCGCTAAGGGAGCTGCATTCTTGATAAGGATTGCACGATAATGAGACTCGATTTCAACGTGTTGTGGGTTGAAGACAATCAAGGGCTTGTAGAGTCTCAGAGGCAGCGGATTGACGCGCTTATTCGCAAGCAAGGCTTCCGTCTGGCTGTTGAATTTGCGCCCGCCGTCGAAAAAGCAACCCAGTTCCTTTCAAGCTCAATATACGGCGACCACATCGATCTCGTGCTAATGGACTATGATCTTGGCGCGGGAAAGAAGGGGGACGAAGGAGTCGCGGAAGTTCGCGATGCCTTCGCCTATAAAGATATCATCTTTTATTCAGGACAGGCCACTACGAATTTGGCCGCTATGATCGCGCAAAAGCAGATTGCGGGCGTCTTTACAGCTCACCGTCCTGAATTGCCGGACGTAGTTGAAGGAGTATTTGAAAATCTTGTGCGGAAGGTGCTTGATATAGACCACTCACGCGGCATCGTGATGGGAGCAACAAGCGACATAGATCAGGTTGTCAATGTGAATCTTGCCAAGCTCTTTGACACTCATGAAGAGTTGCAAGAAAGCTCTTTGCAGATAGTAAAGGACCGCATTGTCGAGAAGCGCGACCAATTGGACAAGGCCTTGAAGGCCATAGAACAAATCAAGCACGTGAAGGAATTGGAAGAGCATCATCTGGTGTATTCCAGTGACGAGCGCTTCAGATTACTGATCAAGATCATGAAAGCGGCGGGTATCCATCAGGAATTTAAGGATACCTTTGAATCTTACAGAAGTAAGGTTATGCCACGTAGAAACGATTTGGCTCATATCCGAGTTGAGCGTGATGGTTTTTCAAGAAAGCTTTATGACCGCAAAGGCGACGAAATCACCGTCGAGGCAATGAAAACCCTCAGAGTCGATCTATTAGATTTTCAGGAACTGTTTGATAAGCTATTCGGGGAGTAGCTTCGCCCCCGCTCAATTTGAACGCAATCATTTTGCCAATCGCTTCTGCCATTAATGGTGGCACAGCATTTGCGACCTGTGTGAAACGAGGAACTTCTTGTCTGCGGCGCTCTCCCCCGCTCGTATATTTTCCTTTGAATTCAAAGAAATCTGGGAAGCTCTGGAGGCGAGCGTTCTCTCGGACTGTTAGTGTTCGCGGCTCTGAATAATGAATCAAATCGTCCGGCATGCTGGTAATCGTGGGCGAAGGCTGATCTGGGTCGAGAACGCGAATTGCTGACTTTTTGAGGCCAAAGCTAGCTTTCAACTCTGATGAGAGCGATGTGTTCAGGCGACCTTCGGCATGGCAAAGCTCAATGAACTTCGCAAAACGTGCTTGAATGTCCGGCCGGTGCTTCGCAAGGCGACTATCTTCGATACCTTCATTGGCACCTGCACGCATGATCGTCTGGTAAGATGTCACCGGCCCCGAATATTGAATCTCCTCAAAGCCAGCACTATCGCGGCTGGGAGCTTTGCCGTTACGTGATACCTCAAGGTCGGATATAGCCATGTGGGTGGTGGTCGGAACGGCTGCGATGCCCTTGTCGCGAAGGAATCGCTGTCGTTCCGCTTCCAACTGGATAAAAGGAGCAAAATCATCGAAACCGCAGTCGCGACGTGCGGCAATGATGAAAAAACGGTGACGCCTCTGCGGCACCCCATAGGTTGAGACGTCTATCAGTTTGGTAAACACGTCATAGTCGTGTTCCAAGCTCTGAACTATACGCTGTGCGTAGTTAATCCGTTGCAAGTTGTCATCTTGAAAATCGGAGGTGATCCCTCTCACGTTTTCAATGAGGACAATGCGCGGTCTGAGTATGGAAACAAATTCTAGGTAGGCTTCGACAAGCCGGTTCCGAGGGTCAGCGGGATTTCGTTTACCCGCGCTGGAAAACCCTTGGCAGGGAGGGCCGCCAACGAGCATATCAACCGTGCCAGCTAATGCAGTCAAATTGTCACGGTATTGCCTGAGGACATCGAATACGCTGATAGGGGCCTGAGGAAACCAGCTTGGCCAAGCAAACCGGTAGTGGGCGCGTTCTTCAATTAGGTTGTGTGAAAGCGTCTCGAAAGCATTCCTGTCTTGCTCGACAGCAAATAAGCCATTCCACCCCGACTGCATCAATCCGAGGCTTAGGCCGCCACATCCGGCGAAAACATCTATAAAAACAGGAGCTTTGTTGGCCATTGATCGATCATTGGAATCAGGTCGACTACGTATATTTCAACGTATGGCATTTTGGTTGACAAATCGCCAGGCTCATTTTCCGGCATAACGCCAGCTTCCAATTACCGCAAGGGTATACCCCTGCGGACGGTCGCAAGATGTCGCTAGGGCCGTCCGCTGAGGTTGTTTCTTGCATTCGGACGTCGGACCTTTTGGACGCAACCCAAACGGACACCGGAGACTAACATGGCCATACTTTTTTATGCTCGCGTTTCGACTGTCGACCAAAATCTTGATCATCAAGTCAGTCAAGCAAAAGGAGCCGGATTTCAGATCGACGAGGTGCTGTCTGATCACGGCGTTTCCGGGGCAAGCACGATCCTTGCTGATCGCCCGCAGGGAAAGCGGCTTTTCGACAAGCTCAGAGCGGGAGACACGCTAGTTGTGCGGTGGATCGATAGACTCGGCAGAAATTATCAAGACGTGACGACGGTGATCAGGGAGTTCATCCAAAGAGGTGTCATTGTCCGAACGGTCATCAACAACATGACTTTCGATGGCTCTACGAATGATCCAATGCAACAGGCGGTCCGAGATTCTCTGATATCGTTTATGGCGGCGATGGCGCAGGCGCAAGTCGAGGTCTCAAAAGCTGCTCAACAGGCTGGGATTGCATCCGCAAAATGTGATGACCGTAAGTACTTGGGCAAAAAACCCGGCTATGACAGGAATACCTTCAGTACCGTCCAACAGCTACTAGTTATTGGAACCGGTGGCTCGACTATCGCGAAAATGACGGGCTTATCCCGTCAGACAGTACACCGTATCAAAAGTAATCCGGCAGCAAGCGATGCAGCCCTTGTAAAATGGGGCTTTTGAAGAATTCCTGACTTCATGTGCTCCCAACTACGATATCGGAGGTAAAGCCTTTGACGAACAGTTTTCCGCCGGAAGTCCAAGATCGCCTCAAGTATTACGTCTACCGGCTCATCGATCCCAGGAATGGCGACACTTTCTACGTCGGCATGGGCAAGGGAAACCGTGTTTTCCAACACGTAAATGCGACCATAAAGAAGGGTGATCTTGAGAGGTTCGAGGATTTTTCATCGATTAAGTTGACCCGCATCAATGAAATTCGCAGGACCGGACTTCAGGTCATGCATATCATTCAGCGACACGGATTAACCAGAGAACAGGCGCTTCTTGTCGAGGGCGCACTAATTGATGTCTTCCCGGGCTTGTCAAATATCCAAGGCGGCCACGGAAACAACGAATTCGGTGCTATGGCAGCCGAAACCATCATCGAAAAGTTCACGGCTGCCACCCTCGTCCCGGAGCACAAAATCATCTTCCTCACTATCACCAACAACAACCCCGATTGGGATGATTACGAGGCGTGTCGAGGCGTCTGGCCTATGACCCGCAAGCGAGCAGAAATGGCCGACTTTGTGATGCCTCTTATCGACGGCCTTGTTGCCGCTGTGTTCAAGCCTGATCATTGGCTAATGTGCACCCCTGAGAATTTTCCTGGCCATACAACCGTGGTCAATGAAAAGAAGATCGGGTTCGTTGGGAAACCCGCGAGCCAGGAAATTCAAAACCAATATTTGAGAAAAAGACCACCTCAAGCGTTTACAGGCGCACAGAATGCTATCCGATACACCTACAAGATGGACGGTTCTCCAAACGTTGAGTAGATTGCGTGTGCTCTGGGAAATGTCGATTGTCAGCTCGATCAACGGCCTAAACATTTGATCCTTGCAATCCCTCTTGTGATCCTTGTGTGGATTGCAAGGAGGACTCGGATGAAGTCATCAGCCCAAATAAAAAAAGAAGATCGCAAGAAGCGCCGTCCCGACGATTGGTTCCAGCGTTGGCTGGAGGACATTCGTCGCCGTCATCTACAGGCAGAGCGTAACCGTCAAAGGAAATTGCTGCTTTTCCTACTTTTGATGCTGCTGGACACGAAGCCGGTGCAGCTCTTTCTCCCATCATTCGCCCCTGCTCCGGCCCCGACGCCACCACGCCCAGCGCAGCCAAGGCGGCGAAAAGCAGCAGATGATGAAACGGGAGATCACCCCGAATTCGACCACGAAGAGCATGTCTATTGGGATTATTCGACGCGATCCGGCGAACATCACCTGCATGTTATGGACGGCCTGACATACGCCGATATCATCGAGCTTAACCGGATACATCGCCCACACCTGTTTAAGACGCCTGCACCGATCCCCGGGATGCCCGCGCGATATGCGGACGAGCCAGTTCATATCTGGACGCTGCTGGATGATTTGCAGCACAAGTTCATGCGAGCAGATACAATTTTGGCGCTGAAGCTGATCGTTTCGCCGGAAGCTCACGACTGGATTGACGCATGTTCGGCGACAGATGACGGCTGGAAGAACCTCCGCAAATGCCGCCAAAGAACGCCAGAGATGACCCTTTATGAATTCCCACGAGCGGCCGCCCGATGGTATGAGGAGCAGCGCCGCGAGGCCGAAGAGCGGAAGCGTGAGGCTAAGGAAACGCTGGATGGCGGTCCAAAGCCGCCCGGCCTAGACTAAGGAAATGTCGAAATATTATTTGTTGACACCAAAGAAATGTTAAAGTATTAATCTCGCTAAATTCGAGTAAATCTTTTTATATACATTTCCTTGTCAACTACACCTGTCCATAAAAGTTGAAAAATATAGTAAATAGTTACAAAAATATAATTACAAAACAAAATATACTTGTGAATGGACATTGCGGGGCTTCCGTGGCTTTCTTTCGTCCGTCGATTGACGACAACGCAAGAAAAAAAGGACAACGCATGGCGAAGCCGAAGAAACAAAAGCCTCTGATTTTTGAATGGGATACCGCACCGGATGACGACAGCGGATTCACGGAAATCCGGTTCCCCGGATATCCGTTATACTATCTGAAGTTTTCAAAGGTTCCATTTGAGCAAAGGGTACTCTGGTGGATCGATATCGCAGTTCCTTGCGACCGTGAAATCGGGAGATACGAAAAAGTCATCATGGATTTCGCACGCGACATTCCTTCTGCGCAACGAACGGCAGAGGCCACGTTTTTTCGGCTATTGAAAGCGCCGAAATTCGAAGTTGTGACTTGATGCGTGTTTTGGAAGAGAGTCCAGCAGTCAGTTTCCTGATGCCGGACTCTCTTCCAAGTCTGCCGGATAGCCAGTCCGTCACCTTACTTTCCCTCCTTCTTATGTTTCGGTCGCAACGTCATCCGCATTGCCGGTCCCGCTGCTGTCAACTCCTGCTGTCTTTCGGGTGGCAACAACGACCATGCCCGATCCCGTTCGATTTGCATCCGAAGGGCCAAGTCTCGCGCTCGCTCGGCATCCTGCTGCGCTTCATGGGCTTTCCGCTCAGCTTCACGACGGCGCTTTTCCTCCGCTTTCAGCCGTTCTTGAATCGTCTTCGCGAAAGCCTGTACCCGAGCGAGTTCGTCAGAAAATTCCTGTCGAATTTTCATTGCCAGTCTCGACTCGCCAAGGGCGTCCCACATCGCTCGCAGCTTGCCGGACACGCCGGAGTACCTTTCCGCGCGAGAAACCGCTTCCGTGGCCTCTTCCTGCGCTTTCCGAGCTTGCTTTTCAGCAGCCAGAGCAGCTTGTGCCGCCCTAGCTGCTTCCTGCTGTTCCATGTCGACGGCGGTGCGGATCGCAGCAGCTTCAGATTTCGTTCGTTGGATGAAATCATCACCAGAGGCTTTCACTGCCTTCGCCCGTTCCACGGTCTGTTGCAACGCCTTCGCCTGCACCTGTTCCCGCTTCCACTCGTCCCGGCTCAAACGACGGCGTTGCGGACCGAGGCGCGTCAATCCACATGGCACGGCAACGGCTTCATGGTACGAGTCTTGCCATGTCCTCATTGCCTGCTTGTAAGCCGCATCGGCTCGCTTTGAGAGCGCCTTCGTTTCCTCACCTTCAGCCGGGCCGTGATCCATGATTTCACGCTTTGCGGTGACACCCGGATGGAATTTGAGCGCCGACATCCCCGGTTCGTCGAGTGGCACAACGTAAGCGTGGAGGTGATAATGTGACTCATCTTCGTGGCGGATGACCGATTTTAGATCGCCTGGGTATTGTGAACGAAGCCACGAGATTGTTCGCTTTTCCCACTCTTCCGCTTGCGCTCGTTTAGCCGAATCGGCGCGGATTTCATCCATGGTGAAGGGATGGCTGGCGACGACCGTGTGAAGCGTTTTTTTGTCCTTCGCAAGCTTGCGAACGTGACCGCCTTTGACGTTGATCGTCGCGGTCGCAGCCGCGCTATCGTGCATTGCCTGCACGGCCTCAATGCCGACACCGTATACGACGACGGGCGGCAGCGGATTTGGAACGTGGACGGAGGCTTCCGGCTCGCGGCTCGCTTCCGAAAATATGAAGTTTGTTGACCGGCCTTTGCTGTCGGCTTTCCGGCTGTAGGATTCCAAATGCACGAACTGGTAACCCATACGTCACCCCTGCGGAGGTGGCGACATGGGTTCCCAAACGGGAACGTCAAACTCCAAATAATAGGGGTCTGAACGACTTTTCAGCTCAGCCGTAAGTGCCTCATCAATTTCAGACCAGCCACCCGGCAAACAGCTCGCAAGCTCCCCCTTAAGCTGAAATGACTCGACGGACCATTTTCCGAGCCATTCGATCACGTATCCGTACCGGACGTGCGAATGAAGCACCTGAAAAACGCTCTCAGGCAGGATAAATAAGCCGAGGCGATCTATGCTATCTTTTTCCTCACCAGCGAGATCGATCCATGTTTGAGCGAGTGCAGGATCGTCAGCGCATATCGTTTTGAGCAGGTGCGCGGCGACAGCATAGTGCCTCGTGTCGAGTCCGATGATCCGATCTATTATTTGATGTGTCTGGTATTCCTGCATCGCTTCGCTCCAAAAAATAGGAAAATTATCCTTAAATCTTGGACTCAAAACTTCATCGGCGGAAACAGAAAATAGGACGGAATCGTAATTGGTAGTGACCGACTACCAACTGCAAGCAGCCGTCGGTCCCTCCCGGAGGGGGCCGTCAGCCGGACCCTGCCAGGGGCCTCTTCCGAGGGACGATTTCATCGAGAGCCTGCCGACCGCCCCCATCCATGTCCGGGGATGCCATAACCGCAGACGGCTATGTTGCCATCTGCCTTTGCGCCATGCCTTCGATCATTTCCAGGATCGCAGCCAAGTCGTCATCGAGCGGCGCGGGACGCTCGACCATCGCCAGCACGGTCCCGGCATCGAGACGCGGCTGATCAGGATTGTCGCGAGCGATCCGCTCGATGACATCTCCGATATGCCGCCGTATTCCGGTTTCGTGCCGGTGCTTGCGAACATCGCTCGCGGCCTGTCGCAACAAGCCATCGGCTTTGCACCAGGTCTGTTGCTCTTCCCATCCAGGCTCGGCCACTTGTCTCCAGGTCGCATCTTTGGCGACCAGATCGGATTCTGCCGTGGTTGTCCGGGGACCGTGAAAGGTTGCTGTATCCGGGAGTGCCAGGGATGCACCCACCTTTTTATCTATACAGCTATTTTCACAGCCCCTTCGATTGTTCTTTGCTGTCAGAACAACCTCATCCCACCGGGCAACCACCGTCCGGCGAGAAATCCCGCTGGCGGTGGCGACCGCAGTTTGCGTGATCGACTTGCCTGCCACCTGTAGCTGCTGGAACGCATCTACGAGCCGTTTCAGCGTCGAAACGCCTTTCGCGCTGCCTGCATACCGCCCGCCTGCTTTTTGTCGTTCTTTGACGGTCTCCAGGCCCTCCACGACATGGAGCAACTTGCCACGGTTGACGGCCTTAACATCGAGCTTTTCCGGATCGAAGTGCCCGGCAAGATAATCACTGACCTTGCCCGTCACGTAGCTGACACCTTCCGAGCCAGGTCCTGCCATCTCTGCGAAGTTGGCAAGCGCCTCGTGGAGATGGTCCGCCAGTGCCGCACGGCTACCGCGCATCCGAGCGTCGGCTCCGAAATGCCATTCGGCCAAGAGGCGCTGGCCTTCCGTGCGCAGCGCATCGAACAGCTTGTTCGATGCCGTAAGACCCAACCTCGACTGCACCGCAGCCGCCTTACGGGTCAGCACGGCGCGGCTGATGCGAGTGTCCACATATTCGGCATATTCCGACAGGGTGGGCCAAATATCTGTGTTTGGCGTGCGCGTGCACCAGATCGGCGAGGTCGGGCATTTGAGGCGGCCGGTCAGCGTCGGTGCCCAGGGGTCTGCGCCGATTTCCAACAATGCGGCTACAAGACCACGAGCAACGGAGTCGAACAACTTGACCGGCTCCTTCCGGCATCGCTCATCTTCGCTGCGCCAGACGGCGGAGCCGTAAGGTAATAACCAAATGAAATGCGGTTTTGCGAATGTCCCGTCGTCCATCAAATCGCCCACGATGATATGCGGCAGGCAGGGAATGCGTCCGTCGCTGACTACTTCCCTTAGTGCAGCCTCACAGGCATCGGGACTATTGAAAATGCCATCGCCATCGACGCGGAGCGCAGCCATGAACTCGCGGTTAAGCTCGATATATGGATAGTCCAAGGTCAAAAGTTTCGAACGTGTCTGTACCGCCAGATTTGCCTTGTCGTTCGACGCCCGCGCCCGTCCGCCGCGAGGGACGAGCGACGCGAAATATTTCAGGATGAAGTTGTCTTCGGATCGAAGCCCGAACTCTGTAAAGGGTTCTCTCCATCGCCCCGCGATGTTGTTTCCGAAATGGAGTTTGTAGCCCTCTACCAGTCGCTCACGCACTAGCTCCTTTTGCTCGATGGCCGTGGCTGCAAAATCGTTCGTCTCGTCGTAATCTGACCGCTGCTGACGGCGTTCCTTCGCCTGTCTTTTCTGGCGTCGAGCTTCGGCATAACGGGTTTCGAATCCCATCATCCCGTTTGGAAGGTTCGTGGTCGCCTTCCGCGTGCGATCACCGCATGCAGACGCCACCACGTTTGCGGCTGATGCAAACATGTTGTGATTATCCTGATTGTGATGAAATGGGCCGGAAGCTACTGGCCAAATTTGTTGACGGCTTAGATTGAGAAGTTCGGCGCTACCGGCTGGCTGATATGCCAGCCTGCCGCTCACCTATCCCGAATTTGGGTCTTTACAATCACGTAGCCGTAAGCAATCATGTGAATATCTTCCTAAAAGCCGCCGAGGGTTCCAGCCCGTTAAGGCGGCTTTTTTAATGCTCATGGCAGGCGGAACCGGCGTCAACCGCCGATCCGACTATCGCGGAGAGAAACCGGCTTCGGCGAGCGCATGACGCAGTTCGTGGATCGCATCGACCATCAGCCGCGCCTCGGTTTCAGATGCGGAGAATATTCGCACGCGGTCGAGGAAGGAGCGCTTGCAAAATTGCGCCAGCGCTTCGGCGTGAGTGTCGTCCAGGGTCAAGCTGATAACGTTCATGCTGTGAGCATCCATCATGTCCGACCTCCTCAACCGCGACGAAGGATCGAGGCGGCGACAGCTTCAGCATGCTCGCCCGTCACGTAACTCAGGCGGCCCCATGTCCCTTCGATCTCATCCGCGTATCGGGAGTAGTCGGCAGCGTGGAGGATCGCCTGAATGACGGCCTTTTCGCCCGACGACGCAGGCATGGTCTGAAAGCGCTTGGGCAGTTCATAGTCGGTCTTCTCGCTCAAGACCTGGAACGCTTCGGTAAACTGGTTCCAGCTCACCAACTTCGCGATGGAGAAGCCCGCTTTGCGGCAGATATCCGCAGCGGGACTGGTTTTGAAATTTTGGAATGTAAGCATTTTGATATCCTTATGATGGCAAAGCTTCGCTGGTCTTCCTACGCGGAAGCTTCACAGACTGTGATTGGGGAGAGGATTTGCGACCGGATTTGGGGAAATCCGGTTAGATGGTCTTCACGCCGCTAGCGGCGTGCCCCCGGTCATTCCTTCAATTACGGTCCACGCAATGCAGCGTTCGAGATCGCCCGCCTCCGACAGAGCGTGAGGAGCCCTGAACAGTATCAGGGGCATGTGTGGCATTGCGTGAATTGCCAGCCACGGAACCGATTTCGGCTTCGGGACGGATGTCTTGGAAACCTGTCTGACGACCTCCCACATCGGCGCATCGGCCGTTGTAGTCCATGCCATATAGCAAGAGAAGAGCCACAGCCCCGAATGGTGAAGCGTGAAACCGCAGGAGCCGGGAGCAACCCCCTGAACCATTTTGACGGTCCAGCCAGTATCCCCGATTTCGCCGCCTGCGCTCATGACGTGAGGCTTGAGCTTGTCGATTGCCCAGCGTGGCACTTCCTTGCGGGGACTGTCGTGGAGGTGGCCTGTGAAGAGCGTCAGGTGCGCAATGCTTTCCATTGTCATTCCTTTCATTTTGGCAAAGCTTCGCTGTTGCTTTCCAGGCGGAAGCAAAATTGCCAGATTGTTAATTGAGGCTGAGGTTAGGCCGCGTACAGCCGGAGCATTGAAGCTATTCGACCTCAACGGCGGTCGAAATCCCGGCTTCAGCATAAAGGGATTTGGCAAGCCAGCCATGACCGAAGAAATCGACGATCTCGCTTGTCTTGTCGCAAATATGAGCATCGTATTGGTCGCGCTCACCTGCCCAATTGCTCCGTTCGATGCGCTCGCATACGAATTTGCCGCCTTTCGTACGATACAAGCGGATCAGCGTTCTGCATCCTGGCGAACCAGAAAAATCTGGGTTCGACCTATCTCCGGAACTGGACACTCCGGCGACTCTAAATCCGTGGAATTCGATGTCTGGTGCATCATCACGTTCGACAATAATCGGTGTATATTCAGTGTCACTCATCTTGATGGGTCCTTTCTAAGTTTTGGCAAAGCTTCGCTGATCGTTCCAAGCGGAAGCAAAATTGCCGGATTGTGGGGAGGAGGTATTTTCCGCTTAACGAGCGGGGAGGTACTTTTGAAGTCGATTTCGGATCATAGCGACGTCGTCAGCACTCAGTTCGTTACCGCAATGGCTGTGCATTAGATGGCTGTCCGGGTAGTCAATCAAATCGCCATTGGCATCGAGCCATTCCAGTGTGTCGACAAATCCTGCTCCCGTGGAAAAAGAGAAGAAAATCGCAGGTGTTTCATCGTCGCCTTCCCAGACACCCACATGGACGCTTTTCAGCGCGATTTTGTTTATCGTTTCAGTCATTTTAACCCTTTCTGTTTTCGTTAGCAGCAACTCCTGCTGCAAATAGAAGTCACGGTCAGCTCGTTTTCAAGAGCTACTCATGTTCAACGCTGTCGAATTCCTTTCACTCAGTTTTCGGTTGATGAGAGGGAGAACGAAGGAAGGGCGCAGTTCAGCGCCCTCCGAGAGCTTGCAAAATGCAAGGGAGGGGGATCATCTTCAACGATGATCGAAAGCCTTCGGTGAACCGAAAGCCGAGTCACCATTCGGCGGTCAAGCAACTTGCGGCATGTGTGTCGCAAATCATTTTCAGCGGGAATTGGGAATCCCCCAACCCCGAAGGGCAGGGTAATCCTCTATCCGGCCATTAGCCGCCGAAGCGGGTAATTAGCGGTTCCCGGTCTTGTGCCGCACAACGCCGACCGAGCTTCGTTGTGCGCTTGCAAACACGAAGATAAAGGCACTTTTCAGTATTGCAACTGCATTTCTGAAGGCAACGCGACGGCAATCCTTTGAAAAACAAAATAAATGTCAACACTTGAGAGAAGTGTTGACATTTATTCTTACTGAAACTCAAGAAAAACAACCGTTTGATTCAGGTGTAACCTGCAAATTCTATGCATTCGAATACATTAACCATATGATTTTTCGTTTCAGAAATATTTTAAAAAGAGCCGCTCATTGGCGCGGACCTAGTCCGGAGTAGGGCATTGCGGCCTTTGGCCTTCTTGTCCTGCTCCGGGGCGGTAGGATTGGGTCGCTCCGGTCAGTCAATCGAAATAGACGCGCACCGGGTCACTGGCGTTCCCGCACCACAGCGCATCGATTTCCATTGACTGCCCTCCCGCTCCGCCAGACCCCTCAAAACTTACTAAAATCCGACCAAATCCATTTACGGATACCATCCCACATCCGACATCTTTCCCGTCGCAAGGATTCTCAACGCTCCCCATTTCTGCTATAAATTTCTCAATGAAATCAAATAGAAATGAGGATTTTCCATGAAAACCACGATTACGAAAATCAGGCGTTTAACGGTTAATATTGAGGTTGTTGAGTTCTGCCAGACGGACGCGCGAGGCGGCATCCTTTGCTATGTCGCCGCGATCTACGTTCAGATGCATGGAAACGCGGAAAAGACACTGGTTCGCAAGTCGCGACTGCCCGGAGCGGCTCAAGCTCTAAAGAGAGAAATCCAGAGAGGGACTGAGAGCTTTTGCTCGGTACGGGCAGTCCTTTGACCTACTACGCAACGCTGCGCTCAAATAACGTCATTCGGCCATTCCTCTAAATCATCTGACTGCTCAGAATCGGAGAAGTCCTCAGGATGGTCTCCTGTTCCTAGCGAATACCTCTCGACAGCTCTTTTGAACCTTTCGTGCCTTTCAAACTTCTCATTTTCCAGCCGAAGGTGCCAAGGCAAGCCCCCAACTCGCAAATTTTGAATGAAAGTCCTAGCGTCCGCTATCCGCTGTCGAGCGACAGGTGAAATCGGTGGGATAGGCCTTTGGTGGGCCTTCCAGGCATTTTCAAATGCGTGGAACACCGCACTTGTCCAAGATTCTATAGCGATCATCTTCAGTTCCAGGAACTGAGACTGGTTATAAACTTGCTGCGTTACAGGTGCTGAAAATTGTTTGTCGTCTATAGTTCCGACGCTCGCATGATCTAATATCGCGGATATCGCATCACCTCTCACTGTGCGCTCTGTGCAGGTGGTTACAACGGTCCGCCTCACATCATGGGGTGAGAAGTAAGGAATACCTTCGAGCATATCTTTGCCTGGAGTACCGTGCTTTGTGTCGGCAGGCCGCCCTCGCAATCTTTGCAACAATTGCACCGGCGCAGTGCGGTTAAGTGGCGCGTCGCTTTGCATCCGCAATTTTGAAACTGGAAATACAAATTTCGAGTCCTTCCGACCCGAGGCTATTGCGGCTTCCAACAATGCAACCACGCGCGGAGGTATTGGAAGAGAAAACGGTCGTCGGCTTTTCATGACGTTCGCCGGAAAGTACACGACCCGCCACCCTTGAGGCCCATTTGGCCAAGGAAAAATATGCGCTCGTTCTAATGATAAGGCAGCCCCTGCCCGCTGCCCTGAGAGTACTATCCACCAAAGCCCAAATAGAACGATATCGGAAGTTCTGCGTTGCTGTGATCTTCCCGGCATAGTGCGGACTGCCTCGGCAACGATCATTGTCTCCATAAGTTCAGGAAGTGACGGGTGGCGAGTTCGGGCGGTTGGAATTGTCTCCTGGCGCGGCTTGAGATCGCTCCACCACGTAGATGCGTCTTCTAGTCCTGAAGCTCGGATATCGGTCTTCTTTGCGTAAGACAAAGCGGCCTTGGCATAAGCGACAAATTGTCGGCTTGCAGTGTGCTTCCCGGAGTCGGCCAATACGTTTCTGACCTCTTCCAGATCACCGCGCTTTAATTCGGAAAGGAGGGCACTCTGCAAGGATGCAGCCTCTGGCAATGTCAAATAGCGCCGTGCTTCATTCGCAGTAAATTTCGAGGGTTCCTTCTTTACGCCTCTAACCGTCCTCGGGTTGGAAAGATAGCCGTCCACATACCGCCTTGTCAGCTCACCCCAATTCCACTTCCCTTGCTGCAAGGCCATTTGCCTTTTCATCAGGATAGCAGCGCCAACGTCGTCTTCACCGGCCAGCTTGCCTCTTATGTATGACGTAGCGTCCAAACCCGCTTTAAGTAGCGCTACGACTTTCGTTGTCATTTCCCTAACAACGTCGCAGTCTTGTAGCTCAGTGATGGTGCCGAGAGTTCTGGTTTTCCCGTTCCACTTCGCAATCCAGGCAGCCGAACCACCCTGGACGCGAAGTTTGAGGTTCCTATTTGTCAAATCGGAATAAATCAGCGGATCAGAGGTACTATACGAATTGGAAGCTGCGGCTCGTCTCGCCTCCTCGATGTGCTTCTTTCCAATTCTAACTCTCGTCGTCGGCATTGCGTCCTCCACTGGCCACCTCGACGTCTTAGACCAAGCTCAGACCAATTTCAACGTTCGAAATAACACCATAAAGAGCTACCGCAGATACATTTTACGATCATAAAATTTGAATAAATATCTGAATTAATATGATAATATCGACGTAATAGTTCTTTTCAGAAAGTGACTCAGAAAAAGAAACTCAGATTCCTAATCTGGGGGTCACGCGTTCGAATCGCGTCGAGATCACCATTTTCTTCTTTTTGAAATGACCACCGCGGCCTTTCCGCCGACGCCCCGTCACGCTATCCTTCATCCATGACGCGGGTGATGGTGATCGGCAATGCAGGCGGCGGGAAGTCGACGATGTGCGGGGCCTTGAGCGCGGCACACGCGCTCCCTTATTACGCAATCGACAAGATCCAGTGGAAGCCGAATTGGGTTCAGGCGTCCCAGTCTGAATTTACCGCCTTCCACGAGGCCTGGCTTTCGCAAGAGCGCTGGTTGATCGATGGTTATGGGTCGTGGGACTCCGTTCAGCGCCGCATGGATATGGCCGATACGATCGTTTTCGTCGATCACCCGATCTGGGTTCACTACTGGTGGGCCAGCAAGCGCCAGATAAAATCACTCTTCCTCGGCCGTCCGGACGGGCCAGAGGGATGCCCGATGTTTCCGGTGACCATTCGTCTCTTCAAAATGATGTGGTCGCTGCATCGAGACATGCGGCCAAAGCTGCTTGGCGCCATCGAAGCGCATCGCGGGCGCGCCCGGATCATCCACATTCGATCGCCAAAGCAGCTTGCAGCGTTTGCCGCCAATCCAAGGTAGGCGGCAAACGAGCTTGGAAAGACTAGGCCAGAGCCTCCTCCGCGGCAAACACCAACTCCAATTCCATCTGAACCGCACGCATGAACAGACCGGCCTGATGACCGATCTCGTCTTCGGCAACGCCCTGCTCCCTGAGACCGGCTGCAAACACAGCCATTTCCGACCGCCAAAAGCGATTTGCCGCCTCTCCATGCAATTGCTGCAGGGCTTCGGCACACCGTCTTACGTCAGCGGTGCGCCTGTCGGCCGGGAACTGTAGAAGCGTCATACCATCTCCGTCATTGCGGTTCGAATCACATAGCAATGCCGGTACCATCGCCGCCAGTTCTTCATAAAACGTGAACCATCTCATAAGATTACGCTCAAACGGCCGACAGGGATGCGTGTGCAAACCGGCACATGGGCGCATTCGCTGGCCCCGTGGGCTGCCCGCTGCGTACCGATCGGCTTTTGCATATTGCTCTTGCAATTCGGCGCGCGAGTTCGAATTGCTATTTCCATCGTCCGAACGTGATCGGCATTGACGAGTCGGCTAGGGATAGACATGGCGAAGCAGCAAACGACCCCGCGCTCCATCATCCTGATTGAACCAAGCCTGCTGAACTTGTCCGGCTTCGAGGACGCCTTGACAAAGGGATGGTCACCCGATCCCAGGCGCCAGCAGGACAAGGCCCATGTCGAAGCCGAGCTGGTGGCGCTCAGACATGACAGGGCGGGTTTCCTGGCCCGCCTCACATCCGGCGAGATCATTGCCACATCAGTGCCCGACCGGGAACCCCAGCGTCTGGTCCTCCGGCCATTCTGGATCTGGGATGGAGAATTCTGCGGCTACATCACACTTCGCCATCTGCCCGGAACGAGCCTCTTGCCGCTTCATCTACCGGGCCATGTGGGCTACTCGATCGTCCCGTGGAAACAGGGCAGAGGCTACGCCACGCAAGCACTTCAGCTCTTGCTGCCAATTGCGGCGCTGGCCGGCTTTGAAAGGATAAGCATCATCTGCAACGAAGATAACCTTGCCTCGAGTCGGGTCATCGAGAAAGCAGGCGGCCTGCTCCACCACGCCGGTGCCGATCCATCGGACGCCCCGGATACGATCAAGCTGTTCTTTTGGTTGGCAACCACAGTCAGGGACGGCGCATAGCCATCGCTGAAAGCCGACAAATACTCTTTTTAGAGCTGCGGGTTTCGCCAACCCTGCACACCGTCAACCGATATAACCGGTCGTCCATCGACGATGCCGATGACGGCGGCCCGCTCCATTTCCAGGTGCCATCCCGCGGACAGCATGCTTTCCATAAGCCTGCCTTCAATCGCCCGCGAGTGAGTGCCAATCACGACATAGCGCACGTATTTTTGCAAATCATCCATGGAGGATTTGACAAAATCCGCTTCACCGCCCTGGATATCAATATGCAGAAGGTCGACGGGGCGGCCATCCGCGATTTCAGAAATCGGGAATGTATCGAGCACCGCGTAGCCACCGGTCTTTTCCGCTTCGGCGATCTGAGCCGCGGAAGCATCCAGGACTGGTTCAGATCCCCACGTTGCGCCGGAATTTTCGACGATTGGAAAGAGCGCCTTGCCATTTCGGGCGGCTGCAATGCCGTGAATGACGCGATATTCCTTATCGGAAAAGTCATTGTCTTTCATCGCCTGATGAGCAAACTCGACATGACCCAGATCGCCTTCCACGCCGATCATCTCCACCGAGAGACCAGCATTACGGGCTGCGGTGCCTGTGTTGATCAGCCAGCATCCCCATCCGCATCCCAACTCGATTACGCGGAACGTATTGCGCGCCAGATCGACGGCTCGCAGCGCCGCGGCCCATTCGGCAATATCGGCATGCCAGTTTGCCGGAATCGGAATGCCCTCAACCGTTCCAGCGGCATTGTCCAGAATGCCCGGAAAGAAACGTGGATCGATCTTCACGCCAAGGAAGTTCGTAAGGTGGGTTGACAACGGGGCAAGATCATTGCGGGCATGCCTCCTCATAACCTCTATGGCGTCGAAAGTGCTTTCATAATTGAGGAATGGATTTTTGCCGACAACGCCCGCTGCGATCTTATTTCGCAGCATGTCTCGCTCCGCCAGAAGATCAGTCCTGTCGTCCCATAATTGCTTGATTTGCGGAACTTTGAGCGCCAGAGACTTAAACATAACCACTCCCCCAATCAACGGAACAACTTCCGCTTTCATTTTCCTTTCTAGCAATCTTCAGACATATTACGCAATGAAAATACATATTTCTTCAGACACGGTGCGGATCGCCCAGCCACGGTGACACCCCCAGATCTTCCATGAAGAGGCGGCTAAAACCCGTGCAACGGCCACGCATATGTCTATGAAAGGACGTTTGGCGGCAACTGCCGCAATCTCAGGCAGCAAGCCTCCTGCCACCTGACAGAGCCAATTACTCGTCAATATTCAGCGGTTTGCCACTATCTTGCCACTGCCTTTCATCAGACACTGGCAAGATGCAACCGGCTAAAGATACCGGCAGCATATTCTCATTCTCGGGTCACACCTGCGAATCGCAGCGTCACCACCGCACACTTCACCCGACCAGGATCCTGTTTCTCACCAGCCTCACCCCGGGCATCGCCTCCGCCACCGCGCTTGCGCGCTTCACCTCGTCCGGCGTCGCCACCGTTCCGGCGAGGCGGATTTCCTGGCCGACGGCGGTGACCGTGACGTCGGAGGCGTCAAGGCCGCCGGCGGAGGCGAGCGCATTGGCGACCTCGCATTCCAGCGCGGAACGCATCGCGTTTTCGCTTTCGATCGTCGGTGCGATGCCGTGAAATGTAGCCACCTTGAAAACCATTCCCTGCCTGTCTCCTGCCGTTTCGCCGACATGAAACGTGGCACTCGGCAATTGGTTCACCGGATGCCTGTAAATTATCATTAAAATCAGTAATCTCCGGCGCGATGGGCCAGGGATGGGCGTTCGCCGCCATGGCTGCGGACTTGCCGCTCCGCGCGATCCCCTGTAGAGCCATGGACGACGACAGCAAGATGCGGATACCTGAATGACAACCGGGAGCAAGGCGAAACGCCGCCTGACGATATTGGGTTCGACCGGCTCGATCGGCCAGAACACGCTCGACGTCATTGCCCAATTGGGCGGACGCGACGCCTTCGAGATCGCCGCGATCACCGGGCACGACAATATCGATCTTCTGGCAAGCCAGGCGAAAGCCTGTGGCGCAGCACTTGCCGTCACCGCCAATGAAGATCGCTACCAGGCATTGAAGGAAGCCCTCGCCGGCACAGGCATTGCCGTGGCCGCCGGCCGGAACGCGCTGATCGAGGCCGCCTCCATTCCCTCCGACTGGGTGATGGCGGCAATCGTCGGCACCGCGGGCCTGGCACCGACGCTGGAGGCCGCCCGCCGGGGCGCCGATATCGCGCTAGCCAACAAGGAATGCCTGGTTTCCGCCGGCGATCTCTTCGTGCGCGCCGTCTCGGAAGGCGGCGGACGGCTGATCCCCGTCGACAGCGAACACAGCGCTATTTTCCAGGCGCTGGAAGACGACCAGCAGCATGCGGTCGAACGCATCATCCTCACGGCCTCGGGCGGCCCTTTCCGCACATGGTCGCGCGAGCAGATGGCCAATGTCACGCCGGCAACCGCACGCGCCCATCCGAATTGGTCCATGGGCTTCAAGATCTCCATCGGCAGCGCCTCGATGTTCAACAAGGCGCTGGAGATGATCGAAGCCAAGCACCTGTTCAACGTCCGTCCGGACCAGATCGAGGTCGTGGTCCATCCGCAATCCGTCATCCATTCCATGGTCGGCTATACCGACGGCTCAGTACTGGCGCAGCTCGGTTGTCCGGACATGCGAACGGCCATCGGCTATGCCCTGACCTATCCATCCCGCACGAAGCTCGACGTCGAGCGGCTGGACTTCACCAAGCTGGCGCGGCTGGATTTCGAGGCGCCGGATGAAGTTCGCTTCCCGGCGCTGCGTCTGGCGCGCACCGCCATGGAGCGCGGCGGGCTGCAGGGCGCGATCATGAATGCAGCCGAGGAAATCGCCTTCCACGCCTTCGTGGATGGCCGCATCGGCTTCCTGGAAATGGCCGATATCGCCGAAGCCGTCATGGACCAGATGATCGCCACCGGCGCCGCCGAAACCATGGATGCGGTCTTTGCCGCCGATGAGGAGGCGCGCCGGCGCGCCGGCGTCCTTGTGGCGCAAAAAGAAAAGGCCGCGTAAACAGCGGCCGTTTCCCATTGAATGTAAGCAATGACTTACGCCACAGCCCTTGCCAGCGCGCAACGCGACCAGAGTGCATGCAGCGCTCCGACCAGATGCTCGATATCGGCGTCCGAATGCAGCGGCGTCGGCGTGATGCGCAGGCGCTCGGTCTTCTTCGGCACGGTCGGATAGTTGATCGGCTGGACATAGACGCCATTGTCGAGCAGGAGATCGGAGATCCACTTGCACTTGGTGGCGTCGCCGACGAGAACCGGCACGACATGGCTCGGGTTCGGCATATGCGGAATGCCGGCAGCGTCGAGCTGGGCGCGCAGCCGGCGGACACGGTCCTGATGACGGGCGCGTTCGAACTGGCTGACCTTCAGATGCTGGATCGAAGCGACAGCGCCGGCGGCAAGCGATGGCGGCAGCGACGTCGTGAAGATGAAGCCGGACGAGAAGGAGCGGATATAATCGCACAATGCCGTCGATGCGGCGATATAGCCGCCCATGACGCCAAAGGCCTTGCCGAGCGTGCCTTCGATGACCGTCAGCCGGTCCATCAGCCCTTCGCGCTCGGCAATGCCGCCGCCGCGCGGGCCGTACATGCCGACGGCATGCACTTCGTCGAGATAGGTCATGGCGCCGTATTTGTCGGCGAGGTCGCAGATTTCCTTGATCGGGGCGATGTCGCCATCCATCGAATAGACGCTCTCGAAAGCGATCAGCTTCGGCGCCTTCGGATCAGCGGCCTTGAGCTTGGCTTCGAGATCATGCAGGTCGTTATGCTTCCAGATGACCTTGGCGCATTTCGCGTGGCGGATGCCCTCGATCATCGACGCATGGTTCAGCGCGTCGGAGAAGACGATCAGGTCGGGAATGCGCGCGCCGAGCGTGCCAAGCGTCGCCCAGTTGGAGATATAGCCGGAGGTGAAGATCAGAGCGGCTTCCTTGCCGTGCAAATCGGCGAGCTCCTGCTCGAGCATGACATGATAGTGGTTGGTGCCAGAAATATTCCGGGTGCCTCCCGCACCCGCGCCACAGTGATCGATGGCCTCTTTCATCGCCTCGATCACTTTTGGATGCTGACCCATGCCGAGATAGTCGTTGGAGCACCAGACCGTCACTTCCTGCGGTCCGTTGGGCGTATGCCGGGTCGCGCGCGGAAAACTGCCGCGGTGACGTTCCAGATCGGCGAACACGCGGTAGCGGCCTTCCTTGTGCAGCCCGTCCAGCTCACCCTTAAAGAATGCTTCGAAATCCATCATCTGCTCCAGAACCATGCAACCGTTTTTCCTGAAAGCCGGTTCGCACGTCAACCCCTCAACATTGCTTTCACGCCCCACTGCGGCAAATGGCCCTTAATTTTGAACAATTCTAGACAAGAATAGACAATCACGGGGAATTGACAATTACAACCATGCCCGGCGCTAGGACGAACCGGAGGGCGACCGAACCGCCACTCCGGCATTTTCCGCAGCGATCTATGCCGCCGCCACCGCGCGCTTGGCCATGACCTTGACCAGGTTGGCGCGGTATTCGGCCGTGGCATGCAGGTCGGACATCAACGCCGAGGAATCGACGGTTGCATTGGCAACCGCATCCGGCGCCCAGTTCGCCGCCAGCGCCTGTTCCATGCCGGCATGGCGGAATACGCCGTCGGCCCCCGCGCCGGTAACAGCAACCCGAACGCCGCCCGCGCCCCTGGCGACGAAGACACCGGTCATGGCGTAGCGCGAGGCCGGATTGGGGAACTTGGCATAGCCCGCCTTCTCCGGCGCCTCGAAGGTGATGGCGGTGATCAGCTCGCCGTCTTCCAGCGCCGTCTCGAACAGGCCGGTGAAGTAGTCATCGGCCGCAATCTGGCGCTTGTCGGTGACGATGGTGGCGTTGAGCGCCAGCATGGCCGAGGGATAGTCCGCCGCCGGATCATTGTTGGCGACCGAACCGCCAATCGTGCCCATATGGCGGACATGCGGATCCCCGATCATGCCAGCGAGATCGCAGAGCGCCGGACAAACGGCACGGATCGCTGCCGAAGAGGCGACCTCCGCATGCGTCGTCGCCGCCCCGATCGTCACCCTGCGGCCATCGACGCGGATGCCCTTCAGCGACGGAATGTGCCGGAGATCGACGAGATCGCTCGGCGAGGCCAGCCGCTGTTTCATGGTGGCGATCAGCGTCATGCCGCCGGAGACATATTTACCCTCATCGGCGCCCGACAGAAGCTTGACGGCTTCGTCGACCGAGGAGGCGCGGTGATAGTTGGTTGCATACATGGCTTTCTCCTCCTCTTCTCAGGCCACGGCCCGGGCGGCTTCCCATACCTTCAGCGGTGTGGCCGGCATGGTAAGCGCGTTGTTACCGATCGCATCGGTGATGGCATTGATGACCGCCGGCGGCGAACCGATAGCACCCGCCTCACCACAGCCCTTCAAGCCCAGAGGATTGCTCGGGCTTGGCGTGCACTGGTGCGAAATATCGAAGGACGGCAGGTCGTCGGCGCGCGGCATGGTGTAGTCCATGAAGCTCGCCGTCAGCAGCTGGCCGTTCTCATCGTAATGGACACCTTCGAGCAGCGCCTGGCCGATCCCCTGCGCGATGCCGCCATGCACCTGGCCCTCGACGATCATCGGATTGATGATATTGCCGAAATCGTCGGCGGCGACGAACTGGATGATCTCGGTCTTGCCGGTTTCCGGATCGACCTCGACTTCGCAGATGTAGCAGCCGGCCGGAAAGGTGAAGTTGGCCGGATCGTAGAAGGCGGTTTCCTTCAGGCCCGGCTCCATGCCGGAGGGCAGGTTGTGCGCGGTATAGGCGGCCAGAGCCACCTGGAACCAGGGCAGCGACTTGTCGGTGCCCGCGACCTTCACCTCACCGTTCTCGATGACGATATCGCTTTCATCGGCCTCCATCAGATGGGCCGCGATCTTCTTCGCCTTGGCCTCCACCTTGTCGAGCGCCTTGACCACGGCGGACATGCCGACGGCGCCGGAGCGGGAGCCATAGGTGCCCATGCCCATCTGCACCTTGTCGGTGTCGCCATGGACAATGGAGATGCTGTCGAGCGGCACGCCGAGCCGATCGGCGACGAGCTGCGCGAAAGTGGTCTCATGTCCCTGGCCGTGGCTATGCGAGCCAGTCAGCACTTCGATGGTTCCGACCGCGTTAACGCGGACCTCGGCCGATTCCCAAAGGCCGACGCCGGCTCCGAGCGAGCCGACCGCCTGGGACGGCGCGATGCCACAGGCTTCGATATAGCAGCTCATACCAATGCCGCGCTTCATGCCGCGTGCCGCCGCCTCCGCCTTGCGGGCCGGAAAGCCGTTCCAATCGGCCTGCTGCATGGCGGCGTTCAGCGACGCCTCGTAGTCGCCGGCGTCATAATTCATGATCACCGGCGTCTGATAGGGGAAGGTGCGGATAAAATTGGCGCGCCGCAACTCCGCCGGCGAAATACCAAGCTCGCGCGCCGCCGTTTCCATGGTGCGTTCCAGGAGATAGGTCGCTTCCGGACGCCCGGCGCCGCGATAGGCGTCGACCGGCACCGTATTGGTATAGACGGTGCGGACATTGGCGTGGATCGCCGGGATCGCATATTGTCCGGACAGCAGCGTCGCATAGAGATAGGTGGGCACCGCCGAGGAAAACAGCGACATATAGGCGCCAAGATTGGCAATGGTGTCGACCTTCAGCCCGATGATCCGGTGTTCGGCATCGAAGGCCATCTTCACCGTGGAGACATGGTCGCGACCATGGGCATCGGTGAGGAAAGCCTCGGTGCGGTCGGCCGTCCATTTGACCGGAACGCCGGTTTTCTTCGAGGCCCAGAGACAGACGATCTCCTCCGGATAAATATAGATCTTCGAGCCGAAGCCGCCGCCGACATCGGGCGCGATCACCCGCAGCTTGTTTTCCGGCGCGACATTGTAGAAGGCGCTCATCACCAGCCGCGCCACATGCGGGTTCTGGCTGGTGGTGTAGCAGGTATAGTGGTCCTCGGCGGAATCGTAGATGCCAAGCGTGGCGCGCGGCTCCATCGCGTTCGGCGACAGCCGGTTGTTGTGGATCTCGATCTCGGTGACATGCGCCGCAGCGGCAATCGCACTGTCGGTCGCGGCGCTATCCCCGAGTTCCCAGTCGAAGATCAGGTTGCCTGCCGCCTCGGGGTGAATCTGCGGCGCATCGGGCTTCAGCGCCTCGACCGCCTCGACGACGGCGGGAAGCTCGTCGTAATCCACCACCACGGCCTCCGCCGCGTCGCGGGCCTCGCCGAGACTATCGGCAACCACGATCGCCACGGCGTCACCGACATAACGCACGGTATCGACCGCCAGCGGCCGCCATGCGCCCATCTTCATCGGTGAGCCATCCTTGGAATGGATCATCCAGCCGCAGATCAAATTGCCGATGCCATCGGCAAGCAATTGCTTACCGTCCAGCACTCCGATGACGCCCGGCATGGCCAGCGCCGCAGACGTGTCGAGGCCGGTAATCTTCGCATGTGCATGCGGGCTGCGAACAAAATAGGCGTATTTCATGCCCGGCGTCACCATGTCGTCGGTGTAGCGCCCCTTGCCCGTCAGAAATCGTTTGTCTTCCTTGCGCGTGACGCGCGCACCAATGCCTTCAACGCCCATGATATCCTCCCATTGGGGTTCCGGGCCTGGCAATCCGCCAAGATAACAGCCATTGGCGTTCGCCAGACAGTCTCGGTGAAATCTTACTCGGCCGCCTGCTGGGCGGCGTGCATTTCGGCATTGGCGGCAAGGACCGCCTGGACGATATTGTGATAGCCGGTGCAACGACAGATATTGCCTTCGAGCTCGGCCCGCACCGTCTTTTCATCGAGTGCGCCGCCGTGACGATTGATCATGTCGACGGCCGTCATCACCATGCCGGGCGTACAGAAGCCGCATTGCAGCCCATGATGTTCCTTGAAGGCGGCCTGAACCGGATGCAGCTCACCATTGGCGGCCAGGCCCTCGATGGTCGTGATCGTCGAGCCGGACGCCTGCACGGCGAGGATCGAACAGCTCTTGACCGATTTTCCGTCCATGTGAACCACACAGGCGCCGCACTGGCTGGTGTCACAGCCGACATGGGTTCCCGTCAGGCCAAGCTTTTCCCGGATGAAATGGACAAGCAGCGTGCGCTCCTCGCACTCGCCGCCGACCGTCCGGCCGTTCACCGTCAAAGTCACCTTCGCCATATTTTCCTCCATGCCTCTCCTCCAGAGGCAATTGCCATCATTTGACTTTTTTGAAGTACGATCAACCTCTACTTTAGAAGAGGCGTGGATTTTCCCTCACGCAAATTATTCCGTTTATCTATTGTAGATTCACCTATTTTAGCATTAAAGAAAATAAAGATACCCAATGGACAATCATATTTTACGCGATATTTCTTCGTAGCTGCAGGACTGTAAGGACAGCCCATCGTGGTGGAGCTGAAGAATGGGACGACGTTGGCCGGGGGTCCGGCTTAACTAACGTTGGAGAGAGTGAATGAAGAAAGTTCTTATGCTCGCATTGGTCGGCTTGTCGATCGCAAGCTGCACCCCGACTGAACAAGGCGCCGGCATCGGCGCGGCATCCGGCGCCATCATCGGCGGCGCGGTGACCGGCAACGTCCGCGGCGCAGCCGTCGGCGCCGCGATCGGCGGCGTTTCCGGCGCTGTCATCGGCAGCGTCTCCGAACAGCCCGGTCAGTGCTACTACCGCGACCGCTACGGCCGTCGTTACATCGATAATTGCCCACGCGGCGGCTACCGTGACGATGGTGGCTATCGAGGCGGTTACGGTGGCTACAACAGCGGCTATTGATCGACCGCAGATCGAGATACCGAAGCCCCGGATCCTGGATCCGGGGCTTTTTCTTGTCGATCGCCGGCAAAATGCGATCCCGATTTCAATGCCGGGTCGAAAGTACGGAACGCGGAAATAACGGCCGCAACCCGCCCTGCGCAAATCGCCGCGATGGCCCTGAATCCCACGCGAAAAGCGCGGATTCCCCATTTTCCCAGCCGCATTTTACGAATTTTCGAGTCTAAAAAAGGTACACGCGGGACGCTTTTGTCTCTATGGTGCCCCCGCGTTAACCCGGGGGAAACACCAAACTGAGTAAGTTCTCATATAACCGTAAAGCGGCGTATGCGTAAAAGAACTGGCCCGAGAAAGAGTATTGCGTATCGGCGAGCAGGCACCGTAATGGCGGTTGCGGCAACACTTGCGCTCGCCCCGCTCTGTGCCAAAAACGCCTTTGCTTTCAAACTGTTCGGCATGACCCTCTGGGGTGAGGACGAGACGACGGACCAAGTTTCCGATCCCGTCCGCTACACGGTCGATCTGAAGACCGACAATCTCGACAAGGACCTCAAGAAATCCCTGGCCGACACGTCGATGCTGGTTGCCGACAAGAAGAAACCGGTTTCCGGCGACCTCGGCGTCGTCATCAAGGCGCGCGACGATCGCGACCGGCTGATCGCCAGCCTCTATGAAAAAGCCCGTTACGGCGCTGTGGTTACCATCACAGTCAACGGCACCAATCTGGACGCACTGTCGCCGAACCCGACCTTCAGCCGCTCGAAGCCCGTTGACGTCACCATCAGTGTCGATCCCGGCCCGCTCTTCAAGCTCGGCAAGGTCAATCTGCTGGGCGACGCGGCCGACCGCAACGTCGTGCAATACGGGCTCATCCCCGGCGGTGACGCCGGCTCGCTGACCATCATCAAGGCGGGCGACAAGATCGTCGCCGACCTCAAGAATGAGGGCCACCCGCTCGCCAAACTGGAGAGGCGCGATGTCGTCGCCGATCACGCCACCCGCACGGTCGAGGTGACCTTGAAGGTCGACAGCGGTCCGATCGCACCCTTCGGCAATGTCGGCGTTACCGGCCAGAAGTCGGTCGATCCGGATTTCATCAAGCGCTATGCCCGCATCAACGAGGGCAGGCCCTATTCGCCGGACGAACTCAAGAAAGCCTCCGACCGGCTGCGCAAGCTCGGCGTCTTTTCCAGCGTCACCATCCGCGAGGCCGAGAAGCTGGCGCCGGACGGCAGCATCCCGATGACCATTGAGGTGTCGGAAGGCAAGCAGCGCTATTTCGGCGTCGGCGCGCAATATTCCACCATCGACGGCATCGGCCTGCAAGGCTATTGGGGCCACCGCAACCTGACAGGCCGGGCGGACTCGCTGCGCATCGAGGGATCCGTCTCCCGCCTCGGCGAAACCACCGATGTCGGCCAGCTCGACTATAGCGCCGGGATTACCTACGTCCGGCCCGCGACCCTCTATCCCTCGGCAACCTTCACCACCGGCCTGAAGATGCAAAGCCTGCATCCGGACGCCTACGATGCCGATACCGCCACCGTGAGCGCCGGTCTTGCCTACGAGCTGTCCGATCAGGACACCGTCTCCGCCGGCGGCGAAGTGTCCTATGAGCAGGACAGCACCGATGCCTATGGCGACCAAAACTATCTGACAGTGGCGATCCCGCTCGAATATGTCAGGGACACGCGCGACAACAAGCTGGATCCGACCGAGGGCTACCGCGCCTCGATCAGCGCCAAGCCAAGCTATGAAGCCATGGGCGGCTCGGTGTTCAGCTCCTTCGAGGGCTCGATCTCCGGCTATCAGGGCGTCGGCGCCAGCAACAACGTCGTCTTCGCCGGCAAGCTTGCCCTCGGCTCGCTGCTTGGAGCCAACAGTATCGAGGACATTCCGGCGACACGGCGCTTCTATGCCGGTGGTGGCGGTTCGGTGCGCGGCTACGCCTATCAGGAAATCACGCCCTACAACTCCAACGGCGATGCGCTCGGCGGCCGTTCCTATGGCACCGCCTCTTTCGAAGCCCGCATCAAGATCACCGACACGATCGGCATCGTACCTTTCGTCGACATGGGCAGCGTCACCGACAGCAGTTTTCCCGACTTTTCCGATCTTCGCATTGGCGCGGGCGTCGGTGTGCGCTACGCTACGCCTTTCGGCCCCATCAGGCTCGATGTCGCCGTTCCCCTGAAGAAATATCCTGATGGCACGGCATATGGCATCTATGCCGGCATCGGCCAATCCTTCTGACCAGCCGTACGATCGGAGACGGTTCAGCACGCGGTTACAAAAGTGAGGTTACTGTCGCTCTCATGAGCATGTTGATTCGAATTCTCGGGAGATTGTTGCGCTTGGCCGCCTATGCGGTCGTGGCAATTCTCGTGCTGGCCATTGTCGCCGTGCTTGTCGTCGGCTTCGTGCCCAGCGCCACCGGCTATGCCGTGAACCGGGTGGCAAAGCTCGTCTCGACACCGGACCGTACCATCACGATTGCCGAGCCGTCGGGACTTCTGACCGGCAGCCTCCGGATCGGCGCGATCACCGTTGCCGATACCAAGGGCACCGTTGCGAAGGTGCAGAATCTCGCTGTCGACTGGTCGCCGCTCTCGCTGCTGACGGGCACCTTCCATGCCGACCGCGTCGCTGCCGACGTCGTGGATTTCCAGCGCCTGCCAGTGTCGACGGCAAAAGCGGAACCTCAGGCGGCAACAAGCGAAAGCAGCGGCTTCTCGCTGCCCATCGCCGTCGATATCGCCGCCGTTGCCTTGCCGAACCTGCGCATCGGGCAGGCCGTCGCCGGCCAGGATTTCGCCCTTGCGGCCAATGGCAGTGTCAAGGCGAACAACAACAGCATCGATCTCGTCCTTAATGCCAATCGCCAGGACGTTCCCGACGCCAAGCTCTCCACCAACATCTCCTTCGCGCCGGCCGAAAACCGACTGAACCTGAAGGCCGACGTCGCTGAACCCCGCGATGGCTTGCTCGCCGGATTGCTGCACCTGCCGGGCGGGCCGGCGATCGACATCAATCTCTCCGGCGAAGGTCCGCTGTCCAACTGGGCCGGCAAACTTCAGGCAGCGCTTGACGACAAGCCGACGGTATCGATCAACGGCCATCACACCCTGTCGGCGGATGGGTTGCACCATATCGACGTCAAGGGCGGCGGCGACGTCGATTCGCTCCTGCCGCCAACCTTGCGCCCGCTATTTACCGGCCAGACGACGATCGACCTCTCCGCCACCTTCGACGGCAAGGGCAAGATCGATATCCAGACCGGCAATCTCGCCACCGGCAGCGTCGTCATTGCCGCCTCCGGCACGCTCGATCCCTCGGGCAACAACAGCCTCAACGCCAACCTGCTCGGCACCTCCGGTCCGGTCGATTTCCGCTGGCCGATGGAAAACGGCGAGCTGCGGGCGATGATCTCGCGCGCCGACCTCGCGCTGACGGGCGCCTCGCAATCGGCGAAGATCGATGCCAAGGCCACACTTGAAAGAGCCAGTGCGCCACAGGGCCAGATCGGCCAGATAAATCTCAGCGCCCAAAGCGACGCCTTCAACCTGACCACCGCGTCCGGCCCGCTACAGCTTCGCCTCGTGGTCGGCCAGACCGCATTCGTCAGTCCCGATCTCAACCGTCTGATCCGCGCGCCGATTTCACTGACCGCACCGCTGCAGATCTCGCCCGACACGATCGGCTTCAACAATACGACGCTGGAAAGCGCCAGCATCGGCGGCACCGTCAACGGCAAGTATACGCTGTCGTCGAAGGCGCTGACCGGCAACTTCAAGCTCTTTGCCCTGCCCGCCGTGCTGCCGGATGGCGTGTCGAACAAGTTCGAGGGAACGATCTCGCTGGAAGGCCAGGTGGCCGGCACAGTGCCGACGAAGATCAATCTCTCCAATCTCTCGGTGAAATCGAATGTCGGCGAAATCAACGGCAATGCCACGCTCGACGGCCAGACGCTGGCATCGAACCTGACGGGCAAGCTGCTCGACCTCTCCAAACTGATCCCGAACGCCGAGGGACAGGCGGATATCGGGCTTAAGGCCAAGGGTCCGCTGACAGCCCTCGGCATCGACGCGACGGTGAAGGCCGTCAACGTCAAGCTCGCCGGGCGCCTGCTGGACACGCTTGATGTCGCCCTGACCGGAACCGCCGATCCGAATGCCCCGCAGGCGAATGTGCAGGCAAACGGCGCCATCGACGGCAAGCCGATCAGCATCACCGCCAGCGCCACCTCACAAGGCGGCCGCACCAGCATTCCGGCACTTGCCGTCGAGATCGGCCCAAATAAACTACAGGGCAAACTGGATTTCTCGCCGAGTTTCGAGCCGACCGGCACGCTCACTTTCGATCTTCCCGATCTCAGCCTCATCGCCGCCCTTGCCGGACAGAAGGCCGCCGGCGACCTGAAGGGCACGCTCGATCTTTCCAATGCCAATGGCAAGATCGGCCTGAAGGTGGATGCCACCGGCGGCGGTGTCCGCCGTGACGATCTCGTCATCGACAAGCCGGTCATTGCGCTCACGGTCGATGACCTGAAATCCTTTTCCGCCAATGGCAGCATCCGCGCCGGCGCCATCGCGTCCGGCGCCAATCGCATCGCCGATCTCGGACTGACCTTCTCGCAGCAGGGCAGCCGCACGGTGTTCGATCTCAAGTCGAGCTATGACAACGCGCCGCTCACCGCCAGCGGTAATGTCGAGACCGGCGGCGGCCAGACCGTCGTCAGCCTCGACAATTTTGCCGGTGCACCGCGTACCATTCCGGTGAAGTTAGCATCGCCCACCAAGATCACCATCAAGGACGGCACGGTCGCGCTGAACGGCCTGACCATCCAGACCGGCGGCGGCTCCGTCGTCGTCGATGGCACTGCGGGCCAGGCGCTGAACATCAACGCCAGGATCGCCAACCTGCCCGCCAGCCTCGCCAATGTCTTCGCCCCGACGCTTGCCGCCGAAGGCGCGATCTCCGGTACGGTGACCGTCACCGGCAGGCCGGCTTCACCTGTTGTCAACTTTCAGACCAATTGGTCGGGAGCCGCGACCAGCCAAACGAAATCGGCCGGGCTCGGCCCGCTCGGCATCAAGGCGAACGGCAAATTCGCCGACAACGTCGTCACCATAGACACCAATCTGACCGGTCAGAGCGGCCTGGCGTTGAACGGCGGCGGCACGGTCGCCGTTGCCGGCAACAAGGCGCTGGCGATGAAATTTTCCGGCAACCTGCCCTTCGACGCGCTGGCCGGCCAGCTCGCGGCACAGGGCCTGGTCATGACCGGCACGGCGAAGATCGACCTGCAGATCGGCGGCACGACAGCTGCCCCCGCCGTCACCGGTACCATCACCACCGACGGCAGCAGGCTCGTCGATGTCCGCCGCAACCTTACCCTCAACGGCCTTGCCGTCACCGTCACGCTCGACGGCAAACAGGCGGTGATCTCGCGCCTCAACGGCAATCTCGCCAGCGGCGGCAGCGTCTCGGCAAGCGGCACGGTCGGCATCGTCGCCGACAGCGGCTTTCCCGCCGATATCCAGCTGAAATTCAACAATGCCACCTATGTCGACGGCACGCTGGTGACGGCAACCGTCAACGGCAATCTCGGTATCAAGGGGCCGCTGATGACCGCTCCGGTGCTGACGGGCAATCTGAAGCTCAACAAGGCGTCGATCACCGTGCCGGAAAAGCTGCCGGCCTCGCTCTCAGAGATCAACATCAAACACAAGAACGCGCCGGCCGCCGTCACCGCCCAGTTCAAGGACCAGAAACCGCAAGGTCCGAGCAGCAAATCCACCAGCCTCGGCATTGAGATGCAGATCGACGCGCCGTCACAGATCTTCGTGCGCGGCCGCGGCATCGATGCGGAACTCGGCGGCAGCATCACGGTTCGCGGCACGGCGGCAAATCCCGTTGTCTCCGGCGGCTTCACCATGCGGCGCGGCCGTCTGACCATCCTCAGCCGCCGCCTGGATTTCACCGATACCAGCAAGATCACCTTCGGCGGCGACCTGACGCCCGCGCTCAACATGGAAGCCACCTCATCGGTCAGCTCCACCACCATCACCGTGGATGTCACGGGCCTGGCCACCGACCCGCAGATCGGCTTTTCCTCCTCGCCCGCCCTGCCACAGGACGAGGTGATGGCACAGCTGATTTTCGGCCAATCGATGTCGAAGCTTTCGGCGATGCAGATCGCCCAGCTCGCCGATGCCGCCAGCCAGCTTGCCGGCGGCCGCTCCACCTCGCTGTTCGACGGCCTGCGCAGCCATCTCGGCGTCGACGATCTCGATATCTCGACCGATGCGAACGGCCAGGCACAAGTCGGCGCTGGCAAATATCTGAACAAGCGCACTTATATCGAACTGCAGCAGGGCTCTTCCAACAACACCAAGGCGATCATCAATCTCGACGTCGGACGCGGGGTGAAGCTTAGGGGTGCCGCCGGCTCGAATGGCGCAGGCGAAGCCGGTATTGTCTACGAGCACGAATATTGAGGCGAGGCGGCCGGAAAGGCCTGCTCACAGGCATCCCCGGCCATCGGATATGCTAATCAGGCGCCAACGGCGCTACGATGCGCGTCGACAAATTCGGCAAGGCTCTTGAACACGAAATCCAAAGTCGGAACGTTAGCCGGCACCGGAGTGGCTCCGCCACCAGGCCGTCCGGAACGTCGGTCGATCCAGGCGCGGGCCAGACCCGCTTTTGCCGCCGGCACATGATCATGATGAAGGCTTTGTGCGGTGTGAAGCACCTGCGAAGGCGCAATACCTAAATCATCGTGCAAGTGGTCGAGCAGATAGGTGAAGTTACGCGGATCGGGCTTGTAGGACCCAACGTCTTCCGCCGTGTAGACCGCATCGAAATTCACCCCCAACTTCCGATTGCTGGCCGCAAAGCTGGTGCGGTCGACATTCGACAGGATGATGATCTTGTAGTGCGTCTTCAGATAGCTGAGCGCCTCGGCGGAATCCGGAAAAGGCGGCCAGTCCGGAACCGACAGGCCGAAGCGCTCATGCAGGTCCGCTGAGACACGCACACCCCAGCTCTTCGCCATCCGCGCGTGCACGACCCCGAGCAGAGAAGAATAACGCAGCGACGGCGTTTCAATCTCCTGCTCCGTCTCCAACCGGCCGAAGAGTTCGAGCGCCTCCTCGCGGTTCATGCTCAGCCGGCCCTCGCTCAAAAGCGGCTGAAGCGCGTTCCAGATGCCGGTCTCCCAGTCGATGAGCGTGCCGTAGCAATCGAAGGTGAGAGCCTTAAAATCAGTCAGTTTGGTCAAGCGGGCCTCCTGAAGCCAGATGTTTGTCTGGCGGAATTTCGCAGCAATCGGAGCCCTTGTGATGAGGCGAAGCTCCGAATGACTTGACCGAACCTCCGATCCTCAGTCCATAACGCCCCTGCCATCCGCGTCGGCATTGCGGAAGGCCGATGGGGTCAGGCCGAATCTCTGCTTGAACTGCCTGTTAAAGGACGAGGCGTTTCGATAGCCGAGATCATAGGCGATTTCCGAAATCGGCAGCGATGTGTTGACGAGCAGATCGACCGCACGATCGAAGAGCTTCCGCAACTGGTATTGCCTCGGCGACTGACCGACCGTTTCCCGAAACAGGGCATGGAACTGGCTTTGCCCAAGACCGGCCTTCCTCGCCATGTTGGTCACGCTGGTCTGCCCAAGGTCGTTTCCCAACGCGCCGGCAGCATCAAGAACACGCCGTTCGGCCAGGCTCCGGGGTCGAGCTGCCGTCACCTGCTCCTGCCGGACAAGCTGCAACCCGCTCAACGCCAGATGAGCGGCATCCGGCGCGCGACGCCTGTCCGCCTCGACCTCCCGCCCAAGCTGGTTGAAGAGCCGCCAGAGCCACGGCTCGATCCGGACCGTCAAAGCCGACGGACCGCACAAGACGGACGGAACAAGCGCATCGGGAAGAGACCCGAGTTCCACGTCCATGACCATGAGGCTGCAATCGGCGCTCGGCGCGAAATTGTGCATGCTGTCCTGCGGGATGATCGCCATGCTGTTACTTGAGACGACATTGGCCCGCCCTTCGATATCCACCAGCATGGAACCACGCATGGGAAACAGAATCTGGCTATAGTCGTGACGATGACGGTCCGGGCCGGCATATTGCCGGATTTCAAGATTGATTGACATGTTGACCTCGGGGCAAGACGCTCCATCTGAGCGATTATACGCGCGAACATCGTCTGCGCTAAGTATGCCCCAGAACAGACGACCGGACCACCGCTGCGGCCTCGCATTCAAAATCCCATCTTGCTCGTTTTCAGCAAGATATTAGACTCCGTCGTGTTGATGCCATTGATGAGCCGGATGCGGCGTAGCGTTTCGTCGAAGGAGGCGAGATCGCGGTCTTCGAGTTCGGCGATGAAATCCCATTTGCCGTTGGTGCTGTGCAGCGCCCTCACCTGCGGCAGGCCACGAAGCTGATCGGCGACCTTGTCCGCCAGCTTGCCGAGAACCTCGATGAGCACGATGGCGCGCACGCCGGCGGCGCGGGTTTCGTGGCCGGTTCGGATGGTGAAGGCGGTGATGGTGCCGTTGTCGACCAGCCGTTCAATGCGGGCGGCGACAGTCGCGCGCGAGGTATCGGTCGCGGCCGCAAGCGAAGAGACGGAAGCGCGGGCGTTGTGGCGCAATGCACTCAGGAGGTCGCGGTCAAGATCATCCATGGACTTATCATTCTGCTAAGTTGAACTATTCAATATGATAAAATCTACTCAACTTTCGACAATTTTCCATCTTTTTGCTGTCACCTCCACGACCAATAATACGAATCAACAGCCCCTAACCCTTTGGAGCGCCGCCGATGAGCGTAGAATCCACATCCGTCACCCTGATCGGCGTCCCGCTTGAGGAAGGTTCCGGCCGCCGCGGCGCCAGCATGGGGCCGACTGCCCTGCGCATTGCCGGCATCGCGACGATGCTGATCGAGCTCGACCATCGCGTCACCGACAGCGGCGACCTGCATCCCGCCCCGGCCGCCGACCTGCCGGACGATCCGAAAGCACATCATCTGAAGATCGTCGGCGCCTTCACCCGCGCCCTGGAAGCCAAGGTCTATGACGTCGCTTCATCCGGCGGCTTTCCGCTGATCCTCGGCGGCGACCACAGCCTTTCCATGGGTAGCGTCTCCGGCATGGCGCGCCATGCAGCAGAGGTCGGCCGGCCGCTCTTCGTGCTCTGGCTGGACGCGCATTCGGATTTTAATTCGCCGGCGACATCGCCGTCGGGCAATATTCACGGCATGCCCGTCGCCTACTTCTGCGGCCAGGCGGAGATCGCCAATGTGCTGCCGGCCGGCCGGCCACTGGTCGATCCGAAGAAGGTCTTCCAGGTCGGTATCCGCTCCGTCGATCCGCACGAACGTGAGCAGATCCGCGAGCACGGCGTCAATGTCTTCGACATGCGTTCGCTCGACGAACAGGGCGTGGCCGCGATCATGCGCCGGGTGCTCGACACGGTCAGCGCCGCCAACGGCCTGCTGCATGTCAGCTTCGACGTCGACTTCATCGATCCGGACATCGCGCCGGGTGTCGGAACGACGGTGCCGGGCGGCGCAACCTATCGCGAAGCCCATCTGATCATGGAAATGCTGTCCGACAGCGGCCTCGTCTCGTCGCTCGATCTCGTCGAGCTCAATCCCTTCCTGGACGATCGCGGCAAGAGCGCCCGCGTCCTGGTCGAGATGGCGGCAAGCCTGTTCGGCCGGCGCATCTTCGACCGCCCGACAAGGGCCGCATAGTTCTGGGGGGGGAAGTTACCATGAGCGCACCAGCCGATCTGATTGCCACCGAGCAGCGTCTCGGCGCCCATAACTACAAGCCGCTCGACGTCGTCCTCACTCGCGGCGAAGGCGTCTATGTCTGGGATACCGACGGCAAGCGCTATCTCGATTGCCTCTCGGCCTATTCGGCGGTCAACCAGGGTCATTGCCACCCGAAGATCCGCGAGGCGATGATCGAGCAGGCCGGCAAACTGACGCTCACCTCCCGCGCCTTCCGCAACGACCAGCTCGCCTATCTCTACGAGGAACTGGCCGCACTCACCGGCTCCCACAAGATCCTGCCGATGAACTCCGGCGCCGAGGCGGTCGAGACCGCGATCAAGGCGGTGCGCAAATGGGGCTATGAGGTCAAGGGCGTTCCGGAAAACCAGGCGGAGATCATCGTCTTCGCCGACAATTTCCATGGCCGGACACTGAGCATCATCAGCTTCTCGACCGATCCGGATGCCCGTACCGGCTTCGGCCCCTATACGCCAGGCTTCCGCGTCGTGCCCTTCGGCAACGCCGATGCCTTCGCCGCCGCGATCAACCAGAACACCGTTGCAGCCCTGATCGAGCCAATCCAGGGCGAGGCCGGCGTCATCATCCCGCCTGCCGGTTATTTCACCCGTTTGCGCGAACTTTGCACTGCCAACAAGATCACGCTCATCCTGGACGAGATCCAGACCGGCCTCGGCCGTACCGGCAAGCTGCTCGCCGAGGAACATGAGGGTATCGAGGCAGACGTAACATTGATCGGCAAGGCCCTGTCGGGTGGCTTCTATCCGGTCTCCGCCGTCCTCTCGAATTCCGAGGTGCTCGGCGTCTTGCAGCCAGGACAGCATGGCTCCACCTTTGGCGGTAATCCTCTCGCCTGCGCCGTCGCCCGGGCGGCTCTGCGCGTGCTCACCGAGGAAGGCATGATTGAGAAGGCCGCCGTCATGGGAGATTATTTCCTCGAAGGCCTGCGCTCGATCCGCTCCAACATCGTCAAGGATGTTCGCGGACGCGGCCTGATGATGGCGGTGGAACTGGTGCCGGAAGCCGGTGGCGCGCGGCAATATTGTTATCAGCTCAAGGATCTTGGCCTGCTCGCCAAGGACACCCATGACCACACGATCCGCCTTGCTCCGCCGCTGGTCATCACCCGTAATCAGGTCGATTGGGCGCTGGAACAGATCGACAAAGTCCTGGCCCGTTGAGCTCAACTTTTAGAAGAAACTAAACTACGAAAGAGCCGAAATCTCTTCCATAGGTTTAGGTTTGAGCAACATTCTTGCGCTATCGTCCCGGATAGAGCGCCGGATTTGGCGCCATGCGTCAACGGGAAGAATGTTCATGGCCACGATCAATTCCACCAGCTTCAGCGGCGATACGCTGGAGATCATTGCCTTCCGGCTTCACGATCAGGAATTCTGCGTCAAGACCACCACGATCCGCGAGATCCGTGGCTGGGCGCCGTCGACGCCGATCCCACATGCGCCGGCCGACGTCATCGGCGTCATGAACCTGCGCGGCTCAGTCATCCCAATTATCGATCTCGCCTACAAGCTGGGCATGCAGAGCACGGTCGCCAATGAACGCAGCGCCATCGTCGTGGCGGAAGTCCATAACATGGTCATCGGCATGTTGGTCGATCGCGTCTCCGACATCCTGACGATTGCTGCCGACCAGGTCCAGCCCGTCCCCGAAGTCACCGCTTCCTTCGACCGCGCCTACTGCGAAGGCATCATTGCCACCGAAAACGGCATGATCTGCTTCCTGAACCTTGCCAAGATGTTCAAGGAAGGCGAAGCCGAAGAACTCGCCGCCTGAGCGCCTGCTTTTCATTTCAGTCCCCACGAAAAAGCCGCCCCGACATTCCGGGACGGCTTTTTCATGCAAGTAGCGTGCCGATTTCAGCCGAACAGCGCAAACGTGCTTCTGATCGTCACCCAAACGCCCCAAAGCAGCGGGATGCCGACGATCGCCCAGGCGATCAGCGCCTTGCCGTCGAACCCGCCCTTGCCGATGCCGAAGGAGCCAGTCGGGCCGGCATTGGCGGCGGCGGTCTTTGCCTGTAGCGCGGCCACTTCCTCATCCGACATGAACCACTTGTCCGCAAGCGGCCTCACCAGCGAGTTGGCAATCAGGCCCAGCGCCAGCATGCCGGCGAGGATATACATGGTGAAGGTATAGAGCTGTGCGCCCTCCACCCCGGCAGCCTTCTGTGCTTCGCGGATGTAGTTGACCACCACCGGACCGACGATCCCGGCCGTCGCCCAGGCTGTGAGCAGCCGGCCATGGATGGCACCAACAAACTGCGTGCCGAAGATATCGGCAAGATAGGCCGGGATGGTGGCAAAGCCGCCGCCATACATCGAGAGAATGATGCAGAGGGCACCGACGAACAGGACCTTGCTGTGAATACCCGCCGCCCAGGGGGCCAGCAGGTAAAGCGCGATGCCGATGAGGAAGAAGCAGTAATAGGTGTTCTTACGGCCGATCTTGTCGGAGAGCGATGCCCAGAAGAAGCGGCCACCGATATTGAAGAGCGACAGCAGGCCGGCAAAACCGGCGGCAATCGCTGCGATGGCCGCCACTTGTTCCTTGCTGAGATCACCGAACTTCACATCCGGCAGGCCGATCAGCGCGCCACCGAAGATTTCCTGCAGCATCGGCGAGGCCATGCCGATGACGCCGATGCCCGCCGAAACGTTGAGGCACAGCACTGCCCAGATCAGCCAGAACTGCTTGGTCTTGTGCGCGTTGCGCAGATGCACATGCTTGGTCGTGATCATCGTGCTCTTGGCGGCAGGCGGCGTCCAGCCTTCCGGACGCCAGCCGGCCGGGGGCAGGCGATAACCGAAGGCACCGCCCATCATGAAGACGAAATAGATCGCCGCCATGACGACGAAGGTCTGCCAGACGCCGACCGAGCCGTCGACGCGGAAGTTGGTCATCAGCAAATTAGCGAGCGGCGCGCCGATCATCGCTCCACCGCCGAAGCCCATGATCGCCATACCGGTCGCCATGCCGCGCCGGTCGGGAAACCATTTGATCAGCGTCGAGACCGGCGAGATATAGCCAAGGCCAAGCCCGATGCCGCCGATGACGCCCGCGCCGATCCACATCAGCCAGAGCTGATGATAAATGACGCCGATCGCGGCAATCAGGATACCGCCGCACCAGCAGCAGGCCGAGACGACACCGGCCTTGCGCGGGCCGGCCCGTTCCAGCCAGCCGCCCCAGATGGCGGCAGAGGAGCCGAGCAGCACGAAGAACAGCGTATAGATCCAGCCGAGGTCGCTCACGCGCCAATCGCAGCTGGTCGTGACCAAAGCGGAAAGGAGATTGAGGCTGGCGCACTCAGCCGAAGGCGGCGTCGTTGTGCCAAGCGCCTTCGACAGCGGCAACCAGAAGACGCTGAAGCCATAGGCCATGCCGATGCAAAGATGGATCGCCAGAGCCGCCGGCGGCACCAGCCACCGGTTGAAGCCAGGCTTGGCGATGATGCGCTCACGATCGAGCAGTCCCGGCGCCGCCGCGCCCCTTGAAATATCCGTTTCCGCAGTCGCCATGAACAACCCTCCTTGTTTCAGAGACCTGAATTCCCCAATAATTCCGCCTTGTACAGCAGCTACGGACGGATTTCCCTCTCCATCCAATAGATTTTAAAAATCAAAGACAAAGGCCGGATCAGTCCTGCCTGGCCGGCTCCGGTCTGTGGATCAGCGCGGAGGCCTCGATGACGAGAGGGCTCAAGCCGCTGTCTCCATGATCGATGATCTCGAAAAGCTGACGCCGCATGCGCGGCTCCCAGAACTTGTTGATATGCGTCGCAACACCCTGCGCCGATTCATGCGCCGGTTGCGTCTTGAAGAAGGTGGCGATCTGGTTGGCCATATAGACGAGCTTCGTAGCGGTCTTGCCTTGATGCGTTTCGTCAAGCGACATCGGCGATGCTCCCCGGAGTAATGCGCTGCGGATGGGTGAAAATCTCGAAATCATCGCCGCGCACCAGCGCCACCAGCGTCATGCCAGCCTCTTCGGCCGTGCGAATGGCAAGTGCGGTCGGCGCGGAAATGGCGACAAGGACGGAAGAGCCCAGGATCGCCGCCTTCTGCACCATCTCGACCGACAGCCGGCTGGTGACCGCAACGACGCCGTCGGCGCCCCTGTGGCCGGAGCGAATGACGGCGCCGCAAAGCTTGTCCAGCGCATTATGCCGCCCGACATCCTCGCGCACGGCGATCAATCCCTTGCCCCGGATATAAAAGCCCGCCCCATGCACGGCGCGGGTCTCGCGATGCAGCGGCTGGGCGTCGTTGAGAAGCGCGATGGCGCGAACGATATCCTCATGGGAAAGCGTCAACGCAATCGCGGAGACATCCGGCACCTTGCGCACCGCCTGCTCGATCGATTCGATACCGCAGAGGCCGCAGCCGACCGGACCGGCCATATGCCGCCGCCGGACGCGCAGGGCATCAGCCACGTCATCAACCAGAGTGACCTGCACATCGATCCCCTGCTCATCCTCCACCGGTTCGACGGCGGCGATCTGATCGATATCGGTAATGATGCCCTCGGTCAGGCTGAACCCGATGGCGAAATCCTCGAGATCAGCGGGCGTCCCCATCATCACCGCATGCGACGAGCCACCATAGGAAAAGGCGATCGGAACCTCCTCCGGGACGATGCGGGAGCCGGAGCGGACGACGCCGTTACGGCGCGCGGTTTCGGGGACGGTGGTGGTGGGGGTGAATTTGGTCATGTGGCAACCCTCCCTTCTCCCCCACGGGGAGAAGGTGGCGCGAAGCGTCGGATGAGGGGGACGAGGAGCGATAGCTCCGAGCGCAAAAGAGCAGTATCCGCCGTGCGGAGAAACCCCCTTATCCGCCCTTTGGGCACCTTCTCCCCGAGGGGAGAAGGGGTAAACGCATCCATCCTCACTCCGCAGCCTCCATTTTCCCGACAATCCGGCGAGACTGCCGGGCCTGTTCGTCATAGTCGATCTGCCATTGCGACGGGCCGTTGGATGGCGAGACCTGGACGGCCGTGACCTTATATTCCGGGCAATTCGTTGCCCAGTCGGAATAGTCGGTCGTGATAACGTTCGCCTGCGTATCGGGATGATGGAAGGTCGTATAGACGACGCCAGGCGCGACGCGGTCGGTGATCAGCGCACGCAACGTCGTATCGCCGGAACGGCTGGCAAGCTTGATCCAGTCGCCGTCGCGAATGCCGCGCTGCTCGGCATCGTGCGGATGCATCTCCAACCGGTCCTCGGCATGCCACATGACGTTCTCGGTACGCCGCGTCTGCGCACCGACATTATATTGGCTGAGGATGCGTCCGGTCGTCAGCAGCAGCGGGAAGCGCGGGCCGGTGCGTTCGTCGGTCGCGACATATTCCGTGCGGATGAACTTACCCTTGCCGCGCACGAAGCCGTCGACATGCATGATCGGCGAGCCCAATGGCGTCTTCTCGTTGCAGGGCCACTGCACCGAACCCATCTTCTCCAAATAGTCGTAGGAGACCATGGCGAAGCTCGGTGTCGTCGCGGCGATTTCATCCATGATCTCGGAGGGATGCTGGTAGTTCCAGCCAAGCCCCATGGCCTGCGCCATCTTCTGCGTCACTTCCCAGTCGGCATAGCCGTTGCGCGGGCTCATCACCTTACGCACGCGGTTGATGCGGCGCTCGGCATTGGTGAAGGTGCCGTCCTTTTCGAGGAAGGTCGAGCCTGGCAGGAAGACATGGGCGTAGTTGGCCGTCTCGTTCAGGAAGAGATCGTGGACGATAACGCATTCCATCGCGGCAAGGCCGGCGGCGACATGCTTGGTGTCCGGATCGGATTGCAGGATATCCTCGCCCTGAATGTAGAGACCCTTGAACGTGCCATCGACGGCAGCGTCGAGCATGTTGGGGATGCGCAGGCCCGGCTCGTTGTTGAGCTTCACGCCCCAGAGTTTTTCGAAGATATCGCGGGTCGCATCGTCGGAGATATGGCGATAGCCCGGCAGCTCATGCGGGAAGGAGCCCATATCGCAGGAGCCCTGGACGTTGTTCTGGCCGCGCAGCGGGTTCACGCCGACGCCGGGACGGCCGATATTGCCGGTCACCATCGCAAGATTGGCGATCGCCATGACCGTGGTCGAGCCCTGGCTGTGCTCGGTAACGCCAAGACCATAATAGATCGCACCATTGCCGCCCTTGGCGAAGAGACGGGCAGCACCGCGCACGAGATCGGCCGGAACGTTGGTGTATTTCTCCGTTTCCTCCGGGCTGTGCTGCGGCTCGGCGACGAAAGCGGCCCAATCCTCGAATTCCGACCAGTCGCAACGCTCGCGAATGAATTTCTCGTCAAACAGGCCTTCGGTGACGATGACATGGGCAAGCGCCGTCAGCAGGGCGACATTGGTGCCCGGCTTCAGCGGCAGGTGATAGCTCGCCTCGACATGCGGCGTGCGCACCAGATCGATGCGGCGCGGATCGATGACGATCAGCTTGGCGCCCTGGCGCAGCCGCTTCTTCAGCCGCGAGCCGAAGACCGGATGGCCGTCGGTCGGGTTGGCGCCGATAACGATGACAACGTCGGAATGCTCGACACTGTCGAAGTTCTGCGTACCCGCCGAGGTGCCGAAAGCCTGGCCGAGGCCATAGCCGGTCGGCGAGTGGCAGACGCGGGCGCAGGTATCGACATTGTTGTTGCCGAAGCCGGCCCGGATCAGCTTCTGCACCAGGAAGGTCTCTTCGTTGGTGCAACGCGACGACGTGATGCCACCAACGGATTCGCGACCATACTGATACTGGATGCGCCGGATTTCCGTGGCGACATGAGCGAAGGCCTCGTCCCAGGTGACTTCGCGCCACGGGTCGGTGATCTTTTCGCGCACCATCGGATTGAGAATGCGGTCCTTATGGGTCGAATAGCCGTAGGCAAAGCGGCCCTTGACGCAGGAATGGCCGCGATTGGCCTGGCCATCCTTCCACGGCACCATGCGGACCAGTTCCTCGCCGCGCATCTCCGCCTTGAAGGAACAGCCGACGCCGCAATAGGCGCAGGTGGTGACGACGGAATGCTCGGGCTGGCCGATCGCGATCACCGACTTCTCCGTCAGCGTCGCGGTGGGACAGGCTTGCACGCAGGCGCCGCAGGAGACGCACTCGCTGTCGATGAAATGCTCATGCATGCCAGGCGATACGCGCGAGCCGAAGCCACGGCCTTCGATGGTCAGCGCGAACGTGCCCTGCACCTCTTCGCAAGCGCGCACGCAGCGGGAGCAGACGATGCATTTCGACGGGTCATAGGTGAAATAGGGATTGGACTCGTCCTTCGGCATCCATTTCAGATTGATGTCGCCGCTGTTGCGCGCCTTGACGTGATTGTCGCCCTCATAGCCGTAGCGAACGTCGCGTAGGCCGACAGCGCCGGCCATGTCCTGTAGCTCGCAATCGCCATTGGCGGCGCAGGTCAGACAGTCGAGCGGATGGTCGGAGATATAAAGCTCCATCACGCCGCGACGAATATCTTTCAGCCGGTTGGTCTGGGTGTGCACGACCATGCCCGGCGAAACCGGTGTCGTGCAGGACGAAGGCGTGCCGTTGCGGCCTTCGATCTCGACGAGACAGAGGCGACAGGAGCCGAAAGCGTCGACCATGTCGGTGGCGCAGAGCTTCGGCACCTTTATGCCGGCTTCCATCGAGGCGCGCATGATCGATGTGCCCTCGGGCACATCGATCGGATGGCCGTCGACGGTCAGCGTCACCAGGGTTTCGGAGAGGGAGGCGGGCGTGCCGTAGTCGATTTCGGGAACGAGGGACATGGGTCTTACTCCGCCGCTTCAATCAAAGGGACCGGAGAGAAATCCTCCGGAAAATGCGTCATCGCGCTCATCACCGGATAGGGCGTGAAGCCCCCAAGGGCACAGAGCGAGCCGAATTTCATCGTGTTGCAGAGATCGGCGAGCAGGACCCGGTTCTTCTCCGGCTCGATCCCCTGAGCGATCTTGTCGGCCGTCTCGACGCCGCGCGTCGAACCGATACGGCAGGGCGTGCACTTGCCGCAGCTTTCGACCGCGCAGAACTCCATGGCAAAGCGCGCCTGTTTCAGCATGTCGGCCGTGTCGTCAAAGACGACGATGCCGGCATGGCCGATGAGGCCGTCCTTGGCTGCGAAGGATTCATAGTCGAATGGCGTGTCGAACAGCGCGCGCGGGAAATAGGCCCCGAGCGGCCCACCGACCTGCACCGCCTTCACCGGCCGGCCCGTCACTGTCCCGCCGCCGATCCTGTCGATGATATCGCCGAGCGACAGGCCGAAGGCCGTCTCATAAAGGCCGCCATATTTCACATTGCCGGCAATCTGCAGCGGAATGGTGCCACGCGACCGGCCCATGCCGAAATCACGATAGAAGGCCGCACCCTTGTCCATGATCACGGGGACAGAGGCGAGCGAGATGACATTGTTGATGACGGTCGGACAGTCGAACAGGCCCTTATGCGCCGGCAGAGGCGGCTTGGCCCGCACGATGCCGCGCTTGCCTTCCAGGCTGTTGAGCAGCGCCGTCTCCTCGCCGCAAACATAGGCGCCGGCGCCGGTACGGATCTCGATATCGAAGGCCTTGCCGGAGCCAAGTACGGAGGCTCCGAGAATGCCGGCTCCTCTCGCGATTTCCACGGCTTGCGTCATCGCGGCGATGGCATGCGGATATTCCGAACGCGCATAGACGAAGCCCTTGGTCGCGCCGGTCGCAAGACCAGCAACCGCCATGCCCTCGATCAGGACGAAGGGATCGCCCTCCATGATCATCCGGTCGGCAAATGTGCCACTGTCGCCCTCGTCGGCATTGCAGACGATGTATTTGCGCGTCCCCGGCGCATCGAGCACCGTCTTCCATTTGATGCCGGTCGGAAAGCCCGCGCCACCGCGACCGCGCAGGCCGGAGTCGGTGACATCCTTGACGATATCGGCTGCCGCCATGCCAACGGCGCGACGCAGCCCCTTAAGGCCGCCATGGGCTTCGTAGTCTTCCAATGAAAGGGGATCGATGATGCCGCAGCGGGCAAAGGTGAGGCGTGTCTGTTCCCTAAGGAATGGGAGGCTCTCAACCTCCCCAAGACAGAGCGGATGCTCGCTGCCTTGGAGCAATCCTGCATCGAACAATGCCGGCACATCCTTGGCCCTCACCGGCCCATAGCCGATGCGCTTGCCATCGACTTCCACCTCGACGAGTGGCTCCAGCCAGAACATGCCACGCGAACCATTGCGGACGATCTGTGCACTCAGACCACGGCTGGCAATCTCCTGCGCGATAGCCTTCGCCACCTTCTCGGCGCCAAGCGAAAGGGCTGCGGCATCGCGGGGAACGTAAATCTTCACCGTCATCGGCGCGCCTCCCTTACCAGGTCTTCCGCGCCTTCGTCGTCCAGCCGGCCATGCAGCTCGCCGTCCAGCATCGCCGCAGGCGCACAGGCACAGAGCCCAAGACAGTAGACCGGCTCCAGCGTCACGCTGCCATCAAGCGTCGTCTGATGAAAATCGATGCCGAGCAGCCGCTTGACGCGCTCCGCCAACTGATCGCCGCCCATCGACTGACAGGCTTCGGCGCGACAGAGCTTCAGGACATGGCGGCCGGCGGGATGATCGCGATAGTCATGATAGAAGGTCATGACGCCGTGCACTTCGGCGCGCGACAGATTGAGGGCCTTGGCGATCAGCGGCAGCGTATCCTGCGGCACATAGCCGAACTCTTCCTGGATCCCATGCAGGATCGGCAGGAGCGGACCTTCCATCGATTTCATGGCTTCGATAATGACGCCGGCACGGGCCGCGATTGCGCCCGAGCCAAGATGCAAACTCATAAGCAGCCCTCCCAGGCTTCTCCTCCGTAAACACACGTCGACGCATGCTACATTCGGAGAGTCGCAGGGAAGAAGCGAGGGATCAATAAGGCAGTCCCGTCAAACGATAGGAAATTCCTATCGATCTCTCTCACTCTCCGCGAGCAATCGTGCCTCATGCAACAAGGCCGAGACGAGTGGGGTAAACGGCTCACGATGGGTGGCGACCAGACCGACGAGATGTTCGGCATCCGGCTCGGTGATCGGGATCTTGCGAATATCGGCGGGAAAGCCGAAGGAATCGGCGATATTCTTCGGCATGATGCTCGCCCAGCGTCCCGTCTGGACATGAGAGAACAGCACGATCATCGAATTGGACTCCAGCGTCGGACGGGCCGTCGCGCCGGCTTCGGCAAGGTGTCGGTTGATGATGCGGCGGTTCTGCATGTCCGCGGTCAATAGACAAAGCCGAAGATCGCCGACTTCCTTCCAGGTCACGCTGACGCGCTCGGAGAGCGGACTGCCCGCCGCCGTGATCAGATGATAGCGCTCGGCATAAAGCGGCACACTGGTGACGCGCCCAAGCGGCTCGTTTTCCAGATAGGTGATGCCGGCATCGATCTCGAGATTCTCGAGCAGGCTCAGCACCTGCAGCGAATTGCGCGAAATGATGGAGAAGGTGACGTCGGGATGCCGCTCCTGAAACGGCGCCGTGATCTTCGGCACCATGGCGAGCGCCGTCGGGATCGCCGCGATGCGGATATGGCCGGCAAGGCCCTTGTGCGCCGCCCGCATCTCCTCGCGCATCGTCCTGGCATCGCCGACGATCCGCCGCGCCCATTCCAGCACCCGCTGCCCTTCCGGGGTCAACCCCTGGAAACGCGAACCACGGCTGACAAGCATGACCCCGAGCTGATCCTCCAGCTGCCGGATCGCCGCCGACAAGGTCGGCTGCGTCACCCCGCATTCCTCCGCGGCGCGGCCGAAATGCTTCTGGTTGGCAAGCGCGATAAAGAATTCCAGCTTGTCGATCATTCAACTCTCCCGAGAGGAAGAGTTAAACGGGCCAAGGCATGAGCGCAACATTGGAAAAGGAGAGGCGGAACCAACGGAGGCCACAGCCTTCCCTTTCAGATCACATCGCCAAATTCTCACTCACGGATGAGGGTCGGGAAACCCATGGCGTTCCGAAAGGGCGGCAAGGATCTTGTCCTTGTCGGATATGAAGGCTTTGCCCTCAAACACGCCGGTTTGATATTGCGACGTTTCACCCTCCGCCAGCACCAGCAGCGGCAGGGACTGATGTTCCTCTCCGACCACGGCGATGACGGGAAGCCTTGGCCGCGGCCACGCAATCCGCTCGACATCAAGCCGTTGCGCCAGTGCGGGAAATGACGCCAGTACACCTTCCATCAAGGCACAATGCCAGCAATAGAAACGGCGACCGGGATAAGCCGGATCTTCAAAATCGGGACGCAGCAAAAAGAGTTTATCGCGGGTCATCGTCAGCTCCGTCGCTCTCGAACACCATGCACAAACGATGAATAGCCCAAGTCAATCCGTAGGATTCGGAAACCATCGCCCATGACAACGGCCGCTCTATAGACGCTGCCAGCCGTCGGCAAGCATCTCCTGTCGCCACGATCAGGAATCGAGACCGCAGAAAACCTCGCGCAAAGATTCGACCACGTCGCTGATTTCCGAACCGGCGACGGCGTAATAGACGAGCCGGCCTTCGCGGCGTGTTTCGACCAGCTTCTCCAGCCGCAGTCGCGCCAGATGCTGCGACACCACCGCCTGCTGCAAACCGAGTATAGCCTCGATCTCCATCACGGTCTTTTCTTGCCTGGCCAACAGGAAGAGAATGATCAGCCGCGTCTCGTGCGACAGAGCCTTCAACAAAACGCTCGCCCGTCTGGCCTTCGCGTTCAGTTCTTCAACACTATGCTCCGCAATACCGCCAGGCGGTGGAGACAACGACATAGGACAGCCTCTGGCGACACATTCGCATACAGATATGCGTATAATATTATGAATGGGGTGCCCGTTCAAAAAGTGGCGGAGCACCAAAAAAGGTCCATTTTATCAGCAGATAAGCTGCCCGCCATTAATCTCGATTACCTGCCCGGTGATGTAGCCGGATAAATTCGGCGCCGCCAGGAAAAGATAGGTGGGAGCGCAATCTTCCGCCGTGCCCAGGCGTTGCAATGGAATAGACCGGCGCGTCTGCTCGAGCTTCTCCTTCGAGGAGTAGCGCTCATGGAAGTCTGTGGCGATGGTTCCCGGCGACACGCAGTTCACCCGGATACCGTCCGGCGCCAGCTCCCGCGCCAGCGCCTTCGAATAGGTGGCGACGAAAGCCTTGGAGGCGGAATAGATCGCCGATCCCGGGCTGCCGCCGGTGAGCGCCGAGATCGATACCGTATTGACGATCGCTGCCTGCCCCGCGTTCCTGAGCTGCGGCAGCAAGGCCCTTGTCACCTCCACGACTGAGGTCTGGTTGAGCTGGACGATCCGGCCATATTGTTCATCGGTCAATTCGCCGGCGGGAAAGCGACCGAGCATGGTGCCGGCATTGTTGACCAGCACGTCGATACGGTCGAACACGCCCGCGGCCGCAGCCGCAAAATCCTTCGTGCCGCTCTCGCTGCTAAAGTCGGCCGGAATGAGAAAAGCGCGGCGGTCGAGTTCGGCCTCCAGCAGAAAATCCGGCAGCTCGCGTTTACCGTCACGCCCGACATGGACGAGCACGCGCGCGCTGCAATCGAGAAACTGCCGCGCCACCTCCAGCCCGATGCCGCGCCCGGCGCCGGTGATTACGACGTTGCGATTTTCGAATAGCTTCGGATGAAACATGATGGCCCCCTCAAATCGCAGAATCCGCGCACCAACAATTGCGGAATTTTCACTTTATCATATGATGATGAAAAAACGAAAGAAAGGGAGCGCAGATTATGTTCCTATCGGGACGGCAAACAGAGATTCTGGAGATCGCCAAGACTGAGGGGCGCGTGCTGGTGGAGGAACTGGCGTCGCGCTTTTCCGTGACGCCGCAGACCATCCGCAAGGACCTGAACGATCTCTGCGACGGCCGCGTTCTATCGCGGGTCCATGGCGGCGCGATCTTCCCGGGCGGCACGGAAAACGTCAAATACGAAGCACGCCGCTCCATCGCCGCCCCGGAAAAGCAGGCGATCGGCCGGGCCGCCGCCGGGCTCATTCCCAATAACAGCTCGCTTTTCATCAATATCGGCACCACGACGGAAGCGGTCGGCGAAGCCCTTCTCGGCCATCACGAACTGATGGTCATCACCAACAACATCAACGTTGCCAACAAGTTGCGGATTTTCCCATCGATCGAAGTCGTCATCGCCGGCGGCGTCGTGCGCGGCTCGGATGGCGGCATTGTCGGCGAAGCGGCGGTCGATTTCATCCGGCAGTTCAAGGTGGACTATGCCGTCATCGGCACCTCCGCCATCGATGCCGACGGCGCGCTTCTCGATTTCGATTTTCGTGAAGTGAAAGTGGCGCAGGCGATCATCGCCAATGCCCGCCATGTCATACTGGTCGCCGACAGCACCAAGTTCGAGCGCACCGCCCCGGTACGCATCGGCCACCTGTCGCAGGTCCACACCTTCGTCACCGACGAATGTCGGGTCGAATCCGTGCGTATCGCCGCCGCCGAACACGGCGTTCGCCTGGTCGAAACCGCACGCCGGCAGAGTTGACCACACGCGACGCCCATCAAGAAACGTTCGTTTGACATTCGTATTGATTTCGCTTTAGATGGATTGATTTTCGAATTATCCATCTTTCATGATGGCGGGGGCTTTGCGGAGGGGCGCGTGAGCGAGCAGATCCACGACATTTTCGTCATTGGCGGCGGCATCAACGGCTGCGGCATCGCCCGTGATGCCGTCGGACGCGGCTATAAGGTCGCACTTGCCGAAATGAACGATTTCGCCTCCGGCACATCGTCCGGCGCCACCAAGCTGATCCATGGTGGCCTGCGCTATCTCGAGCATTACGAATTCCGCCTGGTGCGCGAATCGCTGATGGAGCGCGAAGTGCTCTGGGCGATGGCACCGCACATCATCTGGCCGATGCGCTTCGTCCTGCCCTATCACAAGGGCGGCATCCGTCCGGCCTGGCTCATCCGCCTCGGCCTTTTCCTTTACGACCATCTCGGCGGCCGTAAGCTGCTGCCGCCAACGGCAACGCTCGACATGAAGACCGACCCGGCCGGAAAGCCGCTGAAGTCGCTGTTCACCAAGGCTTTCGAATATTCCGACGGCTGGGTGGATGACGCCCGCATGGTCGTGCTCAATGCCCGCGATGCCGCCGATCGCGGCGCCACGATCATGCCGCGCACCAAGGTCATATCGGCCCGCCGCGACGGCGCCCTCTGGACGATCGAAACAGAGGACACCGTTACCGGCGAGAAACGCTTCTTCAAGTCGCGCATGCTGATCAATGCCGCTGGCCCCTGGGTCGATCATGTTCTCTCCGACGCCTTTGGCACCAACCAGGCCCACAATGTCCGCCTGGTGCAGGGCAGCCACATCGTCGTCCGCAAGAAGTTCGACGATCCGCGCGCCTATTTCTTCCAGAATCCGGATAACCGCATCATTTTCGCCATCCCCTACGAACAGGACTTCACCCTGATCGGCACGACGGATCGCGACTACAAGGACGATCCGAAGGATGTGAGGATTTCCGAAGAGGAAACCACCTATCTCTGCAACGCCGCCAGCGAATATTTCAAGGAGCCGGTTCGCCCCGAGGATATCGTCTGGACCTATTCCGCCGTGCGCCCGCTCTATGACGACGGCGCCACCAAGGCGCAGGAGGCGACCCGTGACTATGTGCTGAAGGTCGAGGGCGCCGAAGGTCAGGCACCCTTGCTCAACGTCTTCGGCGGCAAGCTCACCACCTATCGCCGCCTGAGCGAGCATGCGCTCGAAAAGATCGGCGAAGCCATCGGCCTCAAGGGCACGCCATGGACGGCCAAAAGCTCACTGCCAGGCGGCGATTTCCCGGCCAAGGGTTATGAAGCCGAAGTGGTCAAGCTGAAGGCGCGTTATCCCTTCCTTGCCGACCCGCATGCGCGACGGCTGGTGCGCCGCTATGGCACCCGCGCCATCATGATCCTCGGCAACGCCAAGGCCCCAAGCGATCTCGGCCGCAATTTCGGCAGCGATCTCTACGAGGCGGAAGTGCGCTATCTGATGGCGCATGAATGGGCTTATACCGCTGCCGATGTCCTCTGGCGCCGCTCGAAGAAGGGCCTTTACCTCTCGAAGGACCAGGCCGCGGCGCTCGACGACTACATGGCCGGCGCGCGGGTCCACGCATAAACGTATCAACCTTCGGGATCGAGCAACCTCGGCCCCGGCCCTTCCTCGGAGAGCACGTCCCAGGGATTGCGCAGCGGACAGCTTTGCATCGAAAGACAGCCGCAGCCGATGCAACCGTCGAGCTGATCGCGCAGGCCCTGCAGCCGCCTGATCCGCGTATCCAGATCGTTCTTCCATTGCGCCGACAGCTTCCGCCAATCGGCGCCGGTCGGTGTCCGGCCTTGCGGCAGCGTGTCGAGGGCCACCTGGATCTCGGCAAGCGGGATTCCCACGCGCTGCGCCACCTTGATCACCGCCACACGGCGCAGCACCTCGCGGGCATAACGCCGCTGGTTGCCACGGCTGCGATGGCTCTCGATCAGCCCCTTCGCCTCGTAGAAATGCAGCGCCGAAACCGCAACGCCGCTGCGCGCCGCCACCTCGCCCACCGTCAGCAATCTCGAAAATGCATCGGAGTCTATTTTTGTCATGACAGGCTATTGACCTCAACTTTACTTGAGGTTTTATAGCTCTTGCTCCGAAGCGCGTAAAGCAGGAGCAACGCATGACTGAACCCACCCGCCTGGCAATCCTCTACGGCAGCACCCGCAAGGGCCGGCTATGCGACCGCGTGGTCAATTGGGTCGTCCGGGAACTGACGCACTATCCGCTCATCGATATCGACGTCATCGATCCGCTCGATTTCGGCCTGCCGGTTCACCATGACGGCGAGCATCCCGCGGTGGCGGCCCTTGCCGCACGGCTTTCGGACGCCGATGCCTTCATCGTCGTCACACCGGAATATAATCACAGCTTCACGGCCTCGCTGAAATTCGTGCTCGATCTCGTCTACGAGCCATGGCAGGGCAAGCCGGTTGCCTTCGTTTCCTATGGCGGCATTTCCGGCGGGTTGCGCGCGGTCGAACAATTGCGGCTGGTCTTTGCCGAACTGCACGCGGTCACGGTGCGCGACACCGTCAGCTTCGCCAATCCCTGGGGACGGTTTGCCGAAGACGGCTCTCTCGAAAACCCGATCGAGGCACGGCAATCACTGGTGCGCATGATAGCACGGCTGCACTGGTGGAGCGCGGCATTGAAGCCCGCCCGGGAGACACGCCCTTACCGCTCCGTCGCGGCCTGAGCGTTCGTCCACGATAACCAACACCGCTCTTCTGTTTCTGGCAGGTACGGAAGACCGGCTCGGCGCCCGGGCCTGCGCCGCATGTGCTCGGGCGTCCTTCTCCTCCTCAGTCGATCAAGCCACACCCTTGCCGACGCCGCCTAGATGGCCTAACCCAATATCCAGGCGGTTCCAGAGGGATGAGGATGGAGCAAGAGACGCGGCTGGGAGGAGCAGATTTCATGCGCGCCGTGGCGTGCCTAATGGTGCTTGCCCATCATCTCGTGCTGCGAATGGATTTCAGTTACCTCCCCGATGCCCTGGCCCTGCCGCTCATTCTGGCACGCTTCGGCAATTACGGCGTCTCGGTCTTCTTCGTTCTCAGCGGCTTTCTGCTGGCGCGGCCCTTCTGGCTGGCGCTGGACAGAGGTCTACCGCCGCCATCGCTGACAATCTACGCCATGCGCCGCGCCGCCCGTATCCTGCCGGGCTTCTGGTTTGCCCTGACAGTCGGCTTCATCTTGAGTTTCACGGTCTATGATTTTCCGCTCGATCATGAGCTGGCCGGGCGCTACGTCTCGGGCTTCCTCCTGATGAGCCAGTGGCATTGGCGCACCTTCTTTCCAGTAGAGGATAACGGGCCGCTTTGGTCCATCCCTTTCGAGACGACCTGCTATGTGCTGCTGCCGATCGCTTTCCTGCTTCTATTCGGCCCAGCCCTGAGACTGCGCACCGCTCTACCTGCCCGTATGCTCTGGCTCGGCGTCATCGCTTTAGCGCTTCTGGGCCATTGGCTGATCATCACCCATATCCCGCTCGACAGCGTCGGGCGGGGCTGGGAACATGGCTTCCAGGGCGGCGCCAAGGAGTGGATGCCGCGCTATAATCCGATTGGTTTCTTTGCGATCTTTGCCATCGGCGCCCTGGCGGCGGGCATCCAGACCATGATCCCCAGCAAGCGCTCGCTGCTCTTCGATATCCTGGCCATCCTCGCCATGGTCATCGGCATCGCCGAAATCTGGATATCGGTCAGCGGCAGCTGGGAAGGTTACGGCTGGCTCGGCATTCCCTATCGTTTCCCCGTCTTTCCGCTCGCCATTGCCGGCGCCCTCTGCGCTCTACCGCAATCGGTCGCCCTCCGTCACGTTCTCGACAATCGCCTCAGCCGCTATATCGCCACCGTCTCCTTCGGCGTCTATATCTGGCAGGATATCGTCTTGTTGTTGATGAAGAAGCTGTTCCCCTGGACCTTCGGCACGGGCTCCGATGACGTGTTCGGTGGATGGTTCACCTCAAGCCTCATCGCAACCGCCATCATCTTTGCGATCGGCACCCTCAGCTATGTCTTCCTGGAGCGCCCCGTCATGCGCTGGGCTCGCACCCGCGAGCAATCGGCAAGCAAGACCGTCCGAGCCTGACAAAAAGGCCGCCCAACGGACACCGCTGGACGGCAAAGAAGCTCGGCTAGGGTCGCCGAGCATCCTGTCAGATACGCGTGGCCTTCAGACGCTCCTCATCCAGAACGACGCCGAGGCCAGGTGCCTCTCCAAGATCCAGCCAGCCATCCTGATGCTTGAGCGGCGACGCCATCGGATAGTCTCGGCGGGCCTCGCTCCATTCCGGATTGTCATAGGGATATTCGAGCCAGGCGACATCGCCGACGCCTGCGGAAAGATGCGCGTTCGCCAGCACGCCGATGCCGTTCGTCCAGGAATGCGGGGTGAACTGCACGCCCGCCTCTCGCGCCTGATAGGCCAGCCGCCGGCAGCCGGTGATGCCGCCGACCAGCGCCGCGTCGGGCTGGATGACGTCGAAGGCACGCTCCTCGATGATATCGCGGAATTCATAGAGCTCGCGCGTCATCTCACCACCGGCGATGCGCAGCGATGTCGCCTGCTTCAGCTCTTTCATGCCCTTACGGTCAGAGCGATGCAGCGGCTCTTCCATCCAGTAGACGCCGAGCCGTTCCAGCTCCCTTGCCACCGTCAGCGCGTCCTTGAAGGTCCAGGACAGCGTCGTGTCCCAAGGCATGCGCCAACCCTGGTTACAATCGACCATCAGCTCCAGCCGGTCGCCGACCCGGGCACGGATCGCCTCCAGTGCCTTCACATCGTCGCGCCAGCCGCTGCGGCCGCCTGCGGACGAGGAGAAGCGCACCTTCATCGCCGGAAAGCCTTCCGCGAGATAGCGCTCCGCCTGTTCCGCCATCGCCGCCGGCTCACGCAGGACGCCGGAGGAGGCATAGAGCCGCACGCGGCTGGCGCGGCCGCCAAGCATGCGCCAAACCGGCTCGCCGGTGATCTTGCCCGAGAGATCCCACAGCGCCAGATCCATCGGCCAGCAGCGGCCGTAGTGGAAATTGATATGCGACAGGACTTCATAGTGACGCTCCAGATGGCGCGGGTCCTCGCCGATGAACAGGTCCTCATGCCCCTCGAAACCCTTCATCAGGTCGCCAGAGCCGATGCCTTCGCGGCCCTCGTCATCTTTAACGCGGACAATCGTCGCGTCGAAATTGCGGCGCGGCCGGCCGTCCCAGCTCGCCTTGAACGGCGGATCGAGCGGCAACCGGTGATGGCTGATCTCGATGGAAACGATCTTGCTCATGATAGTGCCTCCCCGCAAACCTCAGCCGAACTGCTGCCAGATGGTCTTGTAGTCGCAATATTTGTCGATCGCATGCACCGAGCGATCACGGCCGAAACCGGATTGCTTGAAGCCGCCGAAGGGCGTGGCGAAGTTCGACATGTCGTAGGTATTGATCCACACCGTACCCGCATGGATCGTCTCGGAAAAGCGATGGGCGCGGTCCATATCTTTGGTAAAGACGGCGCCGGCGAGGCCATAGATCGTATCGTTGGCGATCTTCAGCGCTTCCTCCTCCGTATCGAAGGGGATGGCGGCCAGCACCGGCCCGAAAATCTCCTGCCGCGCCAGGCTCATATCATTGGTCATGTCGACGAAGACGCCGGGGGAGATATAATAGCCGCCGGTTTCCCTCAACACCTGCTCGGCCCCGAAGGCGCGGCGGGCACCCTCCTTCTCGCCGGTAGCGATCATTGAGAGCACCTTGTTCATATGCTCTTCCTCGATCAGCGCGCCGATCTGCGCTGCGGGATCAAGCGGATGCCTCAGCGCGATGTCAGCGTGCGTCACCGCCTCGATCTTTGCGATCAGCGTCTCCTGCACCGAACGCTGCACGACCAGCCGCGTCGAGGCATGGCAGGTTTCGCCGGAATTGTAGAAGCAGCCCCAGGCGACGGCACTCGCGGCCGCATCGAGATCCGCATCCTCGAAGACGACCAGCGGCGATTTGCCGCCAAGCTCCAGCGCCACGCGCTTGACGTTCGATTGCGCCGCATAGCCCATGATCAGCTTGCCGACCTCGGTCGAGCCGGTGAATGCGATCATGTCGACATCCATGTGCAGCGCCAGCGGTTTGCCCGTCTCCTCGCCATAACCGGTGACGACATTGAGGACGCCGGCGGGCAAGCCCGCTTCGAAGCCAAGTTCGGCCAGGCGAATTGCCGAGAGCGAGGATTGCTCCGCCGGCTTTAGCACCACGGAATTGCCGGCGGCGATAGACGGGCCGAGCTTCCAGGCATCGATGATCATCGGATAGTTCCAGGGCGTGATCGCGCCGATGACGCCGAGCGGCACCTTGCGCACCAGGGCGCGTGCATTCGGCCCGGTCGGCGCGATCTCGTCATAGATCTTGTCGATCATCTCGCCGTAGAACTGGATGCCGTCGGCGCAGAGCCGGACATCGACGGTGAGCGACGCCATGACCGGCTTGCCGACATCCAGCGTCTCCAGCATGGCGAGCTCCTCGCCATGGGCGCGGATGAGCTCGGCCCATTTCAGCATGATTCTCTTCTTTTCCAGCGGCTCCTTCTTGCGCCAGACACCGCTTTCGAAAGCGGCGCGGGCAGAGGCGACAGCCGCATCGATATCAGCGGCGTTGCCCCGCGCCAGCTGAGCGCCGGGCTTGCCATCCATCGGGCGGATGCGCGTGAAGGTCTCGCCGGAAGAGGAAGCGCGATAGGCGCCGTCGATGAAATGCCGCCCCTCGAGCTTCAGGCCGGAGAGAACATTCTCCCAATAGTCGCGCGTATATTCCTTGGTCATCTCAAATTCCTTTCGGCAACGCCATCACGGCGGCGGCGAAGCGGTCGATATCCGCATCCGTTACATCGCGGATAGTCGAACGCCGCATCGGCTGGTTTTCCAGCGCGCGCATTTCCTGCGCGAGATCGGCCGCATCGAAGGGCCTGAAGGCAGACGGAAGGGCGCGGACGATGCCACAGCGATCCATCCAATCAGAGAGGAAGGCGGGCAGCACGGCTGCACTTTCAAGCCCGCAGGCTATCGCAGCGGCATTGAGCTCGTCCGTATCCGCCTCGACCAGCCATGGCAGCGTTGCCTCAAAGCCGAGTGCGGTCGCCAGCCCATGGTGGACCGGTGCAAGGCCGGCGAGCGCATGGCTGATATTATGCGCGATCGCGGTACCGCAATTGTCGATAGCGATGCCGGCGAAGCAGGAGCCGAGCAGCACATCGCCCCGCGCCTCGAGATTGCCGGGCTCTCTTACCGCCATCTCAAGCGAGCCGGTGATCAGCCGCAGTGCCTGATACGCGTAGAACTGCGCGCCGCGATGCGTATTGCGGTTCGTCGCCGCCTCGAAGGCATGGATGAAGGCGTCGAGGCCGCACCAGGCGGTGAGGCTCGCCGGCAGCGTCGTGGTGAGCGCTGGGTCGAGGATGACGAGATCGGCCTTGGTTTCCGGCCCCCAGATCCAGAGTTTCTTGCCCTCCGGACCGGCGAAGATATTAGTCGCCGAAGTCTCCGAGCCGGTTCCGGCGGTGGTCGGCACCATGATTTTCTTCAACGGGTTCTTTGGCAGCGGATTGACGGCCAGTGCATAGAACATCGGGTCGGCCCCCGAGGCTGCACAACAGGCGACGATCTTGGCGATATCCAGGGCCGAGCCGCCGCCGACGCCGATCACCATATCCGCGCCCTTGGCCGCCTCCGTCGCCGCACGGAGATGCGCGAGCTTCGGCTCCCCGGCGAAATCCGAGAAGATCTGTGTCGATATCCCTGCCTCGGCCAGATCGGCCTTGATCCTCTCCGCAAGACCCGATTGCGCCAGGAACGCATCGATCACCAGAAGAGTAGCAGTGACGTCCTCGAAGGATTTGACCGCGGTGGCCAGGCCGGCGAGCGTGCCGTCACCAAAACGGATGTCAGGAATGGCGGAAATGGAGAAGGACACGGCAGATCACCCAGGAAAATGCGGCCAAATACGATGCCCACATCCTGCATCACAATTTCAGCTCTTCAAATCCGGGCATTTATCGGGGATATTGATGATCTGAAGTTATGGAGAGGCGATGCTCGAAAAAATACCGCTGGAAGCCTTCCGCGTGTTCGATGCCGCGGCGCGGGCAATGAACTTTTCCCGCGCCGGCCGCGAGCTGAACATTACCCAGGCCGCCGTCAGCCGACGCATCAAGGGGCTTGAGGATCACTTAGGCGCTATTCTCTTCACCCGGCGCGGCCGGAACCTGGCGCTGACGCCGGAGGGCGAGCGGCTGTTTCAGCGCGTGCGGGCAACGCTCGAATATCTGGAGGAGAGCCTGGAGCCCTTCCGCGCCGGCACCGGTGAAATCATTTCCATCGCCGCCAGCGGTTCGATCTCGCATCTTTGGCTCGGGCAGAGGCTCAGGGATTTCGGCAAGGAAAGCCCTGGCATTTCCGTGCGCCTGCTGACGACAGACGTGCACTCCGAGCTGGCGTCGGAGACCAACGATCTCATCATCATCTACTCCACCGGCGAACATCCGCGCTGGAACCTGACGCCGCTGATGAAGGAAGTGCTGGTGCCGATCGCCTCGCCGGACTACCTCGCAAGCCGCGGCCTCGATCCGCAGGCGCTGACATCGGCCGATATCGCCGGTCTGGATCTGATCGACTACGAGCGCGCCAACGCCCACTGGATCAGCTTTCGCCAATGGTTCGGCCGCATCGGCGATCCGCTGAAAGGCAAGCTACCGCGACCGCGTCTCTCCTTCTCCACCTATATCATGGCGGTGGAAGCCGCCTTGCGCGGCGAGGGCATCGCGCTCGGCAGCCTCGGGCTCATCGAAGAATATCTGCGCTCCGGCGCGCTGGTCACGATCGGCAAGGATCAGGTCGAAAGCGGCTTCGGCTACTATCTCGGTGCGCCGCGCTTCCGCACCCTCTCGCCTGAGGCCGGACAGTTGCACCGGCACTTACTGGCAAACCAGTAGCCTCGACAACGCAATAAAAAAAGCGGCCGGGAAAGGCCGCTTTCGTTCGGAACCACCGACTGAACTCTGAGGATCAATCCTTCCGGATCGAGCCGCTCAGATGCGTGAGTTCCATGATGAAATGCTCAAGGCGGGACTTATGCTCGTGATGCTCGGCATCTTCGAGTTCGGCCTTGGCGACATTGATGCGGCGCGTCAGCTCATCCTGGTTCAGATCTTCAACCGGGATTGCGGACTCGGCCAGCAGCGTGCAGCCAGTCGGCAGAATGTCGGCGAAACCGCCGAACACGACGTAATCCTGCTTCTTGCCCGAAGCCGAATGCACCTTGACGACGCCCGGCTTGATCGTGGTCATGGTCGGCGCATGGTGAGCCATGACGGTCATCTCGCCTTCGCTGGCGGGAATGACGACATCGATAACCTGCTCCGACAGAAGCAGACGCTCCGGAGACACCAGTTCGAAATTGAAATTGTCAGCCATGACCGGTCACTTCTCGATTGTCTTCATTTCAAGGCAACGGCGCACGCAAAACCGCGCGCCGTTGGATTGGCCTTATCAGGCAGCCAGCTTCTTGGCCTTTTCGATCGCTTCTTCGATCGAGCCGACCATGTAGAAAGCAGCTTCCGGCAGGTGATCGTAATCGCCGTTGACCAGGCCCTTGAAGCCCTTGATCGTGTCTTCGAGAGCGACGAGCTTGCCCGGCGAACCGGTGAAGATTTCGGCGACGAAGAACGGCTGCGACAGGAAGCGTTCGATCTTGCGGGCGCGGGCAACGGCCAGCTTGTCTTCTTCCGACAGTTCGTCCATGCCCAGGATCGCGATGATGTCCTGGAGAGCCTTGTAACGCTGCAGGGTCGACTGAACCTTACGAGCGATTTCATAGTGCTCTTCGCCGACGACCAGCGGGTCGAGCATGCGCGAGGTGGAGTCGAGCGGGTCGACGGCCGGGTAGATACCCTTTTCAGCGATCGAGCGCGACAGAACCGTCGTTGCGTCCAAGTGGGCGAACGAGGTCGCCGGCGCCGGGTCGGTCAAGTCGTCGGCCGGAACGTAAATGGCCTGAACCGAGGTGATCGAGCCCTTGGTCGTCGTGGTGATGCGTTCCTGCATCTGGCCCATGTCGGTCGCGAGCGTCGGCTGATAACCAACGGCCGAAGGAATACGGCCGAGCAGAGCCGACACTTCCGAACCTGCCTGGGTGAAGCGGAAGATGTTGTCGACGAAGAACAGAACGTCCTGGCCTTCATCGCGGAAGTTTTCGGCAACCGTCAGACCGGTCAGAGCGACGCGAGCGCGGGCGCCCGGCGGTTCGTTCATCTGGCCGTAAACCAGCGCAGCCTTGGAGCCTTCGCCGCCGCCGTGCTTGTTGACGCCGGATTCGATCATTTCGTGGTAAAGGTCGTTGCCTTCGCGGGTACGTTCACCCACGCCTGCAAACACCGAGTAACCACCATGCGCCTTGGCGACGTTGTTGATCAGTTCCATGATCAGAACGGTCTTGCCGACGCCGGCGCCGCCGAACAGGCCGATCTTGCCGCCCTTTGCGTAAGGCGCGAGCAGGTCGACGACCTTGATGCCGGTGACCAGGATCTGGCCTTCGGTGGACTGCTCGACGTAAGACGGAGCTTCCTGGTGGATCGAGCGCTTGGTGGCGGTAACCAGCGGACCGGCTTCGTCAACGGGCTCGCCGATGACGTTCATGATACGGCCGAGCGTTTCGTAACCAACCGGAACCGAGATCGGCGCGCCGGTGTCGGAAACGGGCTGGCCGCGGACCAGACCTTCGGTGGAGTCCATGGCGATCGTGCGGACCGAGTTTTCGCCGAGGTGCTGCGCGACTTCCAGAACAAGGCGGTTGCCATTGTTGCTGGTTTCGAGAGCATTCAGGATCTTCGGCAAATCGCCATCGAAATGAACGTCAACGACGGCGCCGATAACCTGCGTAACCTTGCCGACCGAAACTGCGGCCTTAGCTGCGTCAGCCATAATCTTACCCTCTTTTCCTAACCTCAGAGCGCTTCCGCGCCCGAAATGATTTCAATCAATTCCTTGGTGATCTGCGCCTGACGCTGGCGGTTGTAGCTCAGCGTCAGTTTGTTGATCATTTCACCGGCATTGCGCGTCGCATTGTCCATCGCGCTCATCTTGGAGCCCATTTCGCCGGCAACGTTCTCGAGGAGCGCGCGGAAAATCTGAACCGAAATGTTGCGCGGAATCAGGTCCGCGAGGATCGAAGCCGCATCCGGCTCGTATTCGTAAACAGCGCCCTTATGGGCGGCATCTTCCTCGACAACGGCCGGAGCCGAAGCCGGGATAAGCTGCAGTCCCGTCGGAACCTGGCTGATCACCGACTTGAACTCGGAATAGAACAGCGTGCAGACATCGAATTCGCCGGCATCGAACATCTCGATGATGCGCTTGCCGAGAGCATCGGCATTTTCGAAGCCCACGCGCTTGACGTCGCGCAGTTCCTTGCGCTCGATGATCAGCGAAGCGTATTCGCGACGCAGAATATCGTAGCCCTTCTTGCCGACGGTGAAGATCTTCACGGTCTTGCCTTCGGCGAGCAGCTTGCGGACGTGATCGCGGGCAAAGCGCGCAATCTGCGAGTTGAAGCCGCCGCAAAGGCCGCGTTCAGCCGTGCAGACCACGAGCAGATGCACATCGCTCTTGCCGGTTCCGGTCATCAGAAGCGGCGCACCGTCAGCATCGCTGACGGCAGCCGTGATGTTGGCAAGAACGGCGCCCATGCGCTGCGAATAGGGCCGCGCGGCCTCAGCCGCCTCCTGGGCACGCCGAAGCTTCGCCGCGGCGACCATTTTCATCGCCTTGGTGATCTTCTGCGTCGCCTTGACGGAGGCGATCCGGTTTTTCAGATCCTTAAGTGAAGGCATCCGGTATCCGTCCTAGAAGTGAGGTCCGATCAGGCGAAAGACTTGGCGTAGCTATCGAGAGCAGCGGTGAGCTTGCCCTTGGTCGCGTCGCTGATAGCCTTTTCGGTGCGGATCGTATCGAGGAGTTCCTTGCCTTCCGAGCGGAGGTACGAAAGCAGGCCCTGCTCGAACTTGCCGATCTGCGGAACCGCGATCTTGTCGAGGTAGCCGTTGACGCCGGCGAAGATCACCGCAACCTGCTCTTCCACCTTCAGCGGCGAGAACTGCGGCTGCTTCAGGAGTTCGGTCAGGCGTGCGCCACGGTTCAGCAGGCGCTGCGTTGCGGCATCGAGATCCGAGCCGAACTGAGCGAAGGCTGCCATTTCGCGATACTGGGCGAGTTCGCCCTTGATCGAGCCGGCAACCTGCTTCATCGCCTTGATCTGCGCGGACGAGCCGACGCGCGAAACCGACAGACCGACGTTAACGGCCGGGCGGATACCCTGATAGAACAGGTCGGTTTCGAGGAAGATCTGGCCGTCGGTGATCGAGATCACGTTGGTCGGAATGAAGGCCGAAACGTCGTTACCCTGCGTTTCGATGACCGGCAGAGCGGTCAGCGAACCGGCGCCCAATTCGTCGTTCATCTTGGCAGCGCGCTCGAGGAGACGCGAATGCAGGTAGAAAACGTCGCCCGGATAGGCTTCGCGGCCCGGCGGGCGGCGCAGCAGCAGCGACATCTGACGGTAGGAAACGGCCTGCTTCGACAGATCGTCATAGCCGATCAGGGCGTGCATGCCGTTGTCGCGGAAATATTCGCCCATGGCGCAACCGGCGAACGGTGCCAGGAACTGCATCGGAGCCGGATCGGACGCCGTTGCCGCAACGATGATCGAGTACTTCAGGGCGCCGCGCTCTTCGAGCACCTTGACGAACTGAGCAACGGTCGAACGCTTCTGGCCGACAGCGACGTAGACGCAGTACAGCTTTTCGCTGTCCGGGCCGGCATCGTGGATGGCCTTCTGGTTCAGGATCGTGTCGAGAATGATGGCAGTCTTGCCGGTCTGGCGGTCACCGATGACCAGCTCGCGCTGGCCGCGGCCGACCGGGATCAGCGCATCGATAGCCTTGAGGCCGGTCGACATCGGCTCATGAACCGACTTACGCGGGATAATGCCCGGAGCCTTGACGTCGACGCGCGAACGACGGGTCGCGTTGATCGGGCCTTTGCCGTCGATCGGATTGCCGAGCGCGTCAACGACGCGGCCAAGCAGTTCCGGACCAACCGGGACGTCGACGATCGCGCCAGTACGCTTGACGGTGTCGCCTTCCTTGATGTCGCGGTCGGAGCCGAAGATAACCACGCCGACATTGTCGGATTCGAGGTTCAGGGCCATCCCACGGATGCCGCCAGGGAACTCGACCATTTCGCCGGCCTGGACATTGTCCAGACCGTAGACACGGGCGATACCGTCACCGACGGAAAGAACCTGGCCGACTTCGGAGACTTCGGCTTCTTGGCCGAAATTTTTAATCTGATCTTTCAGAATTGCGGAAATTTCCGCGGCGCGGATATCCATCAGCCGACCTCTTTCAATGCAAGCTTAAGGGTAGAGAGTTTGGTGCGAAGGGACGTATCGATCTGACGCGAACCGACCTTGACGATCAGGCCACCCAGGATCGACGGATCGACCGTGACGGCAATCGCCACGTCCTTACCGGTTACGCCCTTCAGCGCCGCCTTCAATTCATTTTCCTGCGCCTTCGTCAGCGCATGAGCCGAGGTGATCTCGGCGGAAACTTCACCGCGATGCTGCGCGGCAATAATACGGAAAGCCTTGATCATGCCCGGCAGCGCAAAAAGGCGCCGGTTCTTTGCCACGACTTTGAGGAAATTGGTAAAATAGGCGCCGAAGCCTGCCTTGGTCGCCAGAGCCTGAACTGCGCCAACCTGCTCTTCGGCCGAAAAGACCGGGCTGGAAATGAAACGCTTCAGATCACCGCTGTCATCCAGCATGGCTTGAAACCGATCGAGATCGGCAGTCACGGCTGGAACAGCACCCTCCTCAAGGGCCAGCTCGAACAATGACGAGGCATATCGCTCTGCAACACCAGAAATATGCTGGGATGTGTCTGCCACGGGCACAAAATTCCCTGATTTCAACCCAAGAGTTCAGCTTCCGGGGCACGGAAGCCACATGCTCTTGAATTCGTTTTGATTTCCCCCAGAAATCAACAGGAGCTTCCTCCTGCCGCATCCGAAATTCGGGGTTCGTCTAACATAGGATATTGAGACTCGCAACACGCGTATTGGCCGAATACGCCATTCGAGTGAATTTATGATGGCAAAAGTTGAGAACCATGGGGATAGAGCGGGCAATGACAGCCGGCGCATGCCCGATTTTGGCTCAAATGTAACCAAATCCGTAAAGAAGGGGTAGAGCGGCCAATGCAACCTGAACAACCAGAAGCAGCAGGTTGAGCCACACGCTCCCCCGGTCGGACATGATCGAAAGAATCCGACCGAAGGCGGCGACCGCAAAAGAGGCTCCGAGCGCCAGATAAATCATCGGCTGGGCAAGCAATATAGCGACCGCCCCGAAGCCGAGATAGAAACCGCCGGCCGAGCGCGCCTCGGCATAGGCCTCCGTTCGCCCTTCACGCACCTGCAGTCGAAGAAAGCGATAGGTGTAGCCCGGCGCGAACATCACGATAAGACCGATCAACGCCGTAAACGCTGCCGAGCAATAGGCAAGCCGCTCGCCCAAGTCAGTCGGAAAATAGAACTCCATCGATCGTCCCCAAATCAGCCCAAATCAAATCAACCATATGAACAGATCGACATATGGCATGATCCGACGGAACAGGGGAAGACATGACGGTGATGCCGTGGACAGGAATCACAGAAAGCTCTGCGGATCGATATCGAGCTGAACATGCACCGAGCCGCGCTCCTTCGGCGCCTGTGCCAGCATCGCCCGGAGGAACCCCTGCATGTCGGAATTGCGCTTGCCGTGCACCAGCAGGCGGAAGCGATGGCGGCCGCGCACCAGGGCAAGCGGCGCTTCCGCCGGCCCAAGGACGGAGATGCCTTGAACCTGCGGAGCGGCACTGCGCATGCCGCGCGCATGGGTCTCGGCATCCTGGCGCGTTTCGGCGGAAACAATGATCGAGGCAAGCCGCCCGAAGGGTGGCAGCACCGCCCTCTCCCGCTCGGTAATCTCGCGCTCGTAGAAGGCGCTGGCATCGCCGGAGACGATCGCCTGCATGACCGGGTGCTGCGGCTGGTAGGTTTGCAGCAGGCCGTGGCTCTTGAGGCCTGTTCGCCCTGCGCGGCCCGTCACCTGCGACAACAACTGGAAGGTCCGCTCGGCGGCACGCGGATCGCCATTGGCGAGGCCGAGATCAGCATCGATGATGCCGACCAGCGTCATCAGCGGGAAATTATGCCCCTTGGCGACGAGCTGCGTGCCGATGACGATATCCGCCTCGCCCTTGGCGATCGCTTCGAGCTCCAGGCGCAGCCGCTTGACACCACCCATGATGTCGGAGGAGAGCACGATCGTCCGTGCATCGGGAAAATGCCGCTCCACCTCCTCGGCGATGCGCTCGACGCCGGGGCCGCAGGCGACGAGATGGTCGAGCGTGCCGCATTCGGGGCAGGCTTCCGGCGTCCGCTCGGCATAACCGCATTGATGGCACTGAAGCTGGCCGCGAAACCGGTGCTCCACCAGCCAGCTCGAACATTGCGGGCATTGGAAGCGATGGCCGCAGACCCGGCAAAGCGTCAGCGGCGCATAGCCGCGCCTGTTGAGGAACAGCAGCGACTGCTGGCCCTTCTCCACCGTCTTACCGATGGCCCGGATCAGCAATGGCGACAGGAAGCCGCCGCGCTCCGGCGCATGTCGCCGCATGTCGACCAGATGCAGGTCCGGCATTGCCGCATCGCCGAAGCGGGTCGGCAGATGGATGGTGCTGTAGCGCCCACTCTGGCCATTGACCTGGCTTTCGACCGAGGGCGTGGCCGAGACCAGCACGACCGGAAAATCAGCGATGCGGCCACGCACGACCGCCATGTCGCGGGCATTATAATAGACGCGATCTTCCTGCTTGTAGGCGGGATCGTGCTCTTCATCGACGATGATCAGACCGAGATCCTCGAAGGGCAGGAACAGCGCCGAGCGCGCGCCGGCAACGACCCGGACCTCGCCGGTCACCGCCTGCCGCCAGACCTTTTCGCGCGTGCGCGGCGCCAGATCCGAATGCCATTCGGCCGGCTTGGCGCCGAAGCGATCCTGGAATCGCTCGAGAAAGCTCGCCGTCAGCGCGATTTCCGGCAGAAGGATCAACACCTGCTTGCCACGCTTCAGTGTCTCGGCAATCGCCTCGAAATAGACCTCGGTCTTGCCCGAGCCGGTAACGCCATCGATCAGGGAGACGGAGAATTCCTGCTTGCGCACCTCCGCCAATATCTCGTTGGCCGCTTCGCGCTGCGGGCCTTCGAGCCGCGAGGCGGCGTAATCCGGATCGGGCTTGGCAACCAGCGGCGGCGGCGGCAGGAACACGGTTTCGAACACGCCCTGCGCGATCAGCCCGTCGATAACGCTTGTCGAGACGCCAGCGGCATGCGCCAAGCCAGAGCGCGTCCAGGAGAGGCCGTCATTCGCCATCTCCATCACCCGCACGCGGGCCGGCGTCAGCCGCTCCGGCGCGCCACCGGCAAAGCGGAGGCCCTCGACCATCGGCTCCGGATCGAAGGCGGCCGGCACCCTCAGCGCCATGCGGGCAACGAGGCCGGGCGGCGACAGCGTATAAGCCGCGACCCAATCGATGAAATCGCGCATCTCCTTGGTCAAAGGTGGGCAATCGAAAACGCGGCTGATCGGCCGCAGCTTTTTCGGATCGACCCCACCTTCGTCGCCGCCATCCCAGACGACGCCGATCACCTGCCTCGGCCCCAGCGGCACCTGCACAACCGAGCCCGGCTCGACCGCCATGCCTTCCGGCACCGCATAGGAATAGGGCTTTGGCGCCGGCATAGGCACCAGAACCGGGACCGTGCGGGTCATCACAGCTTTAGCGGGCGCGGCCTCGAACAGCGCACCGAACAGATCGGAAGAATCTTTACTCATTGCGCCAGACCATGCCCCGAGCGGCGGCAAAAGGGAACCCGGGAGTAGCTCTCTGCCGCTTGCAAAATACGGATCGTCTGCAAGCTGCCCTGAATATCAGGGCCTTGTGTAGCAATGCCACCAATGACCGTCATTGGCCCGAAGCCGCCATTCCCGCGCCTACTCGCCTCTGAGCATCGATCACGCTGTCCACTACGCGCTGCTGACGCATGTCTCACTTCGTCGGCTGAGACCGCGCGGTCAGTTTATTTCCGTCCGGATCGCGAAGATAGGCGACGAAGGACCCGTTCGGACGCTCTGCGGGCGGGCTCTCGATCGCTGTGCCACCATGCTTGGTACCGGCCTCATGCCAAGCTAGAACATGGTCTTGGCTTGCGGCGGCAATACCGATAGTCCCACCGTTGGCCGCGGTCGCCGGCTTGCCGTCGATCGGTTTCGTGATCATCAGCCGACCGCCCTCGTGGGCATAGATTAGCCTGCCCCTTGCATCCATCTCGCCGGGCTTGCCTCCCAGTGCAGCGAACGTGGCGTCGTAGAAGGCTCTGGCCCGCTCCAAGTCGTTGCTGCCGATCATGACGTGGGTGAACATGCTTCATCTCCGGTCTGGCACGCAATGGGCCGCTTCTTGGTGTACCTAATCTGGCCATTGGTCAGTCGCGAAATTTCGAATTAAAGTGTCACTTGTTTTCCGGGCTTTGCGACATCGCAGAATAGGATGTTTTGCGCAGGCCGCAATGTCCGGTGTTGGCGCAAAGTTGCCATAAATGCCCCGTCGCGGTTAATGGCATCTGCTACCGAGTTCCGTGAATATCAGAGATTTCGCGATACCGCTGAAAGCCTGCCATTTCCACGAACCCGGAGGGCAGGCTGGTCAAAATTATCGTTGTTAAAAATTGCATCGGCAGCAGAAGCAGGCGTGCACGAGCGCTCATAGAGATTAAAGGCCGGCCGATAGCGATCGGCATACAGCTGACGTGTGGCCTCGGCTCCTCCCAGATGCGCGGTGTCACGATCCATGCCCCGTTGTTCGGAGACACGTTCCGAAGTTTCGACGAAGATCGCCAGGTCCCATCCGTCACGCAGTTCAGGTCGTTGGAGAAACGTACCATCGACAATGAGGATGGCGTCAGCCGGCGCGAATTGCGGATCTTGTTCGATCGGCAGATCATTGTGTAGATCGAATGATGCCGTGCGGTACCAGCGATCGCCACCAGGCCCTAAAGGAGAGAGAAGCAGCGCGTTGATGGCCGGAAGGTCGCGTGCATCGTAATAATAGCCCTCGGCGGAATGCCGCCCACGCGCATAGCGTTCCACTCTTGGCCTGTGGAAGCCATCGATCGACGTTCGAATGACGTCCCGGCCTTTGGCCCTGAGGCAATCCGCCAGTTCGTTCGCCAGCGTTGTCTTGCCGGATGCCGTCCTCCCGTCGATCGCAACGCGAACGGGCCTCGCCGATTCGACGTTTGCAATCATGACGGCGAGGTCATTCAACACGATTGCCCTCAGTGAGGACGCCTCATCGCTGACAACAGCGCTCATGCAGAATGTTCCCTGACCTCGGCGACCATATTCGCAGGCTCAGCCTCCGCGCCGATCGGCACAAACCTCGCATCGCCATCACGAGCCAGATCGAAGACCGTGTGCTTCTCCAGCGCCTTGGTCACCTCATTGACGTCGCCGTCGAGATGCTCGGCCGGGATCAGATTGCCGATCAGGAAATCGAAGCGGTCGCCGCGCTTGTTGAGGAGCTCGTGGAACACCGTCATGTCGCGCAGCTCCGTCGACCATTTGGCGAACCAGTAGAACAGTCCGGAATTGCGCGCCGTCAGATGCACCGGCAGGATCGGCAGATTATATTTGCGCGCAAGCCCGACGGCCGAGGTCTTCCATGGCCGTTCGTTAAGCTTGCCGTTTGCCCAATAGGCGATGCGGCCGGACGGGAAGAGCACAGTGACCTTGCCCTCGGCAACGGCGCGATTGGTGATTTGCAGCGTCTCGCGCGTCTTCAGCTTGCTCTTGTATTCGTCGCGCCATTCGACCGGGATGATCATCTCGGAAAAGCGCGGATTGACCCGCACCGCATCACGATTGGCAAAGACCATCATGTCGGGCCGGCGCGACTTCAGGAGATCGAAGACGGCGACGCCGTCGGCAATGCCGGTCGGATGGTTGCTGACGAGAATGAAGCCGCCGGAAGCAGGAATACGCTCGGCATGGGTCACGCCAATATCGAGCTTCAGCAGATCGCTCATATATTCGAAGCACTGGAAACCCGGCAGCTTGGCGACGTCATCGGCGAATTCGATCGCCTTGTTGTAGCGCAGCAGCGTATAGAGAAAGGGGCGCATCACCGGCCAGAGCGGGTTGCGAACGATCTTCTGGCCGCGCTCGGCGATCAGCGTATCGACGATATGTCCGGGCTGGCCCTGGGACACCAAAGCAATCGCTTCTGCAAGTTGTCCCAATGCAGTTATCGAACCGCGACGTGCCATGAAATGCCCTGGATGGTTGGGTTAGACTCTATCGCAATCGAATATGATCGAAGCATGACAAGCGCCTCGCGTATAACCACTTAAATCCGATTTGATTTAAGGAACAGCTTATACGCAGTTGAAAAGGACTACTGTGTTCTTTCCGCACGCAAAGGAAGCGCGGCGCAGTAGGATTGTTAGCGATTCCATAACCTTCCCCACTTCAAAGTGGCAGAATGAATTTGGAATTCAAGGGGTTTTCCACTGAACGAGTTGTTGATCATTGCCGACCCCAAGTTGATGGACGAGCGCAGCCGCTGGTTGGAGGTGCTGGGCCAGGAGCGCCGGCTGTCCGCCCATACGCTGGATGCCTATGAGCGCGACACCCGGCAGTTCCTGACATTCCTGACCGGCCATCTTGGCGGCCCGGCAAGCATCAAGGATATCCAGGCGCTGCGGCCCGCCGATTTCCGTGGCTTTCTCGCCGCGCGCCGCAAGGATGGCGCCGGCGCGCGTTCGCTCGGGCGCAATCTTGCCGGCCTTCGTTCACTCCTGCGCTATCTCGAAAAGAAGGGTCTGGTGAATGCCGCCGGTGCCGGCGCGGTGCGCTCGCCGAAGCAGCCGAAGTCCCTGCCGAAACCGCTATCGGACACCCAGGCCATCACCGTCGTCAGCGACGAGGCGCAGCTGCATGACGAACCCTGGATCGCCGCGCGGGACGCGGCCGTGCTGACCCTGCTCTATGGCTGCGGCCTGCGCATCTCCGAGGCGCTGGACCTGACGCCGGACGATATCCGCCCCGGCGCGACCGCGCTGCGCATCACCGGCAAGGGCAACAAGACGCGGCTAGTGCCGCTCTTGCCCATCGTCGTGGAAGCCGTCGAAAGATACCGCGCGATCTGCCCCTATCATCTCGACGCCGGCTCTCCCCTTTTTCGTGGCGCGCGCGGCGGCAAGCTGCATGCGGGCATCATCCAACGCGGCATGCAGAAGCTGCGCAGCGCGTTCGGCCTGCCGGACACGGCGACGCCGCATGCCCTGCGTCATTCTTTCGCCACGCATCTGCTCGCAGGCGGCGGTGACCTGCGCACGATCCAGGAATTGCTCGGCCATGCCAGCCTCTCGACGACCCAGGTCTACACCGGCGTCGATCAGTCGCGTCTGCTGGAGGTCTACGATCGGGCTCATCCGCGCGCGTAAGAAAGCATTAACCCCTCGCGTTAAGGGAATATGCGCTTCGGGCGGGTAGAGCAGAGACCGGTTTCGGCATGATCTCGTCGGGATGCTGCTTCGCAGCGTTCGGGGATCGTATATTCGGCTTTCGGAAGGTTGGGATGATATCTGCTCTCGGGATCAAGACGGCGCGGCTGACGGCACCGAAGCCCGGTGATATTCTCCTGTGGTTGGCGACAGCCTTTCCGGTGATGCTGGTGATCGCGCTGATCATTGCGGTGTTGTTGTCGGCACCGGCGCATGCCGACGAGACCGCGTCGGACAGCTGCGGCGGCAAGAACCTCATGACGGAGCTGCAAAAGACCGACCCCGCAAAATATGCCTCGATCCTTGCCGATGGCGACAAGGTCCCGAACGGCAAGGGCATCTTCTGGAAGATAGAAAAGCCCGGCCTGAAGCCCTCCTGGCTGCTGGGCACCATGCATGTCAGCGACACGCGCGTCACGACCATGCCGAAGGGTGCGGCCGAGGCCAGCGCCGCGGCCGATACGATTATCGTCGAATCCGATGAGATCCTCGACGACAAGAAGGCGGCGGCGGCCCTTTTCATCAATCCGTCGCTGACCATGCTGCCGAACGGCGGGACCATCGGTCAGCATTTATCGCCCGAAGACAATGCCCGGCTGGAAGCGGCCCTGAAACAACGCGGCGTGCCGCTTGCCGCCGTCTCCCACATGCAGCCCTGGCTGATTTCAAGCTCCTTCCAGATGACTGGCTGCGAAATCCGCCGCAAGACGTCTGGTGTCAAATTCCTCGATCAGAAGCTCGCCGCCGATGCCGCTGCTAGCGGCAAACAGGTCAAGGGCCTGGAGACGCTCGCCGAACAGGCCAAGGCAATGAGCGACCTTCCGATCGAACTGCACCTGAAATCGCTGATGCAGACGCTGGAACTCGGCGACAGGATCAACGACATCAACGAAACCATGACCGACCTCTACCTCGCCGGCAATGTCGGCGCGATCATGCCGATGCTGAAGAATATCGACCCGGACCAGAACCTGTCCGACGACGACGCCGGCACCTTCGAGCAGCGCATCGTGCTTGACCGCAACAAGGTGATGGGCGAACGCGCAGCCCCGATCCTCGCCAAGGGCAACGTCTTCATGGCTGTCGGCGCGCTGCATCTGGCCGGAGACGAGGGACTGGTAGCGCTGCTGCGCAAGCAGGGCTTCACGGTGACTAAGGTCGACTGACCGCGCCCATTCGTTTCCCGAAGTCGGCCATCATCGTCTCGACAATCAGCCGGTGGAACGGGGCGATCACGGCGAGATAGATCTTGCCAAGCAAGATGTTCCGCTTCACCAGCGTCGTCGTATCGACGAGCCGGCGTCCCTCACCATCATCCCGTACATCGATCACGACGCGGAAATCGAGGTGCTTGTCATCGAATCCGAGAACGACCTGGCTGTCCGATTTGCTGACAACCGGGAAGAAGCCGACCATCTCCGGCCCGTCCGGTGCACGATATTCGCTGGATTTCAGACCGAAAATGCCGGTCACCGCGTCGCGCAGCCTTAGCAACGACCGCACCCAGAGCGGAAAATGATCGAGTATCATGCCCGCAGCAACGATCGCCGTAAAATCCGATGTCGGAACTTGCAGCTCGAAGCAATCCGCCCAATCAGCCCCCGGCAATGCCGGGTGTGGCATACGTGGTTTAACCATGATCGGCTTTGCCGGCATTTTTTTCACCCGCTATCTCGATTGCCACAACCTAGCACAATCGACAGAAGACGAAGCATACAAACAGGGACTGCGGCAATTCGCCAGGCCAACCGGAAAGGGACTACCGCACCGCCGATCCGGTGCTCGGCAATATTTTCATCCGCCAGAACATCTCCGGCTTCAAATATGTGGTCGCGATGGCGCGGATATCCTGCGCTGATATCGACTGATAGCCATTGATGCTGCTGCGAATCCGCTCGAGGCGCCGAGGGTCTGTCTGGGCGCCGTGCAGGCCCTCCAGCCAGTAACCGTTGGTCTGTTGCGAGCGCTTTATCTCCTCGATCATCGGAGCCTTTGCCCGCGTCAGCTCGTCCGGCGAGACGTCGCTATCCCGCAGATCGGCGGCGATCTTGTCCACGAGATCGAAGAAGTGGTCCACTTTGGCAGGCGTTGTCTCGACATAGACATAGGTAAAGCCGTAGCCCGGAATTGATCTGGACAGATCGACATCGCCCTGCGGGCTGTAGGTCGCGCCCTCTGCGACGCGGAACTGATCGACCAGACGATTCTGGAAGATCGCACCCGTAACATTGGCGGCGGCGGCACGCGGCAAATCCGACAGGAAATCACCGATGGGCGCGGCGACCACTGCGGCGGCGTTGTCGCTTCGCCCGTCCTGAAAGCGCTCGACCGGCTGAGGCGTCGGTGCCGGAAAACGCACATCCAGGCCGCGAGCCTCTTCCTGCGCATTGGGACGGCTTGGCAAGGCGCCGAAGGTCTGCGCGGTCATGCGGATTGCGTCGTCCACCTTGATATCGCCGACGACGATGATTTCGATCTGCCCATTGGACAGGAGTGGCCGCAACAGCCCCTCGAAATCTTCCGGCTTGGCGTCGCGCAATTGCGCCTGATCGGGGAAGGTCCAGCGTGGATCGTTAGAATGCAAAAGGCCGGCGAGATCGCGGCTGACGACCCCACCGGGGGTCGCCTGAAGTTGGGGGAGGCTGTTCAGATAGGCCTGCTGGACCCGTTTGAAGACGTCGGGACGATAGGCGGGATCCGAGGCATAGGCCGTCAGGAGTTGCAATTGCATCGCCAGGTCGTCCGGCCGCGTGGCCCCTTCGAATCGGAAGGCACCGTCCTGAATGGAAAAATCGTTGCCGACGACATTGCCGGCCAGAGCTTTCTGCATGTCGTCGTAGCTGATCGCCTTCAAACCGGAAAGCGACATGGCCGGTGCCGCCCAGATCGGCAGCGGGCGATCATGCGGCAGATCAAGCCGGCCGCGACCGATATTGGCACGGACCAGCACTTCATTCGCGCGAAATGTCGTCGGCTTGACGGTCAGCCTGACTCCATTGGCAAAGCGGACCATCGTGACGCCGAGATCATCGACCGCGTGCTGCTCGACAACAGCCCCCGGCGGTCCGAAATCGCTGTAGGGCCAGACGGCGGACGCCGCCTGTTCCGGCGCAGCAACAGCCACGGCACGCGAACCGGCATAGGCCTTTTCGACGGTCGCGATACCGCCATCGGGCATTTGCGGGACTTGCAGCACCAGCAGCGGACCATTGCCGGCAAAGACGCTCTGGAGCGTTCGGTTGACCTCATCCGCGGTCAGGCCCTTCATTGCGGCGTCGAAGAGCGAGAGGTCGTCCGCCGGCGAGGTGAAAACCAGGTTCTCGCCCGTGCTCCAGGCCAGCGTTGTGGCGATGTCCGGGCTTGCGCGCGTCGCCGCACCGCCCGCCGCTGCCTGTAGCATCGAACGATATTCAGTGATTTCGCGATCGATCTCGCTCTGCTCGGCGCCGAACTGGGCAATACGGCGCTGCTCCTGATCGATGGCCACAAGCGCCGCCTGCCATTTGTCGGGATCGGAATCGGCGGCAATCATCGCGACGTGAGCGGACTTGTAGAGATCCTGCGATCCCGCCTGTGCGCTGACAAAGGGCGGGTTGGGCTGCTGCGCCAAAAAGGACAAACGCCGGTTGAGCACGGCAAGACCGATATTCTCGACCAAATCCGCCCGACGCTTGGCGATGCTGTCCGGGGACGCATCATAGGGATGGGTCCAGGCGATCTGCACGCGGGTCGCACCGCCCGGCACGACGACGGTTCCTACCCGCTGTCCCTGCTTTTCAAGGACACCGAGATCGGGCTCGGCCGGCGCCGGCGTCGCCGCCGTCCAATTGCCGAAACGATTGCGAATATCGGCTTCGATCGCCGCCGCATCGATATCGCCGACGACGATCAGGGTGGCGCGATCCGGGCGGTAATTGGCACGGTAATAATCCCGCACCAGGTCGACGGGCGCATTGCGGATGATGTCTGTCTTGCCGATCGGCGGCCGCAAGGGCACGCGCTGACCCGGCAGCAGCAGATTCATGAAGCCGATGCCGCCGCGATATTGTGGCGTATCACGCAGCTTCTCTTCGGAGAGGATGACACCGCGCTCGCGATCAAAGGCTCCGGCATCGAGCGTGAGTTCGCTTGCCGTCTCGCGCATCAGCTTCAGGCCAGTCGAAACCGTATCGGCCTTGGCCTCCGGGAGATCGAGTGCGTAGACAGTCTCGTTATAGCCGGTGGAGGCATTGGTATCCGGACCGAAGGCCAGGCCGAGGCGCTGAAGAGTCGGAATCATCTCGCCTTCGGGCACATGGGTCGAGCCCTTGAAGGCCATATGCTCAAGAAAATGCGCCAGCCCCTGCTGGTCGTCATTCTCCTGGAGCGAGCCGGTCGCCATACGAAACCGGATCGCCACCTGCCCCGAGGGCGTCGCGTTGTGCATGACGGCGAAGCGCATGCCGTTGGGCAGTGTGCCAAAGCGAACACCGGATTCGGCCGGCAGGTCGCTGGTGGCTTGCGGCCAGCCAGCGGCCGGCACTTCGGCGCGAGCCGGCAGCGCTCCGGTCACAAGGACCGTGAGCGCCATGACCATGAAAAATTGCAGAAATGCGGCAGCGACTGGGGCTTGGCGTGACATGCTTGCTTCGATTGTAAGGAGAGCTTCGATGATGCGGTGCACGAGAGTTCCCCGTTCATCGCATCATCGCAGGTGCATTGCAATCCCAGCCCTCAAGCCCAGTCGGAGCGCCGATTTTTACATATGGATCGGCTTGAAGAAGGTCGCGAGTGCGGCTTCCTTCACGGCTTCCGACATGGTCGGATGCGCATGGCAGGTGCGGCCGAGATCTTCCGACGAACCGCCGAATTCCATCAGCACGGTGATCTCGTGGATCATCTCACCGGCGCCGAAGCCGACGATATGGCCGCCGAGAACGCGGTCGGTTTCCTTGTCCGCCAGGATCTTGACGAAGCCGTCCGTCGCCAGCATGGCGCGAGCGCGGCCGTTGGCGGAGAACGGGAACTTGCCGACCTTGTAGGCGATGCCCGCTGCCTTCAGCTCTTCCTCGGTCTTGCCGACGGAGGCGACTTCCGGCTGCGTGTAGACGACGCTCGGAATGACGTCGTAGTTCACATGGCCCGCCTGGCCGGCGAGGATTTCGGCAAGCGCCACACCCTCGTCTTCCGCCTTGTGCGCCAGCATCGGACCCTTCACCACGTCGCCGATGGCGTAGATGCCGGGGACATTGGTCTTGAAGTGACCATCGATTTCGACGCGGCCGCGATTGTCGAGCGCAACGCCGGCTTCTTCGAGGCCAAGGCCGGCCGTGTAGGGCTTGCGACCGGTGGAGACCAGCACGACATCGGCATCGAGCACCACCTTATCGCCGCCCTTGACGGGCTCGAAGGTGACCTTTGCGCCCTTGCCGACCTTTTCGACGCCGACAACCTTGGCGCCGAGATGGAAGGTGATGCCCTGCTTGGCGAGCAGGCGCTGGAACTGCTTGGAGACTTCGCCGTCCATGCCGCCGAGGATGTTGTCGAGATATTCGACGACGGTGACCTTGGAGCCGAGGCGCGACCAGACCGAGCCGAGCTCGAGGCCGATAACACCGCCGCCGACAACGACCAGATTTTCCGGCACCTTGTCGAGCGCGATGCCGCCCGTGGACGAGATGATCACCTTCTCATCGATTTCGAGCGGCACGCCCGGAATGCCGGCAACGTCGGAGCCGGTGGCGATGACGATGTTCTTGCCCTCGACCTCGGTCACCTTGCCGTCTTCCGCCGTCACGGAAACCTTGCCGGCGGAAACGATCTTGCCGGTGCCCTGGAAGGTATCGATCTTGTTCTTCTTGAAGAGGAAGGCGACGCCATCGACGTTCGACTTCACGGTCGCATCCTTGTGCGCCAGCATCTTCGGAAGGTTGAGCGTCGGCGTGGAGACTTCGACGCCGAGCGCATCCATGCCATGGCCGGCATGATGGAACACTTCGGACGCGTGCAGCAGCGCCTTGGACGGGATGCAGCCGACGTTGAGGCAGGTGCCGCCATAGGTGGCGCGCTTTTCAATGACCGCGACCTTGAGGCCGAGCTGTGCGGCCTTGACGGCGCAGACATAGCCGCCGGGGCCGGTTCCGATAATGATCACATCGTAGGACATGGCTTAATTTCCTTGTTTTGTATCTCTAGAGCGTCATGACGCTCAAATTATTTGATTAAGCATGATCTTATCCGAAAACCGCTGCACACTTTTCGGGATCATGCTCGAGTTAGTCGGCCGCCCGCGCCATGGCGAGGCGGATGCCGAAGCCGACAAGTGCGGCCCCGGTGATGCGGTTGAACCATTTGCCGCTGGCGATGAAGCGATCGCGGATCGGCTTGACGGTGAAGAAAATGGAAACGCCGGCAAACCAGGCGACCAGCGCCGTCGCCATGCCGATGCCATAGCTGAACTGGATCAGCGCCGGCGTGTCGTGATGCACGAGCGTCGAAAACAGCGACAGGAAGAACAGCACCGGCTTCGGATTGAGCGCATTGGTGATGAAGCCCGTCGCCAGGCAGCGCCAGACGGAAACCGGCTTGCGGTCCTCGTCAGTGATCTCGATTTCCTTGACCTTGAAGCCCGGCTCGCGGAAGGACTTGATGCCGAGATAGACGAGATAGAGAACGCCGGCCCATTTGATCGCACTGAACAGCATCAGCGATTGCGAGACGATCAGGCCGAGGCCGAGGATGGTGTAGCTGATGTGGAAGAGCAGCGAGAAGCCCATGCCGAGGCCGGTCATCATCGCCGCGCGGCGGCCATGCACGATGCTCTGGCGCAGGATCACCGCAAAGTCGGCGCCCGGAACGACGATGAAGATCGAAAATACGGCCATCAGGCCGAGGAATTCCCAAACATATTGCATAGTGTTCGCCTTCTTCGCTTAACGACCGCCGCTCACATTGAGGATTGAGCCGGTTATATAGGATGCCTGATGGCTCAATAGGTAGAGGACCGCATCGGCAACTTCATCCGCGGTGCCGGCCCGCTGCATCGGAATGATCGGGCTCAAGTCACGCACGCGGTCCGGCAACCCGCCGGAGGCATGGATATCAGTATCGATGATCCCCGGACGCACCGCATTAACGCGAATGCCTTCCGTCACGACTTCGCGCGCCAGCCCGATGGTAAAAGTGTCGATCGCGCCCTTGGAGGCGGCGTAGTCGACATATTGGCCGGCCGAGCCCAGGGTCGCCGCCATCGACGAGATATTGACGATCGCTCCGCCCTTGCCGCCATGACGGGTCGACATGCGGCGCACGGCCTGCCCGGCGCAGAGGATCGAGCCGGTGATGTTGATGCGGAACATGCGCTCAAGCCGCTCGGGCGTCATTTCGTCGATACGCTGCGGCACATCGACAATTCCGGCATTGTTGACGAGACCGTCCAGCCGGCCGAAATGCTCGTCAACGGCGGAAAAGATCGCCTGGATATCGTTGGCCACGCCGACATCACCGGCAATCGCGATCGCCTCGCCGCCGCCATCCCGGATCGTAGCGACCACCGTCTCAGCAGCCACCTTGTTGGAGGCGTAGTTGACGGCCACGGTCCAACCCTGCCGGGCAGCGGCTATCGAGACTGCGGCACCGATACCGCGGCTGCCGCCGGTGACGAGAAGAACAGGAGATTTGTCGGTCATCCGTCGCATCCTTTCAAGGTCAGGACATCCCAGGGAGCAACGGTCGCCTTGCCTGCGCCCCAGATAATGGATTGCCGGATCGAAGGCCCGAGCGCCGGCAGGAACAGCCGTGCCGCGGCACCTGCGCCCTCTGTCGGCAGCGCGCTGATATCACCCTTCATATCCGAGGCATAGATCATGCCCTGCCAGACGGTGCAGGCGCGCAGATCGGCACCCGTCACGTCGCCATCAGGGCAATTGAACATGATCGTGCCATTGGCGTGCGGTCCATCGTCCGAGCGCATGATCACGCCTTCCGCGACGATCGACGTGTTGCGGACCGCGAATTTGAATTTGTTGCTGACGGCCGCCGCCGAACCTGCCGGCTCGAAACGCAGCTCATAGGCATCGTCCATGTCGCCATAGACAGCCTTTTCCTGCGCGCATTCATCCGCGTGCGCCAGCGTAGGGATCGTCATTAACACCATCATCGCCCAGTGCAGGGGGGCCAATCTTGCCATCACTCGCTCCCCGGCTCGCGCCGGCCGTCCGCATTTTCGGTCACCCCGAAATCCGTAAACAGCACGAGTGGACGGCCATTGGCATCGAGACCCCAGAAGACGGGATAGAAACCGTCGCCCCAGCCGCTCCAGAAGACCGCGACATTGCCGCGCTTGCCGGCTACCGGCCGGTGCATGACGTATTTGTCGTCATGCACCTTGATCTCAGGCGCCAGGACATCGTCGTAATAATTGATGTCGGAAGAGGATTTTTCCGTGCGGACTTGCTGCTCCCGCTCCTGGATCAAGGCATAGGTATCGGCGTCCATATAGCAGCCAAGACCGGCATCGACCGGATAGCCGAAGAACTCGTCGCCCTTCAGCGACTTGATATCCTGACCGGCAATCACCGCCAACTCCCAGCGCACCGGCTTGCCATCGGCAAAGCGCAGGCTGGCGGCGGCAATGCGGCCGAAGGCTTGATAGAGTGTCACGGGATAGTTGCCGGGGGAAACGGTCCTGACGAAAGCCGGGCGATCCGGCCCGACCAGTGGATCACTGGCGACGATGCGGCCTGAAGTCAGTTCGACATCGCCCATATGGAAGGGCGTGATCGACCTTGAGGCAAGATCGGCGTCGCTGAGCGACGCCAGATCGAGATTGCTACTGAGCTTTGCCGCGTCGAGATCATCCGCGACGGCCGGCGATGGCAACCATGCGGCGACGGCACACAAAAGTCCGCGCATCGTCCGCATGGGCCATGTCCACATGAGCCAGCGCTCCCTTAGAGATCGAGAACGAGACGTTCCGGATCTTCCAGGCTTTCCTTGACGCGCACGAGGAAGGTCACGGCTTCCTTGCCGTCGACCATGCGGTGGTCATAGGAGAGCGCCAGATACATCATCGGACGGATGACGACCTGACCGCCGATGGCGACCGGACGTTCCTGGATCTTGTGCATGCCGAGAATGCCCGACTGCGGCGCATTCAGGATCGGCGAGGACATCAGCGAACCGTAGACACCGCCATTGGTGATGGTGAAGGTGCCGCCTTGCATATCGGCCATCGACAGCGTGCCATCGCGAGCAGCCTTCGCCAGACGGCCAAGCTCCTTCTCGACTTCGGCGATCGACATCTGGTCGGCATCGCGAATGACCGGAACCACGAGTCCCTTGTCGGTGCCGACGGCCATGCCGATGTGGCAGTAGTTCTTGTAGACGATGTCGGTGCCGTCGATCTCGGCGTTGACGGCCGGGAGTTCCTTCAGCGCATGGGTCACGGCCTTGGTGAAGAAGCCCATGAAGCCGAGCTTCACGCCATGCTTCTTTTCGAAGACGTCCTTGTACTTGTTGCGCAGGTCCATGACGGCCTTCATGTCCACCTCGTTGTAGGTGGTGAGCATGGCGGCCGTGTTCTGCGCATCCTTGAGGCGACGAGCAATCGTCTGGCGCAGGCGGGTCATCTTGACGCGCTCTTCGCGACCGGCGTCTTCGACCGTCGTCGGCGCGCGGGCGGCAACCGGAGCGGCCGGTACGGCGGCAGGCGCCGAAGCGGCCTTGGCGACAGCAGCGATGACATCGCCCTTCAGGACCTGACCGCGCTTGCCGCTGCCATCGACCTGATCGGCGGAGACATTGCTTTCAGCAAGCAGCTTGGCGGCGGCGGGTGCCGGCGGCATGGAGGAAGCCGGAGCGGAAACAGCAGGTGCGGCGACCGGGGCAGCAGCAGCCGGAGCGGGTGCTGCGGCAGGCGCGGCAGCGGCCGGAGCAGCGGCAGCGCCGTTGCCCGCCGAGATCTGGCCGAGCAGCGCGCCGAGACCGACGGTCTCACCGGCCTGGGCGACGATTTCGGACAGCGTGCCGGCAATCGGCGAGGGAACTTCGATCGTCACCTTGTCGGTTTCCAGCTCGACAATCGGCTCGTCGACCTTGATGGCGTCGCCGACCTTCTTGAACCAGGTGCCGACGGTCGCTTCGCTGACGGACTCGCCGAGGGTAGGAACGCGGATTTCAGTGGCCATTGTTCAGATCCTGATTTTTCGTCTTATGAGTTAGATAGAATTTCCGGCGACAGATGGCCGGGGAATGATCGAGAGTATCGGCATTTTCGGGGTCGATAACGCTCATACCGAAGGCACCATAGGCTTTGAAGGCATGGCGGCCATCTCCTCCCCTGTGGCGTCATGCGGAAAGCCGGAGCGCGATGGCACAAGTTTCAGATGAAAATAGGCCATCGCGCAACCCCTTGCTTAACCGCCGAGCGCATCCTCGAGGAATGCCGCCAGCTGCGACAGGTGCTTGGACATCAGGCCCGTCGCCGGAGAGGCGGCGGCCGGACGGCCGGTGTAGCGAACGCGCTGGTACTTGGCATCGATATGGGCAAGCACCCACTCCAGATAAGGATCGATGAAGGACCATGCGCCCATGTTCTTCGGCTCTTCCTGGCACCAGACCATCTCCGCATTGCGGAAGCGGCTGAGCTCATTGATCAGCGCCTTGGCCGGGAACGGGTAGAGCTGTTCGATGCGCAGCAGGTAGATATCGTCGATGCCGCGCTTTTCGCGCTCTTCCAGCAGGTCGTAATAGACCTTGCCCGAGCAGATGACGACGCGACGGATCTTGTTGTCCTTCTGCAGCTTGATCGGGCCGTCCTTGATCACTTCCGCATCGTCCCAGAGCAGGCGATGGAAGGAAGATTCCCCCGCCATCTCCGCCAGGCTCGACACCGCGCGCTTGTGGCGCAGCAGCGACTTTGGCGTCATCAGGATCAGCGGCTTGCGGAAATCGCGCTTCAGCTGACGGCGCAGGATGTGGAAGTAGTTAGCCGGCGTCGTAACGTTGGCGACTTGCATGTTGTCTTCAGCGCAAAGCTGCAAGAAGCGCTCGAGGCGGGCCGAGGAGTGTTCCGGACCTTGGCCTTCATAGCCATGCGGCAGCAGGCAGACGAGACCGGACATGCGCAGCCACTTGCGTTCGCCCGACGAGATGAACTGGTCGAAGACAACCTGCGCACCGTTGGCGAAGTCGCCGAACTGGGCTTCCCAGAGCGTCAACGCGTTCGGGCGCGCCAGCGAATAACCGTATTCGAAACCGAGAACCGCTTCTTCGGACAGCATCGAGTTGATGACTTCGTAGCGGGCCTGGGTCGGCGACAGGTTGGCGAGCGGAATGTAGCGCTCTTCAGTTTCCTGATCGTAGAGAACCGAATGACGCTGCGAGAACGTGCCGCGTTCGCAATCCTGGCCGGACAGGCGGATCTTGTGGCCTTCGATGACAAGCGCGCCGAAAGCCAGCGCTTCCGCCATCGCCCAGTCGATGCCTTCACCGCTCTGCACCATGTTGGCGCGGTTTTCCATGAAACGCTGGATGGTGCGGTGCGCGTGGAAGCCAGCCGGGATTTCCGACAGCTTGCGACCGATCTCTTTCAGCGTCTTCATCGGCACGGCGGTCTTGCCGCGGCGCTGCTCGTCGGCGTTGTCAGCCGCATGCAGGCCCGACCACTCGCCATCAAGCCAGTCGGCCTTGTTCGGCTTGTAATGCTGGCCGGCCTCGAACTCCTGCTCGAGATGGGCGCGCCAGTCGGCCTTCATCTTTTCGACTTCGCCATCGGTCAGGACGCCTTCTGCGACCAGCCGCTGCGAATAGAGCTGCAGGACCGTCTTGTGGGCGCGGATGACCTTATACATGTTCGGCTGCGTGAAGGACGGTTCATCGCCTTCATTGTGGCCGTAGCGGCGGTAGCAGAACAGGTCGAGGACCACAGGCTTGTGGAACTTCATGCGGAATTCGGTGGCGATCTTGGCCGCATAAACAACAGCTTCCGGATCGTCGCCGTTCACATGGAAGATCGGCGCTTCGATCATCTTGGCGACGTCGGACGGATAGGGCGACGAGCGCGAGAAGGCCGGATTGGTGGTAAAGCCAATCTGGTTGTTGATGATGACATGCATCGTGCCGGCAACGCGATGGCCGCGCAGGCCCGACAGGCCGAGGATTTCGGCAACCACGCCCTGGCCGGCGAAAGCAGCGTCACCATGGATCAGGAGCGGCACGACCTTGGCGCGCTCGGACAGCGGAATGATGTCGCCATCCCACTGGGTAGCGCCCATATCCTGCTTGGCGCGGGCCTTGCCCATGACCACCGGATTGACGATTTCCAGATGCGACGGATTGGCGGTCAGCGAAACGTGCACCTTGTTGCCGTCAAAATCGCGGTCCGAGGAGGCGCCGAGATGGTACTTGACGTCACCAGAGCCTTCGACTTCGTCCGGCGCGTAGGAACCGCCCTTGAACTCGTGGAAGATCGCGCGGTGCGGCTTGCCCATGACCTGCGAAAGCACGTTCAGGCGGCCGCGATGGGCCATGCCGAACAGAGCTTCCCTGAGGCCGAGCTGGCTGCCGCTCTTCAGGATCTGCTCCAGCGCCGGGATCAGCGATTCACCGCCGTCGAGGCCGAAACGCTTGGTGCCCTTGAACTTGACGTCGAGGAACTGCTCGTAGCCTTCGGCTTCGATGACCTTCTGCAGGATCGCCTTCTTGCGCTCGGGATTGAAAGCAATACCCTTATCGACGCCTTCGATGCGCTCCTGGATCCAGGCCTTCTCTTCCGGATTGGAGATATGCATGAATTCGACGCCGAGCGTCGAACAGTAAGTGCGCTCGAGGATCTCGATCATCTCGCGCACGCTCGCATATTCGAGGCCGAGCACGTTATCGATGAAGATCTTGCGATCAAGGTCAGCCTCGGTGAAACCGTAAGCTTCCGGCGACAGCTCCTTGTAATCTTCGACCGCGGCGGCAATGCCGAGCGGGTCGAGCTTGGCGTGCAGGTGGCCGCGCATGCGATAGGCGCGGATCATCATGATGGCGCGGACGGAATCGCGCGTCGCCTGCAGGACGTCGGCGGTGTCGGCCGGCTTGCCCTGAGCTTCGGCCTTGGCCTTCACCTTGGTCTCGATGACCTTTTCGACGATGCCCCAATTGCCGTCGAGCGCGGAAACGAGCTCACCATTGGCCGGGATCGGCCAATTCTTGCGCTGCCAGGAGGCGCCCTTGGCCGCCCGCTTCACGTCGTCGGGACTGTCTTCCAGCGCCTTGAAGAAGGACCGCCACTCGTCGGACACCGACGATGCGTCTTCCTCGTAGCGCGCGTAAAGCTGCTCTATATAAGCAGCGTTCGCACCGTCCAGGAACGAAGTGATCTGAAATTGCTCGTTGGCTTCTTGCCTTGCCATGGTGATATGCGGACGCCTTCGTCCGCCTCCCGACTTGTTTGCATTGCCGGCTTATGGACATCCGGCGACCGTATTTCGTCCGCGGCCACTTGGACCGCACATCTGCACTTACGAATTGGAAGGCCGGACGGGATAGGCGGCTGCCGCTCCCCGTCCGGGTCTTGCTATAGGTAGGATCAGCCCTTCAGGACTTCCACCAGCGTCTTGCCGAGACGCGCCGGCGACGGCGACACGCGAATGCCTGCCGCTTCCATCGCCGCAATCTTGTCTTCCGCGCCGCCCTTGCCGCCGGAGATCACGGCGCCAGCATGGCCCATGGTGCGGCCGGGAGGTGCCGTGCGGCCGGCGATGAAGCCGACCATCGGCTTCTTGCGGCCCTTCTTGGCTTCGTCCTTGAGGAACTGCGCGGCTTCTTCTTCAGCCGAGCCGCCGATTTCGCCGATCATGATGATCGACTTGGTTTCGTCGTCGGCGAGGAACATTTCGAGGATGTCGATGAATTCCGTGCCCTTGACCGGGTCACCGCCGATGCCGACAGCCGTCGTCTGGCCGAGGCCTTCGTTGGTGGTCTGGAACACGGCTTCATAGGTGAGCGTGCCCGAACGCGAGAGAACGCCGACTGAACCCTTCTTGAAGATGGAGCCCGGCATGATGCCGATCTTGCATTCGTTCGGCGTCATCACGCCGGGGCAGTTCGGTCCGATCAGGCGCGACTTCGACTTGTCGAGGCGAGCCTTGACCTTGACCATGTCGGCAACCGGAATGCCTTCCGTGATGCAGACGATCAGCGGGATCTCAGCGTCGATCGCTTCGAGGATGGCAGCCGCGGCACCTGCCGGCGGCACGTAGATGACCGAGGCATTGGCGCCGGTGGCGTCCTTGCCTTCAGCGACCGACTTGAAGATCGGCAGCTTTTCGCCTTCCTTGCCGGTCCAGGTTTCGCCGCCCTTGGAAGGGTGGATACCGCCAACCATCTTCGTGCCGTGATAGGCCAGCGCCTGCTCGGTGTGGAAGGTGCCGGTCTTGCCGGTCAGGCCCTGAACCAGGACCTTGGTGTCTTTGTTGATGAGAATGGACATCTTGCCTCAGGCTCCCTTGACTGCCTTGACGATCTTCTGGGCGGCATCGTCCAGGTCATCGGCAGAGATGACATTGAGACCGGATTCATTGATGATCTTCTTGCCGAGCTCGACATTGGTGCCTTCGAGGCGAACGACGAGCGGAACCTGCAGACCGACTTCCTTGACGGCTGCGAGCACGCCTTCGGCAATGACATCGCACTTCATGATGCCGCCGAAGATGTTGACCAGGATGCCTTCGACAGCCGGGTCTGCGGTGATGATCTTGAAGGCTGCGGTGACCTTTTCCTTGGTGGCGCCGCCGCCGACATCGAGGAAGTTCGCGGGCTCAGCGCCGTAGAGCTTGATGATGTCCATGGTTGCCATGGCAAGGCCGGCGCCGTTGACCATGCAGCCGATGTTGCCGTCGAGGGCGACATAGGCGAGGTCATACTTGTGCGCTTCGATTTCCTTGGCGTCTTCCTCGGACGTGTCGCGCAGCGCAACGATGTCTTCGTGGCGGAACAGCGCATTGCCGTCGAAGGAAACCTTGGCGTCGAGAACGCGCAGGCGGCCGTTGGTCATGACGATCAGCGGGTTGACCTCAAGCAGGGCCATGTCCTTCTCGACGAAGGCCTTGTAGAGGATCGGGAACAGCTTGTCGGCATCTTCGCGGGCAACACCTTCGAGCTTCAGCGCGTCGGAAAGAGCAGCCGAATTGGCAGCCGTGACGCCCGTCGACGGTTCGATGGCGACGGTGATGATCTTTTCCGGCGTGTCGTGCGCGACGGTCTCGATGTCCATGCCACCTTCAGTCGATACGACGAAGGCAACCTGGCCGACCGAGCGGTCAACCAGGATCGAGAGGTAGAGTTCGCGGTCGATGTCGGCGCCGTCTTCGATGTAGAGGCGGTTGACCTGCTTGCCGGCCGGGCCAGTCTGCTTGGTCACCAGCGTATTGCCGAGCATGTCCTTGGAATTGGCAACGACGTCCTCGATCGACTTGGCGAGGCGAACGCCGCCCTTGGCGTCGGGGCTAAGTTCCTTGAACTTGCCCTTGCCGCGACCGCCGGCATGGATCTGGCTCTTGACGACGTAAAGCGGGCCTGGAAGCTGCTTTGCGGCAGCAGCGGCTTCGTCTGCGGAGAAGATGGCAACGCCGTCCGCGACGGGTGCGCCATAGGACTTCAGCAGAGCCTTGGCCTGATATTCATGAATGTTCATGGGTTTATCCCTGTTATAACGCGGAAATTACTTCAGCGACGGCGCGATGGTGATGCAGGCTTCGCAAAGGCCGGCGACGGATGCGACCGACTTGTCGAAGGCTTCCTTCTCGGCCTTGTTCAGGTCGATCTCGATGATGCGCTCGATGCCACCGGCGCCGATGACCGTGGGAACGCCGACATACATGTCCTTGACGCCGTACTGGCCATCGAGATGGGCAGCGCATGGCAGAACACGCTTCTTGTCCTTGAGGTAGGATTCGGCCATTGCGATGGCGGATGCGGCCGGGGCGTAATAGGCCGAGCCGGTCTTCAAGAGGCCGACGATTTCAGCACCGCCATCACGGGTGCGCTGAATGATCTCTTCGAGGCGCTCGGCGGTGAGCCAGCCCATGGTGACGAGGTCGGTCAGCGGAATGCCGGCAACGGTGGAGTAGCGGGCGAGCGGGACCATCGAGTCGCCATGGCCGCCGAGAACGAAAGCGGTGACGTCTTCGACGGAAACGTTGAATTCCTTGGCAAGGAAGAGGCGGAAGCGCGAGCTGTCCAGCACGCCGGCCATGCCGACGACCTTGTTGGCCGGGAGGCCCGAGAACTTCTGCAGCGCCCAGACCATGGCGTCGAGCGGGTTGGTGATGCAGATCACGAAAGCGTTCGGGGCATACTTCTTGATGCCGGCGCCGACCTGCTCCATGACCTTGAGGTTGATGCCGAGAAGATCGTCGCGGCTCATGCCCGGCTTGCGGGCGACGCCGGCGGTGACGATGCAGACGTCAGCACCTTCGATCGCCGAATAGTCGCTGGCGCCGGTCAGGTTGACGTCGAAGCCTTCGACCGGCGAAGACTGGGCGATGTCGAGACCCTTGCCCTGGGGAATGCCGTCCGCGATGTCGAACAGGACGATGTCGCCCAGTTCTTTCAGGCCGGCGAGATGCGCCAGCGTGCCACCAATCATGCCAGAACCAATAAGTGCGATCTTGTTGCGCGCCATTTCGGGGTATCCTTTGCGATCAAAATCCGTGGCGGGACGCCCACAAGGCATCCACCATTGCCGCCAATCGCATAGACCCAACGGCAGAAATTGGCAATTGATTATTTTGAGAGCAGGGATTTCAATCGGTTAGATCGATAATGTCTTACGTAAACGTAAGACATTCTGTCACCAATCTGTTACTCGGCAGCCCGTTTTGCGGGAGTCTGGGCGAGATATTCAGCGCTGCGCATCTCGAAAAGCCGCGATGCGGTGCGGTCGAATTCGAAGCCTTCCGTGCCGCGCCTTTCGACCAGCAGATCCTCCGGCATCGCCGCCGCTGAAACATAAAGCCGGATGGCGTGATCGTAAAGCGTGTCGATGAGGATGATGAAACGCTTGGTCTGGTTGCGTTTTTCCGGACCGAGCTTCGGCACGCGGTCGAGGAAGATCGTATCGAACCGCTTGGCGATGGCCAGGAAATCGGCCGCACCCAGCGGCGCATCGCAGAGATCGGCGAAGGAAAAGCGCGCCATGCGATCGGCGGCGAGCGGTACATGGATGGACCGCCCCTTCATCGGGATGTCCAGGGGCTGCGGCTTGCGGCCATGCAGCGCCTGCACCCACGATGCCTCCATCGCCATGTCGGTGCGCTCGTCGATCGGGATCAGATAGACCGGCTGGCTGTTCAGCTTCTCCATGCGGTAATCGGTCGGCGAATCCAGCGTGACGACCTCGACATGACGTTTCAGCAGATCGATGAATGGCAGGAACAGGCCGCGATTGAGGCCGTCGCGATAGAGATTGTCAGGCTCGACATTCGATGTGGCGATCAGCACGCAACCGAGCGAGAACAGCTCGGAGAACAACCGCGACAGGATCATCGCGTCGGCAATGTCGGTCACGGTGAATTCGTCGAAGCACAGCAGCTCGGCCTCGCTATAGAGGTCGGCCGCAACCGGCAGCACCGGATCGGCCTGCTTGGTCTCGCCATTCTTGAATTTCAGACGATGGGCGGCGATGCGATTGTGCACATCGGCCATGAATTCGTGGAAATGCGCCCGGCGCTTCTTCTTGGCAGGCGCCATGGCGAAGAACATGTCCATCAGCATGGTCTTGCCGCGCCCGACGCTGCCGTGGATATAGAGGCCGCGAATGATCTCTGCCGGCTTCTTGCGCGCGAACATCCAGCCGAGCGCGCTCGACTTGGTCGCCGGACGCTTCTGCTTGAGGTTGGCAAGTACGCGATCGAGGGATTTCGCCACATCCATCTGCGCCGAATCCACCTGAAGCGATCCGGAGGCCGTCAGCGCCTTCAGCTGTTCGCCGACGCTGATGGAATAATCGGGCATGGGTTGCATGGGGAAATATCCACCTGTGCAAAGGGGAAGCGACCCGGACGGCCGCCCCCTTCAAAAGAGCTTTATCGGCTGAGGCTGATCGACTGGCCGGACGCGGTCGAGCCATCGTAGCGCGAATCGGCCGTCTTGTAGAGAGAGCCGATCTGGTTGCCGTCACGATCCTTGAGGAGAACCTGCTTGCCGGACACCGCCCAGGAACCCATCGCCGTCAGCTCACCGGCGCAACCGCGCGTACCGCCGCGCGACCCGCTGCCGAGATTGGTGAGCGTCAGGAACATATCGCAGCTCGACCCGCCATTGCTGACCTTCCAGCTGCCGACCATGGATTCCTTGGTCACGTCCTGCGCGGATGCGGCCATCGCCTGCTGTTGCTGCGGATTGGCCGCGTTCGGCGCGTTCGACGGCGCCGCGGGAAACTGCGAACCGGTGCCGCTGTTCGTCGGCGGAAGCTGGCTGGACTGGACGGAAGGAACGGGCTGAGCCTGCAGGGGTGGTGGGCGCGAATAGGACGTATCGTCGTTGTTGTATGCTGTACGCTGGCAACCGGCAAGCGACAGACCTATCGCCGCAGCCGTCACTGCATATCTCAATTGCATCATCATACTCCTAATCGTCCACCGCTGACATTGGGATACCGAGCACCCATAAAATTGGAACTAACGTATTTCATTTTGGTTAATCAAGTCGATACAGGCATAAATCGCCGGACGCCATAGCTGTTCAGGAATCCGGTGATTTCAAGGCTTAAGGCGCCGAACCTCCGCCAGATAGAAGTCATCGGCCAATTCCTGCACCCTTTTGTCACGCGCCTGGTCTTGGCGGAACCTGCCTGAAAAGTCGGAATAACGCGCAAGTGAGGTCGATAGAAATTCGGCGAGCGGCAGTGGTGGCACGCCCTCTCCCATCTCGCGCGTTTCTTTTTTGACCGCCACCAATTGTAAAATTGTAGCCCGCATGTCCTCGGCGATATCGATAGCTTCAAGGCATTCGAGCATGTTCATTGGTGGTAGTTTTTCGAAATTCGTTTGACGCATCCATTCGAGCGCAATCGCCGGACGGATGGAATAAAGCAGCTTCTTCAAGCGAACGGGCTCGGCTCCATCGCCTGGCTGATGCTGCTTCATCAAGCCGATATAGTGCTGAGCAACCTTCTCTGGCACCATGATTTCAGTCAACAGCCTACCGAGGCGATCGCGAAAGCCAGACTCTTCCTCATAGACAATTGGCGACTTCAACCATTCGACAAGAACAGCATTGCCTTTCAGCGCAAGAAGCAATGCCTTGCGTAGATCCCAGCCGCCAGTATCGATGTCGCCCACAATCGGAAATTCGATGACATCTCGATGCGGAAACAAAGTCAGATGATCCCGCTCCGGCCTGATATAGACGAAGCGGCAATCATAATCGCTGTCGGGCGAGGGGAACCCCCAGGCACGACTACCACTTTCAATGGCAAGGCCTATGCGAATGCCTTCGGCCTTGACCGAAGCAAGCCGCAACCGGATTTCGGCAACGGCCTCTGGCGCAAAGCCTTCCATCGTCATGCGAACATCATCCTCATCGCTACTGACGCCGGCGAACGATCGCCGGCGGTCAGACCCGCCGTTCGACCATCATCTTCTTGATTTCAGCGATCGCCTTGGCCGGGTTCAGGCCCTTGGGGCAGGTCTGTGCGCAGTTCATGATCGTGTGGCAGCGATAAAGGCGGAAGGGATCCTCGAGATTGTCGAGACGTTCGCCCTTTGCCTCATCGCGGCTGTCGATCAGCCAGCGATAGGCCTGCAGCAGAACGGCCGGACCGAGATAACGGTCGCCGTTCCACCAATAGCTCGGACAGGAGGTCGAGCAGCAGGCGCAGAGGATGCATTCGTACAGGCCGTCGAGCTTGAGGCGGTCCTCATGGCTCTGCTTCCATTCCTTGGCCGGCGGCGGCGATACGGTCTTGAGCCAGGGCTCGATCGAACGATGCTGGGCGTAGAAATTCGTCAGATCCGGTACCAGGTCCTTGACGACGGGCAAATGCGGCAGCGGATAGATCTTCACCGTGCCCTTGATCTCGTCCAGACCCTTGGTGCAGGCGAGCGTGTTGGTGCCGTCGATGTTCATCGCGCAGGAGCCGCAGATACCCTCGCGACAGGAACGGCGCAACGTCAGCGTCGGATCGATGTTGTTCTTGATGTAGAGCAGACCGTCGAGCACCATCGGGCCGCAATCGTCGACATCGATGTAATAGGTGTCGATGCTCGGGTTCAGGCCGTCATCCGGGCTCCAGCGATAGACGCGGAATTCGCGGGTGTTCTTGGCACCCGCCGGCTTCGGCCAGACCTTGCCTTCGCGCATCTGAGAGTTCTTGGGGAGAGCGAGTTCAACCATGGTCAGTTCCTCTCAGATCAATAGACGCGTGCCTTGGGCTCGATCTTGTGCGGATCGATACCTTCGGCGATCAGTTCGGTATGGACGGGACGATAGTCGAGCTTGACGTCGCCGGCTTCGTTGACCCAGGCAAGCGTGTGCTTGCGCCAATTCTCGTCGTCGCGGCCACCGAACTTGCCTTCGGTAAAGTCCTCGCGGGCATGCGAGCCGCGGCTCTCCTTGCGGGCCTCGGCACCGTAGATCGTCGCGATGGCGTTGGTCATCAGATTGTGCAGTTCCAGCGTCTCGACGAGATCGGAATTCCAGATCATCGAACGATCGGTGACCTTGATGTCCGGCAGCTCCTTCCAGATCTCCGAAATGCGGCGGCAACCGGATTCCAGCGATTCCTGCGTGCGGAACACGGCGGCGTCTTCCTGCATGGCGCGCTGCATCTTCTCGCGCAGTACCGCCGTCGGCGTACTGCCGCTGGCATGACGCAGGCGGTCGAAGCGATCCATGATCTTGTCGCAGGCAGCAACATTGACCGGCGGCACCGGGCTAGCGCGGTCGATGACCTCACCAGCGCGAATGGCGGCGGCACGGCCGAAGACCACGAGATCGATCAGCGAATTGGAGCCAAGACGATTGGCGCCGTGCACCGAGGCGCAGCCGGCTTCGCCGACGGCCATCAGGCCCGGCAGCACGCGCTCGGGATTGTTGCTGTCGGCATTCAGCACTTCGCCCCAATAGTTCGTCGGAATGCCGCCCATATTGTAATGGACGGTCGGCAGAACCGGGATCGGCTCGCGGGTCACGTCGACACCGGCGAAAATGCGCGCGCTCTCGGAAATGCCCGGCAGGCGCTCGTGCAGCACGGCCGGATCGAGATGGTCGAGATGCAGGAAGATGTGGTCCTTGTTCTTGCCTACCCCACGACCCTCGCGGATCTCCAGCGTCATGCAGCGAGAAACCACGTCGCGCGAGGCAAGGTCCTTGGCCGACGGTGCGTAACGCTCCATGAAGCGCTCGCCTTCGGAATTGACGAGATAGCCGCCTTCGCCGCGCGCGCCTTCGGTTATCAGACATCCAGAACCGTAAATGCCGGTCGGATGGAACTGCACGAATTCCATGTCCTCCAGCGGCAGTCCAGCGCGGGCCACCATGCCGCCACCGTCACCGGTGCAGGTATGGGCCGAAGTCGCCGAGAAATAGGCGCGGCCATAGCCGCCGGTCGCCAACACCACCATCTTGGCTGCGAAGCGATGGATCGTGCCGTCATCCAGGCACCAGGCGACGACGCCGGTGCAGCGACTGCCGTCATCCGACATGATCAGGTCGAGCGCGAAATACTCGATGAAGAATTCCGCATTGTTGCGCAGCGACTGGCCGTAGAGCGTGTGCAGGATGGCGTGGCCGGTACGGTCGGCTGCCGCGCAGGTTCGCTGCACGGGCGGTCCGTCGCCGAAATTCTGCATGTGGCCGCCAAATGGGCGCTGATAGATCTTGCCTTCCTCGTTGCGCGAGAAGGGCACGCCGTAATGCTCAAGCTCATAGACCGCCTTCGGCGCTTCCATGACCATATATTGCATGGCGTCGACGTCGCCGAGCCAGTCGGAGCCCTTGACGGTGTCGTAGAGATGCCATTGCCAGCTGTCCGGCGTCATGTTCTGAAGCGAGGCGGCAATGCCGCCCTGGGCTGCAACGGTATGCGAACGGGTCGGAAAGACCTTGGTGATGCAGGCGGTGCGGAAGCCCTGTTCGGCCATGCCGAGCGTGGCGCGCAGGCCGGCGCCGCCGGCGCCGACGACTATCACGTCATAGGAGTGATCGACATACTTGTAGGCCTTGCCATTCTGAGCGGGTGAGGTCGGTGCCATGATGCAATTATCCTACGAACGCGATCTTCAGAATGGCGAAGAGACAGAGCCCCGCCATGACGATCGAGAAGAATGTGTTGAGCATGAGAAGAACGATCTTGCCGAATTCGCCGTGGACATAGTCCTCGATGATGACCTGCATGCCGAGCTTCATGTGAATGATGCCGGAGATCACCATCAGGCCCATGATGACGGCGACGAAGGGATTCGACAGCGCGTGCACGACCTCCGCATAGGGAGCACCGGCATGGATGATCAGGAAAATGACGAAGAAAATGAAGAGCGGGACGTTGGCGACGGCGGTCAGGCGCTGACGCCAGAAATGGTCGGTGCCTTCCTTGGCGGAGCCGAGGCCGCGGACTTTGCCCAAAGGGGTACGCATATCCATGAGAAATATCCTTTAAAGCATGATCCCGAACCGAAGGACCGCAAGGCGGCTTCGGACAGGATCATGCCAATCAAACCAGCCGGATGGCGATGCCGATGATCCAGACCAGCGCGGTCAGACAGAGCGAACCGACGAGCGTCGCCTTGGCCAGCTTGGTCGAGAATTCCTTACCGAAGCCATAGCCAAGGTCCCACATGAAATGGCGCAGACCGCCGAGCATATGGTGGAGCAACGCCCATGTGTAACCGAACAGCACGAGCCGACCGATGATCGTTCCCATGATCCAGTTGACCAGGTCGAAATAGCCCTGGCCCGTCGCCGCGGCGATCAGCCACCAGGCAACCAGCACCGTGCCGAAATAGAGCGCGCCACCGGTGATGCGGTGCACGATCGACATGATCATGGTGGGAATAGGCTTGTAGATTTGCAGATGCGGCGACAAGGGCCGGTTTTGTGTGACGTTCGCCATCAGAACCTCGCGGCGTTACGATACGCTTCTATCCCCGGATGTCTCCGGGGCAACGCACACGCGCAGGAAAATCCTGTGATGCGTTGCATCAATTGCGACCATTAATCACGGAAAGGCACGGCGACAAGCACAATTGCTGTCTGCCTCGAATTTAATCGATTCGGATCGCTCGACATCTTTGGCGCGTGAGCCGAGGCCGTGTCCTCCGATTGGAGCCTCGATATGATTTTCCCATCTGCCAAGTGGACTTAACCACGCGCTTGCGGCATTCTGTTCTTCATACTTTATTAGGGATTGAGCGGGCGAGGAAAACGCATGCGGGAGCATCTTTTCAAGGCAACGGCGCTCGTTTTGACGGCAGTTGCCGTTCTATCAACCGTATCGGCCTTGGCGGGCGATTATCACCGGGAACATCGGCCGTTCCATCATTCCGGCCCCCACCGGTTGCAGGAAATCTCCTGGTCGCAGCGCTCGGCACAGCCGCAGCCGGACAGAATCGTCCTGATGGACCGGCAATATGCGGCGGATATCGGCACCTATGCCGGAACCGCGGATGTCTACCAGGCCAATGACGGAACCTACGTCCTCGGTTATGGCGGCTATGGTCGATACCCCGACAAACCCGCGACGCGGCTGAGACCCCGCGCCCAGGTGATCGATATCAAGCTTGCCCGCAATGCCTGCGCCTATGAAGCCGGTGTCTGCGTGATTCGCCCATAGGGATCGTTAGTCGGCGAGAAACCGCCAGACCGTCGTCTTCTTGACTTCGCTGTCCTCCAGCGCCCGCGTCACCGGTACCTGATAGCTGGCCTGCTCCTCCAGCCGATCCCTGGGCAAGTAGGCGCGGCCTGGATCGCCGACCAGAACCAGAAGGCCCTCCCCCGCCAGCCGCCGGAACCACGGAATGAGGCGATCGGCAAAATCGCGATCGTAAAAGACATCCCCGGCGAGAACGACGTCGGCATCGATTGCCTGATCCACGAGATTGTCGCCGGTAAAATCCAGCGCGACCTCGTTTTCCATGGCGTTCAATCGCACCGCCGTTTCCGCCCAGGGGTCGATATCGGCGGCGAGCACCCGGCTTGCGCCCGCAAGCCTCGCCGCGATCGCCACCAGCCCCGAACCGCTAGCGAAATCGACAACCCGTTTGCCGGCGACCTCGTCGGGATGATCGAGGATATAGCGCGCCAGCCCCTGCCCGCCGGCCCAGGCGAAAGCCCAGAAGGGCGGCGGCAGGCCGATCTCCTCCAACTCCTCCTCCGTCTTCAGCCAGAGATCATGGGCTTCGCTGGCCAGATGCAGCCGGATCTCCGGTGTATGCGGCGGCGCCATGACGCTGGTGTTCGCGCGGATGAATGTCTCCGGATCGGTCTTCAAGCGGCCCTCGGGTCGGAAGTGTCAAACGGGCGGATTGTCGAGCTCGCCCATGCGGCAGACTTCGAGATATTCCTCTGATGTCACCGGCTGCACGGAAAGCCGCATTGAAGTCACCAGCGACATCTGCGACAGCTTCGGATTGGCCTTGATATCCTTCAGCGACACCGGCTTCGGCATATCGCGCACGGCGCGGATATCGACGCAGTCCCAGCGCGGATCGTCCTTGGCGGTCGCATCGGGATGCGATAGCGCGCAGACCTCGACGATACCCACAATCTCCAGCCCGTCATTGGAGTGATAGAAGAAACCCTTGTCGCCGATCTGCATCGCCCGCATGTTGTTGCGGGCGAGATAGTTGCGAACGCCGGTCCAGGCCGTACCCTCGCTCCCGGCATCCTTCTGCTGCTGCCAGGACCAGGAGGACGGCTCGGATTTATACAGCCAATGCGCCATGCCTCATGCCTCCGGATTGTTGAAGACCCAGTTGAACGGCTTGACCTCGACGCTCTCGAACAGGCCGGCCTTGGCATAGGGATCGGAATCGGCAATCGCCTGCGCCGCCTCGATCGTGTCCGCATTGACGACAACCAGGCTGCCATTCGGCTTGCCGTCAGCATCGAGGAACGGCCCCGCTATCTTCAGTGTGCCCTCGGCATTGAGCTTGTTCAAATGCTCGACATGGGCGGGACGCGTGTCCATGCGGACATTCAGGTGACCGGGCTTGTCCTTGCAGACAAAGGCAAACAGCATGATTTGTGCTCCTTTTGAGATCCAGAAAATTATTCCGTCGTGATCGGCCGCGTCATCAATTGCTCGATGGCGGTGGGGACATCCAGCTTGCCGTCGATGATGGCCGAGACCGCTTCGGTGATCGGCATATCGACGCCAAGCCCCTGCGCCAGTTTCGCCGCAATCGAGGCGGCATAGGCGCCTTCGACCAGCTCTCCATGTGCGGGATCGACCGTCTGGCCCTGACCAAGCGCAATGCCAAAGCGCAGGTTGCGGGACTGGTGACTGGTGGCAGTCAGCACGAGGTCGCCGAGGCCGGAAAGCCCGCGTACGGTCTCAGCCTTGCCGCCCTTGGCAAAGACGAAGCGAGACATCTCGGCGAGGCCGCGGCTGATCAGCGCCGCACGCGCCGAATCGCCGATCCCTCGCCCTTCGACGATCCCGCAGGCAATCGCCAGCACATTCTTCAAAGCGCCGCCGAGTTGCACGCCGACACGATCGGAAGAGGCATAGAGACGGAAGGTGCGGCCGGAAATCGCTTGCGCCAGCCGTTCCGCCACCGCCATGTCGGCCGCCGCGATCGCCATTGCCGTCGGCAGGCCCTTGGCGATATCGGCGGCGAAGCCCGGCCCGGAGAGAACGGCGATGGCGTGATGCGGCAATTCGCGTTCCAGCATCTCAGTCAAGAGATCGCCGGAAACCTTGTCGATGCCCTTGGCGCACGTAACGACAATGGCGTCAGGCGCGAGATAGGGGCCGTAATGACGCGCCGCGTCGGCCTGTGCCTGCGACGGCATGGCGAACAGCACGATGCCGGCATCCGAAATCGAATCCGGCTCGGCGGAGAATTGCAGCGAATCCGGCAGCTCGATGCCGGGCAATGCCGCGTCATTCACCCGGTCGGTATTAAGGTCGGCCATCAGCGCGGCCTTGCGCCCGACCAGGGTCACCTGGCTCTTGCCCGTCAAGGCGATGACGGCGGCAAGCGCCGTGCCGAAAGCGCCGGCGCCGATGACCGCGATCCGTTCGTTGCCGCTCATGCCTTCGCTCCTCGTTTGCCATGCCCCAGAAGCCTTTCCGCCTTCTGATCGAGCGGCCAGCGCGAGCGCGGCTGCACATCGAGACCGTCAGGCGCGGCACCCGTCGCCATGCGCTCCAGCCCGGCCCAGGCGATCATAACCGCATTGTCGGTGCAGAGGCTGAGCGGCGGCGCGATGAAGCGGAAGCCGTTGAGATCACAAAGTTCCTGCAGCGTGCGCCGCAGCTCGAGATTGGCGGCAACACCGCCGGCAACCACCAGCGCCGGCTTTTCCGCCGTCTTCGAAAACTCGTTCTTGAAACGCTGTAGCCCGCGCCCGATCCGGTCCTTCAACGTACGCGCGACCGCCTTCTGGAAGGAGGCACAGATATCAGCAATGTCCTGCTCGCTCACCGGCGCGATCGTCGTCGCCGCCAGCCGCACCGCTGTCTTGAGGCCGGAGAAGGAAAAATCCAACCGTGCCTCGCCGACCAGCGGCCGCGGAAGATCGAAGCGATCCGGGTTGCCGTTCTTCGCCGCCGCCTCGACGGCCGGACCGCCGGGATAGGGCAGGCCGAGCAGCTTTGCCGTCTTGTCGAAGGCTTCGCCCAATGCATCGTCGATGGTCGTGCCCCAGCGCTCGTACTGACCGACACCGCGCACCAGGATCAATTGCGTATGGCCGCCGGAGACCAGCAGCATCAAATAGGGGAAGGCAAGGCCATCCGTCAGCCGTGCGGTCAAGGCATGGCCTTCCAGATGATTGATGGCATAGAGCGGCTTGCCGGTTGCCCTGGATATCGCCTTGCCGGTCATCAGCCCGACGAGCAGACCGCCGATCAGGCCGGGGCCGGAGGTGGCGGCGATGGCATCGACATCGGCCAGCGACACATTGGCGCGCTTCAGGGCCTCGTCGATCAGCGTATCCAATGCCTCGACATGGGCGCGCGCAGCAATCTCAGGCACGACCCCTCCATAGGCGCTATGCTCGTCCAACTGGCTCAAAACAACGTCTGAGCGTACGATGGCGGTGCCGTCATTCTGACGCTCGACAATGGCCGCGGCGGTTTCGTCGCAGCTTGTTTCGATGCCGAGAATACGAAGAAAGGACGCCATGGAAGTCGTTCAATGCCTGTTGGTCGATTGCGATAAAGCGGAAATATGGTTACGGGGACTGTCGGTAACAACGGATCAAAGCGGATGCAAACAAAACCTTTCCGGATCGGCACACGCGGCAGCCCGCTAGCATTGGCGCAGGCGCATGAGGCCCGTGACCGCCTGATGGCGGCGCACGGCCTGCCGGAAGAAATGTTCGAGATCGTCGCTCTGACCACCAAGGGCGATCGCATTGCCGATCGGGCACTGGCGGAAATCGGCGGCAAGGGCCTGTTCACGCAAGAGCTGGAAGAGAAACTGACCTCGGGCGAACTCGACTTCGCCGTGCATTCGGCCAAGGATATGGCAACGAAACTGCCGGACGGGCTGGCGCTGACCGCCTACCTGCCGCGCGAGGATATTCGCGATTCCGTCATCGGCCGCACGGCGCCCAGGCTGATCGAGCTGCCGCATGGCGCAACCGTTGGCTCGGCATCACTGCGCCGCCAGGCGCTGATCCGCCGCCTGCGTCCCGATATCAACGTCATCACCTTTCGCGGCTCGGTCCAGACCCGGCTGCGCAAGCTGGAAGAAGGTCAGGCGGACGCTACGCTCCTGGCTGTTGCCGGCCTGAAACGGCTCGGCAAGGTGGATGTGATCACCGATATCCTCGATCCCGACACATTCCCACCGGCACCGGCGCAGGGTGCGATCGGCATCGAAAGCCGCATCGGCGACAAAAGGATGAACGATCTCCTCGCCGCCATCAATGACAGCTCGACCTTCGATATCGTTTCCTGCGAGCGCGGCTTCCTCGCCGCACTCGACGGCTCCTGCCGCACGCCGATTGCCGGCTATGCCGTCTGCGAGGGCGATCATATCCGCTTCTTCGGTATGATCCTGACGCCGGACGGCCAGCAGGTGCACACCACTATCATCGAGGGCCACCGCCGGGACGCCGAGGCACTCGGTACCAATGCCGGGCAGGCTATCCGCGCCGAGGCCGGCAGCACCTTCTTCGAAGACTGGACCTGATCGCCCATGCGCGTCGTCGTCACCCGCCCCCAGCATTCGGGTGAACGCACCGTCCAGCGGCTGACGAAGATGGGACACGAGGCGTTATCGCTGCCGCTATCCGCGCCGGTGCACGACGTCGAAGCGGCCCGACAGGCGCTCTCGGAGACGCAAGGTGCGATTACCGTCACCAGCGCCGAAGCAATCCGCGCCCTCGCCGCACTCGGAGAGGCCTTACGGCCGCACCTCAGCCGCCCGCTCTTCGCTGTCGGCAAGGCGACGGCGAAGGAAGCAAGTATCCTTGGCTTTACGAAAGTTCTGACTTCCGAAGGCAGCGGCGTCGAGCTGGCAGAGCTGATTGCCCGCAACAGGACCGACACACACTGGCCCCTGCTCTATCTCGCCGGCTCGCCGCGCGCCGCCGGTTTTGAAACCAGATTGACGGAATTGAATATCCCGCTGCGGACGGTGGAATGCTACCGCATGCTAGATATCACCCCCGACGATGCGACCCTTCGCAAGTTTTTTGTCGACATCCGCGCCGACGCCGTACTGCTCTATTCTCGCCAGACGACGCTGCGCTTTTTCAGCCTGCCCTTTCTGCGGCAACACCCGCATGCCCTTGCCCCGACACGATTCGTCTGCCTCAGCGAAGCGATTGCGGATGCTGTCCCAGCCTTGCTGCGCGCCCATGCGGATATTGCCGCCATGCCGGATGAAGACAGTCTTCTGGCGCTTCTGACGACGGAGTAAGGCCTCAATTTTGATCTAAGCTCTTTCCATATTCGACTTGTCTGTCTAACCTCGCTGCAGCGCATGAAAAGAGGACCTCATGGTATCGCGAAAAACGCCAAACCATTCGAAGCCCAACGACGAGCCGGTCACGATCGACCTGAAAGCCGAGGAAGCTGCGCAAGCCGCATCTTCGGAGGACGTCGCGGAGCGCAACCCCAGCGAACCCGGGAGCTCGTCCGCCAACGAGGTGGAAATGCCGCTGGAAGCGGAGAAGGAAACGTTGCGCGCCGAGGAGGCCGGCGAGCCTGTCACGGAAACAGCCGAAGAGAAGCTCAAGGCCGAGCTCGACCAGGAAGCCGAATCCTACTCCTTCCGTAGCGAGCACCCCGCCGCACCCCAGCAGCGGCAACAAGGATCGACCTCTGGCCTGATTGCCGCCGGCATTGTCGGCGGCTTGATTTCCCTCATCTGCGTCGGCGCCATCCAATATGCCGGCCTCCTGCCCGGCGACAGGGCGGCGAAAGACACGTCCGCCGACATCGCCGCGCTCACCGCCGAAATCGATGGGCTGAAGCAGACCGTTTCCAATCTCGCCGCCGCCCCCGCGGCAGCGCCTGACACGACAGTAACCGCCCGTATTGCCGCTCTTGAGACAGCCGCTGCCAACAACACGGCAACCGGCGGATCATCCGGAACGACCAGCGGTGACGCCGATCAGAAGATCGCGGCGCTCAGCACCGAAGTCGGTCAGCTGAAGGCAAGCCTCGACCAGGCGACGCAAAGCCGGGCCTCGGCCGATGCCGATGTCAGCAAGCGCCTCGATGTCGCCGAGAAGAAGCTGAGCGAGCCGAGCCAGGAAAGCGCCGTCGCCCGTGCGATTGCCGCTGCGGCATTGAAGGCGGCGATCGATCGCGGCGGCCCCTTCCAGCCCGAGCTCGACACCTTCGCCAATGTCGCGCCGGATGATCCCGCCGTCGCCGATCTCAAGAATTTCGCCCAGACCGGCATTCCGTCCCGCGCCGATCTTATTCGTCAGGTTTCCGACGTCACGACCGCAATCGTCGGCTCGACGCAACAGGACGACCCGAACCAGAGCTGGAGCGACCGGATGCTGTCGGGCGCGAAATCGCTGGTGCAGGTGCGCCCGGTCGGCAATGTCTCCGGTGACAGCGTCGATGCCGTTGCCGCCCGCTTCGAGGACAAGGTGAAGAATGGCGACCTGCCTGGCGCCATCACCGAGTGGAGCAGCCTGCCGGATGCCGCCAAATCGGCGTCCGCCGCCTTCAAGCAGTCGCTGGAAGCCCGCATCCGCGTCGAGGATCTGGTCAGCGACGCGCTGTCGAAGGCGATCGCCAACACCGGAAAACAGAGCTGAGGACGGAGCGCGAGAATGATCAGACTGCTTATCTTCGCCCTCCTCGTCCTGGCGCTCGGCTATGGCTTTTCGTGGCTCGCGGATCGCCCCGGCGATCTCTCGCTGGTCTGGGAAGGTCAGCTCTACCAGACCAAGCTGATCGTCGCCGCCGGCATCCTGATCGCGCTGGTGGCTGCCGCCATGATCGTCTGGTGGTTCATCCGGCTGATCTGGAGCTCGCCGCATTCCGTCACCCGCTATTTCCGCGCCCGCAAGCGGGATCGTGGCTATCAGGCGCTGTCGACCGGGCTGATCGCCGCCGGCGCCGGCAATGCACTGCTCGCCCGCAAGATGGCGGCACGCACGCGCGGCCTGATCCGCGCCGACCAGGAACCGCTGATCAACCTGCTTGAAGCGCAGGCAGCCCTGATCGAAGGCAAGCATGACGAGGCGCGCCAGAAATTCGAGCTGATGGCCAACGACCCGGAAACCCGGGAACTCGGCTTGCGCGGTCTCTACCTCGAGGCCAAGCGCCTTGGCGCCAATGAGGCGGCGCGGCAATACGCCGAAAAGGCCGCCGATCACGCCCCCTATCTGCCCTGGGCAGCGCAGGCGACGCTGGAATATCGCAGCCAGGCCGGCAACTGGGATGATGCCATCAAGCTTCTCGATCAGCAGAAGGTCGCCCATGTCGTCGACAAGGAAACCGCCAACCGCCAGCGCGCCGTGCTCCTGACCGCGCGCGCCAACGACAAGCTGGAAAGCGATCCGGCCGGCGCCCGCGACGATGCGCTCGCGGCGCTAAAACTGTCCGCCGATTTCGTCCCCGCCGCGCTGACCGCCGCCAAGGCGCTGTTCCGCGAGGATAAGGTGCGCAAGGCCGCATCCGTTCTCGAACAGGTCTGGAAGGCAAAGCCGCATCCGGAGATCGGCAAAGCCTATGTCCGCGCCCGCAGCGGCGACAGCGTCACTGATCGCCTGAAGCGCGCCGAGCGGCTGGAAGCGATCCGCCCGAACAATGTCGAGGCACTGCTCGTCACCGCGAAGGCGGCGCTCGATGCCCACGACTTCGCCAAGGCCCGCGCCAAGGCCGAGGCCGCCGCCCGCATCGACGCCCGCGAGGGCGCCTTTCTGCTGTTGGCCGACATCGAAGAAGCCGAGACCAATGACCAGGGCCGCGTCCGCCACTGGATGGCGCAGGCGCTGCGCGCGCCGCGCGATCCGGCCTGGGTGGCCGACGGCTTTGTCTCCGACAAATGGCTGCCGCTGTCACCCATCACTGGCCGGCTCGATGCCTTCGAATGGAAAGCACCCTTCGGCCAGATCGAGGGACCGCTGGAAGAAGGCACCACCGTGTCGGTCGACGCCGCACTGAAGTCGCTGCCGCCGATGCGCGAGGCGGCTCCCGCAACCACTACGGCAAAGGCGACTTCACCAATAGTTGCATCGCCGGCTACCCGCACCTCTGTTATAGAACTGGAACCAATTACGGCGAAGCCGGCAACAGCCGCAACCGAGCCGGCGAAGGAGCCGGAACCAAGGCCCTTCTTCGGCGGTGCGCCGGATGATCCGGGTGTGAAAAATCGAGAACTTGAACCGGACCCCAAGACACGGCTCAAGTTGTTCTAGGGCATGATCTCAGGGAGCGCGCCGCGCTTCTTGGCAAGGTCATGCTCAAGTTGCTCTAAGAATGGAACCGAATGTTTGAACGCTTTCAGGAATTTTTCCATAGCCTGACGAAAGACCACTCCAGATCCGGTTTTGCCCCAGACGACCCGCGCATCGCGGTGGCGGCTCTGTGCTTCCAGGTGATGGAAGCGGATGGCAAGATCGAGGACAGCGAAAAGAAGCGGCTGCGCAAGCTGTTGAAAAGCCAGTATGGCCTCGACGGTCGCCAGCTCGACGCGCTGATCGCCGCCGGCCAGGAGGCCGAGAGCGAGGCGGTCGATTACTACCGCTTCACCTCCGACTTGAAGCGCCATCTGAACAGCGAACAGCGCCTTGAGCTCCTCGGCATCCTTTGGGACATCGTCTATGCCGATGGCGAGCGTAGCGAGATGGAGGATCACGCCATCTGGCGGATCGCCGATCTCATGGGCATCTCCGATCGCGAGCGCATCGTGAAGCGCCAGGAGGCCGCCGCCCGCGCGCCGGGCCACGCGATGGAGACCGGCGATGATGATTGAAGCGCCTCGGCGCGGCAAGCATCGCCGCCCCGTCCTGATCGTACTGCACCAGGAGCGCTCCAGCCCAGGCCGCGTCGGTCAGATGCTTCTGGACAAGGGTTGCGATCTCGATGTCCGCCGCCCGGTGCTCGGCGACGGACTGCCGACGACGCTGGAAGGCCATGCCGGCGCCGTGGTCTTCGGCGGCCCGATGAGCGCCAACGATCCCGACACTTTCGTCAAGGCGGAGATCGACTGGCTCGAGGTGCCGCTGAAAGAAAACCGCCCCTATCTCGGCATCTGTCTCGGCGCGCAGATGCTCGCCCGTCACCTCGGCGCCAAGGTGAAGGCACGCGACGACGGCAAGACCGAAATCGGCTGGTATCCGCTGCAGCCAACGGAAAGGGGCCGGCTGCTGATGCGCCGCTGGCCGCAAATGGTCTATCACTTCCACCGCGAGGGTTTCGACCTGCCGCACGGCGCCGAGCTGCTGGCGACCGGCGAGACCTATCCCAACCAGGCGTATCGCTATGGCGCCAATGCCTGGGGTCTACAGTTCCACGCCGAACTCACCCGCGCGATGATGCAGCGCTGGGTCGTGCATGGCGAACACCGCTTCTGTGCTCCGAACGCCCAACAGGGCCGCGAGCATCTGGAAGGCCGGATGATCTTCGATGCGGCGCTGAAAACCTGGCTCTCCGAATTCCTCGACATGGTGTTCGAGGGCAAGCAGGCGATGGCGGCTTGAGCTATCCGATAGTTCAGCCTGCTTCCAACATCGACAGGTATCGGCTTATCGCTTGACGGACGGACGCAGCATAGCGTTTTAGCTGATCGCGATCAGCGACAAGATCATCTCGCACCGCCCTCGGGATCTCCAGCTGAACGCCCGCATTCCGCTTGCTGCGATTGCATATGTTGCCAACCGCCGTGCCCGCCAGAGGTTCGCCCTTCACTCTCGCAACGGCTGTGAATCCACCCTCGGACAATGCCTGCACGATCAGGTCGCGAAGCGCCGCATCAAGACCACCGATCCAGGAGGTCTCCGGATCGTCCCTGTTCGTCCGGCCGTGAACGGCGACGACAATGGAGGATGCGGCTACCAGCGAACGCGCCTTCGGCTCATCGAAATTTTCCGAGGTGATGTGCAGCTCGTGATGGGCCATATCCGCTCCAAGCCCCTCAAAGCAGTAGGCGGAAAAGATATCGGAGGCTATTTCCAGCGTAACGTCCGACGTCGTGGGTTCGATGAAACCACCGTGAGGAGCAATGATTGCGACCGGCGACGATCTGTCCTCGATCCAGATGCGATAGTCGACGCCCTCGATTTCGTGGTCGCGCAGCATCGAGAATGACGCGTATCGATCCGGCTGCTTTGCCATTTTGTCTGTCCGCCCCCAATGCCAGAAGTCTTCAGTTATCGCTTGGTTCGATAGAGCAGAGGCCACCGCTTCCGCCCGGCGGCCGTTCCATTCAGGCCAACGGATCCTCCGCAATCCGTCCGAACATCCGGAAATCGTGGTAGGCACCCTTGAACCGCGCCTTCTGCCGCAGCGTCCCCTCATACCGAAATCCGGATTTCTGCAGGACATGGTCCGATGCGGCATTGCCCGGAAGGGTCCAGGCTTCGATGCGGTTGAGCCGGAAAAACTGATGGCCGCATGCCACGACCGCCGAGACGGCCTCCGTCATCAGGCCTTTTCCCCAGAAATCCGGATGCAGCTCGTAGCCGATTTCACCGCACCTCCATGTTTTGTCGAAACGGTTGTAGCGGATCGCGCCGGCAAGGGTCTTTGAAGCACGGTCCTCGATGATCCAGGCACAGCCCTTCCCCGAGAGATACACCTTGCACATCCAGTTCATGTATCGTTTGCCTTGCGCCATGCTCGGCGCATCCGGCCAGTTCGAAAAGCGGGTCACGTCGGGAACGGATAGCACGTCCCGAAAGGCGGCGGCATCCTCGGGCATGGGCGCGCGCAACAGCAAACGCTCGGTGGACAGAATTGGAAACGTAGCCGCGGTCAATCGCATCATGTCCTCCCCTCATGAACAATGACGCTTATTACATCAGACCCAAGCCGCGGCCTAGCCATGCCGCAACTCCTCAAACCGCCTGCGGCTCGCCCTCGCGGTCCGGTGCATTCAAACTGTCGATCTTGCGCAGTTGCGGGAAGCCCGTCGCCCAGATAATCGCCACCGCCAGCGTGCCGATGCCGCCGATGACGACGGCCGGGATGGCGCCGAAATAGCTGGCCATGGTGCCAGCGCGGAATTCGCCGAGTTCGTTCGACGCACCGACGAAGACCATATTGACGGCGTTGACGCGGCCGCGCACATGGTCCGGCGTCCAGAGCGTGATCAGGGTTTCACGGACATAGACCGAGATCAGGTCCGACGCACCCATGATCGCAAGGGCCGTGATCGACAGCCACGGCGTATGCGAGATGCCGAAGATCAGCGTTCCCACGCCGAACATGCCGACGCCGACGAACATGCACATCCCGGCCCGGTGCCGGATGGGATAGGTCGCCAGGAACAGGCCCATGGCAATGGCACCGAAGCTCGGTGCCGCGCGCAGGAGGCCGAGACCCCAGGGACCTAGCGTCAGAATATCGCGGGCAAAGATCGGCATTAGCGCCACGGCGCCGCCGAGCAGCACCGCGAACAGGTCGAGCGACACCGCGCCGAGCACGACCTTCTCCGACCAGATGAACCGGAAGCCGGCAAGGATCTCACTCAGGCTCTTCGATTGATGGGCAACGCGCTGCTGTGGCTTCGGAATGAGAAAGGTGAGCACGGAACCAGCCGCAAAGAACAGGACGGCGACGCCATAGGAAACACTCGGGCCGATACCATAAAGCAGGCCACCGGCGACCGGGCCAAGGATGGCGGCGGCGTCCCAGGACATGGAGTTCCAGGTGATCGCATTCGACAGATCCGCAGGCGGAATGAGATTGGGAGCGAGCGACTGCGTCGCCGGCGTCATGAACGCGCGCTCGATGCCGAAGATCGTGAGGATCAGGAAGACCAGCCATGGCTCAAAGGCGTCGGTAACGGTCAGAAACAGCAGCGCACCCGTGCAGATCGTCCCGACGAGAATGCAGATGGCGGCAATCATCCGCCTGTTGTAACGATCGGCCACAGTGCCGGTCACCAGGATGAGCAGCAGCGACGGCAGGAACTGCACCAGGCCGATCAGCCCGAGATAGATTGGCTTGCCGGTATGCTCGTACATCTGCCAGCCGACGGAAACGCTGACGACCTGCGTGGCGAAACCGGTCAGAAAACGGGCAAAGAAGAAATAGGTGTAGGCGATATGCCGGAACGCGGCAAATCTGTCTCCGCTGGCAACCAACGACATATGTGAGACTTTCCGACCGGAGCAATGGCGTGCAACGCACCCGCTCGGCCTGTTAGGCATGATTCAGCCTGTGTCAAAGCATGGGGCTTGCCCGTTAAGTCGCCAATGTCTACATGTCTGTCAACCACGAAATGGAGACGGACATGCTCGCCTTATTTCAAACCATTGATCTGGCTTTGAATCTTTATACCTGGGTGCTGATCGCCAGCGCCATCTTCTCTTGGCTCTATGCTTTCAACGTCATCAATTCGAGCAATCAGTTCGTCAATTCGGTCGGAAGCTTTCTCTATGCGGTCACCGAGCCAGCGTTGCGCCCGATCCGTCGCGTGCTGCCCAATCTCGGCGGCATCGACATTTCGCCGATTATCCTGCTTCTGCTCATCTTCTTCGTCCGTTCGCTAATGTGGAACTCGCTGTATCCGCTCTTCGTTCGGTGAACGGCGCCTGGCAGGCTTTTGCCGATCATGTGAGACTATCGGTCCGGCTCACGCCCAATGGCGGGCGTGACGCCGTCGATGGCATCGAGACCGGTGCCGACGGCGAGGCCTATCTCAAAGCCCGCGTTTCCGCCGCGCCGGAAAAGGGCAAAGCCAACAAGGCGCTGATCGCGCTGCTGGCCAAGAGCCTCAGCATTCCCAAATCCTCGCTCAGCCTGATCTCCGGCGACACCGCACGCAAAAAAATCCTCCGGATCGATGGCGACCCGGAGGATTTGATAGGCAGGCTAAAATCTATAGTGAAGGGCTGATCAGGCCTTCGCCTTCTTGGCGCGCTCGATGGCTTCAACAATAAGCTCACCAGCTTCCTTGGAGCCGCCCCAACCATAGATCTTCACCCACTTGCCGGGTTCCAGATCCTTGTAGTGCGCAAAGAAATGCTCGATCTGCTTCAGCGTGATCTCCGGCAGGTCGGTATGTTCCTTGACCTTCTCGTAGCGCAGCGTCAGCTTCGGCGAGGGAACGGCAATGATCTTTTCGTCCTTGCCGGAATTGTCTTCCATCTTCAGCACGCCGATCGGGCGGACATTGATGACGCAGCCCGGCACCAGCGGACGGGTGCTGGCGATCAGCACGTCGATTGGGTCGCCGTCTTCGGAAAGCGTATGGGGAACGAAGCCGTAATTGCCTGGATAGGTCATCGGCGTGTAGAGGAAACGGTCGACGACCAGCGTGCCGGCCTCCTTGTCCATTTCATACTTGATCGGGTGACCGCCGACCGGAACTTCAACGATGACGTTGACGTCTTCGGGCGGGTTCTTGCCAATGGAAATCGCGTCGATGCGCATGCGTGTCCCCTAAATATTAAGGATGGTTACCGCAAGCCAGATAATCGGAATCATTCCGCAACGCAACAATGCATTGGTAGAGTGAGGGATTTTATCGGGGATCGCAGCCGGCACCGCGCGACGCCTCAAGGCCAGACAAAGCCGATCTTCTTGATCTGCTTGCGGTCGAAAGTCTCGACACCTTCGCAGAAATCGGCGCCACCCTGGCCGCGATAGAAACGATCGGCATTCTCGTTCTCTTCGAGGCACCAGACGACGAGACCCTTGCAGCCGAGCGACTTCAACAGCCGGCGCGCTTCACCGAACAGCAGCCGGCCGAGGCCGATGCCCTGATATTCCGGACGAAGATAAAGCTCGTAGATCTCGCCTTCCTGCGGCAGCGCGCGGGCGCGGTTGAGACCGAGCGTGGCATAGCCGGCAATCTCGCCGGCGACATCGAGAACCAGAAGCGTGGCAGGGCCGCTGGTCGCCTTGCGCCACCAGCTTTCGCCGCGGCGTTCGATCATCTGGCTCAGCGCACGATGCGGAATGATGCCGGAATAGGTGTACTGCCACGACTGGCGGTGCACCTCCGAAATGGCTCGGGCATCATGCGGTTCTGCCCGCCGAACATCAATCGACAACGTCTTCATAACGTTTACTCTGGTCTCGCCAGCCCAAATTAACCATCCTCATTTACGAAGACGGCCGACTTGCCCACAGCCTTTATCCGTGGACGACTGCTGAAAATTAACGCCTTTTTAACCTTTGCCACAAGGGTCCAAAAATCGAACACACAAAATAAAACCCCGGCACAATGGCCGGGGTTGAGTGGTTAGAAGCGATACAGGCCGTTCCCTTACGCGGAACGCGCCTTTTCCATGCGCTTGCGCTCGTTCGGGTCGAGATACATCTTGCGCAGACGAATCGACTTCGGCGTGACTTCCATCAGCTCGTCGTCCTGGATCCAGGAGAGGGCGCGGTCGAGCGTCATGCGGATCGGCGGCGTCAGCTTCACGGCCTCGTCCTTGTTGACCGAGCGGATGTTGGTCAATTGCTTGCCCTTGAGGACGTTGACTTCAAGGTCGTTGTCGCGCGTGTGGATGCCGATAATCATGCCGGCATAAACCTTTTCACCCGGATCGATGATCATCGGACCACGGTCTTCCAGGTTGAACATCGCGTAGGCGACGGCTTCGCCGGAAGCGTTGGAGAGCAGGACGCCGTTCGAGCGGCCGCCGATCGCGCCCTTGAAGGGCTGATAGTCATGGAACAAGCGGTTCATGATCGCCGTGCCGCGCGTATCCGTCAGCAGTTCCGACTGATAGCCGATGAGGCCGCGGGTCGGTGCAAAGAACTTCAGGCGCAGGCGATTGCCGCCAGACGGACGAAGCTCGACCATTTCGGCCTTGCGCTCCGACATTTTTTGCACGACGACACCGGAATGCTCTTCATCGACGTCGATGACGACTTCTTCGATCGGCTCCAGCATCTGACCGGTGGCTTCGTCCTTGTGCATGACGACGCGCGGACGCGACACGGCAAGCTCGAAGCCTTCACGGCGCATGGTTTCGATCAGCACGGCGAGCTGCAATTCGCCGCGGCCGGAAACGTAGAACGAGTCCTTGCCTTCGGCTTCTTCGATCTTCAGCGCGACATTGCCTTCGGCTTCCTTGAAGAGGCGATCGCGGATGACGCGCGAGGTAACCTTGTCGCCTTCGGTGCCAGCGAGCGGGCTGTCGTTAACGATAAAGGACATGGTGACGGTCGGCGGATCGATCGGCTGGGCGTGCAGCGCCTCGGTCACGGACGGATCGCAGAACGTGTCGGCGACAGTGCCCTTGGACAGACCGGCGATGGCGACGATATCGCCTGCATGGGCTTCATCGATAGGCGTACGCTCGATGCCGCGGAAAGCGAGGATCTTGGAAATGCGGCCGGTTTCGATCAGCTTGCCATCCTGGCCCAGAACCTTGACGGCCTGGTTCGGCTTGATCGAGCCGGAATGAATGCGGCCAGTGATGAGGCGACCGAGGAAGGGGTTGGCTTCGAGAAGCGTGCCGATCATGCGGAATGCGCCGTCTTCTTCGCCGACACTCGGCTCCGGCACATGCTTCAGCACGAGATCGAGAAGCGGGCCAAGGCCTTCTTCAACCGGGCCATCCGGCGAATAGTTCATCCAGCCGGCGCGGCCCGAACCGTAAAGGATCGGGAAATCGAGCTGCTCGTCGGTGGCGTCGAGCGCTGCGAAAAGATCGAAGACTTCGTTGATGACTTCTTCGTGGCGAGCGTCCGGACGATCGATCTTGTTGATCGCAACGATCGGGCGAAGGCCGACCTTCAGCGCCTTGCCGACCACGAACTTGGTCTGCGGCATCGGGCCTTCCGAGGAATCGACCAGCACGATAGCGCCATCGACCATCGACAGGATGCGCTCGACTTCACCACCGAAATCGGCGTGGCCGGGCGTATCGACGATGTTGATGCGAACGCCCTTCCAGATGACGGAGGTCGCCTTGGCGAGAATGGTGATGCCGCGCTCTTTTTCCAGATCGTTGGAATCCATCATGCGCTCAACGGTGCGCTGGTTCTCGCGGAAGGAACCGGACTGCTTCAGAAGCTCGTCAACGAGGGTGGTTTTCCCATGGTCAACGTGCGCGATGATCGCGATGTTGCGAAGTGCCATAATCTTATATCTCTGGGGCTGAGGCGCGATATAAAGTAAACACGCCAATTACGTTTGGCGCGCTCATACCCTTTTTTTCGCGTTTGCGAAAGGGGGGAGGCAAGAAAGCAACGATATGGCCTTACTTGACATATTTTCGAATACGTCTTTAGAGTTTGGCCCGCGTCTCTGTAAAACCTCAGAGGGTTTCGCATCAAGCCATAGTTACCAGCATGTAGAGGTTCCAATGCGCCGATTCACTTCTCACGAAAATCACATTCGAAATTCTGAGAAGTTGAGGGTTCATGCACACTTTGAATCTGGGCATTCTGGCCCATGTGGACGCAGGCAAGACTAGCCTTACCGAACGACTGCTTTTTGACGCCGGCGTCATCGACAAGCTCGGCAGCGTCGATACCGGCAGCACACAAACGGATAGTCTCGAACTCGAACGGCAACGTGGCATTACGATCAGGGCTGCCGTCGTGTCTTTCACCATCGGCGATACGGTCGTCAATCTCATCGATACGCCCGGCCATCCTGATTTCATCGCCGAGGTCGAGCGGATACTTGGATTGCTGGACGCGGCAGTGGTCGTTGTTTCGGCGGTCGAAGGTGTGCAAGCGCAGACGCGTGTGCTGGTGCGGGCATTGCAACGTCTTGCCGTTCCATTCCTGTTCTTCATCAACAAGGTTGATCGTCTCGGCGCGCGCTATGATGACCTGCTGGAGGTCATTGCCACCCAACTGCCGGTTCGCCCCATCGCCATGTCAGCCGTCATCGGGGCCGGCAGCAAGCTTGCCCGGGTGGAGGCGCTCGACTTGGGAAGTGCGCCGGTTTTCACGACCCTATGTGAAGCACTGGCGGAAAATGACGACGCGCTGCTGGACGATTACGTCCAGGCCCCGGATCGCCTGACCGTCGAAAGACTTGGACGCTCTTTGACGGATCAGATCGCCAAAGGCCTGGTGCATCCGACCTTTGCGGGAGCCGCGACGACCGGCGTTGGCGTGCCCGCGCTGGCATCAGCCATTGCGACGATGCTCCCCCACCGCCGCCTCGACCCGGACGGCCCGATCATCGGAAAAATCTTCAAGATCGAGCGCGGATGGGGTGGCGAAAAGCTATGTTATATCCACCTGACATCCGGCACCATCCGGCTCCGGCAATATCTGGATTTGCCCAAAGGCCCGGCAAGGGTGACCGGGATCCACGTTTTCGAGGCCGGACGGGTTCATAATGTTGCCAGCGCCCGAGCCGGGCAGATCGCCCGCGTCAGCGGCCTGAGCGGCGCTCGGATCGGCGATGCGGTGGGAGCCGATCCACTTTCAGGCAGTCACGCTAACTTCGCCCCGCCCACCCTTGAAACCCGCGTCCTCGCCCGGCGTCCCTCCGACAATGCGGCGCTCTGGCTGACGCTGAACCAGTTGGCCGAACAGGACCCATTGATCAATCTGCGCAGGAACGAGGACGCAAACGAAGTCTTCGTATCGCTGTATGGCGAGGTGCAAAAGGAGGTCATCCAATCAACGCTACTGACGGACTTCGGTCTTGAGGCAAGCTTTGAGAAGAGCACGGTCATCTGCGTAGAGCGGCTCGTTGGAAGCGGGGCCGGTCTCGAAATCATATTCAAGGAACCGAATCCATTTATCGCGACCATCGGACTGCGCGTCGAACCGCGATCGGAAGGGGCAGGCAACAGTTTCGCACTGGAAGTGGATGTAGGTCAGATGCCTGCAAGCTTTTATCGGGCAGTCGAGGAAACCGTGTTCGAAACACTGAAGCAGGGTATCTTCGGCTGGCAGGTCATCGATTGCCATGTGGCCATGACCGCAGCCCGGCATAGTTCGCCGACCAGCACTGCCGCCGATTTTCGGCAGTTGACGCCTTTGGTGCTGGCAACCGCCCTATCGGCCGCGCAAACCGTCATATGCGAGCCGGTCGACCGCTTTTACCTCGAAGCTCCCGCGGCAAGCTTGAACGGCTTGCTCACCCTGCTTGCGAAGTCCGGCGCGACCACGAAGGATTCCGTGATAGCCAGCGATGTGGTCCGACTGGAAGGCACTATTGCGTCTGCGATGATCCAAAGCGTCCAGCAACAGGTGCCAGGGCTGACGAGTGGCATGGGGACCATGGAATCTTCCTTTGATCACTACGCTCCAGTGACAGGCCCACAACGTTCGCGCCGGCGTTCCGGTGCCGATCCGTTCAATCGCGCCGAATATCTGCTGCGCCTGCGCAGAACGCTCGCCGGGGCTAATCCGGCGAGCGAAAAGGGAGAATAGTCGTCGCGAATGGCACTGAGATGATAGGCGCTTCAATCGCCTATCATCTTGCACGGAATGGAGCCCACGCCCGTCGGCTAAATCAAGCCGCCAACCCCTTCTTCTTCAGCATCGCATCCGGGCTCGGCAGCTTGCCACGAAATGCCTTGTAGGCATCTTCCGGGTCGATCGAGCCGCCGACGGAGTAGATGTTGGCCTTGAGTTTTTCGGCCATTCCGGCATTGAAGGCGTCACCGGTTTCCTCGAAGGCGGAGAACGCGTCGGCGTCGAGCACTTCCGACCACATGTAGGAATAATAGCCGGCCGAATAGCCGTCGCCGGAAAACACATGCTGGAAGTGCGGCGTGGCGTGGCGCATGACGATCGATTTCGGCATGCCGATTTCCGAGAGCACCTCGGCCTGCACCGCCATCGGGTCCTCGACGGCGCCACGGGTGTGGAAAGCCATGTCAACCAGCGCCGACGAGGTGAATTCCACCGTGTTGAAACCGGCATTGAAGGTGCGGGCGGCGAGAACCTTGTCGAGCAGCGCCTGCGGGATCGGCTCGCCCGTTTCGTAGTGTACGGCATATTCCTTCAGGATCGCCGGCACGGTCAGCCAATGTTCGTAAAGCTGCGACGGCAGCTCGACGAAATCGCGTGATACGCCGGTGCCGGCAACCGATGGATAGGTGACGTTGGAGAGCATGCCGTGCAGCGCATGGCCGAATTCGTGGAAGAGCGTGCGGGCGTCGTCCAGCGACAGGAGCGCCGGCTTGCCTTCGGCGGGCTTTGCGAAATTGCAGACGTTATAGATGATCGGCAGCTCGCCGACATCGCCGTTCGGCAGCCGCAATTTATGCTGCGACTGGAACGAACTCATCCAGGCGCCGGAGCGCTTCGAGCTGCGGGCGAAATAATCGCCAAGAAACAGGGCGACGAGCTTGTCGGAACCATCGCGGATCTCGAAGACGCGGACATCAGCGTGATAGGCTGGAACGCCCTTCTGCTCGACAGCATGGATGCCGAACAGGCGTCCGGCGACATCGAAGCAGGCGGCAATGATCTTTTCGAGCTGCAGATAGGGCTTCAGCTCCGCCTCGGAAAAATCGAACTTCTGCGTCCGGATCTTTTCGGCATAATGCCGCCAGTCCCAGGGCATGACCTCGTGATTGCGGCCCTCCTGCGAAATCAGCGCGGCGATATCGGCCTCTTCCTCGCCGGCACGCGCGGCAGCCTTCGCCCAAACAGCCTTCAGGAGATCGTTCACCGCATCCGGCGTCTTCGCCATGGTGTTGTCGAGCTTGAGTTCGGCAAAATTGGCGTAGCCGAGCAGCTTGGCCTTCTCGGCCCGGAGCGCCAGCGTCTCGCGGATGATCTTGCGGTTGTCGGTCTCGCCGCCATTCTCGCCGCGTGCCACCCAGGCCTTGAAAGCCTGTTCGCGCAGATCGCGGCGCTCGGAGGCCGTCAGGAACGGCTCGATGATCGAGCGCGACAGAGTGACGGCATATTTGCCCTCTTCGCCGCGTTCCCGGGCTGCCGCCGCCATCGCGTCCTTGAGATAATCGGGAAGACCGGCAAGATCGGCTTCCTCGGAAAGGATCAGCGCCCAGCTCTTCTCGTCGCCAAGGACATTCTGCCCGAACTGCGCGCCGAGGCCCGCCAGCGTCTCATTGATCGTCGCAAGCCGCTCCTGCTCCAGCTTCGGCAGCTTGGCGCCCGACTTCACAAAACCCTTCCAGTGCCGTTCCAGAACGCGGGTCTCTTCCAGCGTCAGGCCGAGAGCGTCGCGCCCTTCCCAGAGCGCGTCGATGCGGGCGAAAAGCGCGGCATTCATGCCGATCTTCGAATAATGCCGCGATATTTTCGGCGCTATCTGGCGCTCCAGCGCCTGGATCACCTCATTCGTATGGGCGCCGGCCTTGTTCCAGAATAGCGCGGACACCCGCGACAGCGGGTCGCCGGCAATCTCGAGCGCAGTGACGGTGTTGGCGAAGGTCGGCGCTTCGCCATTGTTGGCGATCGCATCGATCTCGGTCTCGTGGGAAGCAAGGGCCGCATCGAAGGCAGGCGCGAAATCGGTGTCTTTCACCGCGTCGAAACGTGGCAGGCCCTGATGCCCGGTCCATTCGACGAGCGCGGGGTTGACGGCGTGGGAAGACATACGAAGCATCCTTTCGGCAGACATCTGATCGAAGCACGATATAGGACCCGCCCCGTCGGATTGGTATGGCGGGGCGGAACAAAGATGAGAAATAGTCAGGCCTTGCGCCATCCAAGCAGGCCGGGCGTCGCATGCCATAGCGCCTGCGCTGCAAAGCCCATGAAGAGCACGCCGGAACAACGCACGATCATTCGCTCATGAGCGCGATAGAAACGTCGAACGACACCCGCGCCGATAATGCCGATCAGGATGATGTCGGCGGTGATGAAGCCGGCGAGAGAAACGGTAATCAGCAAGGGGAGCGCATTGAACGTCAATGCCCCGGCAGACCCCGCCACCAGCGCGGTGAAGGTCGCCAGCGCCACCGGATATCCCTTCGGATTGGTAACGCCGAAGATCAGGCCGCGACGGAACGGGCGGTCGACATTGAGCAGCGTCTTGCCATCCGCCCTCGGCTTGGCGGTCACCGCACTCCAGCCGATCCAGGCGAGGTAAAAGCCACAGAGCAATCCGAGCAGATCGAAGACGAAGGTGCCGAGAGTTTTTGCACCGACGATTGCAACCAAGGCGAGCGAAGACCATATGATGTCTCCGACGAGGTGGCCGCTCATGAAGAAGGCACCGGCCTTGCGCCCCTGTCCGGCACCGATGCCGAGCAGTGCCAGAAAGGCCGGACCGGGGATCAACACATAGAACAACGCCGCCAGAAAGGCGCCGACGATAAGTGATTGCGTCATATTGAAAGTTCCCGATGGCAACTGTGACAGACTAACGACACGGCGAATCGGGTCAAGCCAACCGAGTCGTGTTTAAAATAAAGAATCCATTGAATTTAGGGGGCGATATCACTAAGAATTTACCGGGGCCTAAAAACAAGCGTAGGTAGGGAAGCGCTTATGAGCAGCAGGATAGATACGGATTCGCTTGCCTTTCTGGTAGCGGATTGCGCCCGATTGATGCGAGCGGCCTTCGAGCGGCGCATTCTGGTCGCGGGATTGGGTCTGACCGCGGGCGAGGCACGCACACTCATGCAGGTTGCCGCCGTCAATGGCAGCCGACAGCTTGACATTGCCTGTCGCATGGGGCTGGAGCCGATGACGGTCAGCGCCTTCCTCGACAAGTTGCAGGCACGCGGCCTGATCGAGCGGCAGCCTGATCCTCTCGACCGCCGCGCCAAGCGCATCGTGTTGTCGGAAGCCGCCGACGCGAAGCTGAAGCAGATCGGCAAGGAGATCTGTGCAGTGGAGCGCGACGCGGTGCAAGGTTTCAATAACGGCCTGCAGGACGAGTTGCATCATGCGCTCCGCGCCTTCCGCAGCAATCTGCAGAATGCGGATGTGCCGGTCGAGATGGAACGCGAATTGAGGCCGGCGGAGTAAATCCGGCCCGTCGCAAAGCCGGAAAAGAAAAGCCCGCCTCCGACGATCGGAAGCGGGCTATATTTGCTTTCAATTCTGCTTACTTGGTCAGGTTGCGCTTGGCGAGCGTGCGCAGGCGCAGCGCGTTGAGCTTGATGAAGCCGGCCGCATCCTTCTGGTCGTAGGCACCCTGGTCGTCTTCGAAGGTGACCAGCTTGTCGGAATAGAGCGACTTCGGGCTTTCGCGGCCGATGGTCATGACATTGCCCTTGTAGAGCTTCAGCGTCACTTCGCCTTCGACATGCTCCTGGCTCTTGTCGATCAGCGCCTGCAGCATTTCGCGTTCCGGCGAGAACCAGAAGCCGTAATAGATCAGCTCAGCGTAACGCGGCATCAGCTCATCCTTGAGATGAGCAGCGCCGCGATCGAGTGTGATCGACTCGATGGCGCGGTGGGCGGCGAGCAGGATCGTGCCGCCCGGGGTCTCGTAGACGCCACGCGACTTCATGCCGACGAAACGGTTCTCGACGAGATCGAGGCGGCCGATGCCGTTGTCGCGGCCATAATCATTGAGCTTTGCCAGCAGCGTCGCCGGGCTCAGGCGCTCGCCATTGATCGAGACGGCATCACCCTTCTCGAAGCCGACCTTGATGACGGTCGCCTTGTCGGGAGCGGCTTCGGGCGAAATCGTCCGCATATGCACATATTCCGGTGCTTCCTGCGACGGATCTTCCAGAACCTTGCCCTCGGAGGAGGAGTGCAGAAGATTGGCGTCGACGGAGAACGGCGCTTCGCCCTTCTTGTCCTTGGCAACCGGGATCTGATGCTTCTCGGCGAATTCGAGCAGGTCGGTGCGGCTCTTGAACGTCCAGTCGCGCCACGGCGCGATGATCTTGATGTCCGGGTTCAGCGCATAGGCCGACAGTTCGAAACGAACCTGGTCGTTGCCCTTGCCGGTGGCGCCGTGAGCAATCGCGTCGGCGCCGGTCTTTTTGGCGATCTCGATCAGATGCTTGGAGATCAGCGGGCGGGCGATCGACGTGCCGAGCAGGTAGACGCCTTCATAAACGGCATTGGCACGGAACATAGGGAAGACGAAATCGCGCACGAATTCTTCGCGCACATCCTCAATATAAATTTCCTTGATGCCAAGCAGCTCGGCCTTCTTGCGCGCCGGCTCCAGCTCTTCGCCCTGGCCGAGATCGGCGGTGAAGGTGACGACTTCGGCGCCAAGCTCCGTCTGCAGCCACTTCAGGATAATCGAGGTGTCGAGACCGCCCGAATAGGCGAGAACGACTTTCTTCACGTCTTTATGTGATGCCATGGTCATGAGATCCGTTTCAATGCGAGCCTGCGGAGAGGCCCGCAAACCCTGTGTCGCGGCACTTTTAGCGAGATTATCGCGAGGCGCAAGGGGAAGTGCGATAGCGGGAAGGCAAAGAAACCTATTGCTTGAGATACTTCTCATGCCTCTCAGCAAGGAACGCATCGACGTCGAATTCCTCGGGCTCCCCGGACGCTTCACCCTCTTCAATGGCCGCCTCGATTGCTTCGATCTCAATCCAATGACGCAAATGCGTGAGCGCCGCATTAACGAGCGCATCCACTGAGGTAAAGTGACCGAGGCTGATCTGCTCGCCGATGAACGCATCCATCTGCTCGTCGATCTCTACGGACACATGCTTTGTCACGGGCGCGACCTCCGGCCGTTTGACTTGGTTGCCGAAAGTACCATATTCGGCGGCGACCGAACAATGCCCAGGGAGGACCCTGCTCGTGACCGATATTCAAGCCATTTTCAAGAAACCCAATGTTGCCGTCATCACCGGCGGTGCCTCCGGTATCGGCCTTGCCGCGGCGAAATATTTCGCCGGGCTCGGCATGAGCGTCGCCATTGCCGATCTTGGCGGCGAACGGCTGGCCGATGCGCGCGCCGAACTCGAAGCGATCGCCGGCGAAGAACATGTGATGGCGGTCGAAACGGACGTTGCCCAGAAAGAGGCACTCGAAGCCCTCGAACGCGCTGTCCTGCAACGCTTCGGCCGGGTGCATGTGCTGATGAACAATGCCGGCATCGGGCCGGAAACCTCGATCTTCAGCCCGCAGGCCGGCTGGGATGCGATCTTCGGTGTCAATCTCCTCGCCGTCATCAACGGCACACGCGCCTTCGGACCGGCCATGCTGGCCCATGGCGAGCCGGGCCTGATCATCAACACCGGCTCGAAGCAGGGCATCACCACGCCACCCGGAAACCCCGCCTACAACATTTCCAAGGCCGGCGTGAAGGTCTTCACCGAGGCGCTGCAGCATGAGCTGCGCAACACCGAAGGCGCGAAGATCTCCGCGCATCTGTTGATCCCCGGCTTCGTCTTCACCGGCCTCACCCAGGGCGATCGCCGTGAAAAGCCAGCTGCCGCCTGGACGGCGGAACAGACGGTCGATTTCATGGTGGAGAGCCTCAAGCGCGGCGACTTCTACATCCTTTGCCCGGATAACGACGTGGCGCGGCCGATCGACGAGCGCCGCATGCTTTGGGCTGCCGGCGATATCGTCGAAAACCGCCCTCCGCTGTCGCGCTGGCATCCGGATTATGCCGATAAGTTCAAGTCATTCCTGGAAAAGAAGGATTGATTTGCAAATCGCCGAAAGCCGGATAGAAAACGCTGATCCCCTATCCGGCTTTCGGAGCTGCCCCAATGGATTTCCTACCCAGCCTGTCGACCCTTCTCGCCTTTACCGCGGCAACCCTGCTTCTCGCGATGACTCCAGGGCCTGACATGACGCTCTCGATCAGCCGCGCCTTGGCACAGGGCAAAAGAGCAGCGCTCTTCGTCGTCCTCGGCACCACCCTCGGCGTCGTCGTCCACACATGCCTGGTGGCCTTTGGCATCTCCGCGCTGATTACAGCCTCGCCGATTGCCTTCACCATGCTCAAAACCGGCGGTGCCGCCTATCTGCTGTGGCTGGCGATCCAGGCGATCCGCTTCGGTTCCAGCCTGTCGGTCATGCAGGTCGATGCAGCCAGAAAAACGCCGCTCTCCAACATCGCCAACGGCTTCTGGGTCAATCTGCTCAACCCCAAGGTCATCATCTTCTTCATGACCTTCCTGCCGCAATTCGTCACGGCGGGCGACCCGGCCGTCACGCACAAGCTGCTGTTCCTGGGATTCTTCTTCATCATCGTCGGCGTACCGGTGAACATCATCGTCGTTCTCGCCGCCGACAAGCTGTCGTCCTGGCTGCAGAACAACCGCGGCGTCCTGCGCGGCCTCGACTATACTTTCGCCGGCGTCTTTTCGATCTTCGCGGCGAAGATTTTCCTCACGCAGGCGCGTTGAGCGCCCGCCCGGCAAAGCGGCCGGCGATCCACCAATAGACGGTGGCGCTGGCAGCGCCGAGAAAGCCAAAGCAGACAACAATGGTGATGGTGACGAGGTTGACGGGCTGCGACCGCTCCACGCTGCCCGAAATCAGGACGGATGCCATCGCCGACAGCAAGGCACCATAGATCGCATAGCCGCACCAGCGGCGCATACTACGCCATTCGAAAAGCGGAATGACGGCCATCGACGGCAGGATGCTGACGATCATCGCAAGCTTGGTCAAGGCGACGGTGAGCGCGATCAACTCCGGGGCGCCCGTCCCCGGCATCGTCCAGGTGGCGACGCAAGCGAGCACGAAGCCCATCATGACGCAGGCACCGAGATAGCCCCAGAGGAGCCGTATCGGCCTGCGCAGACCCAGAAGCATCAATCTCAATCCTCGCCGTGATTGGCGATCATCATAGCCTCGAAAGCCAGCCGCTCGGTCTTGCGCATGCGTTCCGAATCCGACTTCAACTGGCCGCAGGCGGCGAGAATATCGCGGCCGCGCGGCGTGCGGATTGGCGAGGCGTAGCCGGCCGCATTGATGAAATCGGCGAATTTCTCGATCTGCTCCCAATCCGAACACTGGTAGTTCGTGCCCGGCCAGGGATTGAAGGGGATCAGGTTGATCTTCGACGGGATGCCCTTCAAAAGCTGGATCAGCCCTTTGGCATCTTCGAGACTGTCGTTGACGCCCTTCAGCATCACATATTCGAAGGTGATCCGCCGTGCGTTCGAAAGGCCGGGATAGGCGCGGCAAGCATCCATCAATTCCTTCAGCGGATATTTCTTGTTGATCGGCACCAGCATGTCGCGCAGATCGTCGCGCACCGCATGCAGCGAGATTGCCAGCATGACGCCGATCTCGTCGCCGGTGCGGTAGATTTCCGGCACGACGCCAGAGGTGGACAGCGTGATGCGTCGCTTCGACAGCGACAGGCCGTCGCCATCGGAGGCGATCAGCAGCGCCGTCTTGACGCTCTCGAAATTGTAGAGCGGTTCGCCCATGCCCATCATGACCATGTTGCTGACCTTGCGTCCCTCAGCCGGCATGATCGTGCCCTGCGGCGCTTCACGGTCCGGAAAATCGCCGAGCCGGTCGCGCGCGAGAAGCAGCTGCGACAGGATCTCTTCCGCCGTCAGGTTGCGCACCAGGCGCTGCGTGCCGGTGTGACAGAAGGAACAGGTGAGCGTACAGCCAACCTGGCTGGAAACGCAGAGCGTCCCACGTCCCTCTTCCGGAATATAGACGGTTTCGACCTCGACCGGACGACCGGCGCCGCGCGGCGGAAAGCGCAGCAGCCACTTGCGGGTGCCGTCGTTGGAGACCTGCTCCTCGACGATCTCCGGCCGGGCGATGGTGAAATGCGTCTTCAGCATTTCGCGCATGTCCTTGGAGACATTCGCCATGGCGTCGAAGTCGGAGACGCCGCGCACATAGATCCAGTTCCAGAGCTGGCTGACACGCATCTTGACCTGCTTGTCGGCGACACCCTTCTCCTTGAGAGCCGCCCCCATTTCCTCGCGCGTCAGGCCGATCAGCGACGGTTTCGGCGAAAGCTCGACCGGCTGCGACACGGGCATCGGCTTGAGCTTGGATGGGGTCATGACATCGATGGCGGACATAGGATATTCCAATGGTTCATATCGGCGATGCCCCCAAAAGCTGGAAAGCTGCGGGCGCGGGCAAGGCACTGAAATCAGAAGGTTCATCTAGGTGCGGGCAAGAAACTTGCAAAACACACCGCTTGTTGGGGCGGCCTTTAGCATTAATTTCAGTCCGCGTCATCCCTCTTGAAAAAGCAAAAGGCCAGCCACCCGGGCCGGCCTTAACATTTCGGTTTCGATAGAACCCGCAATCACTTTGGCGTGATCGTGGCATTATTGATCTTATTTGCAGTTTTCGATCTGCTTCAGCGCCGCGGTGACGCCCTTCAGCGAGTAGGTATAGGTGGTGCCGGTGCCCCTCTTCGAGGTCGCGGTGACCTTCAGCGAATGGCCGGACTTGAGTGCTGCGACCAGAGCCGGTTCCTGCGCGGCATTCTCGACCCAGGCAGCCTTGTCCTTGGTAAACATCACGAAGGTCTTATTGTCGATGATGACGTCGACCTTGGAATTGTCCTTGAGCGGATAGCCCATCATCGCCTGCGGCTCATAGGAGATGTTCTGGCCCGGGCGCTGGGAAACGATGAAGAAGTTGTCACCATGATCGATGCCGCTAGCCGGCATCTTGGTCGTCGGCACGGAGAGAACATAGCAGACCTTGCCGGCGCCGGACTGGTAGGAATAAGCGCCCCAGGCATCGAATTGCTGGATGCGCGTCGGAGCCGCCGGTGCTGCTGCCTGCGCCTGTGCGGGCGCCTGCTTCTTGGTCTGCGCGGCGGCAATGCCAGTGCCGGCCAGAACGAGCGAGAGGGCGATTGCGAAGCTTTTTACAAACATGGTTTCCTGCCGATTTCTTGCGGTCCAGAGCTCGAGGCGATTTGAGTACGCACGCCTGCCTATGCTCATGAGCTGCCCTATTTTGACTTTATTCAGGTTACCAAACCGTCAACGGAGCATTAAGTGCTCCCGTCTGTGCCATTTCAATTCAAGCGCCGCGCCAGGCCTGAAACGCATCAGGAAGAATTGGAAAACCCGGATGGCGGAACACCACCCTACGGGATCGAGTTATGACAGAAAGATTCAGGCAAGAATTTGACCTCTCTAAAATCAGGAGCACCTGATAAAGGTCTGGAAACCCGGCAGGATTTCCGCCGCTAGCCGCGCGGCCGCACTCATGCCGTCTTTGCGGCCTCTGGCTCATTGGCCAAGGCCCGGTCAGCGGCGTCATAATGTTCCTGGCGGATATGGCCCTTGATCATGCTGAAGGCGAGCGCCAGAACCGCGGCATCGTCCGAAAAGCCGATAACCGCGAAGAAATCCGGGATGATATCGATCGGCATGACGAAATAGCCGAGCGCGGCGAGCAATATGCCGCGAACGCGTGTCGGCGTCTGCGAATCGAGGGCGCAGTAGAAAGCCGCAACGACATCGCGGGAAAACGGAATATACCGCGCCGCCTTGCGCAAGGTCGGCCAGAACTTGCTACGCACCGACTTCTCCTGACGTTTTTGGGTCTCTTCGTCACCAGGCATCAGGATCTCCCCATACTTGATGTCATCCATTCCACGCACTCCATCGAAGCCCTTGTTCCAGGGCGCATAAACATATGGTGATCACTCCCCGCGATTCAATCGGTCCGCCGCGCCGCCGCCTTTTCCATCGCTTTTGCGAGCTTGACGTCGTAGTCGGTCAGGCCATTGGCGTCATGGGTCGTCAGTTTCACGTCGACACGCGAATAGACATTGAACCATTCCGGATGATGGTTGAGTTTTTCCGCCGTCAGGGCCGCCTCGGTCATGAAACCGAAAGCCTCGACGAAATTGCGGAATTTATAGCTCTTCGAAATCGACAGACGGTCCGCCGCCAATGTCCAGCCAACAAGGCCAGTCACGGTTTCATCGATTGCGGCCGGTTCCAGCTTTTCGTATTTCATGACAAGGTCACTCCTCTCGATCGGTTGAAGGATATCATGGACCGCTTCAGGATTCTGTTCGTTTGCGCCGGCAACATCTGCCGCTCACCGCTTGCCGAAGGTATTTTCCGGCATCTGGCGACTGAGGCCGGTCGCGGCTCCGCATTCGAGGTCGATTCGGCCGGCACCGGCGGCTGGCATCAGGGAGAAAGGCCGGACCGCCGCTCGGTGGCCGCGGCCGCCGGTCACGGCGTCGACATTTCCGGCCAGCGCGCACGCCGCATCGAAGCCAAGGACTTCGACCGGTTCGACCTGATCCTGGCAATGGATCAAGACAATTTGAAGAATTTGCGGAAAATCGCGCCTGCCGATGCGCTCGGCAGGCTACATCTCTTCAACGCCCTCACGCTGGGCAGCAATAAGGATATTCCCGACCCTTACTATGGCGGCCACGAAGGTTTCGAGGCGGTCTACACCATGCTCTTGGCGGGCTGCAGCGCGCTGCTTCCCACACTGGGGAAGGCGCTGCGGGCCTCATGAAGCGGGAAGACCTCTTCGGTGAGGTAAGGACCGCCGCCGACCGATTCGCGCGATGACAACAGCACGAAGCGGCCCACCGTAAACGGCGAGGTGTGGAAGTCACCGCGTCCGGAGAGATAGTGCACCACATCGTCGACGCGCGAGGACTTGAGCCGGGCGAGCGTCACATGCGGCGTGAATTTACGCGGATCCGGCGGCAGGCCGATGCGCTGGCAGATGCGCTCGATCTCGCCTTGGAGGGCGTACATGTCAGGCGTCTGCGTGACGCCAGCCCAGACCGAATGTGGTTTCTTGGAACCGAAGGAGCCGATACCTTCCAGCCGCAGCTGGAATTCCGGCCGGTCGATCCGGTCCAGACGGTCGACGATCTCATCCGCCGTGCGTCCATCGACATCGCCGATGAAACGAAGGGTGATGTGATAATTTTCAACGTCGATCCACCTGGCACCGGGAAGACCGCCGCGCAACAACGAAAGGCTCATGGCCGCGTTGCGCGGAATTTCGAGGGCGGTAAAAAGTCTCGGCATTACGAGCACTCCCCGAATCTCTTGCAGGTATAAGCAGGGAATCACGCAATTGCAGCCGGTGCAAGCATCTATTTCGCAGCTGCGGCAATCGTCCCTATGAAACTACTAACTACCGGCTGGAAGCCCTGCACCATCACATCGACCCCCTGCGGGTTCGGATGCATGCCGTCACTCAGTTGCAGATCTGCATGCGTCGCAACCCCATCGAGAAAGAACGGATAGAGCGTCAGCTGATATTTGTCGGCGAGCCGCTGATAGATCGGATTGAATTTGGCCGCATAATCCGGCCCCATATTCGGCGGCGCCAGCATGCCGGCAAGCAGCACGGGAATGTTGCGCTGCTTCAGCCTGGCAATGATCGTATCCAGGTTCTTCTCCGTCTCTTCCGGCGGAATGCCACGCAAGGCGTCATTGGCGCCGAGTTCGAGGATCACCCCGTCGGTCCCGTCCGGCACCGACCAGTCGATGCGCGACAACCCGCCCGACGTCGTGTCGCCGGACACGCCGGCATCGGCGATTGCCACATCCAGCCCCTTTGCCTTCAGCGCCGCCTCCAGCTTGGCCGGAAATCCGTCGCCCGGCGGCAACTGGTAGCCGGCCATCAGGCTATCGCCGAAACCGACCAATTGGATGGTCCGCGCCTCGGCCGCACCCGCTGCGCCAAACAGAAGACCGCAAGCAATGACAGCGAAGTGAAACGCGGCAGCTTTAAAACTCATGATCCATTCCCTAAATTCGCTGCGCGGGCCAAATCGTGCCCGCCATGATCTCAGATGTATATAGGGCGTCCCGCATTGGCAAAAACCATCATCGAGCTGAAGAAGGCGGATTTGACGCTCGGCAATGCCGCCGCCTCCGTCCATGTGCTGAAAGGCATCGACCTTACCGTTGCGGAAGGCGAAGCGGTCGGCATCGTCGGCCCCTCCGGCTCCGGCAAGTCGACGCTGCTGATGGTGCTGGCCGGCCTTGAAAAGCTCGATAGCGGCGAACTGCTGATCCGCGACACGCCCCTGCATGCCTTGAGCGAGGATCGCGTCGCCGATTTCCGCGGCCGCAATATTGGCATCGTCTTCCAGTCCTTCCATCTTATTGCCAACATGACGGCGCTGGAAAACGTCGCCGTGCCGCTGGAACTCGCCAATGTCCGCGACGCCTTCGACATCGCCCGGAAAGAGCTGGAGGCCGTCGGCCTCGGCGAGCGGCTGAGCCATTATCCCGGCCAGCTTTCGGGCGGCGAACAGCAGCGCGTGGCGATCGCCCGCGCGCTCGCCCCCTCACCGGCCCTTCTGATCGCCGACGAGCCGACCGGCAACCTCGACACCGACACCGGCCGGCAGATTGCAGACTTGCTGTTCGCACAGCAGGCTGAGCGCGGCACGACCATGCTGCTCGTCACCCATGACCCGGCGCTCGCCGCTCGCTGCTCCCGCCAGATCCGTGTCCGCTCGGGCGAGATCGAGGGCGACAGCGCCCATGCGCGGACCAGCCAGGCAGCGATAGCATGACGGTGGCAGGCGCACGCTTCACGCTTGCCTTCCGCCTGGCGCTGCGCGAATTGCGCGGCGGTCTCGGCGGTTTCTACATCTTCCTGGCCTGCATCGCGCTCGGCACGGGCGCGATTGCCGCCGTCAACTCGGTCTCGCAGTCGATCACCGACGCGATTTCGACCCAGGGCCAGTCGCTGCTGGCCGCCGACGTCCGCTTCGAGCTCAACAATCGCGAGGCAAAGCCAGACGAACTGGCCTATCTCGAAAGCCTCGGCCAGATCTCGCGATCCACTGGCCTGCGCTCCATGGCCCGCCTGCCCGACGGCTCCGACCAGGCATTGGTTCAGGTCAAGGCGGTCGATGGCGCCTACCCGCTCTACGGCACCTTCGAAGCCGATCCGGACCAGCCGCTATCGACGCTGCTTGCCGCCAGGGATGGGACCTATGGCGCCGTCCTCGCGCCCCTGCTTCTGGAACGACTGAACCTGAAAATCGGCAGCGAATTGCTGCTCGGCAATACGAAGCTTCGGGTCACCGGCACGGTGAAGACCGAGCCGGATTCGGTCTCCGAAGGTTTTGGTTTCGCCCCGCGACTGCTCACCAGCCGCGACGCCTTGCAAGCGTCCGGGCTGATCACCACCGGCAGCCTGGTCGAACAGGTCTACAAGATCCGTATGGGCGATCCCGCCAGTGGCCTGCGCGATATCACCACCCGCGCCAATGCCGCCTTTCCGCAGGCCGGCTGGTCGGTCCAGACCAGCAATCGGGCAGCCCCGGCGCTTGCCGACAACATCACCCGTTTCTCGCAATTCCTGACCCTGGTCGGCCTCACCGCCCTGATCGTCGGCGGTGTCGGCGTTGCCAATGCCGTGCGCGCCTTCCTCGACGCCAAGCGCACCACCATCGCCACCTTCAAATGCCTCGGTGCGCCGGCCTTCGTCGTGGTGATGATCTACCTAATCCAGATCGCCCTGATCGCGCTTGCCGGCGTCGTCATCGGCCTCGTATTCGGCGCCATCGCACCGATGCTGGCCTCGCAATTCATGGCCGAATTCCTGCCGATCTCCACCGCGCCGCAACTTTATCCCGGCCCGCTGGCGCTGGCTGCCCTTTTCGGCCTGCTGACGACGCTCGCCTTCGCCATTCCGCCGCTCGGTCATGCCCGCGAAGTGCCGGCAACCGCGCTCTTCCGAGAACAGGGCTTCGAAGCGCGCCGTCTGCCCGGCTGGCCCTATCTGCTGACCGCCGGCCTGCTGATGGCGATCCTTGCAGCCCTTGCGATCTACACCGCCTATGACCGCCGCATCGCCGTCGTCTTCATCGTCTCGATCGCGGGTGCCTTCGTCGTGCTTCGTGCCGTCGCCGCGCTACTTTCCTGGCTTGCCCGCCGCAGCCCGCGCGTACACTCACCGGCCCTGCGGCTGGCGATCGGCAACATCCATCGGCCGGGCGCGCTGACCGCCTCCGTCGTGCTGTCGCTCGGCCTTGGCCTGGCGCTTCTGGTGACGCTGACGCTGATCGACGGCAACATGCGCCAGCAGCTGACCGGACGCATGAGCGAACAGGCGCCGAATTTCTTCTTCGTCGATATCCAAAGCTCGGAACTCGACGGCTTCCGCAAGGTCGTGCAGGCCCAGGCGCCGGAGGGCAAGCTCGTCGAAGCGCCGATGCTGCGCGGCCGCATCGTCGCCTTCAACGGCGAAGACGTCAGCAAGATAAAGGTGCCGCCGGCCGGCCAATGGGTGCTGCGCGGCGATCGCGGCATCACCTATGCCGAAACCATGCCGGAGAACGCCGCCCTCACGGAAGGGGAATGGTGGGGCAAGGACTATAGCGGCGAACCGCTGGTCTCCTTCTCGGACGAGGAAAGCAAGGCGCTTGGCCTGAAGCTCGGCGACAAACTCACCGTCAACGTACTCGGCCGCAATGTGACGGCCAAGGTTGCCAGCTTCCGCAAGGTCCAATGGCAGTCGCTGTCGATCAATTTCGTGATGATCTTCTCGCCCAACACCTTCAAGGGCGCGCCGCATGCCTGGCTGGCGACCCTGACCGACCCTTCCGCCACCTCGGCGCAGGAAGCCGCGATCCTGAAGAACGTTACCAACACCTACCCGACGATCACCAGCATCCGCGTCAAGGACGCGCTCGATATCGTCAACACGCTGGTCGGTCAGCTTGCCACCGCGATCCGCGCCGCGGCCTCCGTCGCGCTCATCGCCTCCGTGCTGGTGCTTGCCGGCGCTCTGGCGGCGGGCAACCGCGCCCGCACGCATGATGCGGTGGTGCTGAAGACGCTTGGCGCCACGCGGGCCATGCTAATCCGCGCCTTCAGCTACGAATATCTGATCCTCGGGGCCGCCACCGCCGTCTTCGCACTCCTCGCCGGCTCGACGGCGGCCTGGTATGTCGTCAGCCGCATCATGAAGCTACCGTCGACCTTCCTTCCCGACGTCGCCTTTTCGACGCTTGTCATCGCGCTGCTGCTGACGGTCGGCATCGGTCTTATTGGCACCTGGCGCGTGCTCGGCCAGAAGGCGGCGCCCGTTCTGCGCGAATTATGAACCCCGATCGGGCCGTGGCTCTTCACCGCGAAACGGCCCGATATTACATCGATTTAACTTCGCCCCAGCCGCATGGGCCTTGTGTAAAGGCCTTGAAAGCCTCATATTCTGCGTAGGCATGCTGGAGCTCCGCAGCGGCGCCTGGGACGAAATCGCCCGACACCGTAATCATATCGGAGCTTAAAAGAGGAAAACATGGCTGACTTTCGCAATTACCAAAACCGGACGCCGCAAGCAGGCGCGCAGACCGGTGCGATGATAGATGAGGGCCTTCGAGCCTACATGCTCAAGGTCTACAACCTGATGGCGCTGGGTCTGGCGATCACGGGTCTGGCCGCCTATTTCGCATTCTCGCTCTCCTTCTCCGACGGCCAGATCACGGCCTTCGGCCAGGCGATCTACCAGAGCCCGCTGAAGTGGGTGGTGATCTTCGCTCCACTGGCGATGGTGTTCTTCCTGATGGCTCGGGTTAACCGCATGAGCGTGGCCGCCGCGACGACGACCTTCTGGGTCTACGCCGCGCTGGTGGGCCTGTCGCTGTCGTCGATCTTCATCATCTACACCGGCCAGAGCGTCGTGCAGACCTTCTTCGTGACCGCCGCCTCCTTCGGCGCGCTGTCGCTCTACGGCTACACGACCAAGCGTGACCTGTCGGCGATGGGTTCGTTCCTGATGATGGGCCTCTTCGGCCTGATCATCGCGTCGCTGGTCAACATCTTCCTGGCTTCGTCCGCCATGCAGTTCGCCATCTCGGTGATCGGCGTGCTGATCTTCGCAGGCCTGACCGCCTACGATACGCAGCGGATCAAGGAAATGTACTACGAAGCCGACGACGTAACGGTCGCTGGCCGCAAGGCCATCATGGGCGCCCTGTCGCTCTACCTCGACTTCATCAACCTCTTCATGTTCCTGCTGCAGTTCATGGGCAACCGCAAATAATTGCAGCGAGCTGAATGAAAGTTCGAAAAGGCGGCCTCGGCCGCCTTTTCTGTTTGCCTAACCTGCGCGCGCGATTTTATATCGGGTCTTCAAACCGCAGATCAGGCAATAAACCCAGATGTTCTCCCGCCTTCGCCAGGCCGCCCCAAACGACCTCCCCGAGATTACCGCCATCTATCGCGACGCCGTTCTCAACGGCACGGCAAGCTATGAGCTCGTCCCGCCGAACGAGGCGGAGATGACGAGCCGTTTTCAGGCGATCAGGGGCAAGAGCTACCCCTACATCGTCGCCGAGGATGAGAGCGGAAAAGTTCTCGGCTACGCCTATGCGTCCGCCTTCCGCACACGACCGGCCTATCGCTGGATGGTGGAGGATTCGATCTATCTGGCTCCGGAAGCACGCGGTCGCGGCCTCGGAAAGCTGCTGCTGGCGAAGCTGGTGGAGGAGTGCGAAGCTCTCGGCTTCCGGCAGATGATCGCCGTCATCGGCGGTGCCGCACCCGCCTCCATCGCCCTTCACCGCGCCGCCGGTTTCACGGAGACGGGCCTGCTCAAAGGCACGGGCTACAAGCACGGCCGCTGGCTGGACACGATGCTGATGCAGAAAGCGCTCGGCGAAGGCACGGAAACCGACCCCGATCCCTCGACCTATCCCGGGACGCTGTTCAGCGAGTAAGGCTGCCTCTCCTTTTCCCCTGGAGAAAAGGCGCCGGGCCGGCCGGATAACAATGGGCTGGTGCGAAAGCTCCAGACGATCCCGGTGTCCGGAGACGAGTCGGATACGATCCCGCAACATTTCTCAACATTAAAGCAGCCACGGCAACATTCGATTCGCTATTTTGACGGCGATAACGCTCCGCAACCGCCGATTCCCCGACCTGTTCAGAGATTCGTTTTCCCTCGCGTTGAGGCAGGATCGCACGCCGCAACCTGCGGGCATCGCATTGGCACATATGATTTATAGAAGGAAATATATATGAAATATCTGCTCATTCCCGCCCTGCTCGCGCTGGCCTCGACCTCCGCGGTTGCCGCTGATCTGACTGAGGAGCCCGTTGCCGCTTCCGCTCCGGCTTCAGTCTTCACCTGGTCCGGTCCCTATCTCGGTGTCCACGGCGGCGGCGCAATCACCAAGGGCAGCTTCAAGTTCGGCAGTGGCGACCAGTCCGAAGACTTCAAGGGCGGCCTTTTTGGCAATTTCTTCGGATACAACTATCAGTTCGACAAGGTCGTCGTCGGCATCGACGGCAATATCGACTACAACTGGAACAACAAGGCCGTCGCCAATGCATCCAGCGTTGGCACCGATTGGTCGGGCGCAGTTCGCGGACGGGTCGGTTACGCTTTCGACAACCTGCTGATCTACGGCGCGGCCGGATGGACCGCCGCGCGCGGCTTCGCCGATGTTCCCGGTTCCGGCGACGGCAAGGTCATCTTCAGCGGCTGGACGGCCGGCACCGGCGTCGACTATGCCTTCACCAACAACATCTTCGCCCGCGCGGAATACCGCTACAGCGATTTCGGCAGCAAGGAATTGCAGGGCGTGAAGAGCGACCTCACCGAGCAGTCGATAAACCTGGGTGTGGGCTTGAAGTTCTGATTTCGGCGCTATCTGTCGCTACACAAAGCCCCGCTCATCGGCGGGGCTTTTCGTTTGTCCCCGAGCTGCTGATCACAGCCGGGGTCGATTGCCGGAGATAATCGCGGTCACTTCTCCACCAGCTTCAGCTGCTTGTCGAAAACCTTCAGCACCTGGCTCAGCTCATGGCCGCGCTTCAGGATCATGCCGTTGGTGTTGACCACGCTGAAGGCGCCCTGCTTGGCGGCGAGCTTCGGGTTTTTCTCGATACGGAAGAGCGGTAGTTCGCCGGAGCGCTTGAAGACGGAAAAGACCGCCTTGTCTCCGAGATGGTCGATGGCATAGTCGCGCCATTCACCCTCGCCGACCATGCGGCCGTAGATCCACAGGATCGCATCCAGCTCCCGGCGATGGAAGGTTACGGGCAGCGGATCCCGGCTTTGCTTGTATTCTCTGAGATCAACGACGACGGAAGAATTGGTGTCGGCGGAACGGCTTTCACCGTGTCGCAAATCCGGCTGATCAGTCATCAATCCCCCAGGGGCTGGTCATGACAAGAGGATGACAGTTTGCCTCAGCCGCACCAAATTGCAAGACCGGCGGCTGCTCACGAATTTTTACGCCGGAGGAAAGCATCTCCGCGCCGCCGCATTTCAGTCAAAACGACGCCCCATTTTCCGGACCTATTGGGTGTTGTTTGGCGCCGCCGCGCCAAACGGCCCGGCCGGGGGCGCGTCGACCGAACCCCAGCCCCGAATGCGTCCTCGCCGGGCACCTCCCCTTTTTGGCGTCAGCCAAAATAGGGACGCTTTTCGCCCCAAGCCGAAATCGAGTGATTTTCAGTAACAAAGAACTTCCAGCTACTACGGGAAGGGCCAATCAGCCGTCAGACCCAATCGTCAGCACGGTCGCGCCGATGATCGCCGCCGGATCTCCCGACGACGTGGAGGATTGCAGCAGAACCGCCATACCGCGCCGGCCGTCCTTGTCCAGGACATTGGCGGGCAGGACCACACTCATTCCCTTGCCATCCCACATGCCGACGGTCTCGACATCCGAAACCGCATGCAGATAGGCGATCTGCTGACCGTTGTTTTCGCCGCCCTTCGGGGAGACGAGCTGTTCTTTGTCGAAATAGGCGACGACCACATTGGCCTTGCCCTGACCGGCACCGATCTTGATCTCCAGCTCATCGCCCTTCATCGCGGCATTCACCGAAACCGTTAGGCCTTTGCCCTGATGCTGAAAGTCATTAAGCTTGACATTGATGCCATCGAAGTCCGCGCCGCTCATATGATCGCGGCCGTTGATGATCGCCTGCGGCGTATAGACCCCGCTGCGGCCCATCGTCCGCGCATAGGCATACTGGCGTGCCGTATTGTCCTTGGACGCCATCGTGTCGTTCCAGCCGAGATAGTTCCAGTAGTCGACGTGATAGGCGAGCGCTACGACGTCGCCCTGCCGGATCAGCTTGCGAAACGCGGCATCCGCCGGCGGGCAGGACGAACAGCCCTGAGACGTGAAGAGCTCGACAACCCCCTTGATCTTGGCAAGCTCCTGCGCATGCAGCGAACTCGCGAGCGCGATGCCTGCCAGAAGTGGAACCGAAAATCGAAGGCGCATGCCGTTATACCTCTTTCTCAGACGCTGAAGGCCAAAGCCGATACAGCACCCTGAAATCGCTTGCCGCTTTCCAGGGTATCCGTAAAGCTCTCATCAAGCCTGATAAATCTGAAACAAGAGATAATAGCTAAGCGCGATGACGCAAAGTCACGATGGGGTGAGAGCAAGCCCTGAGGCTGCCACACCGAACACATCACCGTGAAAAACATGACGCCGCCGGAGAAAATCCCCCGGCGGCGTCCAAAGATGGCTTTAATGCCGATCAGGCAGCGAGATCGCGCAGAACCGTCTGCAGGATGCCGCCATTGTTGACGTAGACGACCTCATCCAGCGTATCGATACGGCAGATGATCGGGATATCGCGGACCGTGCCGTCGCCGTAGGTGACCTTGGCGATCTTGCGCTCGCGCGGCTTGATATCTTCCAGGCCCTCGATCGAGACGACTTCATCGCCCTTGAGGTCAAGGGTGGCCCAGGTGGTACCGTCCTCGAAGACGAAGGGGATGACACCCATGCCGACCAGGTTCGAGCGGTGGATACGCTCGAAGGACTGGGCGACGACGGCGCGCACGCCAAGCAGGTTGGTACCCTTGGCAGCCCAGTCGCGCGACGAGCCGTTGCCGTATTCGACACCGGCGAAGATGACGAGCGGAACGCCCTCGGCCTTGTACTGCATGGCCGCGTCATAGATCGACATCTCTTCCTTGGACGGATAGTGGATGGTGTAGCCACCTTCCTTGCCGTTCGGGCCGAGCATGTGGTTGCGGATACGGATGTTGGCAAACGTGCCGCGCATCATCACTTCATGATTGCCGCGACGCGTGCCGTACTGGTTGAAGTCGGCAACGCCGACGCCATGACCGAGCAGGTAGGAACCGGCCGGCGAAGCAGCCTTGATCGAACCGGCCGGAGAAATGTGGTCGGTGGTGATCTTGTCGCCGAAGAGGCCGAGAACGCGGGCACCCTTGATGTCGGAGATGCCGGCACCGGTCTTGCCCATGCCCACGAAGTAAGGCGGGTTCTGCACATAGGTCGAATTGTCGTCCCAGGCGTAGGTCTGGCCCGGAGGAATCTGCACGGCCTGCCAGTTGGCATCGCCCTTGAAGACGTCGGCGTACTTGGATTCGTAGAGTTCGCGGGTGACATACTTCAGGATGAATTCCTGGATTTCATGCGAGGTCGGCCAGATGTCCTTGAGGAAAACCGGCTTGCCGTCCTGGTCTTCGCCGATCGGTTCGCTGGTCAGATCCAGCTGCACCGTGCCGGCGAGTGCATAGGCGACGACGAGCGGCGGGGACGCCAGGTAGTTGGCCTGGACGTCAGGCGAGATGCGGCCTTCGAAGTTGCGGTTGCCGGAGAGAACGCCTGATACAATCAGGCCCTTGTCGTTGATCGTCTTCGAGACCGGTGCCGGCAGCGGGCCGGAATTGCCGATGCAGGTGGTGCAGCCGAAGCCGACCAGGTTGAAGCCGAGCTTGTCGAGATCGGCCTGCAGGCCGGACTTGGCGAGATATTCGCCGACGACCTGCGATCCGGGCGCGAGCGACGTCTTGACCCACGGCTTGCTCTTCAGGCCCTTGGCAACGGCGTTGCGGGCGAGAAGGCCGGCAGCGATCAGCACCGACGGGTTCGAGGTGTTTGTGCAGGAGGTGATGGCGGCGATCGCCACGTCACCATGGCCGAGATCGAAATCCGTGCCTTCGACCGCATAGCGGTTCGAAAGCTGGCCGGGCTTCTTGTATTCGGTTTCCAGCGAGCCGGCGAAACCGGAGGCGATGTTTTCCAGAGGAATGCGGCCTTCCGGGCGCTTCGGGCCGGCCATGGCCGGCACAACGTCGCTAAGCTCGAGTTCGAGCGTGTCGGTGAAGACGAGATCGGCACCGTCATTGTCGCGCCACATGCCCTGCGCCTTCGAATAGGCTTCGACCAGCGCGATACGATCCTTCGTACGGCCGGACATGTTGAGATAGTTCAACGTTTCCTTGTCGACCGGGAAGAAGCCACAGGTCGCGCCATATTCCGGACCCATGTTGCCGATGGTGGCGCGGTCGGCGAGCGGCAGCGCATCGAGGCCGGGGCCGAAGAATTCGACGAACTTGGAAACGACGCCCTTCTTGCGCAGCATCTGCACGACGGTCAGCACCAGGTCGGTCGCCGTGACGCCTTCCTTGAGCTTGCCGGTGAGCTTGAAGCCGATGACTTCCGGCAGCAGCATGGAGACCGGCTGGCCGAGCATGGCGGCTTCAGCTTCGATACCGCCGACGCCCCAGCCGAGAACGCCGAGACCGTTGATCATGGTCGTGTGCGAATCGGTGCCGACGCAGGTGTCGGGATAGGCGATCGTCTCGCCGTCCTCTTCCTTCGTCCAGACGGTCTGGCCGAGATATTCGAGGTTCACCTGGTGACAGATGCCGGTGCCCGGAGGAACGACGCGGAAGTTCTTGAACGCCTGCTGGCCCCACTTCAGGAAGCGGTAACGCTCGCCGTTGCGCTCATATTCCAGCTCGACGTTGCGGGCAAAAGCCTGCGGCGTGCCGAATTCGTCGACGATGACCGAGTGGTCGATGACGAGATCGACGGGAACGAGCGGGTTGATCTTTTCAGGATCGCCGCCGAGCGACACCATCGCGTCACGCATGGCCGCGAGATCGACCACGGCGGGAACGCCGGTGAAGTCCTGCATCAGCACGCGCGCCGGGCGATAGGCGATTTCATTCTCGACGGTGCCCTTGTTGACCAGCCATTCGGCAACGGCAAGGATGTGTTCCTTGGTGACCGTCTGCCCGTCTTCGAAGCGCAGCAGGTTTTCCAGCAGCACCTTCATCGAATAGGGAAGCTTGGCGACACCAGGCAGACCATTGGCCTCGGCCTTGGGCAGGCTGAAATAGACATAGTCTTTTCCGCCCACGTTAAGCGTGGACCGACAATTGAAACTGTCAAGAGATTTAGACACGAGATACCCCGTTTCTGATAGCCAACACAGTCGTGCGAACGCCTATGCACTTTATGCACATCAGGATGCGGGTACGGCCATTTCCGCTGTCCGCACGTAAGGCAAAACACCTTATGTTCGGCGCTAGGATGAAATTCACGCCGACCGCTGGCGTGGTTGCCGGTCTTATAGATAATTTCGTAAAGACTTGCCAGAGTGGCCGAGCGCAAAATTCGAGATTTTTTTCGCACTGCGACAACGAAAACGGGGAAAGCCTAAGCTGATGTATCTAAGCGCTGAAAACCTGGCCGCAAGGCGGGGCGAGGACCTGATTTTCGCGAACGTTTCCTTTGACTTGGGCGGTGGCGAGGCATTGATCCTCACGGGCCGAAACGGCTCGGGGAAATCAACACTTTTGCGTGTCGTCGCCGGCCTGCTGCGACCGGAAAAGGGCCGGGTGATTCTCACGGATTCCCAAGGAGAATCGGACCGTCAGCCAGGGGAAGCCAGCCACTATCTCGGACACCGCAATGCGATGAAATCCGAACTTACGGTTGCGGAGAACCTGACATTCTGGAAAGAGTTTCTTGGCGACATCAAGGGCGGCGCCGGTCTTGCGATCGAGGACGCAGCCGAAGCCGTCGGTCTTGCCAACATCACCCACCTCCCCTTCGGCTACCTCTCCGCCGGCCAGCAACGCCGGATTGCCTTCGCCAAACTGCTGGTCGCCTATCGCCCGATCTGGATCCTCGACGAACCCACGGCGGCATTGGATACGGCGGCGGACCGGCTGCTTTCGGAGCTGATCGCCTCGCATCAGACTGCGGGAGGGATCGTGCTCGCGGCAACGCATCAGCCGCTGAGACTGGAGAATGCGCGGGAGATGCGGATGACGGGGTTTGCCGGAGTGAGTGAGGGGGTTTGGGGATGACCATACGTCCCACATGGCCCCTCATCCGTCCTTTCACGGTTTCGCAAAGCGTAACCGCTCAAGTCCACCTTCTCCCCGTTTCACGGGGCGAAGGGGCTTGGTTGGCTCCATCGTCCCCTCTCCCCGCCTGCGGGGAGAGGGCTAGGGTGAGGGGCAAAACCGCGATCTCCGTCGATAATGAAATCAAGGAGTTCGCCGCATGACCGCCCTCTTCCTCCGCGATCTCAAACTCTCGGTCCGCGCCGGCGGCGGCGCCCTCATCGGCATTCTCTTCTTCCTGACCGTCGTCGCCGTCATTCCCTTCGGCGTCGGCCCCGACCTCAAGCTGCTGTCGCGCATCGGCCCGGCCATCGTCTGGATCGGCGCGCTGCTCTCCGCCCTGCTCGGCCTCGACCGCCTGTTCCAGGCCGAACGTGATGACGGGTCGCTCGATCTGCTGGTGATGCAGGAAACGCCGCTGGTGCTGACGGTACTGACCAAATGCGCCGCGCATTGGGTGGCGACCGGCCTGCCGCTGGTGATCGCCTCGCCGCTGCTCGGGCTCTTCATGAACATGAACGAGATGGCGATCGGCGCGACGGCCCTGACTCTCCTCGTCGGCACGCCGGCGATCACCTTCATCGGCGCGGTCGGTGCCGCCGTTGCCGTCGCCCTGCCGCGCGGCGGCTTGCTGGTGTCGATCCTTGTGCTGCCGCTCGCCATTCCCGTGTTGATCTTCGGCGTCAGCGCCACCTATGCCGCCGTCGAAGGTCCGCAGCCCTTCCTGCCGCCTTTCCTCATCCTGATGGCGCTCACCCTGTTCTTCGCCGTGCTCGGTCCGGCGGCGGCGGCACTCGCCTTGCGCAACACGACGGATTGATCGATCTCAGGCAATACGGTCGATTGCCGTCAAAAGCATATCGGGTTAAACAAACCGCATGAGCGATATCAGCCCTGCGATCAGCCGATTTTCCGACCTCGCCAACCCGACCCGGTTCCTGGCGCTGTCGGCGCGTCTGATCCCTTGGCTGGCGGCGATCACGGCCATACTCTTCGCAATCGGCCTCTGCCTCTCCTTCTCGACTGAAGGCGACTACCAGCAGGGCGATACGGTCCGCATCATGTATATCCATGTGCCGGCCGCCTGGCTGTCGATGATGTGCTACACGATCATGAGCCTATCGGCGATCGGTACGCTGGTCTGGCGCCATCCGCTCGCCGATGTCTCGGCCAAGGCCGCAGCCCCCCTCGGCGCCGCCTTCACGCTGATTGCGCTGGTTACCGGCTCGCTCTGGGGCAAGCCGATGTGGGGCACCTATTGGGTCTGGGATGCCCGGCTGACCTCGGTCTTCATTCTCTTTTTGATGTATCTCGGCCTGATCGCGCTCAACCGCGCCATGGATGACCCGTCGAAGGCTGCGCGCGTCACCGCCGTGCTGATCCTCGTCGGCTTCATCAATATTCCGATCATCAAGTTCTCGGTGGACTGGTGGAACACGCTGCATCAGTCGGAAAGCCTCATGCGCATGGATGGCCCGGCCATCGATGCGGAATTCCTGTGGCCGCTCTTCACCATGGCGCTTGCCTTCACGCTGCTGTTCTTCACCCTGCACCTGATGGCGATCCGCAACGAGATCTGGCGCCGCCGCATCGCCGCACAGCGCCGTCTCGCCGCGCGCATGGCCGCCCGCGAGGATTAGCATGACCCATCCCTTCTACGTCTTCGGCTCCTATGGCTTCGCCGCCGCCATGATCATCGCCGTCATCGCCTGGACATGGATCGACGGCCGTCTGCGTCGCAAGGAAATGGCCATGCTCGAAGCCTCCGGCATCCGCCGCCGGTCGCAGAGCGCGCCAAAGGACAAGGCGCAATGAGCATCGAAATCGAAAAAAGCAGCGAGCCGAAATCGGGCGGCACCGCACGCTATCTGATGGCACTCATTCCGCTGATCGTCTTTGCCTGCATTGCGCTTGCCGTCGGCAAGGTGATGTATGATCAGGAAGTCCACGGCACCGATATCTCAGCCATCCCCTCCGCCCTGATCGGCACGAAAGCGCCGGCACTGGCGATGGCGCCGCTTGACGGCTCCAACCTGCCGCCACTGACCGACGCCGCCATCAAGGGCAAGCTGACGCTCGTCAACGTCTTCGCCTCCTGGTGCATCCCCTGCCGCGAGGAACATCCGGTCCTGAAGCAGCTCGCCCAGGACGGCCACCTCAACATCGTCGCCATCAACTACAAGGACACCAGCGAAAACGCCCTGCGTTTCCTCGGCGAGCTCGGCAATCCCTATAGCGCCATCGGCATCGATCCAAATGGCTCCGCCGCGATCGACTGGGGCGTCTACGGCATCCCCGAATCCTACCTCGTCGCCCCCGACGGCACGATCCTCTACAAACAGGTCGGCCCCTTCACCGCCACCAGTCTCAAGGAAGGGCTGTATCCAGCCATGGAAAAGGCGCTGGGGAAGCCGGGGGCCTGAATTCCTTCTCCCCGCGGGGAGAAGGTGCCCGACAGGGCGGATGAGGGGGCTGAGGAGCAAAGCGACGAAGGCCTTAAGCGGCAAGCGAAAGGCAATTTTCCCAGTAACGCCCCCTCACCCGGCGCTACGCGCCACCCATGCCTGGGTTGAGCCACGGGTCTCAACCCGTCCTTCGGACCCCCGCAGGGGCGAGGGTAAAGACTTAAAGCCCACCCTGCCAGGTCTTGATCGCCTCGATCGGCCAGACCAGCATGATGACGTTCAGGGTGAGATTGTCGCGGATGAGCCAGCCGGTCAGCAGCTCGAAGAAGATGGCGATCACGATGGTCAGCGCCACCGGTGCCCGCCAGGCAAACAGGAAGCCGACGACCATGAAAACCGCGTCCATCGCCGAATTCAAAATGCTGTCGCCGACATAGTCGAGCGAGATCGTCGCCGCACGGTAGCGGTTGATGATGATGGGCGAGTTCTCCAGCAGCTCCCAGCCGGATTCGATCAGCATGGCGACGAACAGGCGCATGGAGAGCGGCTTGCGGCGCATGATCAGATGCGTCAGCCCGAAGAACAGGAAGCCGTGGATGATATGCGACGGCGTGTACCAGTCGGCGATATGCTGCGAATTGCCGCTGGAATTGACCACGGGTTCGAAGAGCTTGACATAGCCGCAGGTGCAGATCGGGGTCCGCCCCATCATATATTCAGCGACGATCTGCACGAGCAGGACCAGGGCGCAGGCGATGAGCCAGAAGCTCTGCCGCTGGTAACGGTTTTCAGCGTCGGGGAGCGTGACCATCATTCGGTTTCCGCCGGCGGCTCGATCGTGTGCTTCATGATCAGCGGCATCTGCGACAGCGTGAAGAGGATGGTGATCGGCATCGTGCCCCAGACCTTGAAGTTCACCCAGAGATTGTCCGCCGCCTTGACGTCGGGCAGGTAAAGCCAGTTCGACCCGCGCCAGACGACTTCGTTAAGCACAGCGAGAACCAGGAAGAAAATACCCCAGCGGAAGGTGAGTTTACGCCAGCCTTCCGCGTCGAGCTGAAAGGCGGCGTTGAAGACGTAGCCGAGCAGCGACTTGCCGAAGACGAGCCCGCCGAGCAGCACCACGCCAAACAGGGCGTTGACGATGGTCGGCTTCATCTTGATGAAGATTTCGCTCTGCAGATAGATGCCGAGCGCCCCGAAGATGAGGACAACGATGCCCGAAACGAAGGGCATTAGCGGCAGATGGCCGAGCATGATTTTCGAGACGATAAGAGACAGCGCCGTCGCCACCATGAACAGCCCCGTGGCAACGAAGAGCGGCCCGCCGAGGGCGGACAGCGCCGGGAACTGCTGCACCAGCCATTCGCCGCGCAGATTGGCGAAGAAGAACACCAACAATGGTCCAAGTTCCAGCACCAGCTTCAACAACGGATGATGCTTGTCGGCAGCACTTGGGGCGAGGTCACGGTCACTGGTCGTCATTGCGGCGCTTTCACTATCGTCGAGTTTGGTCTTGTCGTTCATTGGCCGTTTCCGGGGTTGATCCCGGCAATAGCCTGGGCGAATTCTTCGGCCTCGAAGGGCTCGAGATCGTCTACACCTTCGCCGACGCCGATGAAATAGACGGGCAGCTTATGCTTGGCCGAGATGGCCACCAGAATGCCGCCGCGCGCAGTGCCGTCAAGCTTGGTCATGATCAAGCCGTTGACGCCGGCGACATTGCGGAAGATTTCCACCTGGTTCAGCGCATTCTGGCCGGTGGTCGCATCCAGCGTCTGCAACACGGTATGCGGCGCATCCGGATCGAGCTTGCCGAGCACGCGGACGATCTTTTCCAGCTCCGCCATCAGCTCCACCTTGTTCTGCAACCGGCCGGCGGTGTCGATGATCAGCACGTCGCTCTTGTTGGCCTTGGCCTGCTGAAAGGCATCGAAGGCAAGGCCGGCGGCGTCCGCCCCGAGCTTGGTACCGATGAACTCCGACTTGGTGCGGTCGGCCCAGATCTTCAGCTGCTCGATGGCGGCGGCACGGAACGTATCGCCGGCGGCAACCATGACCTTCAGACCCGCGCCCGACAATTTCGCCGCCAGCTTGCCGATCGTCGTCGTCTTGCCGGTGCCATTGACGCCAACGATGAGGATGACATGCGGCTTGTGGCTGAGATCGAGCTGCAACGGCTTGGCGACCGGCTTCAGCACTTTGGCGATTTCCTGCGCCATGATCCGGCTGACGTCCTCGCCGGTCACGTCCTTGCCGTAGCGCTCCGAGGCCAGCGTGTCGGTCACCCGCATTGCCGTTTCGACACCGAGATCCGCCTGGATCAACAGATCCTCCAGATCCTGCAGCGTCTGGTCGTCGAGCTTGCGCTTGGTGAACAGTGCGGCGATCTGGCCGGTGAGCTGCGAGGAGGTGCGCGCAAGGCCGGCGCGCAGGCGCTGGAACCAGGAGAGCTTCTGCTTGGGGGCTTCGAGTTCCGGCTCGGGGATGCTGGAGGCGGTGGCGAAGCCTTTGGGGAGGATGGGGGCGGCGGAGGTGTCTTTCGAGGTTAGGTCCGTGTCTGTCGAGGCTTCGTCACCCCCCTCTGTCCTGTCGGACATCTCCCCCACAAGGGGGGAGATCGGTTCTGGGGCAGCATCCTCTGCCACAATGTCGGTTACCGTGTCGGCAAATTGCTCTGCCTCAACTGTTTCGCTCTCGTCGGATTGCTCTTGTACCTCAGGCTCGGGCGAAACTACGGCCTCTACAGGCTGTTCAACCCGCTGCTCTTGCTCAATCGGCGCGGCATCCTCCAACTGATCTCCCCCCTCGTGGGGGAAATGTCCCGAAGGGACAGAGGGGGGCTCCACAGGTTCGGCAACCTCGGACGCCGCTGGCAAATCCACAACAGGCTCTTCCGGCGCGGGAACAGCAACCTCAACCGAAGAAACTTCTTCCGGCGCTTTCTCTTCCACCGGCTTTTCGCGGCCGAAGGTGAAGACTTTTTTGATGAAACTGAGCGCCATGAAAATTCCGTGGGGTCAGGCCGCGTCGGCGGCCGCAAGTTGCATGTCGAGGTGCTTGCCATTGTGGCTGGTGATCGCCACCTGCACAAGGTCGCGCGGCCGAAGGCCAGGTGCCGCGACAAGCGTGAAGTTTTCCGTATGCGCCAAGCCGTTGTTTTCGACAAGCAACCATTGCTGCGTGCCGACCATAGTATCGAGATGGGCCTGATGCAGCCTTTGTCCAGCCGCGCGTAGACGAGCGGCGCGCTCCTTGATCAGCGCGCGGTCGAGCTGCGGCATGCGGGCCGCCGGCGTGCCGGGGCGCGGGCTATAGGGAAAGACGTGCAGATGCGCGATGCCGGCCTCTTCCGCCAGGCTGACGGCGTTTTCGAACATTTCGTCGGTTTCGGTCGGAAAACCGGCAATCATATCGGCGCCAAAGCTCATTTCCGGCCGCAGACGCCGCACGTCCTCGATGAACCGGATGGCATCAGCGCGCGAATGCCGCCGCTTCATCCGCTTCAGAATCATATCGTCGCCATGCTGTAGCGACAGATGCAGATGCGGCATGAAACGCGGCTCGTCGGCGATCAAGTCCATCAGATGCGCGTCCGCCTCGATGCTGTCGATCGAGGATAGCCGCAGGCGGCGGATCTCGGGGATCTGTTTCAGCAGCGTCTTCGCCAGAAGGCCGAGCGTCGGCTCGCCGGGCAGATCACCGCCATAGCTGGTGGCATCGACACCGGTCAGCACAATCTCGCGATAACCGCTTTCGACCAGGTTGCGCGCCTGGCTCACCACCGCGCCCATCGGCACGGAGCGAGAATTGCCGCGGCCATAGGGGATGATGCAGAAGGTACAGCGATGGTCGCAGCCATTCTGTACCTGAATGAAGGCGCGCACATGCCCGTCGATATGCTTGACCATCTGCGGCGCGGTGTGGCGCACGCTCATGATATCGTTGACCCGCAGCTTCTCTTCCGCCGAAACGCCGAAATCCGGCAGCGAACGATAAGACGCGCTGATCAGCTTCTCTTCATTGCCGAGCACGGCATCGACTTCGGCCATCTCGGCAAAGGTCTGCTTCTCCGTCTGCGCGGCGCAGCCGGTGACGATGATACGGGCATGCGGATTGTCGCGCCGCGCGCGGCGGATCGCCTGACGCGCCTGGCGCACGGCCTCGCCGGTGACGGCACAGGTGTTAACCAGGATGGCGTTGTTAAGCCCGGCTTTCTCTGCCTCGGCCCTCATCACTTCGGATTCATAGGTGTTGAGACGACAGCCGAAGGTAATGACCTCGACCCCGCTCACCGCGCCTGAGCCCCCTGCTCCAGATCGCGCGAAAAGCTGCCCGTCACGGGATCGACCGTGCCAGACCATTCCCATTCCGCCGGACCGGTCATGACGACATGGTCGTCGCTCTCTCGCCATTCGATGGTGAGTTGGCCCGATGCGGGAGCTGAGGCAACGTCGATCGTCACCTTGCGGCCGGTGCGGCCCGTGCGGGCGGCGCTGACGGCGGCAGAACAGGCGGCAGAACCGCAGGCAAGCGTCAGGCCGGCGCCGCGCTCCCAGGTGCGGGTGCGCAGCGAGGCCGGCGAAAGCACCTGCGCCAGCGTGATATTGGCGCGCTCGGGAAACATCGGATGGTTTTCCAGCAGCGGTCCGAAGCGGGCGAGATCGAAGGACATCGGGTCCTTGTCGACCCAGAAGATCGCATGCGGATTGCCCATCGACATCACCGAAGGCGAATGCAGGACAGGATTGTCGATCGGCCCGATCTGCAACTCGATACGACGGGTATCGGCGAATTCCTCGGCAAGCGGGATCTTGTCCCACGCAAACACCGGCTTACCCATGTCGACCGAGATCGTGCCGTCCTCATGCTCGACGGCATTCAGAATGCCGGCGACGGTCTGGAAAGTGAACACCTTCCTGCCGGTTTCGGCAGCAAGCGCCTGCACGACACAGCGCGTGCCGTTGCCGCAGGCCTGCGCCTTGGTACCGTCGGAATTGAGGATATCGATCCAGGCGTCGGTGCCCTCAGCCTTCGGATCATGGATCGCCATGATCTGATCGAACTCGGTCGCCGGATCGGCATTGAGCGCGATCGCGGCAGCCGCCGTCACCACATCTTTCCGGCCGCGCATGTCGACAACCAGGATCTTGTTGCCAAGCCCGTTCATCCGCGCGAATTCGACCGTGTTGCTCATGCTGGTATGCCCGTCAGTGTTTTCGAGCTGTATATGGCGGAAATGTGGGGGAATTACCAGTAGGGTCAATAAGGCTCATAGCCGAGAGCATCGGATCACGCAAAGGCTGAACGTCAATTGTCCCGACGTAGCTCTGTCGCAAAAAGGCCGTAACGAGTGCCGTGGCCGGCAACAATAATATGGGTGCCGGTCGTAAGGCCTTTCCTGAACTCGTCAGAAACACCGCACACCCTGTCGAATCCGACCATAAGATCCTGAAGTTCCAGTGGTGAATAACAATGCTTTTCATAGTGTTTGTCGGCGCGACCCACGGTGTAGGGAAGCTCCTCGTGATGTCCTGCGACCAAGGCCAGGATCATTGGCCCAGCCATAACCCCCACCATGTAGCCCCAAAAATAACCAAGAACTGGGGAAAACAAGATAAGCAACGCCGGCTTCCACCCGTCTTCCAATGTTCCGTTTTGCAGTTTTCGTATGGCGCCAAACAGCACAAGCGAAAACAAAAGCAGCGCCGTACCCCCGCCCACTGCGACACCCAATCGCCCGGTCGATGCTATCCATTCGGTCGACGGAAGGAAGCGATATCCTGCGACCCCGGTGCAGATCAAAAAAAGAACCACAACTAGTAGGCAAAAAAGGAGCCAGCCGAGAGCGGTAAGCCTTGCCGCCCTTACTAGGAGGTGCTTGTTTTTCCAGTCCATTGATCCGCCCATTGAACAACCGCAGGTACAACTGATGTTGCGATTCATATCGTATACTATCGGTTGCTGTTTCAAGATGCTCGCAGCAGCTGAGATCGATTATTATGCCGTGTGGCGCGGCTGGTTGGAGTCGTTGTCAAGTGCAGCCGCCGCTTCCGGCCCAAAAGGCGCCGCTAGCTTATTGCTTCACACGTCCACTCCGTCAAACCAGGAGAATTGAACCCGTGTAGACCACTTGTCACGCAAATCCGCCATTCACACCCATGGGCTGAACACAACGCAGCGAAAATCGTATCGAGACATTCTCCTGGTATTTCCCACGGCACGACGATGACCTGCCCGGTACCCTAACGAACCTTCAACCCCAACTCGGCAAGCAGCTGTCCAGCCTGGTCGCGTGAGATGGTCGCGCCCTTGAATTGCTTGGCGTTCAACAAGCGGATGCCCCCAAGGTCCGCGCCGCGCAGATCGGCGCCTTCAAACCGGCAATCAACCAAATTTGCATCACGCAAACTACAGTTCTGAAACACCGCGTCGCGGAAATCGCACTTCCGCAGGTCTGCCATCTGAAAATCGAGCCCGTCCAGACGCGACTTTCTAAACGAGAGGCCGGGCAATCTAGCGTCTGCCAGCAACGTCTCGTTGAAGGACAGGTTGAGTGTTTTCGCCTCCGAAAGATTGGCGCCCGTCAGTTTGCACCGCTGGAATTGCGAACCGGTGAGCGTCGCCCCCCTGAAGTTGCTGTTGTTGAAGTCGCATCCCTCGAACGCGCTCTCGGAAAGGTCGCAGCCTGTGAAATCCGCAAATCCACCCTTACAGCCCGACCACAGGGTAGAACCTAGTTTTGCACCTGTGAAATCGGCTTTCTTGACATTGCACCCCTCCAAGACCCAGCCATCCAGCGACAACCGCGAAAGATCGACTTCCTCGAGAATGCAGCCCACGAGTCTGTGCGCCGATCCGCTTTTCGATAGATTTTCGAGATCCCGGCGACCGAGCTGGCTGTTCTCGACAATATTGGTCGATGGAATCTGTGATGTCTGCGGTGAACCTAGAGGCGCCATTTCAATGTTCCTTCTCTATCGACGAGGGAACGGGGCACGGAACCACATACCTCGCCGGCCATTTCTGAACCAACTGGTACCGTGGAGGCTCAAGGAGCTTGAGCTGCGTGACGCAGTGACCGGATTACCAACCGGCCCAATTTTCGGTAGCTTTAGGTAGCCTAGACATAGTTCCTGTTCAATAAAAATTCGATCCAATGTCGGATCGCAGACATTACATTCGTCCTAGGGTCGTTCATTCCATCAACCAGAAGGATCATGACCATGCCGAATACCATACGCCTGCATCGCGTCCTGGCGACCAGCCCGGAGAAGGTCTATCGCGCATTCATCGAGGCGGATGCGCTCGCCAAGTGGCTTCCGCCGAACGGCTTTGCCTGCACCGTGCATCACATGGAGCCGACAGTCGGCGGTACGTTCAAAATGTCCTTCCGCAACTTCACCACGGGCAAAAGCCATGCTTTCGGCGGTGAATTTCGCGAGCTCGTTCCCGGCGAGCGGGTGCGCTACACGGACAAATTCGACGACCCCAACCTGCCGGGCGAAATGGAAGTGACCGTGACGTTGAAAAAGGTCCTGGTCGGGACCGAGGTGAACATCACTCAGGCGGGGATACCGGATGTCATCCCGCCCGAGGCCTGCTATCTCGGCTGGCAGGAGTCGCTGCGCAACCTCGCAAAGCTAGTCGAGCCCGATATCAACGAATAATGCATGAGGAGCAAGCAAGGGCTCTTGCAATCGGATCGCGTCGGTGATCGTCGCGATCCGATTTGTCCGTGCGTTGTCCCTCAGACAACCGGGACGTCGTACACTTCCCCAGCCCTCAACGGCCGAAACCGATCCGGCTCCACGCCTTGCTCACGAAGCGCCACATCCAGTGCCCGCACCGGCGCATCCATCGCTTCGTCCGTCAGCTGGAAGGTCGCGAAATGATGGCCGGCGACATAAGCCGCGTTGCAGAGCGTCATACCGCGAACCGCCTCGGCCGGGTTCTGGTGCTGGCCGCGCATAAACCAGCGCGGCTCATAGGCGCCGAAGGGCAGGATGGCGAGGCGGAAGCCGCCGTGTTTTTGCCGAACCGCCTCATAATTGATGCCGCCATGAAAGCCGGTATCGCCGACATGGTAGATCTTGCCGGCCGGCGTGGTGATGACGAAGGCGGCCCAGAGCGCCATGCGGCGGTCGCCGGCACCGCGCGCCGACCAGTGATGGCAGGGTTCGGCATCGATGGCCACCTTGGCGTTGATGGCGAGATGATCGCCCCAGTCCATCGTGGAAATCTTCGCGCCGGGAATGCCGCGTTTGATGATCGTGTCGTTGCCGAGCGGCGTGACGATATCAGGCGCATGCGCCTCGTGCAGCCGCTTCAGCGTTGCGAGATCGAGATGATCGTAGTGATTGTGCGAGACCAGCACGAGATCGATCGGCGGCAGGTCTTCGAAACGGATGCCGGGCGGAACGACCCGTTTCGGCCCGATGAAGGTGAAAGGGCTAGCCCGCTTCGACCAGACCGGATCTGTCAAGATATTCAGCCCCTCCACCTGGATCAGCATCGAGGCATGGCCAACCATGGTCACCCGCAATGCCTCGCCGAAAACATGCCTGTCGGGCTTTGCCGGCGGAAAGACGCTGACCACCGGATTGGGCCAACGCGCCCGTCCGCCGCCAAGCTTCCATTTCAGGACGTCGAGAAGGCTCCCCGGCTCGACGCCTCCGGGATTGAAAAATCGCAGGCCGTCGAAATGGTCGGAAACAGGGCCTTGATAATAGGGATTCTGCTTTTTGCCGGAGCCGGACGTTTCAGTCATTGCATGCCAGCCCCTTGTCCCGCCGGCACACCGGTCTTTGCCAACCATTCGCCGCTCTCCACTGCGGTCAGTTCGCTCTCGATCACGACATTCGCCGGCATCGCGAAGAGCTGCGGCGTAAAGAAGCTCGTATCCCAGAGCGGGGCGCCGGCAGCAGCAGGCGAGAGAAGGATGATCTGCGTGCCGTCGATGCTCGGAATGCTGTCGACGGAGGCCTCGCCGGCAATGGCAGCCTGACTTGCCGGAGCACCATAATGCCACCAGGCCTCGTCGGTCCCGTCCTCCACCAGCGTCACGCACCGCGCCATATCGACGATGAACCTGTTCGGCTCGCGTCCGCCCGGCAGGGTTTCGCCGAGGGCCGCCTGGATCAGCGTGAAGAGATGGCAGCAATTGGCGATATTCTCATAGCGTAGCCGGAAACCCCGGCCACTCGGCTGGTGCAGGACGATCAGTTCATCGCTGCGACAAAGGAACATCTGGCGCACCCAGGCCGCACCCGGCGTATGATCCTGTAAATCCTGAAGCTGCTGCATGAGACCCGCATTTTCTGCAGCAAGCTTACGCTCCCCAGGCATCATGGCGAGATGCGAGACGACCGATTGGCCGACAAGCTGAAAGGCCTCCAGCAATTGCTGCTGCCGGGGGCTGAGCGGCTTGCGGCTCGAAAAACCGCGATGGATCTGCGGCAGCCAGGCAAGATAAAGCTCCCACACCGCCGGACCGCTGCGCTCTGGCGAGCCGACCGTCTCGGCAATGGTGCCCAGCATATTCGCAAGGATCGCAGCACCGGGAGGCGGCAGGCTGCGCAGTTCGCGCGCCGCCCGCGACACGATCTTCGGCTGTGCCTTGGCCCCCGCATAAAAGGCCTGCGCCGCCTCGTTGAAACATGCGTCGACACGACCGCCGCCATAGACGCGACAGGCGGTCAGGAGATTGGTCAGGGCTGCATCGTTCATTCGCGTCTGTCTCGGGGAATCACATCGTCACGGCGGGTGGGCACAACAATAGCGGACTGTGCCATCAACGAAATCCCATTCACAGCCCCAGCCGATCACACTGGCCCCGCTGTGGCATTTTTGCCCTTTGGCTTGACTTTGCCGGCCGTTTCCTGTTTATCCGCGCTCATCTGCGACGAGCACAAGCCTCCGAGCCACCGACCGGGACCCTACAAGGTATAAAGAGATCCCGGAGGTCAACACCCGACAGCGCGTTGCGCCCTCGGGTGCTTTTTGGCTTTGCGTCTTGTTTTCGTCATGGAAAAGCACGACGTTTTCGGGCGGTGACCCGCGCATATCCCTTTCGAGGCGAAGCCGAGAAAGATAAGGCATAGGCGCAAATCAAAAGCCCCGAGCGATCGATAAGGAAGAAACGATGTTTGAAAACCTCCAGGACCGTCTTGGTTCCATTCTAAATGGACTGACAGGCCGCGGTGCGCTCTCGGAAGCCGATGTTTCCGCAGCGCTGCGCGAGGTTCGCCGCGCGCTGTTGGAAGCCGACGTGGCGCTGGATGTCGTACGCTCCTTTACCGACCGCGTCCGCGAAAAGGCCGTTGGCGCCGAGATCCTGAAGTCGATCAAGCCCGGCCAGATGGTCGTCAAGATCGTCCATGACGAGCTGATCGAAATGCTCGGCGGCGAAGGTGTCGGCATCGACCTCAACGCGCCGGCCCCGGTCGTCGTCATGATGGTCGGTCTGCAGGGCTCGGGCAAGACCACCACTTCGGCCAAGATCGCCCACCGCCTGACCAGCCGCGACCGCAAGAAGGTCCTGATGGCCTCGCTCGACACGCGCCGCCCGGCAGCGCAAGAGCAGTTGCGCCAGCTCGGCGTCCAGGCGGGCATCGACACGCTGCCTGTAATCGCCGGCCAGTCGCCGACCGATATCGCTGCCCGCGCCGTGCAGGCCGCCAAGCTCGGCGGCCATGACGTCGTCATCCTCGACACCGCCGGCCGCACGCATATCGACGAGCCGCTCATGGTCGAGATGGCGGATATCAAGAAGAAGTCCAATCCGCACGAAATCCTGCTGGTCGCCGATAGCTTGACCGGTCAGGACGCCGTCAACCTCGCCCGCAATTTCGACGATCGCGTCGGCATTACCGGCCTCGTGCTGACCCGCATGGACGGCGACGGACGTGGCGGTGCCGCCCTTTCGATGCGCGCCGTCACCGGCAAGCCGATCAAGCTGATCGGCGTCGGCGAAAAGATGGGCGAGCTGGAAGAATTCCATCCCCGCCGCATCGCCGACCGCATCCTCGGCATGGGCGATATCGTTTCGCTGGTCGAAAAGGCCGCCGAGAACATCGACGCCGAAAAGGCGGCCGCCATGGCCGCCAAGATGGCCAAGGGCAAGTTCGACCTGAACGATCTGGCCGACCAGCTCGGCCAGATGCAGAAAATGGGCGGCATGGGCGGCATCATGGGGATGATGCCCGGCATGTCCGGCATGAAGGACAAGATGGCCGCCGCCGGCCTCGACGATCGCCTGTTCAAGCGCCAGATCGCCATCATCTCCTCGATGACCAAGGCAGAGCGCGCCAATCCGGATCTTTTGAAACACTCCCGCAAGAAGCGCATCGCTAGCGGCTCCGGCACCGACGCCTCCGACATCAACAAGCTTCTGAAGATGCACCGCCAGATGGCGGACATGATGAAGATGATGGGCGGCAAGGGCAAAGGCGGCATGATGAAGCAGATGATGGGCGGCCTTGCCGGCAAGATGGGTCTTGGCGGCGGCATGGGCGGCATGCCCGACCTGTCGAGCATGGATCCCAAGCAGCTCGAAGCCCTGCAGAAGCAGGCCGAAGCCGCCGGTCTCGGCCGTCCCGGCGGCATGCCGGGCCTCGGCGGCGGTGGATTGCCGGGTCTGGGCGGCGCCAAGCTGCCCGGCCTCGGTGGTGGTTTCCCGGGATTGCCCGGTTTGCCGAAGAAGAAGTGAGAAGGATCGTTGACCCCCATGATTGATCCAGACGTCAAGGCCCAATTGGGCAACTACCGCCAGTCGATCGATAATATCGATGCCGCACTGGTGCACATGCTGGCCGAACGCTTCCGCTGCACCAAAGAGGTCGGCGTGCTGAAAGCCAAATACAATCTGCCGCCGGCCGACCCGGCGCGCGAGGAATTCCAGATCGAACGCCTGCGCCTTCTGGCAAGGGACGCCAATCTGGACCCGGATTTCGCGGAGAAGTTCCTGAACTTCGTCATCAAGGAAGTCATCCGGCATCACGAACAGATCGCTGCCGACCTGAGCAGCGCGAAGTAACCATACCGCCCCAGAAAAGCGGTCACAAAAAGCCTAAGGAGTAAGAAACATGGCACTGAAAATTCGTCTCGCCCGCGGTGGTTCCAAGAAGCGCCCGTACTACCACGTTGTTATCGCCGACGCCCGTTCGCCGCGCGATGGCCGCTTCCTCGAGAAGGTCGGTTCCTGGAACCCGATGCTCGCCAAGGACGACGCCAAGCGCGTTGAACTCGACGCCGACCGCATCAAGCATTGGCTCGACAACGGCGCTCAGCCGACCGACCGCGTTCTGCGCTTCCTCGACGAAGCCGGCGTTGCCAAGCGCGAAGTCAAGAGCAACCCGGAAAAGGCAAAGCCGGGCAAGCGCGCCCAGGAACGCGCCGCTGAAAAGGCACAGAAGGCTGCTGACGCCGCCGCTGCTACTGCTGAATAATCAGCCGTAACGACGATCTGAAACGGGTGGCATGGCGACATGCCGCCCGTTTTTTGTTTCCTATTCGTGCGCTTCATCTTATGAGAGAACGCAATCGATCCTCCGGCAGTCGGCAACGAGACCATGACGAAACTTGAAAACCCGGTATTGATGGCAACCATCGGCGCTGCGCAGGGCCTGCGGGGCGAAGTGCGCGCCCGTGCCTTTACCTCCGACCCGACCGCGCTCGGCGATTATGGCCACCTGCACAGCATGGACGGCCGCATCTTCGAAGTGCTGGAAGTCCGTGAAGCCAAGAACGTGGTGATCGTGCGCTTTCGCGGCGTCAACGACCGCGATGCCGCCGAGGCGCTGAACGGGCTGGAACTCTATATCGAACGCGACAACCTGCCCGACGACGAGCTGGAGGAGGACGAGTTCTTCTATACCGACCTCGAGGGCCTGGAAGCGGTCGATGACAAGGGTACCGGCTACGGCACAGTCAGTGGCGTCTATGATTTCGGCGCCGGCGATCTGCTGGAGCTGAAAGGGCCGGGCAAGCGCCCGGTGCTGATCCCCTTCTCCGAGGCCGCCGTACTAGAAATCGACCTCGAAGGCGGCAAGATCCTGATTGATCCGATGGCCGCCGGCCTGATCGACACCCCCGACGATCTCACCGGCAAGCCGCCGAAGCCGCCCGGCAAGACGAAGAAGTGATCTGCTCATGAGTTTTCGGGCGACCATCCTGACGCTCTATCCCGAGATGTTTCCCGGCCATCTCGGCGCGTCGCTCGCCGGCAAGGCGATGGAGCGAGGGCAGTGGGCGCTGGACACCGTGCAGATCCGCGATTTCGCCACCGACAAGCACCGCACCGTCGATGATACTCCCGCCGGCGGCGGCGCCGGCATGGTGCTGAAGCCCGATGTGCTCGCCCGCGCCATCGACCATGCCTCCGAAAACGACAATCGCCCGCGCCTGCTGATGAGCCCGCGCGGCAAACCCTTGACGCAGAAGCGCGTGCGCGAACTCGCCGCCGGCGACGGCGTCATCATCGTCTGCGGCCGCTTCGAAGGCGTCGACCAGCGGGTGATTGACGGACGTGATCTCGAAGAGGTCTCGATCGGCGACTACATCCTCTCCGGCGGCGAGCCGGCGGCGCTGATCCTGCTCGACGCCATCGTCCGCATCCTGCCCGGCGTCATGGGCAACGATCTCTCAGGCCTGCACGAAAGCTTCGAGGGCGGCCTGCTGGAGCATCCGCACTATACCCGCCCCCAGGTCTGGGAAGACCGCGAAATCCCCGCCGTCCTGACCTCAGGCAACCACGGCGCCATCGCCAAATGGCAAAAGCAGGAAGCCGAAAAGCTGACGAAAGAACGCCGGCCGGATCTACTGGAGAAGCAACCGAAGACTTAGCAGCGATAGGCTGGGCTGCGGGTGCGATGGCATTCGATGCTGCTGTGCTAGGCGGCGGCATGAGGCCGCTTTGCGCCAGAAGCGGTCACCAGCTTGTTAGGTGAAACAACCTGTCCGGAAACATGGGGCAAGCCCACTCATGCCGTGTGATGGGAATGTTATGATCTCATCTGCGTCAACATGGCTGATGTTGTATGCAGCAGTTTTGAGCTAGTGCTCCCTCACGATAGATAGTGTCAAGTAATAGCCTGGAAATATCCGAAATGTGGGATTGGTTCCCTATAGTCTTCTTTCCGCTCAAGCTTCTCGTGTTAGGTACGGGCATGTTCTTCGCCATCAAGTGGCATCGCGATCAAGAGAAGAAGAAATAACGAAACCAGCGAACCTTAAGCGCCCGCCGATTAGAGAAGCGCCGCCCATTTAGTCCGCAATGGGCCAACAGCTGTCATCAAAACCCAAGGACATCGCCAATGGGATGGGAAGCACTCGGGCAATGGGGTGAAGACGCCGCTCGCATCGAACCACTTACTGGTGGGATTGCCAACGACGTATGGAGCGTTCGCGTCAACGGGCAGATCGCGGTCGGTCGCCTCGGCTCCAGGACCGACGCTGATCTCGCATGGGAAACCGAGCTGCTCCAACACCTCGACCGTAAAGGTATGACCGTTCCAGCGCCGATCCCGACAGCTGACGGGCGGCTGTTCGTGGACGGTCTGGTGGTGATGAGGTACATGGAGGGCGGACCGCCCGAGACGACAACCGACTGGCGTCGCGTGGCCGATACGCTCCGCGAGCTGCATCGGTTGACACAGGGCTGGCCACAGCGCCCCGGCTGGCGATCGTCGACCGACCTCCTCCATGCCGAGACCGGAACGAAGATCAACCTTGCCGCGATGCCGCCCGAGGGCGTCATTCGATGTCGAGCAGCGTGGGCGCGGCTAATCGGGCTTCAGACATGCGTTGTCCACGGAAACCCCAATAACCCTCGCAACGTCCGCATGACCGCAGATCGGGTCGCATTGATCGACTGGGATGAGTCACATGTCGACGTCCCCGACCTTGACCTCGTGCTGCCTGGCAACGCTGCCGATCTCGACGATGACGCGCATGACATTGCCGCGCAAGCGTCAGCCGCGTGGGAAGCCGCCGTTTGCTGGCAGGACGAGTACGCAGTCAAGCGGCTTGCCGAAGTTCGAGCGGTCTAAGCGGTTTTGGCGGATAGACGGGCCATTCCATGCCGGAACCTCCGGTGACCACATTGCGTCAATCGCGATCGTTCTCAATCGCGGAGCTGACAGCATGCCTAGACGGATTATGCGGGTGGCAATTCGAAGCCGTTCGGCAATGAAATCCAGATGACAGTTTGCGCCTCTGGGGAATGCCGTGACAGATGGCCCTTGCCGTGCGTGTCCTCCACCAACACGAAGCTACCTGCCGGAACGTGACGCACCTCTCCGTCGCTCGTCTCGTAGTCAACCGAACCATCCAGCCTGACCGTCAGCACCGGCTCCGGGACTTTATGCCAGGCAACCTCGCGCATCCCGGCCGGGATGTGGGTGAGGCGGACGCGGGACGCCGGATAACTGGCCGTAACATCGAACGGCACAGCATCGGGATGCACCGACGTCTTCGTCGTCGGCAATTCGACTTCGTCGAAATGCGACTCGCCATCGGGGGTGGCATAGATGCGCAAACACTTCATTGCAGCTAGCTCCTATTGGTTCGCCATACTGAAACGAGGCATGCCTACCATGAAGGAAGCGTGGTAACATCACGGGCCTTGTGCAAAAATTCCCCAAGGGCCAAAAGGCGACTGAGCATTGACACAACCCGCAGCCGATAAGGTCCGCTTTAAATTTGTCACGCAATGTCCAAAGGATGATGGCTGCGGCGTTTTCGTCTTGCAGATGCTGACGGGCAAACCCTACGACCAAATTGCCAGAATGATCAATTGGGGCGTTCAGACCAATCATTACACAACGTGGAACGAACTGCGCGGCGTCCTAACCGAGTTGGGCTGGCATACTGGCGGGTTACGAGAGGTAAAGAACTGGGCCGATGTTCGGGGAGTAGCGGTAGTCCATGTCGAAGGAGACCACTTCATCCTCTACGATGCCGATAACGGCATCTTCTATGATCCTAGTCAATCAGATGGCCCCGATCTGCACACTCGCCTCGTTCCAATGAGCTACCTTCCAGTGCAATCGCCAGATAGTGCTGCATAAATCAGGAAATGTGTAACACTCGCGGCTGCCTTCAAACCGCTTGAAGCGTGCAAAAGCTAACTCCAGTCAGTGGCAGCTTCGGCCCAAAAGGCGACGACAGCGTTCGCCTGCTTTGCGCAGATTGCAGCCGTTCAGCACATCAAAAAGCTCGGGCTTTCAAGTTAGTTGGCACCGGTGCGCCCTATTCATCTAACGAAAGAGCCATCCCATGCTTGATCGTTTTGAGCGCGATCAGGCTTTTGTACTTGCGCACAAGCTCTCGCTGATCTGTCATCATCCGCTCGATGAAGGCGTTATATTCATCGATATCCCGCACCGTTACCGACAAAACGAAGTCAGTGTCGCCGGTGACGTACCAACAGGATTGAACTTCCAGCGCCTGGACGAGCCAACGCTGGAAAGCTTCGAGATTGTGGCGATACTCGTTTTGTATTTCGATCTCGACCAAAATTCTGAGGCTCCGACCGACGGCGGCAGGGCTGACGACAGCGACGATCCGGTCGATCACGCCCTCGCGTTTAAGCTTGCTGACACGCCGCTCAACCGCGGAGGGTGACAGATTGACGGCTTGCGCGATGGCTTTCGCGGGCTGGTCGGCGTTGTCCTGCAGGATCGACAATATTTCGCGATCTTTCTCGTCCACGCGCATTCCCTCCGAATATATGACATTTCATGCAGAAGAACAGCGCAATTACCGCATATATCGATGATTTTCCGCGCCAATGAGATCTATCATTGCCCTCATGACAAAACAATCTCAGCTATCTTTTTCGAATATCGCAGATGCCAGGCGTCGGATCGATCCGATCTTCCTGAACTCGGCATTGCTCACCGACGCCACACTCAGCCTGACGCTCGCAGCCAAGGATGAAACCGATAATCCGATCCGTTGCTTCAAAGGCAGGGGCACCGGTTATTATCTGGCGTGCACAAGCGCGGAGAAAGGACCGCTCGTCACAGCGTCGGCAGGCAATTTTGGCCAAGGGCTTGCCTATGGCGCCGCAAAATCGGGCCGGGAGCTGACGGTATTCGCCAGCCTTTCGGCTAACCCGCTGAAGATCGAGGCTATGCGCAGGCTCGGAGCGGAGGTCATTCTGTTTGGGGATGACTTCGACGCGGCGAAAGCAAGAGCCCGGGAATACGCCTTAGAAAGCGGGGCGACGTTCGTGGAGGATGGTGCAAGCGCCAGCATCGCGGAAGGCGCCGGAACGATCGCGGCCGAACTCACCGAGGCATTCGCCAATATCGATGCCGTTTTTGTGCCCCTCGGAAATGGTGCGCTGGCAGCGGGGATCGGCTGCTGGTTCAAGACGGCATCGCCCGCCACCAAAGTCATCGCCGTCGCCGCGAAAGGTGCTCCCTGCATGCAGCTTTCATGGCAGGCAGGCAAACCCGTGCCGACAGATAAGGCAACGACGATTGCGGATGGGATCGCCGTGCGCGATCCGGTTCCGGTTGCCGTCGATTGGCTGGCCACGACGATCGATGACATCGTGCTTGTCGACGATGCTTGCATAGTCGATGCCATGCGCTTCGCGCATTCCAGGTGGAACCGGCTTGTTGAACCGGCAGGCGCTGCGGGGCTGGCCGGTGTATTGGCGACGGCCGCGACCATGCAAGGGGCCAGGGTTGCAACGATATTGTGCGGAGGAAATCTTACGCCAGAGCAAATTGCCCGGTGGCTGCCAAAAGCCGATGCGGGGTTTGTTTCGTAGACTATCGAATGACCGCTGAGTGCTCTTGCGAGCCGACGTTTTTCAGGTGCTAATGGCACCATGGACATGTCTCACGTATCGGAGCGAAGATGCCAGGCAGAACCGGAAAAAGCTTTCTCGAATTCCATGATCTGCCATCCGACATCATTCTTTCGCTTCTCGACCGCGCCAACGTCCTGGCCGGCGCCTGGGCCGATCGCCGTATGCCGCAAAGCCTGGAGGGCAAGCATGTCGCGCTGATCGCCGACGACAGCGGCTGGCGGAACACCACGGCCTTCAGCCTTGGCGTACAGGCAATGGGCGGCATCTGCGTGCCGGCGCCGATCAGCTTTAATGCGCGTGAGGAGACCGCCGACCTCGCCGGCTATCTCGACAACTGGTTCGATGTCCTGATCGTCCGCACAAAGCTGCTGACCGCCCTGCGCGAACTGGCGGCGACCGCAGACGCGCCCGTCATCAATGCCCGGACCAAATCGAACCACCCTTGCGAAACGCTGGGCGACCTCGCCTATATCAAAAGCCGAAGAGGCCACGTCGGTGGCCTCAAGGTCGTCGGCGTCGCGCCCGATGCCAACATCCTGCGATCATGGGTCGAGGCGTCGCTCGCCCTGCCGATCAAGGTCACGCAGGTCTATCCGGAGAAATGGCACGTCCGCGACCGGGATCTTTCGAACGCGAACTTCAGCACCGGCACCGATATGAAAGAACTGCTGGACGCCGACGTGATCATCACGGACTGTTGGCCGGACGATACGGCGCAAGCCGAGCTAAGAGACTACCGGATATCGGCTGCCATCCTCGACCAATGCCGCCCCGACACGATCTTCCTCCCTTGCCCGCCAGTTGCCAGGGGGCAGGAAGTCACGACGGAAGCGATGAACCACTCGACTTGCCAGAGCAGAGCGGCCAAGGCTTTTCTCCTGCATGCGCAGAACGCGCTGCTGGAATGGATCGTTGCTTAGGTCTTTTGACACGGACACCAAATTCGACGTAGACAGCCATCTCTTGGCATTTAAGTCGCCCGGGCGCCGCTCACACAGCGAAAACCCGGAAAAGCAGCCTTTCGCGCATGAAATTCCCCGCCAAGGGGTGACAAACCCGCAGCAATAGGGTATGTGCGCGCCCGGCATGGGAAATTTCCCATCAACCACCAAAGAAAAGCAGACGCATTCGCCCCTGCCTTTATAGGCATATATCCAAGGCGAGATCTTAAGGGTCCGACCAAGGATAGAGCACTTAGGGCGCTCTGGCTGTTGAAGCAACAACGAGGTTGATAACATGAACATCATTCAGCAGTTGGAAGCCGAACAGGCTGCCAAGATCGAAGCCAAGCGCACGCTCCCCGACTTTTCCGCAGGCGACACCGTTCGCGTCAACGTGAAGGTCACGGAAGGCACCCGTACCCGCGTTCAGGCCTATGAAGGCGTCTGCATCGCCCGCTCCGGCGGCGGTCTGCAGGAAAACTTCACGGTCCGCAAGATCTCCTACGGCGAAGGCGTCGAGCGCGTATTCCCGGTTTACTCGCCGATGATCGAAAGCGTCGAAATCGTTCGCCGCGGTAAGGTCCGTCGCGCCAAGCTCTACTACCTGCGCGATCTGCGCGGCAAGGCTGCCCGTATCGTTGAAAACACCGGTACCCGCGCCCGCAAGCTCAACGACGCCGAGCGTCAGGCCCTTCTCGCTGAAAAGGCTCGCATCGAAGCTGAAAAGGTTGCCGCAGCCCAGGCTCTCGCAGCCGAAAAGGCAGCAGCTGAAGCCGCCGAAGCAAAGGCCGCAGCCGAAGCAGCAGCTGCTGCGGAAGCAGCCGCCGCCGCTGAGCCGGCAGCAGAATAAATCTCGATCCTTTCGGATTGCGGACATCAAGGCGGCCTTCGGGTCGCCTTTTTTCGTTGGGGGCGACCAAGGGCGGCTGGGCGCGAAGAAAAATTCTCCACAAGCCATCGGCTTTGGAGCGGCTTTTCTGTTTTTATCGTGACGACCATGGCAATAGCCTTGCCATCGGCTTTAAAAATATGACAATTTTCCAACACACTATAAGGGGAATTTCCATGGCATTCCGTCGTTCGTTTCTTCTGGGCCTCACCGCCCTCGTGCTTGCACCTTTCGCCTCCTTCGCCGCCGACCTGCCGAACCTCAACGGCAAGACCGTCGTCGTCGTCACCGAGAATGCCTATCCGCCGCTGCAATTCGTCGACCCCAAGACCAGCAAGGCTATCGGCTGGGAATATGACGCGATGAACGAGATCGCCAAGCGGCTGAACTTCAAGGTCGAGTACCAGAACACCAGCTGGGACGCGATGATCCAGGCGGTCTCCCAGGGCCAGTACAATATCGGCATGACCGGCATCACCATCAAGGAAGACCGCAAGCAGAAGGTCGACTTCTCCGATCCTTACATGCGCTCGCAGCAGTTCATGCTGGTGCGCGGCGACGAGAAGCGCTTCACCGACGCCAAGAGCTTCTCCGCCTTCAAGGATGGCCTGGTCGGCGCGCAGCCGGGCACGACCCCTTTCTACACCGCCGTCTACGAAGTGCTCGACGGCAATGAGCAGAACCCGCGCATCAAGCTGTTCGAAACCTTCGGCGCCACCGTGCAGGCGCTGAAGACCGGCGACGTCGACACCGTTCTGACCGACGGCACCGCCGGCAAGGGCTATGTCGACACCTCGAATGGCGGTCTGAAGCTGATCGGCGGCCCGCTCGGCACCGAGGATTTCGGCTTCATCTTCCCGAAGGGCTCCGATCTCGTCGCCCCGGTCAATGCCGCCATCGCCAGCCTGAAGGCTGACGGCACCTTCGAGGCGCTGAACAAGAAATGGTTCCTCGACTACAAGATGGGCCAGTAAGCCGGATGCAGTCTGAAACCGGAAGCCCGCTCTGATGGCGCTGCAAGCAGGCCCGAGCGGGCACCATAGCAAGGACGACTTTCCCTGGTGGTTGGTCGTCCTTATTCTCATCGGCATTGCCACTGCAGTCGCCATCGTCACCAGCGATCTTTACGCCCAAGTCTTCACGACGATTGTCCAGGGCATCGGCACCACCATCTTCGTCACGCTTGTCGCCTTCTCGCTGGCGATGGCACTTGGCCTCGGCATTGCGCTGCTGGGCATCTCCGACAGCCTGATCCTGCGCCAGATCGCCCGCTTCTATGTCGAGGTCATTCGCGGCATCCCGATCCTGGTGTTGTTGTCCTACATCGCCTTTGTCGGCGCGCCCGCCTTTGTCGCCCTCTATAACGCCGTCACCGCTCCCCTCATCTCCGCCGGCTGGATCGAACCTCTCGTGGTGCGCGATGTGCCGTTGATGTGGCGGGCGATCGCGGCGCTGATGATCGCCTATGCCTCCTTCATCGCCGAGGTTTTCCGCGCCGGCATCCAGTCTGTCGATCCCGGCCAGATCGAGGCGGCAAAGGCGCTCGGCCTGTCGCGCTACCGGCGCTTCCGCCATGTCATCGCGCCGCAGGCGTTTCGCGTCATCTTCCCGCCGCTCTCCAACGATTTCATCGCAATGGTCAAGGACAGCTCGCTGGTCTCGGTGCTCGGCGTCGCCGACATCACCCAGTTTGCCAAGATCTATTCGTCCGGCTCCTTCCGCTACTTTGAAAGCTACTCGATCCTCGCCTATATCTACCTGATCCTGACGATCGGCCTGTCGCTGGTGCTGCGTAAGTTCGAGAAGCGGATGCGGGAGCGGCATATGCGCTGACGTGGGGCGTCATCACGTTCCACTGCGGCCAAACGTCAGCATTGCCGAGACTTCGGAAAATTGATATGAGCAACGCCATGACTAGGATCATGAGCAAAGACGGACAATTCGTCACGATTTTTGTGCTGCAGGACCACAAGCGCCTGCCGGCACGATTCTTTGCGATGATTTCGGGCGCGCTCAACAGCCGACTTCGCTGATCACTCCCGAGGCCGGCGGTCCTGATCCGTCAACCCCCATTTCGACAATGCCAATATGGATCTGTAGCCATGAGCGCTCCACGTACCCTTTACGATAAAATCTGGGATGACCATCTCGTCGACAGCCAGGACGACGGCACCTGTCTTCTCTACATCGACCGTCACCTCGTTCATGAAGTGACGTCGCCGCAGGCATTCGAAGGCCTGCGCATGACCGGCCGCAAGGTCCGCGCCCCGGAAAAGACGCTTGCTGTCGTCGACCATAACGTTCCGACCTCGCCCGATCGCCACCTCGGCATCAAGAACGAGGAAAGCCGCATTCAGGTCGAAGCGCTCGCCACCAACGCCGCCGAATTCGGCGTCGAATATTATTCGGCAAGCGACAAGCGCCAGGGCATTGTCCACATCATCGGCCCGGAACAGGGCTTTACCCTGCCCGGCATGACCATCGTCTGCGGCGACAGCCACACCTCGACCCACGGCGCCTTCGGCTCGCTGGCGCACGGCATCGGCACGTCTGAAGTGGAACACGTTCTGGCGACCCAGACGCTGATCCAGAAGAAGGCGAAGAACATGCTGGTGCGCGTCGACGGCCAGCTGCCGCCGGGCGTCACCGCCAAGGACATCATCCTGGCCATCATCGGCGAAATCGGCACTGCCGGCGGCACCGGCTACGTCATCGAATATGCGGGCGAAGCCATTCGCGCGCTGTCGATGGAAGGCCGCATGACGATCTGCAACATGTCGATCGAAGGCGGCGCCCGCGCCGGCCTCATCGCCCCTGATGACATCACCTTCGAATACATCAAGGGCAAGCCGCGCTCGCCGACGGGCGAAGCCCTGGAACAGGCGATCGCCTACTGGAAGACCCTGGGGTCCGACGAAGGCGCGCACTACGACCGCGTCGTCGTGCTCGACGCCGCTTCCCTGCCGCCGATCGTTTCCTGGGGCTCCTCACCGGAAGACGTCGTCTCCATCCAGGGCATCGTTCCGAACCCGGACGAGATCCAGGACGAGAACAAGCGCACCTCCAAGTGGCGCGCGCTCGACTATATGGGCCTGAAGCCGGGCACGCCGATGACCGAGATCAACATCGATCGCGTCTTCATCGGCTCCTGCACCAACGGCCGCATCGAAGACCTGCGCGCTGTTGCCAAGGTCGTCGAAGGCAAGACGGTGGCATCCACCGTCGACGCGATGATCGTACCGGGCTCCGGTCTGGTCAAGGAACAGGCGGAAGCCGAAGGCCTCGACAAGATCTTCAAGGCCGCCGGTTTCGACTGGCGCGAGCCGGGCTGTTCCATGTGCCTTGCCATGAACGACGACCGCCTGAAGCCGGGCGAACGCTGCGCCTCGACCTCGAACCGCAACTTCGAAGGCCGCCAGGGCTTCAAGGGCCGCACCCATCTGGTGTCACCGGCCATGGCAGCGGCAGCGGCAATCGCCGGCCACTTCGTCGATATCCGCGAGTGGAACTGATCGGTTTCAACTGATCGACTGCAAAAGGCGGCCTCCGGGCCGCCTTTTTTGTTGGACTTGAGCAGGCTCTATCGCTTCGTCGCAAGCGTGGAAGGCTCGGTGAGCGCTGATTTCTCAATAGACGGAGCCAGTTGCGCCCGCTGACTGAGCCAGACGCTGCCAAGCACGATGACAATGCCGAATATCTGTATCGGGCTGAGCTGCTGACCCAGCACCCACCAGCCGAGGATCACGGCGGTCGTCGGGCTGAGGAAGCCGAGCGGCGAGACCGCCGACGGCTCCAGCCGCGACAGGCCGCGAAACCAGAGAATATAGGTGAGCGCGGCGCCGATCAGGCCGAGATAGGCAAAACCCAGAACATTGGCGCCCGTCAGATGCGGAAGCGGCGGCTCGAGCATCAGGGCGAATGGCAGCAACAGCAGGCCTCCGGCCGTCAGTTGCCATGCGGTGAAGGTCAACGGCGAGACAGGCGGCCGCCAGCGGCGGCTGAGCACTGTGCCCGCCGCCATGGAGACAGCGCCACCAATGCCCGCCGCAATGCCGATGGGATCGAGGGTTGCCTGCGGCGTCAGAATGAGGAGCGCCACGCCGCCGATACCCGCAATCGCCGCCATAACCGAAAGGCCACGGATCGGCGAGCCGAGCAACAAGCGCGCCAGCACGATGACGATCAGCGGCTGGACCGCACCGACGGTGGCCGCCACCCCGCCCGGCAAGCGGTAGGCCGAGATGAACAGCATCCACCAGAAAACCGAGAAATTCAGCGCGCCAAGAACCAGAGACCTCGCCCACCAGATGCCATGCGGCAATCGCCGCACGATAACGAGCAGCAACAACCCCGCCGGCAAGGCGCGCAGCATGGCGACCGTCAGCGGATAGCCGGCCGGCAGGAGTTCGGTCGTCACCAGATAGGTGCTGCCCCAGATCGCCGGCGCGATCGCGGTCAGCAGCAGGTCGGAATTGCGGGTCATCTCAGAGCCTTCGGAATTTATCTTGACCTCAAGATAATCCAAAATACCTTGACGTCAAGATAATTCCATGGCGATGTCTCCCCATGGATCGCATCGACAAAATTCTCGCCCAATGGCACCGCGAACGGCCCGACCTCGACGTCTCCCCGATGGGGCTGATCGGCCGCATCGGAAACCTCGCTCACCACCTTGGCCAGGAGATGGGCAAGACCTTTGCACAGTTCGATCTGAACCGTGCCGCTTTCGACGTGCTGGCGACCCTGCGCCGCTCGGGCGCGCCTTACACCCTCTCCCCCAACGACCTGATCGCCACCATGATGGTGACCTCCGGCACGATGACCAACCGTATCGATCAACTGGAAAAAGCAGGCCTCGTCACCCGCAGCGCCAATCCGGATGACGGCCGGAGCTTTCTGGTGTCGTTGACCGAAAAGGGCTTTGCGCTGATCGACGCCGCGGTGACTGCCCATGTCGCGACGCAGGCCCGGCTCGTGTCGAGCCTCACGGAAGAGGAGAAGGCGGCGCTCGATGCCTTGCTTAGAAAGTATTTAGCCGGCTTTTAGAATATCTCCCCTACGAGGCGGCCTCCCTGCCAAACTCCGAAGACACGAAGTCGAGGAAGCTACGCAATTTCGGAGTGATGCGACGATCAGGGGCATAGAGAACATGCAATGGGCGCGTCGGTATCCTGTACTCCGGCAGAATGGGCACCAGTTGCCCCGATTCGAGGCTCGCACGGATCAGTTCGAGGGGTTGGAAAATGATCCCAAGCCCCGCCACCGCCGCCTGAAGCAAGGCTTCGCCGCTGTCGACCGTCAACCGCCCCGATATGGGAACGTCGACATATCCGTCCGGTCCTTCGAAAGCCCAATGCGTTCTCAATCGCGTATGCGAGAAGATCAGGCACTCGTGATCTGCGAGATCGCCTGGTGTGCGTGGCGTTCCACAAGAGGCAAGATAAGTCGGGGCCGCACAGATGATGAGTCGGTAGGGATCCAGGCGCCGGGCGATCAATCCGCTGTCCGACAATTCCCCGACGCGAAAGATTGCATCATATCCCTCGTCTATCAAGTCAACCAATCGGTTCGACAGTGACAGGTCGATCGAAACCTCCGGATATGCCTTCAAATATTCGGGCAATTTGGGGGCAAGGGCATTGATTCCGAAGGTCACAGGGGCGCTGACCCTCAGCTTTCCCCGGGGGATCGCTCGCGTTTCCGCCGCCAAGGCTTCTGCGGATTCGACTTCGGCCAGTATGTTGCGCGAACGCTCGTAGAACAGGCTGCCGACTTCGGTCGGGTGCTGCCGGCGGGTGGTCCGGTTCAGAAGCCGGACACCCAGATGATGCTCCAGGAATTGCACATGTTTGCCCACAAGCTGCGGCGACATGTTCAAGGCATCGGCAGCAGCACTGAACGACCCCAGCTCGACGGCTTTGACGAAGATGCTCATGCTGGAGAACCGATCCATTAGAAACAATCCATTTCAAGTATAGAGTAAAAGCGCCTATTTATCCCGATATGAGAATAATCCTATTCATGCCGTCAGCAATCACAAAGGAACGACGGACATGAAAATCGCAATTATCGGCACTGGCAACATGGGAGCAGGTCTTGCCCGCGTGCTCTCCGAAGCGGGTTATGAACTGGTCATCGGCCACCGCGATCCAGCAAAGGCCGCCGAATTGGCGGCCGAACTGGGCGCGAATGTCGAAGGAGGCGGGATTGGAGCGGCCGTCAAGCTGGCGGATGTCGCCATTCTGGCTCTGCCCTATGGCGCCATAGCAGAGACATTGAAGGCAGCGGGAGACCTCAAGGGCAAGGTGCTCGTCGACATCTCGAACCCCATCACGGCCGACTACCGGGGACTGCTCATCGGTCATTCGACGTCGGCGGCCGAGGAAATTCAGGCGCTGGCGCCCGCGGCGATCGTGGTGAAGGCTTTCAACACGATATTCGCGACTCTTTTGCCGATCGAGGCACGCAACGGAAAGACGCTGCAGGTGTTCGTCGCCGGCAATGACGAGCCGGCAAAGGAAACCGTATCGAACATCGCCAAAGCCATCGGCTTCGAGCCCGTCAATGCCGGGGAGCTAACCAATGCCCGCTTCATCGAACCCATTGGCGAGATGAACATCCACTTCGGCTTCTTCCTCGGCAAAGGTCCCTCCGTGGCGCCCGCCTGGGTTCAGGTCTGAGAGCATTGGGGCAAATTTAACAATCAGCGTGCAAGGGAGTGCCAGATGACTGACACGAACAACCAGTTCATGAAGCGCTTCGTCGACTTCATAAATACTGCCGATGCCACAATGGCCGAAGAGCTTGTCTCTCCGAATGCGATCTTTTTCGTGCCGGGTCGTCCCGAACCGATGAAAGGACCATCCGGTTACATGGCAATCATCAATATGATGCGAGGCGGTTTCCCGGACATACAGTGGACGCTTCAGGAAACTGTGACCGAACAGGACAAGATCGCCGTGCGCTTCATGATGCACGGGACGCACAAAGGAACCTTCTTCGGGGTTCCCGCCACCGGAAAGCAAATATCGGTTCAGGCTCTCAACATCTACCATCTGAGCGACGGCCAGATCGTGGAGGAGTATGGCCAACCCGACCTTCTTGGACTGATGCAACAAATCGGAGCTCTTCCGAAGTAATAGCCTCCAAACTCAAAGAGGCCCGGAACGTAAGCTCCGGGCCTCTTTGACACAGGCGGAATTTCCGCCAATCCATCCAATCAGAACGTCGCCGTCACCGGGTCCGGCCCGATACGTCCACCAGCCGAATCCAGCTTCGCAATCTCCGCCAGATCCTCGGCATCGAGCTTGAAATCGAACACCTTGAGGTTTTCCTCGATACGGCTCGGGGTTACCGATTTCGGGATGACGATCAGGCCGTTGTCGATGTGCCAGCGGATGATCACCTGGGCCGGCGTGCGGCCGTGCTTGGCGGCGACCTTGCCGATCACGGCATTGGTCAGAAGCTTGCCCTGGCCGAGTGGGCTCCAGGACTCGGTCTTGATGCCGAGCTTGTCGTGCACCTCGCGCAGCGCCTTCTGCTGGAAGGTCGGATGCAACTCGATCTGGTTCAGCACCGGCGTCACGCCGGTTTCGCCGATGATGCGGTCGAGATGCTCCTTGGCGAAGTTGGAAACGCCGATCGAGCGGGCGCGGCCCTCTTCCTTGAGACGCAGGAACGCCTTCCAGGTATCGGCGTAACAGTCGCGGCGCGGCGCCGGCCAGTGGATGAGATAGAGATCGACGTAATCGGTGCCGAGCCGCTTCAGGCTTGCATCGAAAGCCTTCAGGGTCGAATCGAAGCCCTGCTCGTCGTTCCAGAGCTTGGTGGTGAGGAAGATGTCCTTGCGCGCAACGCCGGATTGGCGCATGCCCTCGCCGACGCCGTCTTCGTTCTCATAGATGGCAGCAGTGTCGACATGACGATAGCCGGCCTTCAATGCGGTGCTGACCGCCGAGGGTGCGACGTTTTCCGGCGTCTGCCAGACGCCGAGGCCGACCTGCGGAATGGAATTGCCGTCGTTGAAAGTGATTGTCGATTGATTGGTCACAATATCTCTCCAAATGACTTGGGCGTGGATGGAGTGAAGGCGCGAACGAACCCGAACGACAAGCCTGGGATTTCCCCGCGCATCGCAACCGATGCGCCCTCCGGAAACCTATATAAGGCGGGACCGCCCGATTATCACCCCGGCACGACCATCAAAGGACGCGAACTGTCGTGCCCCTGCGCAAAAAGCCGATGACGCGCTGCATGTCCCTGAGACTGACGGCGATACAGCCGGCGGTCGGCTCGTAGCCGGGCTTGATCAGATGGAAGAAAATGGCGGAGCCCCGGTGGCGCCGGCGCGAGCCTATGTTCCAGTCGAGCACCAGGCAGATGTCATAGAGCCCGTCATGCCGCCGCATCTCCTCATGGCTCGGCTTGAAAGGCGCCTTGACGAGCCTGTTATAGTTGGCATCCTCCGGTTGGTCGCACCAGAGCATGTCCTTGCGGATGCGCCGCATAGGCAGGGGCGTGCGCAGGAAGCGGACATGATCGCCGCGCGTGAAGCCATGAAGGATTTTCATGGCGGCAATCGGCGTCGCCCCATCCCCCTCGCGCTTCAGTACACTGCGCCCGGATCTGCCGATCGCCGCCGGCACCGTCAGCGGCCCGATCTGCACCAGCGCCCGCGTCGGCTTTCCCGGCGCGGGGCGCACGACGATTGTGGAAGCGGCTCGATTACCGCCTACCCTTGTTTTTTCCATTTTTCTCACATGTTTTTGCTTTGCACGTGATTTGATTTGAAATCATAGCAGTTTCAACTGGACGACCAAGCCTGAGCCGCCTCCCGACTTGCTAAAAACGCAATTTGGCGTAGGACTTGGGAGGCAAACGAACGAGGACCGGAACGGCATGACCGCACGCACCATTCTACTGGTGGATGATGATAACGACCTGCGCGAAATGTTGGTCGAGCAATTGTCGCTTTACGAAGAATTCACGGTTCTGCAGGAAGTGAACGCCGGCAAGGGCGTGCAGACCGCACGCGCCGCACCCGTCGATCTCCTGATCATGGATGTCGGCTTGCCCGACATGGATGGCCGCGAAGCCGTGAAGCTGCTGCGCAAGAACGGCTTCAAGTCGCCGATCATCATGCTGACCGGCCACGACACCGATTCCGACACCATCCTCGGCCTCGAAGCCGGCGCCAATGATTACGTCACCAAGCCCTTCCGCTTCGCCGTGCTGCTCGCCCGCATCCGCGCGCAGCTGCGCCAGCATGAACAGAGCGAGGACGCGACCTTCACCGTCGGCCGTTATCTCTTCAAGCCGAGCCAGAAGCTCCTGACCACGGAAGACGGCCAGAAGATCCGCCTGACGGAAAAGGAAGCGGCGATCATCCGCTATCTCTACCGCGCCGACCAGAAGGTCGTCACCCGCGATATCCTTCTCGAAGAGGTCTGGGGCTACAATTCCGGCGTCACCACCCACACGCTCGAAACCCACGTCTATCGCCTGCGCCAGAAGATCGAGCGCGATCCTTCCAACGCTGAAATTCTGGTGACGGAAAACGGCGGCTACAAGATCATTCCATAGGCATTCAACATGGCGCTGACCGACGATATCCGCCTGCTGTCGCAACTGCCGCTGTTCCACGGCATGGGCGAAGAGCCGTTGCGGCTGATCGCCTTCGGCGCCGACCGCCGCCATGTCTCGCCGGGCCAAACCCTGTTCCGGGAAAAATCGCCGGCCGAATGCGCCTACGTCGTCGCCAACGGCAGCTTCGAGCTCACCACCGTCGATGCTACCGGACAGTCGAACGTCGAAGCCACGGTGCAGGCCGGCACCATGCTCTCCGAGCTGGCGCTGGTCACCTTGGTGGAACGCAAATACACAGCCGTGGCGCTGGAGGAATCCGATGTCATGCGGATCACGCGGGCGCTGTTTCACCGACTGATCGAGGAATATCCCGATGCCGGCCTGCTGATCCAGAATCGTATCCGCGAAAACTTTGCAGCACTCGCCAGGCAAACGGCAGCGCTGCTTGGGCGCTTTTCCTGAGACGCCGGCCTTGGCGGCTGCAGAGGCCGACCCTCGTGGTTTGAGGCTCCGGCCCCTTCGACAAGGCTCAGGAGCCTGCGCACCTCACCATGAGGGCGGGGCGAGCTACTTCCTCATCATCAGGGCTGATCGTCTCGCCCAGCCGCAAGATTCTCACCACCTCATCCTGAGGAGCGGAGGCCGAAGGCTGGAGCCTCGAAGGATCGAGGTGGCCCCAATGTCTCAAAGATTGAAATGCGCGGTCACCGGTACATGGTCGGACGGGCGATCCCAGCCGCGAGCGGCCTTCAGGATATCGATGCGCTGCAAGAGCGGTCCGAGATCGGATGACGACCAGATGTGGTCGAGACGTCGGCCGCGGTCGGCGGCCTCCCAATCCTTGGCGCGATAACTCCACCACGTATAGAGCTTCTCGTTCTCCGGCACATTCTGGCGCATCAGATCGAGCCAGGCGCCGCGCTTCATCACCTCGATCAGCCCGTCGGTTTCGATCGGCGTGTGGCTGACGATCTTCAAAAGCTGCTTATGCGACCAGACGTCATGCTCGAAGGGGGCGATGTTGAGGTCGCCGACGAGGATGGCGGAGGTATTCTGCTCGGCATTGGCATGCAGGTGCTTCATCTCCTCGATGAAGTCGAGCTTGTGACCGAACTTCGGATTGATCGTCCGGTCGGGCTCGTCGCCGCCGGCCGGAACGTAAAAATTATGCACCCGGATGCGCCGGCCGCCGCGCTCGAAGATCGCCGAGATATGCCGGCTGTCGCCGACATTGCAATAATCCTGCCGATGATCCTCGGTCAGCGGAAAACGCGAGGCGATGGCGACGCCATGATAGCCCTTCTGGCCGTGAATGATGATGTGCTCGTAGCCGAGCGCCCGCAGCGGCGCATAGGGGAAGAGCTCATTCGGAACCTTGGTTTCCTGCAGGCAGAGAATATCGGGCCGGGACTGCATCAGGAATTGCTCGACGATCGGCATGCGCAACCGCACCGAGTTGATGTTCCAGGTCGCTATCGAAAATCCCATGCCAAGCCCTTTCCTTAGAGCAATTCCAGGAAAAGTGCGCAGCGGTTTTCCGTCCGGGATTGCGTCAAAACAGACAGCTAGAACGGTTCAGCGATTCCTTGAAACGCTCTAGTCAGGATAAGGCTTTAGACCGGCTTCGAGCGAAAGGAAAGCGCCATTCGGCGCTTCCCCTATTGCCAAGGGCGGAGATGGCGATCAGCGCGTATAGTCGATACGGAAGACGCTGTCGTCGAACGAGACATTGGTCTTCACATTGTTGATGATGACATCGGTGGTCTTGCCCTGCGGGTCGATCACCGTCCACTGGCGCAGGTCGTAGGTCTTGGAATCGAAGATCATGGCGATGGTCGAGTCACCGAAGACCGTGCGGTTGCCGAGCGTGATTTTGGTGAGGTCCGGCTGTGCATCGACGCCGCGCACCATGTCGGCGGAAAGATCGATCTTGTTGGCAAGCAGCAGGCTCAGCGGCGTCTTCGACAGCTGGTACATGTTCTTCGTCCGCGTCTGGTCGTTGATGACCTGGACGTTGTTGCCGTCACAGATGACGCGCATGCGCGATGGCGGATCGTAGTTGAAACGCATTTTGCCGGGACGCTGGATGAAGAAGCTGCCGCTCACCTGGTCGCCGCGCGGCCCGATCTGCAGGAAGCCACCCTTCATGGTCTTGATCGACGAGAAGTGATCGGCGATCTGCTGCGCCACGCCGGGATTGAGGGCCGCTGCCTGCGCCTGCGCCAAGGCCGAAACGGGCAGAGCGCTTGCCGCACCGACCGCGACCACGGCCCCGAGGAAATGCCGGCGGGTCAGGGAAAGTCGGTTGGACGGCTGCGCATCAAACTTTGTCATCGAATTCTCCTTCATGCTTTGTCCATGGCGCGCAAAATCGGCGTCTTCATGGCGCAGCGGCCCATACTCGGTTGTGGGCCGCGATCAAATTTCCCTGAGCATAGCCGGGATATACAACGCGAAAGGGCCTATGGCCTCAGCGATCCAGAATATCCGCCTTGGTAGGAACGAGAATCTCGCGCTTGCCGGCATGGTTGGCCGGGCCGATCACGCCTTCTTCCTCCATGCGCTCGATCAACGAGGCGGCACGGTTATAGCCGATGCCGAGCCGGCGCTGGATGTAGGAGGTCGAGGCCTTGCCGTCGCTCAGAACGATCGCAACCGCCTGATCGTAAGGGTCGTCCGAATCGGCAAGATTGGCCGTGCCCGCCGGGCCGTGGCCATCCTCGTCATCCTCATCGTCAGCGGTGATCGCATCAAGATATTGCGGCGATCCTTGCGTCTTCAGGTAGGAAACGATGTCCTCGACCTCGCCATCGGCGACGAACGGGCCGTGGACGCGCTGGATGCGTCCGCCACCTGCCATATAGAGCATGTCACCCATGCCGAGGAGTTGTTCGGCACCCTGCTCGCCAAGGATCGTGCGGCTGTCGATCTTTGACGTCACCTGGAAGGAGATGCGCGTCGGGAAGTTCGCCTTGATCGTGCCGGTAATGACATCGACGGACGGACGCTGGGTCGCCATGATCACATGGATGCCGGCGGCACGCGCCATCTGCGCCAGACGCTGCACGGCGCCTTCGATATCCTTGCCGGCGACCATCATCAGGTCGGCCATTTCGTCGATGATGACGACGATATAGGGCATCGGCTTCAGGTCGAATTCTTCGGTCTCGTAAATCGCCTCGCCGGTCTGCCGGTCGAAGCCAGTCTGGACGGTGCGGCTGATCGCTTCGCCCTTGGCAACGGCCTGCTCGACGCGGGTGTTGAAGCCGTCGATGTTGCGCACGCCGATCTTCGACATTTTCTTGTAGCGCTCTTCCATCTCGCGCACGGTCCATTTCAGCGCGACGACTGCCTTCTTCGGATCGGTGACGACTGGCGAAAGCAGATGCGGAATGCCGTCATAGACAGACAGTTCCAGCATCTTCGGATCGATCATGATCAGGCGGCACTGTTCCGGCGTCAGGCGGTAGAGCAGCGACAGGATCATGGTGTTGATAGCGACGGACTTGCCCGAGCCGGTGGTGCCGGCAACGAGCAGATGCGGCATCTTGGCGAGATCGGCAATGACGGGCTCGCCGCCGATGGTCTTGCCGAGCGCCATGGCAAGCTTGGCCTTGGACGTCGCGAAATCGCGGCTGGCGACAAGCTCGCGCAAATAGACGGTTTCGCGCGTGGAATTCGGCAGTTCGATGCCGATGGCGTTACGGCCGGGAACGACGGCGACGCGGGCGGCGATCGCGCTCATCGAGCGGGCGATATCGTCGGCAAGGCCAATGACGCGAGAGGATTTAATGCCCGGAGCGGGTTCCAGTTCGTAAAGGGTGACCACTGGGCCGGGCCGGACATGAATGATCTCGCCCTTGACACCAAAGTCCTCGAGCACGCCTTCCAGCATGCGGGCATTCTGCTCCAGCGCGTCGGAGGACAAGGTCGCGTCCCGCACGATGGTCTTCGGCTCGGCAAGCAGGTGCACGGCCGGAAGCTGGAAGCCATAGGAGCGGATGAAGGAGGTCTGGGCTTCGCGCTCGGCGCGGGCGCCGGGCTTCGGTCGCGGGGCGGCGGGAATGACGCGAGGGCCGGCCGGAGCACCGGAAGCTTTCGACGAAGCGGCGCGCAGCGCCCACTCGTCTTCCTCGTCATCCGGCAGGATACCGGCCGGACGTGGCGGATCGCGCTCGTAGGAGGCATCCTCGTCGTCGTCGTCACCCATGCTGATCGACGGAGGAGACACCACGCGGCGCTGAGCCGAGCCGCCGTCCAGCGACGGTTCGACACGCTCGCCCCGGACAACCGGAGCCTTGGCGCGCGCCGGCTCGTTCAGCGTGCCGAATTCGTCATCGTTGAAGTCATAGGGCGCGTCGAAGGCATGGTCACGGCGCTTGCGCGGACCCATGCCGAACAGGCGCCGAAGGCGGGCTTGCGCATTGTACCAGGAATGCATGAGCGCACCGAAGGCCATGAAGCCGCCGCGGTCGTCATCGTCATCCTCGTCGTCATCGCCAACGCTGCGGGCGCGGCTCTGCGTTTCCTCGTAATCCTCTTCACTCTCCTCGTCTTCCGGAAGACTGCGGCCGACCAGGCCGGCGGCAAACAGCATGAGCCAGGCAGCGGGGATTGCGAGGACCGTACCGAACACCGTGGCAAAGACGCCGCTCGGATAAGTGCCGATGAAAAGAGCGGGAAAACGCAGGAGGATATCGCCAATGACGCCGCCGATACCGTTCGGGATCGGCCAGGTCGGCGGAGCGGGGAAACAGGCGATGGAACCAGCAGCAACAATGGATCCGCCGACCCAGGCGCCGAGACGGGCCGGCAGGCGATGGATCTTGCGGTTGGAAATAAGCGCGAAAGCCCAGGCGACGATGGGCAGCAGCACGACGATACAGGCAAGACCGAGCGCCTGCATCAGGACGTCGGCGAAGACAGCGCCCGGAAAGCCCAATATGTTCGTCGGCGCATTGCTCGTTGCGTAGGAATAGCTGGGATCCATGACATTCCAGGTCGCCAGGGCGGCGACCGCGAGCGCCAGCAGGAACAGCAGCGCGAAGCCGATGAGGCCCCTCACCTGCCGCCAAACCACGCCCGAAAGCGAGAAACGGTCGGGGGGACCGCCCAGCGCTGCCGAATTGCTTCTGCCCATGATATCCAGCCCGTTCGTTGTCGAAGGCACACGCGAATCGGCGTCATGCCCACTCACCCAGTACGTCACCTCTACCTAATCAGAGGAGGGTTAATGGCATGTTAACCATGCAGGCGGTGGCGGGCCTATCAACGAATTTATGGCTGTTTAGTCAACGGGCTTGCCGGCACAAAAAAGGCCCGAACCAAGGTCCGGGCCAAGAGCGGCTTACTTTTGATGAAATAGGCCGCGACGGGATATTCAGCGGCGCCGGGGGAACTTTGCCCCGGCGCCACAAGCTTGTGATTAGGAGTTGTGGTAGGCAGCTTCGCCGTGGGATGCGAGGTCGAGACCTTCGCGTTCGGCTTCCGGTGCTACACGCAGGCCGATGATAACGTCGACGACCTTGTAGAGGATGGCCGAGCCGATGCCGCACCACAGGATCGTGGTGATGACGGCAGTGGCTTGAACCGCAACCTGGCTGCTCATGGTGACGCCTTCGGCATAGCCGACGCCGCCGAGCGATGCACTGGCAAATACGCCGGTCGCGAGAGCGCCGAAGATACCACCGACGCAGTGTACGCCGAAGACGTCAGCCGTATCGTCGTAGCCGAACTTGTTCTTCACGACGGAAACGAAGAAGTAGCACAGCGGCGAAACGATGAGACCGAGGGCGATCGCACCCATCGGGCCGACGATGCCGGCAGCCGGCGTAACAGCAACGAGGCCGGCGACCATACCGGAAGCGCCACCGAGCATGGAGGCCTTGCCGCGCGTGAAGGTTTCAACAATCGACCAGGAGATGATGGCCGCTGCCGTTGCAACGAAGGTGTTGACGGTAGCCAGCATCGCGCCGCCGGAAGCTTCGAGGTTCGAACCGGCGTTGAAGCCGAACCAACCAACCCAGAGCATGGAAGCACCAACCATGGTCAGCGTCATGGAATGCGGAGCCATCATGTCCTTGCCGAAGCCGACACGCTTGCCGACCATAAGGGCACCGACGATACCGGCAACACCGGCATTGATGTGAACGACCGTGCCACCGGCGAAGTCGAGAGCGCCCATCTTGAAGAGCATGCCGTTGGAGTCCCAGACCATGTGGGCGATCGGGAAGTAGACGAAGGTTGCCCAAAGCGCGCAGAAGAGGACGGCTGCGCCGAACTTGATGCGCTCAGCAAAGGCACCGATGATCAGGGCAGGCGTAATGGCTGCGAAGGTCATCTGGAACAGCATGAAGATGAATTCCGGAATGACGACGCCCTTGGAGAAGGTTGCAGCCGTCGTCGATACCGAGACGCCGGACAGGAACATCTTCGCGGTGCCGCCCCAATACGGGCTCGTGCCGCCGCCGAAGGCGAAGGAATAGCCGTAGAAGACCCAAAGGAGCATGACGACCGCACCGATCACCGTGCACTGCATCAAAACGGACAGCATGTTCTTCGAACGCACGAGGCCGCCATAGAAGAGGGCCAGGCCAGGCACGAGCATGAAGAGGACGAGAATGGTGGAGATGAACATGAAGGCGGTGTCGCCCTTGTCCGGAACCGGCGCGGCAGCAGCGGCGGCAGTGGCTGTAGCATCCTGCGCAAAGGCGATCGCCGGCGCGAGCATGGCCGCAGAAAGCGTACCCACCCGTGCCAGAGTGGAGGAAAGCTTGGAAAACGTCATTGCAAATAACTCCCTGATCGGCCGTGTCTTACAGCGCTTCTGAATCGGTTTCGCCCGTACGGATGCGCACGGCATGGTCAATCGAAAAGACAAAAATCTTGCCGTCGCCGATCTGGCCGGTCTTGGCGGAGGATGCGATGGCCTCGACCGCCTTGTCGACGATTTCGGTTGCGACCGCGACTTCGATCTTCAGCTTCGGCAGGAAGCTGACGGCATATTCCGTGCCGCGATAGATTTCGGTATGCCCCTTCTGGCGCCCGTAACCCTTTACTTCGGTCACAGTCAGGCCCTGGATGCCGACAGCCGTGAGGGCCTCACGGACCTCATCGAGCTTGAACGGCTTGATAATGGCCATCACAATTTTCATCTGGTTTCCCATCCTTTGTTTACCCTCGGCGCGAAGCCGACTCTCCTTGCCGCTGACGAGCGTTTCAGCAGCGACCGGAGATACACATTCAAAGGACGTGCCAGATTCGTGACACAATTATAACCGATTGAAATATAAGGGAATTACTTTGAGAACCCAATAAAGCGGCAATTCGCGGCGCAGCTGATGCACAAATAAGGTGCAAATTTATAAAATTGCATACTATTTAATCATTTGCCTTTTTACGAATCAGCCCCTCCTGCGCCACCGACGCAATCAGGACACCATCCCGCGTAAAAAGACTGCCGCGAGTGAAACCGCGCGCGCCTGAGGCACTGGGACTGTCCTGACTATAGAGCAGCCAGTCGTCGAGCTTGCACGGATGGTGAAACCACATTGCATGGTCGAGGCTTGCGACCTGCAGGCGCGGATCGAAGACCGAGGTTCCATGCACATGCAACGCCGCATCGAGCAGCGTCATGTCCGAGAGATAGGCGAGCACCGCATTCTGGTAGAGCCGGTCATCCGGCACCGGCCCGGTCAGGCGAACCCAGATATCCTGCCGCTGGCTGGGCCGCGAACGCGAGAAATAATCCTCGATGGAAACGGGCCGGATCTCGATCGCGCGCTTGCGTTCCCAGTAGCGGCGCACAGCCTCCGGCGCGTTGGCAATAAAGCGTGCCTTGACCTCTTCCTCGTCCATCAGATCTTCGGGAGCCGGCACCTTCGGCATCTCGCTCTGGTGTTCGAAGCCAGGCTCATCGATCTGGAAGGAGGCCGTCAGCGCGAAGATCGCCTTGCCATGCTGGATTGCCAGAACGCGGCGCGTGTTGAAGCTTGCGCCGTCGCGCAGCCGGTCGACCTGATAGACGATCGGGACGCTCGGATCGCCGGGAAGCATGAAATAGGCATGCAGGGAATGCGCAAAACGATCACCCGCCACTGTCCTCTGCGCCGCCATCAGCGCCTGGCCGATGACCTGGCCGCCGAAGACGCGCTGCCAGCCAACCTGCGGGCTGTTGCCGCGAAACAGGTTCATCTCGATCGTTTCCAGATCCAGCGTCGCGAGCGTGACTTGCATGGCGGTCAGTTTCTCATTCTCACGCGACATTTTGAATGAACTCCAACGGTAGGAACCACGAACGGGATGTTCTATATAGAACAGGAAGTGACAGTAGGACACAGGGAAGCGCGATGTTGGACATGCTGGTAGTGGGTGGCGGTTATGTAGGTCTGGCCGCCGCGGTCGCCGTCAAGCAGGCAGCCCCCCATCTCGACGTCATGGTCGTAGAGGCCGCCCCGGAAACCGCCTGGAAAAAAGACATGCGCGCCTCGGCGATCATCGCCGCCGCCTCGAAGATGCTGGAGGTCTTCGGCGTCTGGGACGAGATCAAGCCGGAAGCCGAGCCGATCACCCGCATGATCGTCACCGATTCGCGCACCAGCGATCCCGTGCGCCCGGTATTCCTCACCTTCGACGGCGAAGTGACCGAGGGCCAGCCCTTTGCCCATATGATCCCGAACGTCGCCATGGTCGGCGCACTGCGCGGCGCCTGCGAACGCCTCGGCATCACCATCCGCCACGGCGTCAGCGCGACGGACTTCAAGACGGAAGATGCCGGCGTCACATTGACGCTCTCGGATGGCAGCACGCTGGAAACACGGCTGCTGGTCGCCTGTGACGGCGTCCGCTCCAAGCTGCGCGACATGGCCGGCATCAAGACGGTAAACTGGAACTACGGCCAGTCCGGCATCGTCGTCACTGTCGAGCATGAGCGGCCGCACAATGGCTGCGCCGAGGAGCATTTCCTGCCCTCCGGCCCCTTCGCCATCCTGCCCCTGAAGAACAACCGCTCTTCGCTGGTCTGGACCGAACGCACCGCCGATGCCGACCGGCTGGTCGCCTCCGACGATCTGCTATTCGAGGAAGAACTGGAGCGCCGTTTCGGCCACAAGCTCGGCGCGCTGCGCACGGTCGGCGACCGCCGCGCCTTCCCGCTTGGCCTGACGCTTGCCCGCGCCTTCGTCGCGCCGCGCTTCGCGCTCGCTGGCGACGCGGCCCACGGCATCCACCCGATCTCCGGCCAGGGCCTCAATCTCGGCTTCAAGGATGTGGCGGCCCTCGCAGAAACCGTGGTCGAGGCCGACCGCCTCGGCCTCGATATCGGCTCGATCAACACTCTCGAGCGCTACCAGACCTGGCGGCGCTTCGACACCTTCCGCATGGGGGTGACCACCGACGTGCTGAACCGGTTGTTTTCCAACGACATCACGCCCGTACGCGTCGCCCGCGATTTCGGCCTCGGTCTCGTCGATCGCCTGCCAAAGCTGAAATCCTTCTTCATCGGCCAGGCCGCCGGCACGGAAGCCAAGGATAATCCGCGACTGCTGGCGGGCGAGGCGATCTGAGCGGTTGGAGCCGAAAGAGAGCACGATTCGATAGCAACGTGCCCTGAACTGATAACCGAAATGTCAGCTTTGGCTCATAGTGGCCATCAAGGCAGTCCCTGTCCGACCTTACGGTGCTGAAGGAATTGCTTTGCCGATCGCCTCGACGGTCGCTCAAACATTTCTGGCTTTCCGGCCACGCGCGCTCGGTTTCGCCGGAACGCTCTTTCCATATTCGCTCCACCAAGCAGTCAGCGCTTCCATCGTGGGGCCGAGTCCGCGCGCCTTCTGCGTGATCTCATATTCGACGCGTGGGGGAACCTCGGCAAAGACCGTGCGTGACACAAGTCCGTCCGCTTCGAGCTCGCGAAGTTGTGCCGTCAGCATGTGTTGGGTGATGCCGGGAATAGCCTTTCGCAACTCACCAAACCTGTACATCCGCTGATTGAGAAGCCACATGATTTCGAGCTTCCACTTGCCGGAAAGCAATGCGAAGGCGCGCCGCATTTCCTCGTGCATATTGACTTCTTGATCGGCCATAGTCTGCTTTTCCATACTAACAGCAAGTAATTCATCCTACTTGCAAAGATCGATCTTAGACGACATTTTCCATTCATGCACCACGGAGCGCAGTAAAAGCGCCTTCAACACCAACGATATGCTCAACAAATGAGAATGTTGCTGCGTAACCAGCCACAAGGATGAAATCATGACAGAATACTACGCATACTGGATCAGCACGGCACTTTTGTCCCTGCTTTATCTGGCTTCAGCTCTTATGTACGCCACTAAGGCGGACTGGGTTCGCCAGGTTCAAGCGGAGCTCGGGTACAACGCCGCCTACCTCGTGCCGTTCATGATTGTTGTAAAGGTCCTTGGCCCCGTCGCAATCCTTTCACGCGTCAGCGTGCCGCTCAGCGATCTCGCTTACGCCGGCATCCTCTTTCACCTGCTGCTCTCCGGCATGGCACATCTCGGTGTTCGCAAGCCCGCCGGCGCCCTGCCCGCAGCGATTGGCCTGGCTCTCCTGGTAATCTCGTTCGCGACGCAGAACGATGCCCGAGATGTGCCGTCCCCTTACGCCCACGTTGCCATGCGCTGACACAGCGACAATCACAAACCTCAACCAAATGGAGATGAATATGGGTCGACTCGATGGAAAAGTCGCGATCGTCACGGGCGCAAGCCGTGGCATAGGCCGCGCCACTGCAAAGCTGCTTGCCGCCGAAGGTGCCAAGGTCGCCGTTCTTTCACGAACGTCCGAAAGCGTCGAACGCGTCGTTGCGGATATCGTTGAAGTGGGGGGCACCGCGCTCGGTGTTGTCTGCGACGTTAGCGAGGCCGATCAGATCAAGGCTGCGGTCGACAAGATCGTGGCAGCCTATGGCCACATCGACATTCTCGTGAACAATGCATTCGATGGCTCTGCTGTCCTGTCCTCGGTCATCGACCTGTCGGCGGAGCAACTACAGCGGAACTTCGATACCGGTCCGATCGCGTATCTACGCTTCATGCAGGCCTGCTATCCTCACCTCAAGGAAAGTGGAGAGGGCCGGATCATCAACTTCGGCTCCATGGCTGGGACGCTCGGGCTGGTCGGCTACGGCCCGTACAACATGGCAAAGGAGGCCGTGCGTGCTCTTACCCGTACTGCGGCCCGCGAGTGGGGCGCGGACAACATCACGGTGAACAATGTTCTGCCGATAGCGGATACATGGGGAGCCGCGGCAAAGGATGTTCCTCCGCCAGCCAGCGCGCTCGCCCGTTTCGGCTCTCCGGAAGATGACATCGCACCGGTCGTCCTGTTCCTCGCCAGCAAGGACTCACAGTTTATCACGGGATACAGCCTTACGCCCGATGGCGGCGCAATCATCGACAGCGCTCGGTGATCCTCAACGATTGACGAGGCGTAGCGTATGGCTGCGCCTCTTCATCCATTCCGGTCACATGCCAACCCCCAAGGAAAGACGACCTCAATCCTCGATACGCCGCGCTTCCGAGATCAGCATGATCGGAATGCCGTCGCGGATCGGATAGGCGAGCCGGGCCTTTTCCGAGACCAGCTCGTTCTTCTCGCGGTCATAGCTCAGCGACCCCTTGGTGAGCGGGCAGACGAGAAGGTCGAGCAGTTTCGGGTCGACCTTGCTGACGGTGATATCCATCGCAGATCCTATTGCAGCACAGAATCGGTGTCGCCAAAGCGGGCGAGCACGATTTCGATAATGGCGATGAAGGTTTCCGCCCTGGTCTTCAGGTCGGGCGCCTCCAGGAGCGCCTGCTTCTCGGCGGGCTCGAAGGGCGCCATCATCGCCAGCGAATTCACCAATGTCATATTGCTGGCGCGCTCGACGCTCTGCCAATCCGCCTCCAGCTTGTTGGCGTCGAGATAGGCGTGGAAGGCCGACAGCAGCGCGGCACGATCAACGGTATGCTCCTCGTCAGCCGACTTCAAATCGGCCATGAAAGGGGCAATACGGAAGCTGCGGTAGGGCTGGTGGCCGGTGACCTCGTTCATCAGCCGGAAGCGGCAGATGCCGGTCAGCGACGTGATGTAGCGGCCATCGCCGGTCTCGGCGAAGGAGGTGATGCGCCCGAGGCAGCCGACATGCGAAAGATTGGGAGTTTCCGACGGCTCGCCGAGCGCCGGCTGCACGATGCCGACCAGCCGGTTGCCGGCAATGGCGGCATCGAACATGGCGAGATAACGCGGCTCGAAAATATTGAGCGGCAATTGCCCTGTGGGCAGAAGCAGGGCACCGGATAGAGGAAAGATGACCACCGATTCCGGCAGGTCGCTCGGCTTCAGATATCTGGCATTACCGACTTGCATGATTTCCGTCCCGCTACATCACTGCGCCGCGCATCCCTTGGGATACACAGGAACGACGCCCGGCGGCGATTGCTCCATCCCACGCCGCGCCACAGAACAATGTGGCCTCGTCCTGCGAAAACACAAGAGTATTTCCGGGAAAAGGTCACAGCCTTTCGCTTTCCCGTCCAATCGAGACAAACGAGGGCTCCCGGTAGGACGCCCTCGCTTAAACGACACCTTAGGAAAACAGGATCGACGACAGCTTGCGCCGCGCGGCGATCGTCGCCGGATCCTTCGGACCCCAGACCTCGAAGAATTCCAGCAGCTGCCGGCGCGCGCCGTCATCGTCAAAGGCGCGGTCGCGGCGCATGACCGTCAAAAGATGCTCGGCCGCCTCGTCGCGCTTGCCCTCGACATTGCGGATCTTGGCGAGCTTGACGCGCTGCTCGTGATTGTCGGGATTGGCCGCCAGCTCCTGCTCGAGCGCCACGGGATCGCCGAGCTTGCGGGCTTCCTCGATCTGATCGAGCTTTTTCACCACGGCCTGGATGCCGGCGTCGTTGGCAAGCGTTTCCGGCAGGTCCGTCAGCGCCTCGCGTGCACGCTGGCTCTGGCCGGCGGCGATCATGCATTCGGCCATGCCGGCCAGCGCCTTGGCATTTTCCGGATCGGCCTGCAGCACCGCGCCGAACAGCTCGGCCGCACCATTGATATCGCCCCCGGCGAGAAGGCCGGTTGCCTCTTCCAGAACCGCTGCAATCTCCGCCGCCGGATCGCCCGCGCCACCCGCCGGACCGCCAAGGCGATCGATGAACTCACGAACCTGGCTCTCGGGAACAGCACCCATGAAGCCATCGGCCGGACGGCCGTCGACGAAGGCGATGACCGCCGGGATCGACTGGATGCCGAGCTGGCCAGCCACGGAGGGATGATCGTCGATATTCATCTTGACCAGCTTGACGCGTCCGCCGGCCTCATTGATGACCTTTTCCAAGACCGGCGTCAGCTGCTTGCACGGACCGCACCAGGGTGCCCAGAAATCCACCAGCACCGGCTGGTTGCGCGATTCCTCGATAACGTCCTTGGCGAAATTCGCCGTCGTGGTGTCCTTGATCGGCGAAGCGCCGCCCGAGGCCGCGGGCGCAGCGCCAAAGGAGGCAGAGGCCGACATCTGGCCACCGAAGGAAGCGTTATAGGGATTGTTCGAACCGCTCATAGATGTCTCCCGCCTGCCGGCATTCCGGACTTTTAAAACATGAGCCCCAAAAACGGGGCATCGCTTTGCATAAGATCATGCTCGATGAAATAGCCATAGCGACAGCACACTTCGAAGATATGTCATATCTGCCGCATTGTAGCGCTAAAATCGTACGTTAGCCCGTCACTTTCAAGACTAGCGGCGCATGACCCGTCGCTTCCATGAAGCGCAGCAGGTCGCCGCTGGCAATCGACGTCGTCGCGTCGTTCGACAAGGGATGGCAATTGACGATATCGTGCGCCATCAATTCGGCATCCAGCACGAAGGTGACATTGCCGCCCGTATCGTTGATCGCGCCGAATGCCGTCACCGAACCCGGAATGACGCCCAGATATTCCATGAGCTTTTCCGGCTTGCCGAAGGAGACCTTGCTGGCGGCACCGATCAGCGTGTGCACCGTCTTCAGATCGACGCTGGCGTTTTCCTCGACCGTCAACAGGAAGAAGTTATCCTTCTTGTCCTTCACGAAGAGGTTCTTCGTATGTCCGCCGGGAATCTCGTCGCGCAGCGACACCGATTCGGCAACAGTAAACACCGGCGCATGATCCTTGGTGCTGTGGGAAATGCCGAGTCCATCCAGAAAGCGGAAAAGATCGTCGCGGGTTTTCGGGCTATTCTCGGTCATGGCGTCTCGCAAAGAAAATTTGACGCGACCCTGATACGTCGCCCACAATTCCTTTGCAATCTTTGAGACGACAAAGCCCGGCGTTTCCGGGCTTTCCGGTAGGCATTGAAAAAAACCGCGAATTTTTCTTCGTGACCTCGTCATTTCCCTGTTGCATTTGAAAAACGATTGGGCCATATAGCGCCCGTCGCCGCAAGACGACGCCGAACGGTCCAACACACTACCCCGGACTGTTGTGGATATGAGCGGGTGTAGCTCAGGGGTAGAGCACAACCTTGCCAAGGTTGGGGTCGAGGGTTCGAATCCCTTCGCCCGCTCCATTTTTCCTAACAAAAGCAATTGCCAAGCTCGCTCGATGAGCGAGGCATGCTTTACGGCTCCCACTAGGATACCACCGGTAGCGTTAAGCTGAATGCAATCGCTTGGGGCATTGGGCGATGCGAATTTGGCATCACACCCTCCAGCCACTCGATGCGGCGCGGTCGCGAGACTCAGCCGCTCAACCTCAGTGCTACCGTTGATTTTTGTAATTCCGATAATTCGGCTTTGCTGAAAGTCGGATTGACTCTATCGTATGCAATGCATAGATTTTCGTAATATTCCTGCCGTGCGCCTGCGTTAAATATGACGAAAACTGGCTGACGAGGCATCTTGATGGACATAACCGACCCGTCTCGCGATGACTGTCCCGAGGAATTCAATCTCACACGTCGGAAATTGATGCTGGGCGGCGCCCTGTTCGCTGGCGGCATGCTGCTGTCTCCGGAGATTTCGGCCCAAACTCTAGGTGCGGTCGCGCCGGAGGTTTCGTCAAACTTCATGGACGTGTCGTCTCTCCTCATCGACCATCATTTGGATCCTGAGGTCGGGGCACGCATGGCTGCCGCCATGCTGCGGATAAATCCGGAAATTGCGCAGGATATCGGCGCAATTATTGACATTGCGAAGAAAAAAAACGCCAGGATCGTCGAGGATTTCTTCGCCGACATTCCGGAGGGGCGCCTGAAGGACACGGCCTTGGCCATCATTTCGGCCTGGTATACGGGCGTGGTGGAAAATTCCGCCACCGCGGAGGTCTTCGCCTTCGAGATGGCGCTGATGTACCAGCCGACCCATGACGTCATGACAATCCCGACCTACGCGATATCCGGTCCGAACGGATGGAATGCCGAGGCCCCGCCTCTCAGCAACATGCCGACATTCTGACAAGAGCCGCCCGGTGCGCGAAGGCGCGTTGCGGGCGGCTTCAAGCAATCGAGCGAGACGCCCCCGTGAAAGACTTTGTCATGGGATCGGCTTGCGGCGAGGTTTGACGTGCCTATTCGAGCCTTTGGTTAGTTGGAATCGATAAGATGGCAAACGATTATAGTGCGGACGTCATTGTCGTTGGAACGGGCGTTATCGGTTGCCTTGTCGCCGAGCAGGCGCTGGACGCAGGCCTATCCGTTCTGATGCTGGAAGCCGGCCCTCGCGTGGAGCGCTGGCAGATTGTTGAAAATTATCGCAACGTACCGCCGCGCTTCAAGCAAAATTGGAACGCGCCCTATCCGGCAAAGCCCTGGGCACCGCATATCGAATCAGAACTGGTAGACGCCACGACCGACTACCTGCAGCTGGAGGGGCCGAACGGCCGTGCATATCGTCAGGGTTATGTGCGCTATGCCGGCGGGGCTACGTGGCATTGGGCGGGTATCTGTTGGCGGCTGCATCCCGATGATATGCGGATGAAAAGCCTTTACGGCGTCGGCCGGGACTGGGCGTTTGATTACAACACACTTGAGCCATACTACACGCGCGCCGAATATGCGCTGGGTGTGTGCGGCCCGTCCGAGGTCGAGCTGCAATGGCCACCATTGCCGCGCTCCAAGCCCTACCCGATGGGACGTATTCCCTTAGGCCCGGGCGAGCAACGTTTTACGGATGCCGCCGCACGCGTTGGCGTCACCAATCTTCCCGCCCCCCAGGCGCGCAACAGCGGCGTTTCCTACGACGGACGACCGCCTTGTTGCGGCAACAACAACTGTTTCCCGGTCTGTCCGATCTCCGCGAAATATGATGCAGCATCGGCGCTGCCGAGGATCGAATCAAAGGGCGGCAGGATTCTTGCCAATGCGGTCGTCTACCGGGTGGAGACGGATGCGAAGCAAAACATCCAGGCTGTCCATTTCTTCAATCCCAACAAGGAAACGCAAAAGGTCGTCGGCAGACTTTTCGCCATTGCCTGCAATGCCATAGAGACGCCGAAACTGCTCTTGATGTCCAAGGACGAGCGCAACCCGAACGGCGTTGCCAATCATTCGGATCAGGTCGGGCGCAATCTGATGGACCAGCCCAAAATCAGCGCACAGATGGTGCTCTCCGAGCCGATGTGGACGGGCGTTGGCCCTGTGCAGGGCAGCAGCATCATGATGACGGGGCAAGGCGCTTTCCGAAGCGAACATGCCGGTGCCATGCTTCGCTGCGAAAATGCGGCTCTGAGCGCCGTGGGCGGTCTAGCAGCACTCTCGAAGGGGCTGGTCGGCAAGGCGCTGGACGCGGAGATTCGCAGGCTCTCGGCCTGCACCGCGCGACTGACGATCGAGCACGAGATCCTGGCGGATCCCAATAACCGGCTGACATTGTCGGATAAGAAGGACTGGCTGGGGCTCAGCAAGCCGAATATCTACTATGATGTCGGCGACTATGTCCGCCGCAGCCATCAGGAATATACCCTGCCGCTGCTGAAGAAACTGATCGCGGAGCTTGGCGCCGTCGAAAGCAGCATCGCCACGACCTTCACCAATAGCGACCACATGATGGGGAGCTGCATCATGGGCACCGATCCCACCGACTCTGTCGTCGATGTCGACTGTCGCGCGCATGATCATCCGAATCTTTTTCTGCCGGGCGGCGCGGCGATGACGACGGGCGGATGCGGCAACAGCACCATCACCATGGCGGCTTTGGCCGTGAAGGCCGCCGATGCCATCGTTGACCAATTAAAGCGGGGCTGAGCGTGGACACTCTCTTCCGTCTCTTCGGCGCTGCAATCTGTCTGATGTCCGTGAGTTCGACGGCCTTCGCCGCCGACGATGATGCGCAAGCGGCCTCCATTAAGCGCGGCGCCTATCTCGCCACCGCCTCGGACTGTTCCGCCTGCCACACGGCGCCAGGTGGCAAGCCATTTGCGGGCGGACTTGGCATCGTCTCCCCGGTGGGCACGATCTTTACCACCAATATCACACCCTCTGCGACTGCGGGCATTGGGCAATACACGGAAGAACAATTTGCCCGTGCCGTGCGGGCGGGCGTTCGGGCCGATGGTGCCAACCTCTATCCGGCGATGCCGTACACGTCATACAACGTGCTGACGGACGCAGATATCCACGACCTCTACGCTTACTTTCAGCACGGCGTCGCACCCGTCGATACGGCGCCGGCGCGAACCGCACTGCCGTTTCCGATGAATATTCGCCTGTCGATGATGGCGTGGAACCTCCTGTTTCTCGGCAGCGGCCATAGCGAGGCCGATGCCACGCAATCGGCCGAGTGGAATCGCGGCAAATATCTTGTCGATGGGGCGGCGCATTGCAGCACCTGCCATACGCCGCGCGGCTTCCTGATGCAGGAAGTGTCTGCGCAGTATCTGGGTGGTGCGCAGGTTGGCCAATGGTATGCGCCAAATATCACCTCGGATGCCGTCAGTGGCATTGGGAGCTGGAGCAAAGACGAACTGGCTCGCTATCTGGCGACCGGCTCGCTGCCCGGCAAGGCGCAAGCGGCGGGCAGCATGGGGGAGGCCGTCGAGCACAGCTTCTCCCAGCTCACGCCGGACGATATCTCGGCGATATCAACCTATATCAAGACCGTGCCGCCGCTGCGCGATGCGTCGGATGAGCAGTCCCGGTTTGGCTACGGCAAGCCCGTCTCGCAGCTTGCAAGCTTGCGCGGGGCGAACCCGATCCGCTCCGATACGGACGAGCAAGCCAGCGGCGCGGTGCTGTTTTACGGCAATTGCGCCTCCTGCCACCAGGCTTCCGGCCAAGGCAGCAAAGATACCTATTATCCGAGCCTGTTCCACAATTCGGTGACAGGTGCGGCCAATCATAGCAATCTGATCGCCACAATCCTGAACGGCGTCAACCGCACGACGCCCAAGGGCCAGGCCTTCATGCCCGGCTTCGGCGGCAAGGCAAACGACATCAATGCTCTGAACGACGCCCAAGTCGCGACGCTGGCGAATTACGTGATTGAGAACTACGGCCGCGCCGGCACCCCGGTCACACCCGCCGATGTCGCCCAGGTACGGGCCGGCGGCCCTTCGTCTTCACTCCTGCTGCTCGCACGCATTGGCATCGCCGTGGCCGTCATTGTCGGCTTGGCGATCTTGCTGCTACTTGTTGTTTGGCGGCAGCGGCGAGCCAGAGCGGCTTAGCGGGGCGCGAGCCATGCGGAGCCGGGATTGTGGATCAGCCGACCCGCTCAGGCTTCATCGTAACCGACGACGCCCTTGATCTCCGTGAATTCATGCAGGCCGAACTTGCCGTATTCGCGGCCGTTGCCCGACTGCTTGTAGCCGCCGAAGGGGGCCATCCCATCCCAAGCGGAGGTGTTGAGACGGACCGTGCCCGCGCGCAGCCGTCCGGCAAGCAGCCGCGCCTCCTGCGGATCGCCCTGGATATAGGCAGCAAGGCCATAGGGCGTGTCGTTGGCGATCGCCACGGCCTCGTCCTCGGTCTCGTAGCCGATGATCGACAGCACCGGCCCGAAGATCTCCTCGCGGGCGATGGTCATGGAATTGGTCACGCGCGTGAACACCGTCGGGCGCACATAATAACCCGCATTGAGATGCGACGGCCGCCCAAGGCCGCCTGTCACCAGTTTGGCGCCCTCCTCGATCCCTTTGGCGATCAGCGCCTGGATTTTTTCGAACTGGAGAGCGCTGACGACTGGGCCGAGTGCCGTGCGCGGATCCGAGGGAGCGCCGACGACCAGCGTCGCCGCTTCCCGCGCCGCGATCGCACCCGCCTCGTCGATACGCTCGGCCGGCACCAGCATGCGCGTCGGCGCATTGCAGGACTGACCGGAATTGTTGAAGCAGCGGCGCACGCCACCAGCGACGGCAGCCTCGAAATTAGCGCTGCGCAACACGATATTCGGGGACTTGCCGCCGAGCTCCTGATGGACGCGCTTGACGGTCGGGGCGGCGGCCTGCGCAACGGCGATGCCGGCGCGGGTCGAGCCGGTGAAGGAGACCATGTCGATATCCGGATGGCTCGACAGCACGGCGCCGACGGTCGGGCCATCGCCCTGCACGAGATTGAAGACGCCCTTGGGAACGCCTGCCTCTTCGAGGATCTCGGCAAAGATGATGGCATTGAACGGCGCAATCTCGGAGGGTTTCAGCACCATGGTGCAGCCTGCCGCCAGCGCCGGCGCGACCTTGCAGGCGATCTGGTTCATCGGCCAATTCCAGGGCGTGATCATGCCGACGACGCCGACCGGCTCGTGCACGATCCGGGTGGAGCCTTGCATATAGTCGAACTGGAAAGCCTCGAAGGCTTCGATCGTCTTCTCGAAATGGGCAACGCCGATACCGGCCTGGTCCGACCGCGCCATGGCGAGCGGCGCGCCCATCTCCCGGGAAATGATGTCGCCCATCTCGTCGTTGCGGCGTCTCAGGATCTCAAGAATGCGCTTCAGCAGTGATAGCCGCGCATCCCGCGTTGTCCGCGAAAAGCTGTCGAAGGCGGCGCGCGCGGCCTTGATCGCCTTCTCGGCATCCGCGGCCGAGCCCAATGCGATCGTCCCCATGGACTGCTCTGTCGCCGGATCGATGACCTCAAGCGTCTTCAATACCTCGGGATCGACCCACTTGCCGTCGATATAGAATTTGTGGGCGTGTTCCATGTCCGTCTCCATCGCTTGACCGTCTCGTATTTCCCAGATCGACTAGCAGAATAACCTGCTAATCCCGAGGGCGCTGCCGCATATTGTCCGCTGCCGGCAGAAGATTCCACTGTTCCCGGACAACGCGGCTCATTATTCTTCGGCAGATCCCATCGAATTCCGAGAACCGGTGCAAGCCCGGATACCACTCCACCTCCTGGGGTCTCAAATCAGTCTCAATTGACGTTCAGGTCTGGGCGACCAAGCTGCGGACAGATCACGGTAGAGCCTGCATGAAACGACAAACAATCCTGCTGCTCGCGATGCTGTCGCTCCTGCCCGTCCCGGCTCTCGCCCATCCGCATATCTTCATCGACGCGAAATTCGAGCTTGTCGCCGCACCCGACGGCTCGATCAGCGAGCTGCGCAACATCTGGCACTTCGACGAAGTCTTTTCCTCCTCGGTCCTCATGGATTTCGACAAGGGCGACAATCAGACGCTGAGCGCGAGCGAACTGAAAGCGATCGGCAAGACGGTCAGGGATTCGCTTGCGCAGTATAATTACTACACAAACGTCACCAGCAACGGCAAAGCGGTGCCGATGGCCAAGCCCGATGCGATCCAGGCCGATTACAAGGACGGTTCGCTGACCCTGACTTTTTCGCTAAAGCCCGAACAGAAGACCTTCCTCAAGGGAACCACGATCTTCGGGATCTATGACAAGACGCTCTACACAGCGGTCGATTTCGCCACCGACGACGATATGACCATCTCCGGCGCAGCCTCCGGTCGCTGCAAACGCAAGGTTGTGAGGCCCAACCCCAAGGAAGTCATGGCGGAGAACCAGGCGGCGCTGACCAGCATGTTCTTCAGCGATCCCAAGGGCACGGACTATTCGTTGCTCGTCGCGACACGGCTGGAAGTCCAGTGTTGATCCCATACGAGGGACCGGGAAATGCCGTCACGACGAAAAAACGATAGCGCCCCGTTTGGCGCCGATTTTTTCAGGTTCATGAAATGTTGCGCCGCTATTCTCGCCCGTACTTTCGCAATCGCGACGCTGGAAAAGATCATTCGTCCATGACCGGTTGCTTTTGAACTTTTTGCTGTTTTGGGAACCGTAAACTGCGCTAACAATGTCGCAGGGGCGTCCAGGGATCGGGTATTGTCAGAGTGTTAGTAGTCGAGACATCTTTCTCTGCCCGGTTGCTGGCGCTAACCGGGATTGGTCTGGTGACCATATGCACAATCGTCGCGTTTCCGGCATCATCCATGGCGCAGGACGCCACGAAGTCCACCTCCGACACCTGGGTCGTGACGCTCGGCGCCACGGTGGAATACGGTCCCAATTATGAAGGCTCGAAGCATTATTCCTTCAGCGCCTTGCCGTCCTTCGACTTTTACCGCTTCGGTGAGACCCCTGAATACAGCGCCCCGGACGACAATTTCGACTATACGCTCTTCGATCTCGGCAATCTCGAAATCGGCCCCGTCGTCGGCTTGAGGGATGATCGCCTGGATCTCAACAATCTGCATCTGCAGAGTGAGCGTAGGGTGCGCTGGAATTTCGATGCCGGCGGCTTTGCACAATATTGGCTGATGGACAATCAGCTTCGGTTCCGCACGGAAGTGCGCCAGTCCCTTTGGGGCGGCGACGGCCTGGTCGCTGACCTTGCGCTCGATTGGTTTCAGCCGGTTGGCGACAAACTGGTCCTGTCGGCGGGGCCACGCATGTCGCTGGCAAACTCGACCTACATGCGCAGCAACTTCGGCATCTCTGCGGGTCAAGCCGCAAGAAACGGCCATGTCAGGGCCTTCGACGCCGGCGGCGGCCTGAAATCGGTCGGCTTCACGGTGGCTGCGACCTATACGATCACGCCCGAGTGGAGCGTGCAGGTCTATGGTAAATATAACCGTCTGGTGGGCGACGCCGCAGACAGCCCGATCACCTCGCAGTTCGGCTCACCCAACCAGAATATTATCGGCTTTACCCTCAACAGAACCTTCAACATCAACTTTTGAGGCGCTGCGTGCTTCATGATCGGCGATATAATTCCGCGTTAGCGGCAGCACGTCGTTGCGCTTGGTGATCTGGATCTGGAAGACGACGAGATCCTCGTAGCGGAAGGCCGCTTCCGCGGTCGAAAGATAATATTCCCACATGCGGCAGAAGCGCTCGTCATAGAGCTTCGCCACCTCGTCCCAGCGCGCCATGAAACGCTCGCGCCAGCTTTCGAGCGTGTAGGCATAATGGAGGCGCAACACCTCGACATCGGTGATCGTCAGTCCTGCCGCCTCGATCTCGGGCACAATCTCCGAAAGTGCCGGAATATAGCCGCCGGGGAAAATATACTTGTCGAGCCAGGGCGTGGTGAAGCCCGGTGTCGCCGAACAGCCGATGGTGTGAAGAACCATGACGCCGTCATCCTCCAGCAGCTCCGCGCATTTGCGGAAGAAGGTCCGGTAGGACGACAGACCGACATGCTCGAACATGCCGACGGAGACGATCCTGTCGAAGCGGCCGGTCAGGCTACGGTAGTCCCTGAGCGCGAATTGCACTTCCGCCGGCGCTCCATTGAGGCTGGCCGGCACCCGTTTCGAGGCATAATCATGCTGCTCCTCGGAGAGCGTCACGCCGAGGACATAGCCGCCCGGCGCCTGCTCGGCCAGATGCAGCGCGAGACCACCCCAGCCGCAGCCGATATCGAGAATGCTGTTGTCCGGCCCGATCAAGAGCTTGGCGGCGAGGTGCCGCTTCTTGGCCAGCTGCGCCTCTTCCAGCGATTGGTCGGGATGCTCGAAATAGGCGCAGGAATATTGCCGGTCCGGGTCGAGGAACAGCTCATAGAGCCGGCCATCGAGATCGTAATGATGCGCGACATTGGTCTTCGAGCGTCTCGGCAGGTTGCGATGACGGAAGATCCGCAGCTTCGTGCGGAAATGGTCGATGATGCGGGCGATGAGCGGATGCGTGCTGTTCTGCGCCTCCCGCAGCATCATCGCCACGAAATCATAGAGCGAGCCATGTTCGACGAGAAAGCGGCCATCCATGTAAAGCTCGCCGAGCCTTGCATCGGCATCGATCAGAAAGGCCCATTGCGCGCGATTGTCGGTAAAGCGGACACAGACGAGCTCCCCGCTGCCATCGCCGAATGTCAGCGCCCGGCCGCCCGCCGTCATCACGACCAGCGATCCCCGCGACACGATGCTCGACAGCGCTCTCTTCAGGCTCCAATCCGCAAGGCTGAATGCTATTATGTTTTGACGGTGGTCTTCCGCTGGCAATCCGGACATTATCGATCCTCACCGCTGTGGGGGCGTAGCGAGCCGCGCTTCGCATGCCAGTCGTCGCCGCTCGTCGCCTCGCTGGCCGCGCCTGCGATCAGCCAAACGCCCGTCAGGATCAGCCCGCTGCCAACCACCTGAAGGCCGACGACCGGTTCGCCGAAGACGAGCCAGCCGGTGGCGATGATCAGCACGTAGCTGATGCCGGAAAGCGGGAAGGCCCGGCTGAGATCGAGCTCGGAAAGCACGTTCATCCAGATAAAGAAGCAGGCGATCTCGACGGCGATCGCCGCCAGGATCCAATGCGAACCGAGCGCCTGCCACAGCCAGCCGGCCCCGGTCGCGCCACCCAATTGCTCGGCCCCATGCTTGACGAAAAACTGGAACAGCGTGTTCAACACCGGCACGGCAAGCCAGGATAGGCGCATGGACGACATCACTGGCCCGCCTCGTCTGTTGAAAGCAGTGGCGAAACCAGCCGCAATATCTTCTGGAGAAAGGGATTGCGATGCCGGAAGAACATCGTATTAGCGGTCAACTGGCTCCCGAGCCGCACCTTGTTTTCATAATAGGCCTGACCGCTCTGATAGCGGCCGACCCCATGCTCGAGGCAATAACGCAGATTGGTGAACCAGCTGAGAAAATAGAGATTGTAGGGCCGCCCCTCCTCGCCATCCATGCAGAAGAACTTGTCGATGGCGACATGTTCGTCATGCACGATCAGATTGGCGGCCAAGAGCCTGTCTTCGACGAAATAGAAGACGCAGAAGGAACGGCCGCGCATATGCGCGAGGATACCCTCGAAATAGTCCGGGGTCAGCTCCTCGAACTGCCATTCGCTGCGGTTGCGCGTGTCATGGTAAAGCGCCATGACCTCAGGCAGGAAATCGCCGAAATCCGTCCGCATTTCGACCCTGACCTGCTCGAAGGATTTCAGCTTGCGGCGCATATCCTTGCGGGTGCCGGAAGAAAGCCTGGCGAGATATTCGTCGATCGTCTTGAAATCCACGTCGAGCCAGGCGGTCGGCAGGCCGCCGATCGAGGCATAGCCGCGGCCTAAGAGCAGGTCGCCGAATTCGGCGGCTACCGGCGCGGGAATATCCTTGATCCCCATCAGCGAGCACTCTTCCGTGGCCGCAAGCTCCTCGAAGAACGACAGCAGCTCGGCAAACAGCACCGCGCGGCGTTCCGGCGGCACGTCGGGGTGAAAACCGACCGCGCCTGTTTCGGTGCAGGGAGAGCCGAGGCAAGCAAGACGCAGCGTCAGGAAGCCCGGGAAGCGTTGTCGTATGCGGCGCACCGCCTTGCGGAGCCGGCCTTCCTCCAGCGTGGTGTCCAGGGCATAGGCACAGAGGAAAACCGGCATGGCGGCACTCACCCGTCCGTCCTCGACGATGGTGATATAGCGCCATTCGAAGCCGCTAATATCAGCTTCCTCTATAGCCAGCAGGCAATCATAATCCTCGACCTGACCGCGAAAGCAGGCGTTCCAGGCATCGCGGCCGATGGCGCGGATGCTGAAATGCACCTCGGCAACCGGATCCCGGTCCGTCGTCGGGAAAGATTTAGGCAAGGGCTTGAGCATGGCTTGCCTCGAAAAAGTCGGCGGTGAAATCCGCCACCTGGCGATGCTGACGGTCGACATGGATCATGTGGTAACTGTCCTTGATCCATCTGAGCTCGTGCGGACCGCCGATGTGGTCGGAAATGTAGCGCGCATGTTTGGGGCTACTCAGATCATCGTCCTCGGCGTGCAGGATCAGCGTCGGCGTCTTCATCTGCGGCAGCCGGCCCCTCAGGGTCTTGCCCAGCCGATGCATTTCGACCAGCCCCTTGCCGGGGAATGTTTCGAGAACGCCCTCGCCCGCCATATTCCCGATCAGCCGGCGCATGCGCTCGTCCTTGATCCCGAGGGATGCTGTCTCACGGAAATTGAGACGGTCGAGAAAGGGAATGCGCGACAACCAGCTGATCTGCGAGGACAAAAGCGGATAGTAGAAGGGCACATCCCAGCCGTCATAGTGAAAGCAGGGGGAATAGATCGCCACGGCACGGATCGTCTCCGGCTGGCATTCGGCCGCCAGCATCGAAAGCTTGCCGCCAACGCAGATACCGGCGGCGAAGACCTCTTGCGCTCTTTCGGCGAGCACTGATGATGCCTGCACGACGCTCTCCAGCCAGTCCTCCCATCGCGAGCGCCGCAGCGTGCCCGCATCCACCCCATGGCCAGCCAGCAGCGGCGCATAGACGCTGTAGCCCTTGCGATTGAGGTGGCGCGCGACCAGCTTCATTTCAGCCGGCGCCCCGGTCAGCCCATGGATCAGGAGGACACCTTTTCCATTGGTGCCCTCGAGATAGAAGCTCAGTTCATCGGCTTTCATGAGAAAGCTCCGCCTGCCGGTTCTCCTTGGCCATGAAACCAAAGGCGTGGCAGGTGCTGATCACATGCGTGCCGGCCTTTTCCTGCTCTTCCTTGATTTGCTCGTGCAGGGTCGGCAGTTTCGTCCAGTGGGTCTTCGGGCGGTAGTGATGTTCAGCATGGTAACCATTGCCGAACCAAAGCCAGTTGTAGAACGGCTTGTGGCTGCTGACACCCCAAGCGATCGGCTCGTCCGGGTCGCCGTGCAGATGCTCGTAATAGCCGTTCAACGACGACAGGCAATTGCCGAGATAATAGAAGGGCACGAAGAACAGCACCGCCTTCCAGTCATAGATCAATGCAATCGCTGCGAGACCGAGAAAGAAGAACAGCTCGAACCGACCCCATTTCGCATCGAAGGGGCGGCGGCGGGCGATGGCCTTGTGGATGTCGCCGAGACTGTCGCGGAAGAAGCTCAGGAAGGTGTAGGACCACACATTCTCCGGCTCGCCGTTACGACCGTGGCGGTAGATCGATAGCATGTCGATCGTCTCGCCCTTGTCATCCGGCCGGTCGCTATTGCCGGAGTGATGGCGCATATGCACCCAATGATAATAGGTCTGCGAAAAACCGATCGCGACCGATTCCAGCAGGCTGAAGGCGTAGTTCATCCAGCGCGGCTTGAAGTAAGGCGTGTGGATGAAATTATGGGATATGCTGTTGATGTTCCACGAGATCGACACGGCATAGAGGCAGCCGAGAATAGCCGAGAGCCACAAGGGCCGGCTTTCGAAGCCGACGATCAGGTAGACGTCGAAGGCAAGATGCGCCACGGCGGCCAGAACCGGCGCCGCATCCCATCTGGTATGAGCAAAGATTTTCATAGTCCGGTTACTCCCACACAGGCCACGCCGGCGGTCACCAGGAACACGCCCATAGCGTGGCGGAGATTGATGTTTTCCTTGAAGATCACGCCCCCGGCGAGCACGATGACCACATAGCTCAGCGCCATCAGCGGAAAGGCCATGGTGAGGGGAACGCGTTCGAGCACGGCGGTCCAGGCGAACAGCTCGACCGCCCAGAAGAGAATGCCGAGCCATGTGATCGGCTTGGCCAGCGCGACACGCAATGCGCTTTCGCTCGCCGATTGTTTGAAGCAGACCTCGCGCGCCGTTTCCGCCAGCACGCAAAAAAGGATGAGGCCGAGCATCGGAAGGGTCAGGCTGCCGCTCATCCCATATACTCCGCCAGCACTTCGAGCAGCGCGTGATTTGCAGCGCTATTGATGTTTCGGGTCGCCTCGACCTTCGGCCGGATGCGCGGCTGATCGATGAAGATTTCGGCCCGCTTCATGAGTTTGGTCCGAAGATCGCCGGCATAGGTTGGCGTGGAATAATCGCCGATAACATCCGCGCCGATGATCCGATGCCGGCTACCGATTTCGCTGATCAGCGCCAGGAGATAGGGCAACCGCATGCGGCCCTGATCCCAGTTGGTGACCGCATCGTCGGCGGCAAGCACATCCTTGTCGATCGTCAGGTAAACCGCCTCGGTGCGAATCCGGCTCAGCATCCGGTCGATGAAATTGTCCTCGCCGATCTCGGCGATGGATTTCCAGTGCAGAGCGCCCTTGTCCTGCCGGTAGCTGGCGCCGCTGCCGTAGTCGGCCAGCACCCGGCTCGGCGGATGCTCATAGGGGTAGAGTTCCAGCTTGCCTTCGCCGAGCCAGTGCAGATTGGCACCCTTGCGCTCGGGACTGCGCAGATCCCGGCTGCAAACGCCGATGGTGATGACCTTCTGGATATTGCGGTTCGCAAGGGCGCTGTTGACCCAGGAACCGCAATGCATGCCGCCTTCGAAGGTGACCCAGTCGGGATGATTGTCGAAGTGAATGAGGGTCGTCGCAACAGGCTGGCGCTCCAGAGCCCCGTCGAGAAGCAGGGCCGTCACATGATGAAAGTCGCCCGAGCCCATGAAGCAGAGCTGTGGATCCTTGCCGAGCGAGGGGGTGCTCTTGGCAATTTCACGGCCGAGTTCGGCAAGCGCATTCTGCTTGCCCCAGAGCCGGATCGCCTTGCCGGCTCCCTTGTCGAAATACTGGTGCGCGCCGGCAAGCTTGCAGGCGCGCACGAAATCGGGCTGCAGCTCCAACGCATCATCGAGATGAAGAAGAAGGAGCTGCACCGTCTTATCTCCGGGCCGCGCGCGTTAGGAGCTGGTCGAGCAGGGCAAGTGCCAGATCGATTTCCTCACGGGTGATGAGCAGGTTCGGCGCGAAGGTGATGACGTTCTTGTGGTAGCCGCCGACGTCGAGCACAAGGCCGTACATCTTGGCGCCGACCTGCAGGTCACCCTTCATGCCTTCATCGCAAAGCCAGTCCATCGTCGCCTTGTCCGGCGTGTAGCTGTCGTCCTTGCAGATCTCCATCCTGAGCGCGAGGCCGAGACCGTCGACTTCGCCGACGATGGCATGACGCTTCTGCAACTGTTTCAGCCCGTCGAGGAAATAGGCGCCCTTGGCCATGATGGCCGTGCCGAAATCTTCCTCTTCCAACATTTTCATCGTTTCGAGAGCCACGGCGGTCCCCATCGGATTGCTGGCGAAAGTCGAATGCGTGGAGCCGGGCGGGAAGATGGTCGGGTTGATCATCTCTTCCCGTGCCCAGACGCCTGAAAGCGGGTTGAGCCCGTTGGTGATCGCCTTGCCGAAGACGAGAATGTCGGGCGAGACACCGAAATGCTCGATCGACCACAGCTTGCCGGTGCGGTAGACGCCCATCTGGATTTCGTCGACGACGAGCAGAATGCCGTGTTCGTCCAGCACCTTCTTCAGCTCGACGAAGAAGTTCATCGGCGGAATGACATAGCCGCCCGTGCCCTGGATCGGCTCGATATAGAAGGCGGCATATTCCGACTTGCCGGCCTTCGGATCCCAGACGCCGTTATATTCGCTCTCGAACAGACGGGCGAATTTCTGGACGCAGTAATGCCCATACTCTTCCTTCGACATGCCCTTCGGGCCGCGAAAGTGATAGGGGAACTCGACGAATTGCGCCCGGTCGCCGAAATGGCCGTAGCGACGGCGATAGCGGTAGCTCGAGGTGATCGCGGACGCGCCGAGGGTGCGGCCGTGATAGCCGCCCTCGAAGGCGAACATCAGGCTCTTGCCGCCGGTGTAATTGCGCACCAGCTTCAGCGAATCCTCAACCGCCTGCGAACCGCCGACGTTGAAGTGAACGCGGCCCTTGTGCCCGAACTTGCTCTCGGCGTCCTGGGCGATCATCGCCGCCAGCTCCACCTTTTCGCGATGCAGATATTGCGAGGCGACCTGCGGCAGCCGGTCGAGCTGGCGATGCGCGGCGTTGTTCAGGCGTTCGTTGCGATAGCCGAAATTGACGGCGGAATACCACATCTGCAGGTCGAGGAACGGCGTCCCGGCCCGGTCATAAACGAAAGAACCCTCGCACTCTTCGAAGAATTTCGGCTTGGGCGAGTAGTGGACGGTATCGCCGTGGGAGCAATAGGCCTCCTCGAGGATGCGCAGCTCGTCCTCGGACTTGATGGGCAATTGCGTCTCGCCATTGAAGGCTTCGGCTACATTGGTTTTCATTAGATGCCTCTTGGTCTTGTTCATGCAGTCTTGGAATGCAGCAGCGCGCGCTGTCCGCGCGTAACGCTGGGAAGAACGGCTTTCATTTTTGGAAGCAGGTCGGTGAAGGTTTCGAAGGCGACATAGGGGATGCCGCGGTCTTCGCAGTAGTCGATCAGCTTGGCCTTCGCGAAGACGAGATCGACCTTGTCGGACACGCAGAAATCGCTACGGCCATCGCCGATATAGATCTGCAGATCGGGGCTCTTGACGACCCGGCATTTGCAGACACCGGAGCCGGACAGGCAGCCGCTTGCCGTCGGCGACGGGAAGAGGGAATAGGATTCCCGGCCATCGGCAAGGCAATAGCTGAGCACGTTGGCAACGATCGGTATGTCGCCAATGCCATGGCGCGTCAGGATACGGCGAATGAAGTAATCGACACCGTCGCTGACGATGGTAACGGGCAGGTCGCTGCCGCGGCAGCACGCCAGGAACTCGTCAAAGCCGGGGTCGATGCTCGCCGTATCCAACAGGGCGTCGATGTCCTGCCGGCTCGCCTCGACGAGGGCGATCTGGCGGCGCATGCACTCGCCCGACCCCATCAGCCCTTGCTTCCACTGGCGTTCTATATCTTCCCACTCTGGATCGGCGAAACGGGATAACACCATATCCGTCGCGTCTTCGATGGAGATGGTTCCATCAAAATCGCAAAACACCTGCATGAAACGCCCTTTCGCCTTGTCCTAGGGTTGCGTTTAACAACCGTGGATGAGCCAGGCATGAGGGGAAAATGATGCGAAAATGAAATCGTGGTAAAGTTGACTCTATTCCGTCCTGGGCAATCGCAGGTCGACCCGCAGGCCCGAGCCCCAACGCGGGGTGGATAGCTCTATCGTGGCGGCGAGCCGGTCCGCCGTATCGGCTACGATTGCCAGGCCAAGGCCGGCGCCCTCGGTGTGCAGCGTGTCGATCCGATAGAAGCGCTGGAAGACGGCTTCCCGTTCGTCGGGCGGAATACCCGGCCCGCTATCGCTGATCGATATCAGCCAGAGCCCGCCTCCAGCGGTGATCATGACCTCGATCCTGCCGGCAACCGGTGTGTACTTGATGGCGTTGTCCAGGAGGTTGCTGACCATCATGCGCAGCAGCGATTCATCCGTCTTCACCTGCGCCGCCTCATCACCCTCCAGCACGACATCGAGCTGCCGGCTGTTGATGATGTTGCCGAACTCCGCCAGCACCGACGCCACCATATGATAGAGCGGCACCGGCGTCGGATTGAGAGGATGATGGCTGACCCTTGCCAGTCGCAGCAATTGCTCGATCAGATGGATGGCGCGATTGTTGCTGGCGACGAGATCGGCGACGATCGCCTGCCGCTCCTGCTCGCTGTCGCTGTTGCCCAGCATCTGCAGCAACAGCTTCACGCTGGCCTGCGGGGTACGCAGCTGATGTGCCGCAAGATCGGAAAAGCGCCGCTCGAGCGTCAGGGAATGGCCAAGCTTCTCGAGAAGCTGATTGATCGACCGGCCGAGCGGCAACAGGTCCCGTGGCAGGCCTTCGACCGGGATCGCCGAGAGATCGTCGGGCGACCGGGTGCGGATCTGGCGCACCAGCCCGTGGATCGTTCGAAGGCCGCTATTGATGCCGAGCCAGATGAGAAAGCCGATGACCGGCACCAGCACCAGCAGCGGAAAGAAGAGATTGAGCAGGATGTTGGAGACCAGCGTTTCGCGAAGGGCGATCTTTTCGCCGACCTCCATCACGATCGTCGAATTGGGTATCGGCAGCGAATAGACACGCCACTCCTCGTCGCGATAGGTGATGGTGGTGAAGCCGACCTTCTGCTGCGGCACATCCGACAGGAACGCCGTGCTGCTGTAGAAGCGGATATGGCCGTCGTCCCAGGCGCGGAACATATGGGCATCGGCATAATCATCCGCGTCCTCGTTGAAGGCGAGCTGATTGTCCATGTTGAAATCGATATCGTCGATCTGTCTCGGGGCGCGGTCGGGCTCCCTCTCCAGCGGACGGCGCAGCAGGCCCCAAATGATATTCGCGTCGTTTATGAGCTGGGCATCGTAGATATTGTCGATTTCGCGTGTCGCGCTGTTGAACGCAAAAGCGCCGACGACAACGATCGTGACCACCACGACCGGCGCTATCCTAAGGAAAAGCTTGCGGGTAAGTGTGGAATTGCTCATCGCTCGATCATGTAACCAACGCCGCGGATCGACTTGATGAAATCGCTGCCGAGCTTCTTGCGCAGATTGTAGATAGTCACCTCGATCGTGTTGCTCTCGACCGTGCTTTCGGCATCGTAAAGCGCATATTCGATATCGTTCTTGGTCACGTATCGGCCGCTGCGCTCCATCAGAAGCTTCAGCAGATGGAATTCCTTGGCCGTGGTGTGAACCTGGACATCACCCTTGCGGGCAACCATCGCCGAGGGGTCGACCTCGATATCGCCACAGCGGATAACGCTTTCCGTTCGTCCGTCGCGACGGCGGATCAGCGCGCGCATGCGGGCAAGTAGCTCATCGAGATCGAACGGCTTGACCAGATAATCGTCGGCGCCCTCGTCCAGCCCCTCAACCTTCTGGCGTACGGCATCGAGCGCCGTCAGCAGCAGGACCGGCACCGAATTTCCCCTCTGCCGAATGCCCCTCAAGACCTCCATGCCGCTGAGCCGCGGCAGGTTGATATCAAGCACGATTGCCGCGAAATCCGAATGCTGGGCCGCTTCGAGACCGGACTCGCCATCGCGCATCCAATCGACGCCGTAGGCATGCTTCTCCAGGGCCTTCTTCAGGGATGATCCGAGGATATTATCGTCTTCAACTAACAGAACACGCACGGTCGATCTCGCTTCGCCGATGGGAATTATGCACCCGATGTGAACCGCAATTGGAGCGGCCTTGTGGCAAAGCCATCGAGCCTGCTCACGGGCTCAATACTTGAACAGATTTCGCGGCATAGCAAGAATCTGGCTTTTTTCGCCCTCGTCCGTCGCCAGCTCATCCAAAAAAGCCAGGTTACCGGCATAGGTCTGCGCCGCCTCATGCTGGGTATGCGGCCAGTCACTGCCCCACATGAGATGGTCCAGACCAAAGGCATGACGCAGCAGGGGATAGGCCTGCCGGGCGAAATCTCTGCCTTCCGGTCCATTGCGATAGGGAGCGGAGAGCTTGACGTAGACCCGCCCCGACGACCCGAGCTCCAACAAGGCGCGGAAGCCCGGATCGGCAATGCCGAGCTTAGGATCGGGCAGGCCAAAATGGTCGACGACCACGTTCATCCCGTTGTCCGCCAACATTTGCGCGATCGGCACGAGGTCGGCGGCGTTGCGCTGGATCTCGATCTGCCAGTCGAGTGATTTCAGTCTCGCCAGCAGGTCTCGCCATTCCCGCGTCGAAAAATCCGGCAAGGCCTGCCCAACGAGGTTGAGACGGATACCGACCACCCCGGCTTCGTCATAGGGAGCGAGTTGCTCCAGCGAGGTGCCGGGGTCGATCACCACAATGCCGCGCAGTCGGCCGTCCGCCGCTTTCAGGCAATCGAGAAGATAGGAATTGTCGGCTCCGAGGAAACTCGGCTGCACAAGCACGCCATGGGTCAGCCCATTCTCGTCGAGCTGACGCAGATAGGCATTAAGGCGGGCGTCGTAGTCCGGTGCGTAGCGCCTGCCCGGCGCCAGCTTCAGCCTGCGGTCAAAGACATGCGCGTGAGTATCGATACGAAAGGGGGATATAGTCATGATGTTGATCGCTATGCAGCCCGGACCCATGGAGACCATGGATCCGGGGCCATCGAGAAGCAAGCCACGGCGGCGATGACTGAGCTTTCAATCATGATGGCATCTCGCGACATTCGGTTGCAAGCCTATGATTGCGCCGAAGAAGAGGGCTGTTCGAATACCTTGCCGCGCGTTTCCGGCAGCATGAACACGGCGACCAGCACCAGGGAATAGGCGAAGGCCGCATCGATGCCGATGGCAGGACCGAGCCCGATCCTGTCGCTCAGGTACCCGACGAGCAGTGGGAAGCCGGCGGAGACAATCCGGCCGAAATTATAGCAGAAGCCCACCCCGGTTCCGCGAACACCGGCGGGGTAAAGCTCACTGAAAAGTGCGGCCATGCTCGCTGGAATACCGGCCGAGAAGAAACCGAGCGGAAAACCCAGAAACAACATCTGCCAGTTCGACAGCGGCGCGAAGATGTAGATCAGAACCGTCGCCACGCAGGCACCCGCGAAAATGGTCACATTCATGCGCCGGCCAAGCCGGTCGCTGAGCATTCCGCTGACAATGCAGCCGCAGAAGAAGGCAACGATGATCACGGCGAGATAGGCGCTGGAGCCAAGCACCGAGAGCTGGCGAACCTCGCGGAGATAGGTCGGCAGGAACGTCGTCAACGCCGCATAGCCCCCATGTGCTCCTGTACCGAAAAGTGCGCCAATCAGGGTGAAACGCAGCACTTCCGGACGGAAGATACCCGCAACCGTCTGCCAGAACGGCGGCTGGTCGGCTTTCGCCGTTGCTCGCCGCGGCTCCGGGATGCCACGGCGAATGAAGATGATCAAAAGCGCCGGGAGCAGCCCCAGCGCGAAGAGCAGGCGCCATGCGATGTCATGCTCGACAAAGGTGAAGACGATGGCGGACAGCAGAACAGCCACACCCCAACCAACCGCCCACGCGCTCTGGACCGCGGCAAGCGCCCTGCCGCGATTTTCCGGCCGGATGATTTCGGCCATCAGCACGGCACCGCAGGCCCACTCCGCACCGAATCCGAGACCCTGGATCGCCTTCAGCACCAGAAGCTGGTTATAGGTGGTGACGAAGGCGCAGGCGAAAGTGGCAAGCGCGAAGGTCGCGACCGTAATCTGCAATGCCTTGACCCGGCCGAAACGGTCGCCGAGCGCGCCACCGAACCAGCCGCCGATGGCACCGAAAAACAGTGTAATCGAACTGAGGAGACCGGCATCGGCCTTCGTGATGTCGAAAGCGATGATCAACGCCGGGATCGCCAGACTGAACATCTGAACATCGAGCGCGTCGAGCCCCCATCCCCCGAAACTCGCCCAGAACGTCTTGCGTTCCACCGGCGAGCACTCCTTGTACCAATTAGACATCATTCTCCTCCCCGCGCCTTATCCCAGCGCGCCAGTTCATTTCCTAAAAGTTACGGATCAGCGTATGTCGACGTGATAGCGGAAGCGGTCGGCTGGACCGCGTGAACGCCGCCATTCAATGGGTCGCCGCTCCAGATCGAAGGCAACGCGCTCGATGACGACCAGAGGCGATCCCGGCTCCAGCCCCAGCAGGCGCGCCTGAAGCGGCGGTGCGATCTCGACGGTCAGCGTTTCCTCCGCCGATACGACCACCTGCTCGCAACGTTCCTCATAAAGCGGATAGAGAAGATCGCCGAATTCGGACGTATCGATCGTCAGCAGCGCTTCGAAGCGCGACCTCTCCAGCCAGATTTCCTCGGCCAGCAGCGGAACGCCGCCGATGAGGCGAAGACGCGAGAGGGAAATGACCGGATCTCCCTCGCGCAGGCGCAGCGCCGAGGCGACGGCCGAGGGCGCTGCGATGCTTTCGCGCCGAAGAATGCGGCTCTCGGGCACGCGACGCTCTCCACTCTCCGTCTGGAAACGGAAAAAGCGGAAGAGCGAGGAATTGAAGCGGGCACGCCGCACATAGGTGCCGCGTCCCTGGTGGCGCTCGACGACGCCATCGGCCACGAGTTGGTCGATCGCCTTGCGGACGGTGCCGACGGCAACGCCGTAGGTCGCCGAGAGCTCCGCCTCGGACGGAATCGATTCGCCAGGTCGCCATTCCTGACGATTGATCCTCGCGGCGAGGTCGTCGCGCAGGCGTTGATAGCGGGGAAGTCTGTCATCTAAAGAGGTCATACAGTCATATAGATGACTAAATGATATATTGTCAATTCGGTGGCGTGAGCGCTGGATATGACGAATCGAACGAAACCCGCAATCGGTCGTCTCCCCGATGCCGAAACGCAGGGAGCAGCTTGAAAATAGCTCTATGTGAAAAGCGTCAGGACACGGCTGCGGTCAAACAATCGCCGAGATGCGCGCTCACCGGCCGATCCGCCTGCGGCTTCAATATGCCGATCTCCCGGTAAAAGGTCCTGTCGGCCAGCGACACCACGCGGACCGACGGCGGAAGAGGCAAATTCCCCTCGGTCATCGGCAACAGTGCCACACCAAGTCCCTGTCCAACCAAGGCCACCATCGCGGATATGTCATCGATCTCCACCGATTCCCTGGCAGTGACCGACAAGGACCGCAGGAACCGATCGACCTGCCTGCCGCCGAACGAGCTGCGCTCATAGCGAATGAACGATTGCTCCTGCAGCAGGGCCAGCCAGTCGTTACCCTCAACATGGCTGGGGACCGCCAGCACATAGGGCTCGCGCATCAAAGGCTGCCACGCAAAATCCTTCGGTATGCCGAAAGAGGGTTTGATGATGACGGCAAGGTCCAATTCGCCCGCATCGAGCAGATCGAGCAAGTGAAGGGAAATCCCCGGCACGATATGGATATGATGTTTCGGAAATCGATTGCGAAACGGCACAAGTGCGCGGGCAAGAACCGTGGACTGGACGGAGGCGATGGCGCCAATGTTGAGGCGCCCGCCGCTATCCTCATCCGCAGGATCGGCGATCGCCTCGAATTTCGCGATGATGTCCTTCGCCCGCTCAAGCGTTCTCAGCCCGGCAGCATTCAACGTTGCCGAGCGGCCTGTTCTCTCGAACAGCTGGACGCCGAGATTTTCTTCCAGCCGCTTCATCTGGCCGCTGACCGCCGCCTGCGTCAGCCCGATCCGATCGCCGGCGGCGGCAAAGGTTCCGAAGCGGGCAACCGCCACCAGCGTTTTGAGTTCCGGAATCACGATTGATAATTTTTCCTGTTTCTCAGGCTCATTATATATCGTTTTTCATAAGAAATAGCATCTCTTATAGATCGCGGCATTGAATTTCACCGCTATGGAGATGAACGATGACCGCAACGCCCCTTCACCCCTTCCATCTTGCCTTCCCCGTCAACGACCTCGCGGCCGCGCGTACCTTCTATGGCGGCCTTCTCGGCTGCTCGGAGGGCCGAAGCTCTCCCGACTGGATCGATTTCAACTTTTATGGTCATCAGGTCGTCGCCCACCTGGCCCCTCAGGAGACCGGCGAAGTCGCTGCAAACGCCGTCGACGGTCATGGCGTTCCGGTCCGCCATTTCGGCGTGGTTCTGTCGATGGAAGAGTGGGAAGCAGCGGCGGAGAGGCTGACCAAGGCGAATATCGAATTCGTCATCAAGCCCTATATCCGTTTCCGGGGTGAACCCGGCGAACAGGCGACCATGTTCTTCAAGGATCCAAGTGGCAACGCCGTCGAATTGAAGGCCTTTGCCGACATCAACAGCCTGTTTGCCAAATAAGCTAAGCGCGCCGACGCAACGTCCGCATCGCCGCCGCCAGCACATCGAAAATCCTTGGGTCGGTGGATTGCGCGACGTTGAAACGCAGGAAGCTGCCGGCCGTGTCCATCAGGCTGAAGGCATTGCCGGGGGCGAGGATGACGCCCTCGGCAAGGCAGGCGCGGGCGATATCGGCCGCTTCGATCCCCTCCGGCAGCCGGCACCAGAGGAACATGCCCGCCTGCGGCTTCAGCCAGGGGGTAATGCCGATCGCCTCCAGGCGCGCGGCAGTCTCACCCATCGTCTTGGCAAGCCGGGTCCGGAGCGCCTCCATATGCTTGCGGTAACTGCCATCCTTCAATGCCGAAAACAAAAGTTCCGCCGAAAGCTGGCCGCTGCTGAAACTGGTGGCCACCTTCAGGTCGACCAGGCCATCGATCCAGTCCGGCCGCGCGGCGATGAAGCCGCAGCGCACCGAGGCCGACAGGGTCTTGGAGAAGCTGCCGATGTGGATCACCCGGTCGAGCCCGTCATAGGCGGCAAGCCGCGGCCCCGGCGTTTGCTCGAAATCGGCGAAGATATCGTCCTCGACGATGATCAGGTCGGAAGCATCCGCCAGCTTCAGCAGGCGATGCGCCGTCACCGGCGACAAGATCGCGCCCGTCGGATTGTGAACGGCGGAATTGGTGATGTAGAGGCGTGGCCTGTGCTTTTCGAGCACCTCGCCGAACAGCGCGATATCCGGCCCTGTCGGCGTGAAGGGCACGCCGACGACATTGGCCCGGTGGGCGCGCAGCAGGGCATGGAAATTGAAATAGCAGGGATCATCGACCAGCACGGTATCGCCGGGCTCGAGCAGGAAGCGGCAGATGAGATCGATCGCCTGCGTGCCGGACTCCGTCAGCATGATCTGATCGGGCGACGCGGCAATGCCGTGTTCGGCCATGCGCCGTGCCAGAAGCTGCCGCAAGGGTGGCAAACCGAGCTGCGTTCCGTAGTCGGTGAGAACTCCGCCTTCCGTGCGCGCCAGGCCGCGCATCGCGCGGCGCAGCGCTGTCTGCGGCATCCAGGAAGGCGGAAGCCAGCCGCAGCCGGGCTTCAGCACATCCTCGCCCACCTCCAGCGATTGTCGCGAAATCCAGAGCGGATCGACATCCCGGTCAAGCCGGGGGCCGATCTCGGACAGGGAAAGCGGCGCAAGCGGCCCGCAGACATAGAAGCCGGAACCGGGCCGCGAGCGGATCACGCCCTCGGCCGCCAGCCGCTCATAGGCCTCGACTACGGTGGAAACCGACACCTGCATGGTCTTGGCGAAGCTGCGCACAGAAGGCAGCCGGGCACCGGGCGGGAGGCTGCGCGCGGCGATCCGCTCCGAAATCGCCGCCATCACGCCCTCGATGCGCGTGACGCCGCTCCCGTTTGCCGCAATTAAGCCGTTCATCCGTACCACACCTCATACCATAACAGTTCATATGAATTGTACTGCACCGTCTCTGGAATAGCCAGCCAACTTCGCCGATATCGCGGACGACAAACCAGGAGCATGAACATGGACAAGACGACGAGTGGCTGGATCTATGGACTGACGGGCGTACTGATCTTCAGCGCCTCGCTGCCGGCAACCCGGGTGGCGGTGATGGATTTCGATCCCGTCTTCCTGACGGTCGCCCGCGCCGCAATCGCCGGGATACTGGCGCTCTTCCTGCTGTTCGCCTTTCGGGAAAAGCGGCCCGTTCGGAGCGACATCGTTCCCCTGATCATCGTCGCAATCGGCTGCGTCGTCGGCTTTCCGTTGCTGACAGCCTTGGCGCTCAAGCATGTCACCTCGGCCCACTCGATCGTCTTCATCGGATTGCTGCCGCTGGCAACCGCCATCTTCGGCGTCTTGCGCGGCGGCGAGCGGCCACGGCTGGCCTTCTGGATATTTTCGGTGATTGGCAGCGCCATCGTCTGCGGCTATGCACTCGCGCAGGGCATCTCCGCCTCACCGGTCGGCGACCTGCTGATGCTTGCGGCAATCCTGGTCTGCGGTCTCGGCTATGCCGAAGGCGCGGTGCTGTCGCGCCGGCTGGGCGGCTGGCAGGTGATTTGCTGGGCGCTGGTGCTTTCGCTGCCGGCCATGATCGCGCTTTCTCTCTTCACCATGCCGCAGACCATCGACAATATCGGCGAGCCGGCCTGGATCGGCCTGATCTACGTCTCGCTCTTCAGCATGCTGATCGGTTTCATCTTCTGGTATCGCGGGCTGGCACAGGGCGGCATCGCCGCCGTCGGACAATTGCAGCTCCTCCAGCCGTTCTTCGGCCTGGCACTCGCCGCCACGCTGCTGAAGGAAAGCGTCAGCTGGACCATGTTTGCGGTAACCCTTGGCGTCGTCGCCTGTGTGGTGGGCGCGAAGAAGTTCGCGCGATAGCCCACGCCGAAAAGCGTAAAGACGGCCTTGCTCGAAATAGACTGATCGGTTTATTATAAACTGATCAGTAAAAAGGAGCAGACCATGGCCACTCCACTCATACCGCCATTTACCCGCGAAACCGCCATCGCCAAGGTCCGCATGGCCGAGGATGGCTGGAACAGCCGCGATCCGGAGCGCGTCTCGAAGGTCTATACCGAAGACAGCCAATGGCGGAACCGCGCCGAGTTTCCGCGCGGCCGCAAGGAGATCGTCGAATTCCTCACCCGCAAATGGGCGCGAGAAATCGACTATCGGCTGATCAAGGAATTATGGGCCTTCGACGGCAACCGGATCGCCGTGCGTTTTGCTTATGAATGGCACGACGACAGCGGCCACTGGTTTCGCTCCTATGGCAATGAGAATTGGGAGTTCGACGCCGACGGCCTGATGCAGCGCCGCTTCGCTTCGATCAACGACATGCCGATCAAGGAAGAGGACCGGAAATTCCACTGGCCGCTCGGCCGCCGTCCCGACGATCATCCCGGCCTGTCCGATCTCGGCCTCTGAGACGGATCATGGCACGCACTGTCTTTGAAAAATCGGACGCCATAGCCCTGGTCGCCGAGGTCTTTCGAGAGTTCGGCTATGAGGGCGCGTCGATGAGCAGCATCACCGCCCGCACCGGACTGTCGAAAGGCAGCCTCTACCACTTTTTTCCGGGCGGCAAGGAAGAGATGGCGGCAGAAATCATGGCCAATATCGATGCCTGGTTCGTTATGCAAATGTTCAGGCCGCTCGAGGAGGATGAACCTCACGCCGCCATTGCCCTGATGTGGGAGACCACCAACACCTATTTCCGCTCCGGCCGCCGCATCTGCCTCATCGGCGCTTTCGCGCTCGACGAAACACGCGACCGTTTCGCGGGCGCCATCCAGAGCTATTTCAAACGCTGGATCGAGGCGCTCGCCGGCGCCTTGATGAGGGCCGGCGTCGGGGCGGCGGAAGCACAGGAGCTTGCCGAGGAGGCCGTTGTCGGCATTCAGGGCGCGCTGATGCTGGCAAGAGCCCTGGGGGATGATACGATTTTCGGACGAGCACTGGGAAGATTGAGGGAACGACTGATGGAGCCTCTCGGAAGGGGAGGCTCGTAAATCGGCAAAGAAGCCACAATCTTAAACAATCTTCCACAAAAGCGTGGCAGCATTAATCATCTTTGATTTGCAACTGTCCAAGCTCCTGTGCTCAGCAGAAAACGGGAGCGCCGAGGAGATGGATAGAGATGCTGCAACAGACAAACGACACCGACGATGCGCTGATCGACCGACTGCAACGGTCGGCCTTCGACTATTTCATGCTGCACACCAACCCGGAAAACGGGCTGGTGGCGGATACTTCGATCAAGACCAGCCACTGCAGCATTGCCGCCGTCGGCTTTGCGCTGTCGAGCTATCCGGTTGCCGTCGAGCGTGGCTGGATCAGCCGCGCGGATGCGGCAAAGCGGGTGCTGACCGCGCTCAATTTCTTTGCCGATAGCCAGCAGGGTGACGAGCGCGGGGCCACCGGCCATCGCGGCTTCTACTATCACTTCCTCTACATGGAGACCGGCAACCGCGCCTGGAACAGCGAGCTGTCGACCATCGACACCGGCCTGTTGCTGCTCGGCGTCCTGACAGCCGCCGCCTATTTCAACGGTTCCAGCCAGGCCGAGAAGGATATTCGCGCCCAGGCGACATTCCTCTATGAACGTTGCGACTGGCACTGGGCGCTGAACAAGGGCCAGACAATCAGCATGGGCTGGAAGCCGAGCAGCGGTTTCCTGCGCTGGCGCTACCAGGGTTATGACGAGGCGATCTTCCTTTATGTGCTGGCGCTGGCGTCACCCACGCATCCCATCCCCTCGTCCAGCTACGACGCCTTCGCCTCGACCTATACGTGGATGATGTTCAAGGACACGCCGTTTCTCTATGCCGGGCCGCTGTTCATCCATCTGTTCTCGCATGCTTGGATCGATTTTCGCGGGATCAGCGACCGGCATGTTGCCGAGAAGGAAATCGACTATTTCCGCAACACGCAGACGGCGATCGCCGTCCAGCGCGATTACACCGACCGCAATCCCGGTCACTTCGTCGGCTATGCCAAGGACATTTGGGGCCTGTCGGCCTGCGACGGACCGAACCCGACCGGCACCAAGCATAGCCGGCGCTACAGCCCGAAAGTTCTGGGCTATGCCGCGCGCGGTGCGCCGCTCGGTCCCGATGACGGCACGATCGCGCCCTGGGGACCGCTCTCCTGCCTGCCCTTCGACCGCCAGGCGGCGCTCGACGGCACCAAGGCGCTCCTATCAACCTATCCGAACCTGCTCCTGGACGGCCGCTTCCCCGGCGGCTTCAATCCGAGCGTCAAGGGATCTGGCCCGGAAGGCTGGGTCGACGACCGCTCGGTCGCCATCGACCAGGGCCTGCTCGTGATGATGATCGAGAACGAACGTACGGGCATGATCTGGAACCTGATGCGCCAATCGCCGATCCTGCGCCGCGGCCTCGACCGCGCCGGCTTCACCGGCGGCTGGCTGGACGAAAAACAGGCAAAGCCCGCGATCGCTTGACGGCGCAGTTAAAGCTCCGCCTTGGTCATCCCGTCCCGTAGCATCTGGACCTTGTGATTGAGATCGATCATCTCCGGCACTGTGAAACCGGAGCGGCGGAGCAGCGTTTCCGTGAGGCAACCTGTCTTTGCGTGAAGCTCGGCTCCTTTCGGGGTCAAATACACCTGAACCTGTCTTTCATCCGTAGCACTGCGCTGGCGTGTTACAAACCCGGCGCTTTCCAGCCGCTTGACCGCAGGCGTGATCGTGCTTGGCTCCAGGGCCAGCCGATCGGCAATGGCCGAGATGGTCAGGCCGTCGGTCTCCCAAAGCGTGCTCAGCACCAGATATTGCGTATAGGTAACCCCGAGCTCATCGAGCATCGGCTTGTAGACGCGATGGATGGCGATCGACGTTGCGTAGATAGAGAAACAGAGTTGGCTGTCGAGCGGTAGTGTCGGGGCATCGGTCATCGTCATCTCCTAGATTCGGCTTAGTTCATAATCATTGCCACAAAAAATGATATCGCGATAAACAAATCGCTTTACAAGGCCCGAAACGCGGCGTACTAAAATGATTATCGCGATAATAATTATCGCTATTAACAACCAAGGAGACAAGCACATGACCAACACCCTGATCGTCGCCGCCACGCTCGCCATGGCCGCAACCGCCCTCAATCCCGTCCACGCTGCACCGGCTGGTGCCAAGAACGTCGTCCTTGTCCATGGCGCCTTTGCCGATGGCTCCGGCTGGAAAGGCGTCTACGATATTTTGAAGAAGGACGGTTACAATGTCAGCATCGTCCAGAACCCCACCACCTCGCTTGCCGATGACGTGGCCGTCACCAAGCGGACCATTGCCCAGCAGGATGGCCCCGTGGTCCTGGTCGGTCATTCCTACGGCGGCGTCGTCGTCAGCGAAGCCGGCACCGACGAGAAGGTGAAGGCCGTCGTCTACATCGCCGCATTCGCAGCCGACAAAGGTGAGTCCGTATCGTCGCTGATCGCCAACCCACCCGCCGGCGCACCCGTACCGCCGATCCTGCCGCCGGTTGACGGCTACCTGTTCCTCGACAAGGCCAAATTTGCAGCCGCTTTCGCCGCCGATGTCGATGCCGCAACCGCCTCATTCATGGCCGACTCGCAGGTTCCGTGGGGTGTGGAGGCCTTGGCCGGCGCAGTGACTGATCCCGCCTGGAAGAGCAAGCCGAGCTACTATCTGGTCGCAACCGACGACCACATGATCCCGCCGCCGGCACAACGCATGATGGCCAAGCGCGCCGGATCGACTGTCGTGGAAACGGCTGGCAGCCACGCCGTCTACGTTTCCAAGCCGGACGTCGTTGCCGCCCTCATCGAGCAGGCAGCAACCGCCAAGTAAATGCCAGGTGAGTATCCAATTCTTTCCGATACCGGAGCGTCTCAAGCGTTCCGGTATTGTCTTGTCCTGACGACCGCCGTCGAGCGCTTCAAAGCCCCTTAATCATCGCTATCACATCGTCCTCGACGGAAATCCCGTTCAGCATCGCTTCGCGTCGCGCCGTCTGGCCACGTCGGCCGGGCAGGCGAACATTGGGATCGCTGGTAATCTCGCCTGCCAGCAATGCCAGCCGGTTCGCGGTGCCGGCGGCGCTCATCGCGGCCGGATTGATGGCGATGATCGTGTGGCCAAGCGCCGGCGGCGGGCCTTGGTCGTCGAACAGCGACGACGCTTCGAATGCGTAATTGGCGCCGGTCAGGCCGGCCGACAGGATCTCCACCATCAACGCCAGCGCCGCGCCCTTCGCCTCACCGGCGGGGATCATCGTGCCGGCCAGCGCCTCCTCCGCATCGGTGGTCGGCTTGCCGTTGCGGTCGAAGGCCCAGTCGTCCGGGATCGGCGCACCCTTCTGCCGCGCGGCCATCACCTTGCCGCGCGCCACCCTCGATAGCGCGAGATCGATGACGATGGGATCGGCATCCGGCAAAGGCGCGGCAAAGGCGATGGGGTTGGTACCGAAGACCGGCGTCTTGCCGCCCCAGGGCGCCATCGAGGCCGGTGCATTGGCAACCATCAGCGCCACCAGCCCCTGATCGGCAAAGCGCTCCACCGTCAGCCCCATCACGCCGGCATGATGCGAGCGGCTGATGGCGGCAAGCGCGATCCCCTGTTCGCGGGCAACGGCAGAAAGCTCGGCAACCGCGAGATCGAGCGCTGGATAGGCATAGCCGTTGCCGGCATCGATGCGCAGTACAGCAGGATAAGGCCGCGTCAGTTGCGGCTTGGCGAAACCATCAGTCTTGCCGGCCTTCGCCTGTGAAGCATAGGCCGGCACGCGGCGCAGGCCATGACCACCCTGCCCGGCGGCTTCCGCCGCAACAATCGCGATGGCGACCGTGCGGGCATTCTCCGGGCTGACCCGATTTCGCATCAACGCCTCCACAACCAGCGTTTCGGCTTCGGCGAGCGACAGATGCATGATGAGAGACCTTGGAATGAATGAGGAGAGCAAGATATTCCTACGCCCTGATCTTTCCTATCGCAATGCAACAATGACTTGCTTCGCCGCACGCGACGACGAACCTGCCGGCTGACGCTCCCGCCCGACTAGGGAAATCATAAGAACGACATCCGGTGGACAGAGAAAAACTTGCATGGCCATGACGCTTTCGACCATTATAGAGCAAAGCGTCGGCTATAATCGCGGCCGCGAACAGAAGCAGGATAAGCCTCATGAAGCCCATTTTCGTTCAGCTCCAATGCGCCCCCGGCAAGACCTACGAGGTCGCCGACGCCATCTACCAGACGGAGCTGGTCTCGGAGCTCTATTCCACCAGCGGCGACTACGACCTGCTGCTGAAGGTCTACATCAAGGACGAGCAGGAGATCGGCAAGTTCATCAACGACAACATCGCCAATATCCCCGGCATCGTCCGCTCGCTGACGACGCTGACATTCAGGGCGTTTTGAGAAGACGGCTGGATCAACACCCGCAGCCCCCCCCGATATTAACCCTCTTGCCCGAAACCGCTTGGCTTTTCGCCTGTAGTTAAGCTCTTTTTAACCGTCCGCTGAGCAGCCTTGTCCGCTGATCAACGGATGGCGCTTTCGTGCGCCTGATCGCCGCGGTGGTGCGCGGCCCAAGGATCGAGGGCGGGATCGATGACATCGGCAATTTCGGATATTCAGGCACAGAAGCCGGGCGGGCCGCTGATCGTGCATGTCGTGCGCCAGTTCCTGCCCAACAAGGGCGGATTGGAAGATGTGGTTGCCAATCTCTGCCGGCAGTTGATCAGCCGCGGCTACCGCGTTCGCGTCGTGACCTGCAACAGCCTGTTTTCCGATCCGGCCCGTGAGCTGGCACCGAGCGAAATCATCGACGGTATCGAGATCGTCCGCATCCCCTGGTCCGGCTCCAGCCGCTACCCGGTGGCACCAAAGGTGTTCAAGCATATCGCCGACGCCGATCTCGTCCATGTCCATGCCGTCGATTTCTTCTTTGACGCGCTCGCCTGGGGCAAGCTGTTGCATGGCCGCCCGATGGTCGCCACCACCCATGGCGGCTTCTTCCACACGACGAAATTCGCAGCCATCAAGAAGCTCTGGTTCAACACCGCGACACGGCTCTCGGCGCTTGCCTATGCCGAGCTGATCTGTTGCAGCCAGTCGGACGAACGGCTGTTTTCCAGCATTGCGGGACGTCGTGTCCGCCTGATCGAGAACGGCGCCGATGTCGCCAAATTCGCCAATTGCGCGGCACTTGAAGCCCGCCGCCGCATCGTCACCATCGGCCGCTTCTCGGTCAACAAGCGGCTCGACCGCATGCTCGACGTCATGAGGGTGCTGGCCGACCGCGATCCGGACTGGCACCTCGACATCATCGGCGCAGTCTCCGATCTCGACCAGCCGACGCTGGAAAAGGAAATCGCCGACCGTGATCTCGGCCACCATGTCTCACTGCATGTATCGATCGACAACGGCGCCATCCGCAACATCATCGCCCGCGCCTCGCTTTTCGCATCCGCCTCGGAATATGAAGGCTTCGGCCTGGTGGCGATCGAGGCGATGAGCGCCGGCCTGCTGCCGGTGCTACACACCAACGACGCCTATGTCGCGCTGGCCAAGACCCATCCGACGCTGATGCTCTCCGACTTCTCGGATCCGCAAGCGGCTGCCGATACACTGACCACCGCTTTCGAGCGCCTTGAGACGGATGGCCTCGACTTACGCGAGGAGCTGATCCGCGACGCCCGCGCCTATGCGTGGGACGAGGTGGCCGAACGTTATATCGATGCCTATGCCGAGGCGATGACCCCGAAGGGCGAACGACATCAGCCGTTGCGCCAGCGCGGCCAGGTGGCATAGCCCTCGAGAATGCCCATGAGCCAGGCGCGCTTGTAACGCGCAGCATCCGCGTTGAACCGGACGAGCGCGGCCAGCCAGCCGCCGACGGGCCGCAAGAGGCGATAGCCGACATAGACGAGCGGAAAACGCTGCTTGCGCATCAGCGCCCCGAAACCGCGCCCATATTTGCGCGCCCGCTCGACCTGGCGCGGACCATATTCGTCGGTGACCTGATCGTGGTGGACGATCAACTCCGGAAAGAACCTCAGCCGCTTGCCCGCCGCCAGCGCACGCAGCAGAAAATCCGCCTCCTCGCCGCTCTGGAACGGCGTATCCGAGCCGACACCGAGGTTTTCGTCGAAGCCGCCGATATCGGCCAACGCCGCACGGCGGACGAAGATACCGTTGGAATTGCCGCACTTCAGATAATTCCAGCGCGTCACCGCGAGCGGGACCTCGCCCGTCGGGCTGACGGAGGCCAGGCCGCCAGCGTCAAGCGTGCGACCGGTGACGATGGTAAGCTCCGGATGCGCAACGAATAGCCGTTCGGCCATCTCCAGCGTATCCGGCTCGTACCAGCAGTCATCATCGGGAAAGCAGACATAGTCGCCGCCTGCGGCCGCCATGCCATTGTTGCGCGCCCGCGAAAGCCCCTTGAGGGAGCGGATATGCCGGATGGTGAAAAGGGGCGAAAACCGCCCGACCAGCTGGGATAGTCTGTCGTCCGGATTCTGGTCGACGACAACGACCTCGAAATCCCGATATCGCTGACTGCTCAGCGACAGGAACAACCGTTCCAGCTGGTCGAAGCGATCGATCGTACAGACGATGAGGCTGAACAACGAAGTTCCTCTAGACAAGCGGCAAAGCAGCCAATATCAGGAAAATTGAATATTAGCTGAAGTAAAAACAAAATTTACATTAGGAATAGACGGTAAATATTAAGGCATATGAAATAGAGCAGAGGCTATTTCCATGAAGAGCCGGATAGTCTCGGCCACTTTCTGCGACTATGAGAACGGTAATCTTCATGACGAAGAGCATCATGGCGAATTCGGCGTTGAACGCGGCGGCGGGACTGACCCTGCTCGCGACCGGCTTTGCCTGTTCGATCGTCGCCGCCCGCCTGCTCGGCCCCGAGGCCAACGGCATCATCGCTTTTTCGCTGTGGCTGACGACGACGGGCGCGCTCATCGCCGAACTCGGCGCCGGCGTTACGCTGTTGCGTGTCCTGCCGCAGTTGAAGGGACGGGGTTATTCGACAGAGGAACGACTGGGCTTTGCCGCCTATCTCCTGCAGCCGACGATCCTCGCAACCGTAATTCTGCTCGTCGGTTACACGGCCTATTACTGGGATACGGAGCGGTTGCATTGGGCCGGCGACGCATCCGCCGTGATCGCCATCACCGGCGCGTTTTTCGTCCTGCAATCGCTCGGCGCCTATAGCAAGAACTACCTGATCGGCGAACAGCAGCTCGGTACGTTCCTGCGCATCACCCTGACAAGCTCGGCGCTACAGCTTGTCACCGTGCTCCTAGGCGCCATCTTCTTCGGTATCAGCGGCGCACTTGCCGGCTATGCCATCGGCCAGCTGCCGATGTTCTTCGCGACCCTCAAGATCGCCATCGCGCGCCGCAACAGCTGTGGCGTCGGCCTTAGTGCTCTCGTCAGCTCCTCGCTCATTCTCTCGATCGAACTCATCAACAGCTCGATCTTCCTCAACCGCATCGAGCTGCTTTTCCTGCAGCATTACTGGGGTATCGAAGCGGTCGGCTTTTATGCCGTCGGCCTGTCGCTCGCCAATCTCGCGCTCCAGCTCCCGGTGCAGCTGAGCGGCAGCCTGTTGCCCTATTATTCCGAACAGATGCACGCGCAGCCATCCGGAAAGCTGCCGGTCCGCGTCTTCGAGGGCGTAGCCCGCAGTATTGCCTATATCACCTTGCCGATGAGCTTCGGCCTCGCGGCGATCGCGCCCGAGCTGGTGGTGACCATCTTCGGCAAGCCATTCGGCCCGAGCGGCGGCATGGTGGCGCTCTTGTCGCTGACCGCAGCACCTTACGTCTTCATGCAGATCTGCACGCAATATCTCTATTCCATCGACCGCACGCGCGAACGCACGATCATCGGCGGCGTCGCCAGTGTCATCATGGTCGTCGGCTGCCTGATCGCCGTGCCGCTCTATGGCGGCGAGGGTGCCGCCCTGGTGCGGCTTTTGGCCTTCACCGCCATGTGCCTGCTGATGGTGCGTCTCATGGAATTCGAGGGCTCGATGCGCGGCATGTTCGTCAGCCTCGCCAAGGTCACCGCCGCCGCCATGCTTTGCGCCGCTGCCGCCTATGGCTTCCTGCATGTCCTGCCGGGCATTCCGGGCCTTGCCGGCGCTATCATCGCCGGCGCGCTGGTCTACGGGTTGGCACTGCGGCTTCTGAATGCCGTGCCACCGGAAGATATCGCCGTTATGCAGCAGATCGCCGCGCGCCTGCCACGGCGCGCCCATCCGATTGCCGTTCACGCACTGGCGCTGCTCGCGCCGCGCCGAATGTGAGGAGACGATCATGGCTGGTTGGGGAGCCGCCGAATACGTGGATACAGTCAAAGAGATCACGGCCGCCGCCGTACCGGTAACCTTCGCCGGCACCGTCGGCCTGTTCGTGCCCGCGGCCGCGCCGCCAAGCCGCACCGCCGTCCTGTTCCTCAGCCCCTGGGGCTTCGAGGAAATGTGCACCCGCAAATTCTGGCGCATTCTCGCCGAGGATTTTGCCAAAGCCGGTATCGCCAGCCTGCGCTTCGACTATGCCGGAACGGGTGACGCGCTCGACGTTGCCGATCAGGGGCAAGGATTGGCACTCTGGGAGGATACCGCAATCGCCGCCGCCGCTACGCTGCGGTCGCTGTCGGGTTGCGAGCGGCTTATCCTAGTGAGCCAGGGGCTCGGAAGCACCATCGCCCTTGATATTGCAGAACGGCTTGCCACTGTCGACGGCATCGCCCTGCTCGCGCCGACGATTTCCGGACGCGCCTATCTGCGCGAATTGACCATCTGGTCGAAGATGATCGACGAAAGCATGGGGCTCGACGAGACACAGCGCCAGACCGAGGGCGTCACCGTCGCCAGCCTGCGCATGCCGGACGCCATTGCCGCCAGGGTCAAAACACTCAACCTGATGGCGCTCGACCATGTCAGCACGCCGGACTGTCTTGTCCTGACCCGACCCGGCCGGCCGGGCGATGCCGACTTCGCCGCCCATCTCGAAACTCTCGGTCCGCGCGTCGAACAAGCCGCCTATGACGGCTATGACGAGCTGGTGTCGAACCCGACCATCGCCGCCATGCCACTCGACGCCGGCCGCAGAATTCTGGATTGGGTGCAGTCGATCGCGACGAAGCCGGTCGCGACATCACGCAAGATTCTCCACGCGCCGCGCGCCGATGGGCTTGAAAGCGACGGTTTCCGCGAGACGCCGCTCCGCTTCGGCGAGGGTGACCGCCTCTTCGGCATTCTCTGCGAACCCATGGGCGAGCGGACGGGCGCAACCGCACTGCTCCTAACCACGGCCTATGATCGGCATGCCGGCTGGGGCCGGACATCGGTCGCCATGGCGCGGGCGCTTGCCCGCGACGGCATCGCCTCGCTGCGCTTCGACACCGCCAATGTCGCCGACAGCCCGCCTTTGCCCGATGCTCCGGAACAGGTGCTCTATTCCCGCGACCAGCATCGGGATGTCCGCTCCGCGCTCGACCTGCTGGAAGCCAGAAAGCTGCTGCCGGCCTTTACCGTCGGCCGTTGCAGCGGCGGCTATCTCGCCTTCCAGACCGCAATCAGCGACGACAGATGCCACGGCCTGATCACCGTCAACCCCTACGCCTTCTTCTGGGATGAAACCCAATCGGTCGACGAAGCCCTGCGCTTCGTGCCGCGCTCGCTTGAGACCTACGGCCAGAAATTCCTGCAGCTGGAGACACTGAAGCGGCTCTATGGCGGCCAGATCGACGCCAAAAGTGCCGCGCGCAACATCGTCACGGCCTTGGCACGGCGCGCCGTCCGGCTCGGCCGCCCCCTGCTCGGCGTCCTTCCCTTCTTCGCCGGCGAGCACGAAATCGTCATGGGTGGTTTCCGCACGCTCGCCAAGCGTCGGGTCGACATATCGCTGATCTACAGCGCCCATGATATCGGCCTCGATCATTTCCACGAGCACTTCGGCGAGGACGCCTCAGCACTCAGGAATTTCCCCGACATCCGCCTCACCATCATCCCCGGCGCCGACCACAATCTGACGCCGCCCTATGCGCGCAAGGTATATCTGCGGGAGGTGAGAGAGATGGGATTGAGGCTGGGCAGGCGGTGAAGCCCATCTCGCCATTGGCGGGTGAGGAAGCGACTAAAAAGAAGCCATAGAAACCAATATGTTGAGTCGTCGATTCGCATACAACAACATGATTCTATTGACTCTTTTCATTGGGTGACGTACAGTTTCCCAGTAGCCTTTGCTTGGTGAAGCGGCCCCTGGGCCTCCTCTGAGATAGCCAAGACGAGCCGGTTAGGCGGGCTACCTTTTTTCAGTAGTGGAGCGTTGTTCCGCGCTGCCAAATATCATATTCATAGGTTATACGCGACTTTATCAAATCGTATGATCTGGTATCGCCGATTTCCCATTTTCGCTGAATCGCCCAAGCGCAATAATCAGCAATTTGCAGCCAGCAATCCGCCATAGCTGGCCTGAAATCAACACACCAAGTGGAACCCGTGATATTCTGCTTCGCCACATCATTTAGCCCAGTCAGATACATATTACGTTCTTTTCTGGTGCCAATTGATGCCGCTGTAACAATTAAATGCGAGTTGGCAGGGACATGTGGCGCAAGACCATGCTTTAGATGGAAGAACCAAGGGACTTTGTAAAATCTGGCCTTCGACACTGTGACTTGGGGCTGCGCCTTTGCCTTCTCGCAAACTGTCGCTTGAATCTCCCATTCATGCTTCAATATTGAAGCGTAAACGCGATCTCGCACTACCTGTTTGTCAGTAGTGGCGTGGAAATAATCACCAAGTTCTATCTTCTCATTTACAAGGTCGTGTCTCAAATCATGTAGCGCATGCCCTGCATCAAGATTTGAAGTGCTAACAGTACATATAATAAAATATTTGCTGACATTCGGATTCCGATTGAATGTCATGCATCCTGCTTCATCAGAATATAGATAACGCTTTTTCATGAACGGCTTCGAATGACATAATAAAGAGAGAAATTTGGTGTACAAATTTCGCAACCGATCTCCGAACTTGAGATGTCCATGGAGCGAAGCGATTCAAAAAGCATCTGGAATATTTCCAGAGCAGATCCTTGCTGAAAATTCAATATAGCGATCTCCCCCAGTAAACTTGTAAAAAAAGCCGCGAGTCGGGCTAATTTGTCAAACATAATATCACCGTTGAGTTTTGTTCTACTCAATTGCACGGGGCAGAATAGACTTAAAACAACTGAAAACACTCGCAGAATCCGACACTTGCTGTATACTCGCTGGATGAGGCTCCTGATCGTCGAAGACAACCGCGAACTGGCGTCCTGGCTCGGCAAGGCGCTGCGTCAGGCGCAATATGCCGTCGATATCGCCCATGACGGCGAGGACGCCGAGCATATGCTGAAAGTCGCGGCCTACGCGGTCGTCATCCTTGATCTGTCCCTGCCGAAAATCGACGGACTGACGCTCTTGAAACGGTTGCGCCAGGCCGGCAACAAGGTGCCGGTCATCATCCTCACGGCCAATGCCAGCCTGGACGGGCGCATCACCGGGCTCGACAGCGGCGCCGACGATTACCTCGCCAAACCCTTCGAAATCGCCGAACTGGAAGCCCGCATCCGCGCCGCCGTCCGCCGCGGTCATGATCGCGCCGCACCTGAAATCGCCGTCGGCGACCTGGTGTTCGACTGCGGCACAAGGCAATTCTCTCTCGGCGGCGAAACCCTGGCGCTGACGCCGCGCGAACATGCCGTGCTCGAACATCTGGTCATGAAGGTCGGCACGACGGTGACCAAGACCGCGCTATCGGAAAGTGTCTTCGGCTTCGACGATCTCGCCGATACCAGCGCCATCGAAATCTACGTGCACCGGGTTCGCAAGAAGCTTGAAGGCAGCGCCGTGCAGATCGCCACGCTGCGCGGCCTCGGTTATCTCCTTCGCCATGCGCAGTGACGAAAGCCTCCCGCAGGAAAGACGCCTCGGCCGCGCCATAGCGGGGCTGACCGCCAGCCTGCGGGCGCAACTGTTCGCCTGGGTGGTGCTGACACTGATCGGAGCGATCTGCGTCAATCTCTATCTCAGCTACCGGTCGGCCAATGCCACCGCCGATCTCGTGATCGACCACACCCTGCTCGCCTCGGCCCGCGTCATCGCCGAGGCCGTGCATGTCGACCCCAGCGGTACCGTCCAGCTCGACATTCCGCCCGCGGCCCTCGAAATGTTCGATACAGGCAACGGCGATCGCGTCTTTTACCAGGTGATCACCGCCTGGGGGAACCTCATCGCCGGCTATCCCGACCTGCCGCAACCGAAAAGGCAGCAGACCGGCGAAGACACGGTGTTTCGCACCGACGATGTACGGCTGATGCTTTTGAATCACCCGATCGTCGGGCTCGGTGAGGACAGCACAATCTCGGTCACCGTCGCCGTCACCCATCACAGCCAGTACGCCATGCGCCGCAAGCTGTGGCTATCGGATTTCACCAAGCAGCTCGTGCTGGTGCTGATCGCCGGTCTGGTGACGATCATCGGCCTGCAACGGGGTCTGGCGCCGGTGCTGCGGCTGCGCGACGCCGTGCGCGAACGCGGTCGCGAGCGGCTGGACCCGCTGGAACCAGACATGGTGCAGAGCGAGCTACGGCCGCTGGTCCACGCCCTCAACGATCATATGGAGCGGGTCCAGAACCAGATGGCGGCGCAACGCCGCTTCGTCTCGAACGCCGCCCATCAGCTGCGCACACCGCTGGCGCTGATCTCGACGCAGGCAAGCGTTGCGGCGCGCGAGAGCGACAATGCCAAGCGCGACGAGGCCTTGCAGGCGCTGCGCTCCAGCACCAAGCAGGTGACCCGGCTGGCAAGTCAGCTTCTCACTTTGTCGCGGGCCGAACCGGGCAGCCGCAGGCCGCGCAGCGATACGATCGAGCTGACCGCCACTGCCCGGCGCGTGTTGGAAAACCTCGCCGAGGAAGCGCTGCGGCACAATATCGATCTCGGACTGGAAGCCGACAGCGCACCGATCCATGTCGAAGGTGATGGCATGATGCTGCGCGAAATGCTGGTCAATCTCGTCGACAATGCGCTGCGCTACACCCCGGCGAACGGCCGGGTCACGGTCGGCGTCGCCCGCGATGGCGACGACGCCGTGTTGACGGTGGAAGACAATGGCCCCGGCATTCCGGAGGCCGAGCGCGCCCAGGTGTTCGAGCGCTTCTATCGCATCATCGGCACGGAACCGGAGGGCAGCGGCCTCGGACTTGCGATCGTCCGCGAGGTGGTGGACGGCGCCGGCGGCACAGTCACGCTTGGCGACGCGGCCGAGGGCGGCTTTCTGGTGACCGTAAGGCTGCCGGCGGTCTGATTGGTTCCAAACCACCGGCAACCGGAGAGATCGCTATCCAGCCGCTTGAAGCTGGACTTCGCCCTTGTTCAGGAAGAACGTCTTGTCGAAGAGAGCCAGATCCAGCGGATTCGGCAAGCGGACATCCCCCAGATCGGGATAGGCTTTCACTGATGCTTCATAGGACCGGTCGATCTGCGAGATGAAGACGATAACCAGCCCCTTCTCACGCGCAAAGGCCTTCAACGCCTGGACCTGAACCATCAACTCCGGTTTCTGCCGGTTCTGATCGAGTATCTGCAGATAGTCGACGACCACCAGAGTTCCCCTGGGCGCTGACGCCAGCCGCTCCATGATATAATCGGCACTGATCGCGTCGGAGGTGTCGAATTCGAACAAATTCCTGAAATGCTCGAACGTCTCGCCGATCGCCTCAAAACGGTCCTGAATATCCCTTTCGGTATATTCCAGCGTGAAGAAGATACCGCGATTGCCGGATCTCATCGCTTCGATGGCGAGCCTGAGGCTCATCAAGGTCTTGCCGTGGCGCGGACGTGCGCCGAGAAGCACCAGGTCGCCGAGCTTCAGTCGGGAAAATATCTCGCCGGCGGGTGTGGTTTCATCCGCACGGGCTGCGAGCAGGCTCCAACTATTAAATCCCTCCTCGACGGCAATCCGGTCGAGGGCCTCATGCAACGGGATATTCTCCTGGCGTGACAACAGCCGCGCCTTGCGTTTCAGTCGATACAGTGGGGCGGAAAGCCTCATATGAAAAACCTCCTATTGCGAGCTGCGATCGCAATCCCTCCTTATGCTTGGCGCTCGAACAGTCGGTTCGATGGTTGGTCAGCCCCGCATGAATGATACTTTCCCGATCGGAGGGGGGAGGCATGGGCCTTGCCTGAAACGAAAGGTAAGCTGATTCTCTCCCAAAGAAAATCACCCTTACCGAGGGCCGCCACGGTTCCCTGAAACACAAAAGGCCGGGCGAAACGCCCGGCCTTTGCCTTGGGAGGTGCTGGATTGTCCAGCTGGCTTAATGCATGTCCATGCTCTGCTGCGGACGCCAGCGGGTGATGCGATTTTCGACCAGCGTCATCACATATTCCGCCCCGAGCGTCACCACCATCACCAGGATGATCGCGGCATAGAGGCCGGCGGCATCGTAGGTACCCTTGGCGATCGAGATCAGGTAGCCGATACCGGCCAGCGAACCGACGAACTCGCCGACGATCGCGCCGATGATGGCGAACGAGAAGGAGACGTGCAGGCTCGCAAAGATCCAGCTCATCGCCGATGGCAGGATGACGTTGCGCGTCACCTGCCAGTTCGAAGCGCCGAGGATGCGGGCATTGGCGATCATGTTGCGATCGGCCTCGCGCACGCCCTGGAAGGCGTTGGCGAACACGACGAAGAACACCATGATGAAGGCCAGAGCCACCTTGGAGGGCAGACCGAGGCCCATGATCATCACGAAGATCGGCGCCAGCACGACACGCGGGATCGAGTTGATTGCCTTGATGTAAATCGACAGGATATCGGAGGCCAGCTTGTTGCGGCCAAGCGCGACACCGACGAGAACGCCGGTCACCGAACCGATGACGAAGCCGATCAATGCTTCTTCCATGGTGACGCCGAGATGATACCAGAGCGAACCGTTTTCGGTGCCTTCCGTGACCCATTCATAGAGCCTGTAGCCGATGGCGGTCGGGCTGGAATAGAAGAACGGGTCGATCCAGTGCAGGTCCGAGGCAAGCTGCCAGACGCCGAGGATCGCAACCAGGATCGCCACCTGCCAGAAGAGAACGACGTATTTGCGCCGCGTGATCGCCTTCAGTGCCGCAGCTTCGATTTCCACGTCCGAGGTGCCGGCGCGGAAGATCGGCGCATTGCCTGTCTCAAGGGCTGTATTTGCCATGATCAATCCTCCCCTTATGCCGCTTGAGCCGCGCGGCGATAGCTGGTCTCGACCTCTTCGCGAAGGTCGTCCCAGATCGTCTTGCAATAATCGATGAAGGTCTGCTCGTAGCGGATCTCCGAAACGACACGCGGACGCGGCAGGTCGATCTTATAGACCGACTTCACTGTCGCGGGACCCGCCGTCAGCACATAGACCTTGTCGGCCAGCGCCACCGCCTCTTCGAGGTCGTGCGTCACGAACACCACCGAAGCCTGCCGCTCGGCCCAGAGCTTGAGGAGCTCTTCGTGCATCACCGTGCGGGTCTGCACGTCGAGCGCCGAGAACGGCTCGTCCATCAGCAGGATTTCCGGCTCGTTGATGAAGGTCTGCGCCAGCGAGACGCGCTTGCGCATGCCGCCGGAGAGCTGGTGCGGATAGTGATGCAGGAACTTCGTCAGGCCGACACGGGCAAGCCAGTCCTTGGCGGTCTTTTCCGCTTCCGCCTTCGACTTGCCGCGAAACAGCGGGCCGGACATGACGTTATCGATGACGTTCTTCCAGGGGAAGAGCGCATCCGTCTGAAAGACGAAGCCGACGCGCGGATCGATGCCTTCGACCGGGCCGCCCATCAGGCGAACTTCGCCGGCGCTGGGCTTGGCAAGGCCGGTAACGAGGTTGAGCGTCGTCGACTTGCCGCAGCCGGTAGGCCCGACAACGGCGACGAATTCGCCGCGCTCGACGGTCATGTTGAAATCGCGCAGTGCCGTCAGCGACTTGCCGGTCGGTGAGACGAAACGGCGGCTGACATTGATGAGCTCGATCGCCGGTGCCCGGCGTCCATCCTGTTGCATGGTGCTGATCCTCACGCGTGCCTTCGGGCATGCACGCAAAGCCCGTGAGATACCGCCTCCGGTTCCGGCCGGAGGCGACGCGATGACTGCTTACTTGACGTTCTTGACGAACTCGGTCGTGTAGGTCTTCGACAGGTCGATCGCCTTGCCCTTGACGTTCTTGGAGAACTGCGAGAGCACGGCGAGAACCGTCTTCGGACCGTCTTCCGGCATCACGCCATCCGGCGTGAACATTTCCTTGCCGGCGTCGAGAGCCTTGATGTAGCCGTCCTTGTCGCCGACGTAGAAATCCTTCGGCATCTTGTCGGCAATCTCGGCGGCGGAATGGGTGTTGATGAAGCGCAGCGTCTTGACGAAGGCGTTGGCGAGCTTCTGCACCTCTTCCTTATGGGCATCGACCCAGGCCGCGTCCATGTAGAGCGAGGCTGCCGGATAGGTGCCGCCGAGAGCCTCTTCCGTGCCCTTGAGCGTACGCAGGTCGACGAGGATCTTGGCTTCGCCCGTCTTCAGCATGCGCGAGATCGTCGGCTCGGTGGTCATCCCGGCCTGAATGGCGTCCTGCTGCATGGCGGCGATGAAGGTCTGGCCGGCACCGACCGGAACCGTGGAGACGTCAGAGGCCGAAAGGCCTGCCTTGGACGCCATGTAGAGCGTCAAGAAGTTGGTGGACGAGCCGAGGCCGGTCACGCCGAGGCTCTTGCCCTTCAGGTCGGCGAAGGACTTGAGTTCCGGATGCTTGGTCGAGACCAGCTCGACTTCACCGGGCGCCTGGCTGAACTGCACGACGGACTTGATGAACTTGCCCTTGGCCTGCAGGTCGACACAGTGATCGTAGAAGCCGACGACGCCCTGGACCGCACCGGCCAGCAGCTGGTTTTCAGCATCGACGCCGGCGGATTCGTTCAGAAGCTCGACCTCGAGGCCTTCATCCTTGAAGTAGCCGAGGGATTCGGCGAGCTTGGCCGGCAGATAGATCTGCTTTTCGTAGCCACCCACCATGATGGAAATCTTGTCGGCGGCATGCGCCACTGTCGCACTGAGCGAGGCGGCTGATATGACGAGGGAAAGGGCTACGGTATGAAAAAGCGTGCGCGATGAACGCATGGGTATCTCCTCCTGTTAGATGCCTGCGTCATAGTGTAATCGCACGGCATGCGCTTCCTCCACGAAGCTGGGCAAGCCTAGCGCGGGCAACCTTTCAGTCAGCTTTCAGTGAGAAATCCCGCAAGACGATACTCCCGATTTTATTTTGCCGCCGCCCTGCCAGAATTCCAACGAAAACTCGTCATACGTCATACCCTTGGCAAAACGCTCTTGGCGCCTATGTAAAATAGCCATCGCCACGAAAAGGACGAACTATGAAAGCAATAGCCGCAGCGCTCATTCTGTCGACGGTCGCCTCCGTCGGCTCTGCTCAGGCTATTTCCCGCTATGATTCACTTCGCCAGAGCTGTTCATCCGTGCAGCAGATCGTTTCGAGAGAGCGGGCGGTATTGCTGCGCTATCCCTCGAGAAGCGGCAATGTCATCCTTTACGACCGCTACGTGGCGGACAACGGCCAGTGCGGTACCGGCAACTATGCGGCGCGCACGAGCGTGCCGACCAAGGATAACCCGCTATGCCCCGTCTACAATTGCAGATCGTCTTCCGTCTTCAATCCACATTGATGCCACGCTTCTTTCCTACCGCTACTCAAACGGTCGATAACGGACAATCCTTCGCCACTAAGGACTTTTAGTTGAATTTCGCTACCATTTAATACACACTGAGCGGGCAGACTGGGGCATGTTCCTTGCCTTCCCCGGGCATCTGCAAGGTGCGTCCGCTGGGTCCCCGTTCAAATGAGGAGATTATACAGTGAGTGCAAAAGTACCAAATCCGATTGACGCCTATGTCGGTTCACGCGTGCGAATGCGCCGACTTATGCTCGGCATGAGCCAGGAACGGCTTGCCGATCAGATCGGCGTCACGTTTCAGCAGGTACAAAAATACGAGAAAGGCACCAATCGCATCGGCGCCAGCCGGCTGCAGGCGATTGCGAGCGTGCTGGCCGTGCCAGTCGCCTTCTTCTTCCAGCAAGACAACACGCAACCACTGGCGACGGACGGCCTCGGCGCCATCAGCGGCCTGGAAGATCTCTCCGACTTCCTGACATCCAAGGAGGGCCTGAGCCTCAACAAGGCCTTCATGAAAATCAACGATCCGAGCGTCCGCCAATCCGTGCTGATGCTCATCAAGTCGCTGGCCAACACCGCCGAGCCGGCAATTGTGCGTGCGCCGCCGGCAGCTGAGGTTCAGTTCGGCCTGCGCAACTGAGCGCTGCGCCTCACCTGCCCCAACGGTGAGGCACGGATCGCGATTGCGAAACACGCAATCGAAACGACACTGGAGCATCCATATCCGCTTGATCGCTGAAGGATAGCTCCAGTTTTCTATCCAGATCACCTTGTCTGCTTGCGGGTTTTTCAACCTGAAAGCAGGATACGCAGGTGATTGCGATAGAGTTGCACTCATCGTAATGTAGGATTCTCGATCGTGAGTGAAACCTCATGATCGCCGACCATGAAGATGATTGCAGGCGATGCCGGCATGGCGCTTGCGATGCCGGAAATTTGCCGGACGCAGTTGGGGATGCATGAACTTCAGGCTACTGACATTCGGAGACCTGCGTCTGGTCGACGGAACAGGTTCAACAGTACCTTTTCCAGAAAAAGGCCTGCTGTCGGCCTGCTTCCTGCTGACGGGCTCCTCGCCGCACAAATCCCGCACGGAACTTGCTGAATTCCTCTGGGGCGATATTCCCCTGGACAAGGCGCTTGCCAATCTGCGGCAGACGCTGTCGCGCGTCAAAAGCCGTCAAGACGAACTCGGGATCGAGCTGCTGCTGATCGAGCAGGCGACGGTGAGTGTGAATATCGGCGCGTTCACCAGCGATCTGGCGCTGCTCGAGGCCGCCTCGCAAACCACTCCTCACGCGGCACTGAGCGAATTGCTGCAACTGGGCCGCTGGGATTTTCTCGCCCGCACCGAGGTCATCGGCGGCCAGGCACGCATGTGGCTGCACACGCAACGCGACCAGGTCAGGACACAGATCTTGACGACGCTTCGCGGCGCCATCGCGGCCATGAGCGAGGATACCGAAGCCACCATCGTCAAGGAAGCGGCGTTGCGGCTGTTCGAAACCTATCCCGATGATGAAGCGGTCTATCAGATCCTCGGGCAGACCTATGCCGGAGAGCCCCAGCTCGAAAACGCCCGCAATGTTTTCGAGAACCGCCGGAAGTATCGGTGGGGCGAACTGCTGGTCGATCCCGACCCGCAGACGCTCGGCGTCGCGCGGCGACTGTTCGAACGCCAGCGCGGCGTCGCGCCACAAGCCCGACAGGAGGCAAGACCTCGGGTGGAAGCCGCCCAGCCGGCACTCCGCGGACCGCCAAGGCTCACCTTGCTGCCGCCGGTGAACCTTGCAAGGAACCACCAAACGGCCATCTTTCTTTCCGCGGCGCTGCTGGAAGACATTACCGTCAGCCTCTGCGTGCTGAAGACCGTAACGATGGTGGCGCATTACACGGCGGAAAAGATCGCGCTCGATCTGGACCGGAGCGCAACATTGGAAAGGCACGGCATCAACTACGTGCTGGATACCAGGCTCAGCTTCGACGGCAACGCCTACTGGCTTTTCACGCAACTGATCTATGCCGGCAACGACGAAGTCATCTGGGCGGAACGCTTCAGCATGGAAGCGCGGGATCTGCCGCGTCAACATCGCGAAATCACTCAACGCATCGTGTCGGCCGTGGCAAACTCCATCGACCGCAACGAATTTACTCGCGACTATTTCGAGCGCAATCCCGAGGCCTACCATCACTATCTGCTCGGCCAGCGCCATCTGAAAGGCCTAGACCTTCCGGACATCCGGCGCGCCCGCAAAGAGTTTCAGACGGCCCTGAAGGAAAACCCTTATTTCTCGCCAGCGCTGAGCGGCATCGCACGTACCTATCACCTCGAATGGCTGGTGACCGCGCAAGGCGACGCACGATTGTTGAAGCGTGCCGAGGAAGAGGCCGGAAAGGCGATCGCGACCGGCCAGGACATCGTTGGCGGCTACCATCAATTCGGCGTCGCCAAGCTCTATCAGGGAGCCTTTGATGAAAGCATCGAGGCCTTCAAACTCGCCGAGGTCATCAGTCCTCATTATGCCGACGTCATCGCCGACTATGCCGATACGTTGCAGCATGCCTCGCAACCCCGCGAGGCCCTGGAAAAGGTCGAACGCGCCATCAAGCTCAACCCGCTAAGCCCGGATCTCTATTTGTGGACCGCTGCGGGGGCAAACTATTCCCTGGAACGCTACGAGGAAGCCAACGCCTATATTGCGCGCATGGCCGACCCTTCCCAGGCTGCCCGACTTGCCGCCGCAAGTGCCGCCATGTCGGGCGACATGCGCAAGGCCAAGACTCTAGTGCGCAAAGTTAAAGAAATCTATCCGGATTTTGATATTGATACTTGGCTCTCCATTGTTCCTGTCCGCGAACAATGGCAAAAGGATCATTATAGAGAAGGACTACGACGTGCAGGTTTTTGACTGAGATATTTAACTAAGAAGGAATTGGACATGGCGAATTTCGTAGTAATCGGCATTCCTGGCGATCCGCAACTCTATCTCGCAGACCTTCGCGCAGGCACAATAACTCCGCTCGCTCCACCGGCAGGTAGCGATCTTGCTACCATTGACAAGCTGCGCAATGCCGGCGCGACTATCATCAGAGGCGTTAATCTGGCCATCACCGTCGGCAGCGCCGATGATGCAGCCAGCGGCAGGTTCGATGATGCCGCCAGCGGACGGTTCGATGAAGGCCCGGCAGGCGGCAGGTTCGACAACTAAAACCGGCCCGCATTGGCAGTGGCGCTAATCACGGATCCATCCCTGACCGAATTCCTTGCCCGGAATTCGGTCAAGAGGAAGCATGTCGCCGCCTCATCTCTTTACTCAGACCGCAGCTGTTCCGCCGAGGAGACTTTTCGACGGATCGAGCCCTGCCTTGCAGCCCATGGCGTCACCCGCCTCGGCCGCCTGACGGGGCTTGACAAGATCGGCATTCCCGTCTGGCAGGCGGTCAGCCCGAACGCCCGTTCGATCGTCATCAACAATGGCAAGGGCATCACCGATCTCGACGCCAAAGTCTCGGCCGCCATGGAAGCGCTGGAGCGAACCGTCGCCGGCGCACCTGCCCTTTCGACCGTCACGACCAGCCGCCGCCAACTTCTGGCCGAAGGACACCACGCCGATCCGCTGCTCCCGCTCGTTGCCAGGGCGCAGGCCGATATCGATGATGATGAGGAGATTGCCTGGGCCGAGGGCTATGATCTCATTGCCGGCAGGCCCGCCTGGATCCCCTTCAACGCCGTAACACTCGATCGCACCATCCGCGATCCGCGCTTCTGGCAATCCTCCGACGGCCTCGCCTCCGGCAACAATCTCACCGAGGCCATCCTGCACGGCCTGCTCGAACGCATCGAGCGCGATGCCGAGGTGCTCTGGGAGATTTCCGAGCCGAAGCTGCGGATGGCTGCCTGCATCGATCCGGCCTCGTTCGCCGATCCGGTGCTGAACGGGCTGATCGCCCAGATCACCTCCGCGGACCTCACTCTCCGGCTCTTCGATATCACCAGCGATATCGGCATACCCGTCGTCGTCGCCCTTCTCGGCCCCTCGGAAATCACCCAGGCAAGACACGTCCGCTATCTCGATGTCACGATCGGCAGCGGCGCCCATCCGTCGCCGGTGCGGGCGGCGATCCGCGCCGTGACGGAAGCCGCGCAATCGCGGCTCACCTTCATCAGCGGCGCCCGCGACGATATCCGGCCCGAAAATTTTACCCGCGAATTGCCGGAGAGCATTCGCCGTTGCTTCGATGCCATCCCGAGGACGGCAACATCATCGAATGCAGCCTCGCCGGAAGGAGCCGAGGGGCTGTTGCAGCTGACGATCGACCGTTTGCGCCAAGCAGGCATAAACTCCACCATCGCGGTTTCGCTTGGCGACCCCTCGCTTCCCTTTGCCGTCGCCAAGCTCGTGGTGCCGCAACTGGAAAATCCGGCCGGGGACCGCAAGCGCCGCTTCGGCTACCGCGCCATCTCGAAGACGTTGCAACTGCTATGAAAATCCTGTTTGTCGGCCCGACACTTCCCGATGCCGCCGAGATCATCGATCTCGGCATTACGCTGCGCCCACCGGCGCAAAAAGGCGATATCGCCAAAGCCGTCGAAGACGGCGCCAACGCCATCGGTCTGATCGACGGGTTTTTCGAAAATGTCGCGCCCGTCTGGCATAAGGAAATCCTTTTTGCCCTGTCGAAAGGTATCCGCGTCTATGGCGCCGCCAGCATGGGAGCGCTGCGCGCCGCCGAATGCGCCGCCTTCGGCATGGTCGGCATCGGCCGCATCTTCGAGGCCTATGCCTGCGGGGCGCTTGCCGATGATTCCGCCGTGGCACAGATCCACGCGCCCGCCGAGCTCGGATACCGCGCGCTCAGCGAGCCGCTGGTCAATATGCAGGCGACACTGCAAGCGCTCGCCGAGGTCGGCGCGATCAGCGAGCCGGAGCGGGCAGCACTCCAGGCTTGCGCCGAGACCATGTTCTTCAAGTCGCTCACCTACCATTCGATGACCGTGGCGGCAGACCTGCCGGACCCGGCACGACGGCCGGCAATTGCCGATCTCCTGCGCGCCAATGCGATCAACCAGAAGCGCATCGACGCACTGCAATTGCTGAGTGCGCTAGCCGACTGCCCCGACGAGCGCCGGCAACCACCGCGCGACTGGGCCTTTCAGGCCAACAGTTTATGGCATTCCGCCTTTCACCACCTTGAAATTGCATTGTAAATTCCCTTCGCAATCTCGCCTCGTGTCACGCTGTATGTCACGCGCCAAGCCTCCGGACATACGCTAGGGTTTCCTCATGTTTCTGGCGACGGGTATCGCGTCCGCCGGAAACAGGGGGCAAAAGGGGCGTAAAATGACAGCAATACTTCCTATCGAAATGGCAGCTTACGATTCCGACTCGCTGAAAGAGTTGGCATCCATCGCACGGCTGATCACCTATGCGCGTCAAAGCGCCAAGAGTCTGGAGGCCGAGTTTCCGGTCTGGTGCCTCGATCTCGCGCTCGGAGCCGTGTTGCAGGAAATGTACGCAAACGGCCTGCCAATTCCGCTTTTTGAAGAGGGCGCGGACAAGGCGAACATGGCCATTGCGCATTAAGCGCTATCGCTCGAATATTCTGTCTCTGGGGGCGGAGACGGAGACAATGCCGGCATGGTCCTGAACCCTGCCGGCATTGCTGTTTTACCCGTCAGTCGCACCGACGCGGCTGGACGCCCGCAACAAAGATCGCAATACATTGCCGCAGATGCCGCAACCGGGTTTCGCGGTCCGGCCAATCGTTCGTCTTGCCGGGAAGCGTGATCATCGCGCCGAAGATCATGTTCATCAGCATGCGCGCACCACTTCCGGCATCGGCAATTTCAATCAGGCCGCGCTGCTGCTGCAGATCGAGCCAGTCGGCCAGCATTTGTCGGGTCTGCTCGCCTCCCTGCGTGCGCAGCAGCGCCGCGATCTCGGGAAATCGCTGCGCCTCGCTCATGACGAAATGAATGAAGGCCTCGCGGTCACGCTCGGCCGCTTCATCGATATCGATCATGAAAATCTGCTCGAGCGCCTCGGTCAGCGGCAGATTTTCCTTGGGGTCGCGCGGCAGGGCCAGCATCGAGGCGCGGTGCTCGGCCATGAGCGCCATGAAAAGCTCTATCTTGCTTGAAAACAATCGATAGAGGGTCTGTTTCGAAATCTTGCATCGTGCGGCCACGAGATCCGTGGTCGTGCCGCCGTAACCGAGCTCATGAAATGTCGCGCGGGCCTCCGCGATGATCTCCGCCCGCCTTGCCTCATCGCTCACCGTTTTCGGACGGCCGCGCTTGCGGGGAACAGCGGACTGCTCCGCATCGCTCGCTCTTGCTTTCATCCGCACTTCCATCTTAACCTAAAAAAGCTAAATGAGATTGACATTTACGGTGGTACAAATATTTTCTGTACTACTTGGTACTGTAAATAAGGCAATGGGAAATAGCAACGTGGGAAAGCTCGTCTCTTCTACCCCTGTATCCGCACGTCCGGCGCGAATCAGACTTTTTCCGGCCGCCCGGATCTCGCTCCTCGTCGCAGGGGTCGCCGCCACGATGCTGCTGGCCGGCTGCAACGAGCAGAAGGCTGCGCAGGGTAGCGCGCCCGCCGTCAAGACCGAGGTCAGCGCCATGACGCTGCACCCTCAATCCGTGGCGATCACCGCCGAACTGCCCGGCCGCACCAGCGCCTATCTGATCGCCGAAGTCAGGCCGCAGGTCGGCGGCATCATTCGCAGCCGCAACTTCAAGGAAGGCAGCGAGGTTACCGCCGGCGACGTGCTTTACGAAATCGACCCAGCCTCCTATCAGGCCTCCTACGACAGCGCCGTTGCCGCCTTGCAGAAGGCGCAGGGCGCCGTGCCGAGCGCGCAGTCGAAGGTCGACCGCTACAAGAGCCTGACGGCACAGGACGCAGTCAGCAAGCAGAATCTCGACGATGCGCTGTCCACCCTGGCGCAAGCGAACGCCGATGTCGCATCGGCAAAGGCCGCTTTGGAAACAGCGCGCATCAATCTCGATTACACCAAGATGCGCGCCCCGATCGGCGGCCGTGTCGATGCCTCGGCCGTGACCGTCGGCGCGCTGGTCACCGCCGACCAGACGACGGCACTCACCACCATCCGCCAGCTCGATCCGATCAACGTCGACGTCACGCAGTCGAGCACCAACCTGCTCGAATTCCGGCGCGCCATTGCCGACGGCCGGTTGAAGACCAGCGGCGACAATGTTTCCGTCCATCTGACACTGGAAGACGGTTCCCAATACAAGGAAACCGGCAAGCTTGAATTTGCGGAGGCCGCGGTCGCTGAAACCGTCGGCACCATCACCGTGCGCGCCGTCTTCCCCAATCCGGACCGCATATTGCTGCCCGGCATGTATGTTCGCGCCACCATCCAGGAGGGCGTCGCCGAGAACAGCTTCCTCGTGCCGCAGCGTGCCGTCACCCGCAACACCAAGGGCGAACCGATAGCGATGTTCGTGACCGCCGAGAACAAGGTGCAGCAACGAGTGCTGAAGGTGCAGCGGAGCATCGGCAATAGCTGGCTGGTGAACGAGGGCATGACCGACGGCGATCGTGTCATCGTCGAAGGCGGCCAGCGCGTGCGCGACGGCCAGGACGTCAACGCCACCGCCGTGACCATCGATGATGCCACCGGCGAGGTGAAGCAGGCTGCCGCCGATAGCAAGCCGGCCGAACAGGCCGAGCTGGAAAAGACCGATACCAAAGCCGGATCCGGCGCCCAGAAGTGAGGTAAGCGATGTCGCGTTTTTTCATCGACCGGCCGATCTTTGCCTGGGTCATTGCCATTGTCATCATGCTTGCGGGCGCGCTGTCCATCCTGACGCTGTCGATCTCGCAATATCCGCAGATCGCCCCGACGACGGTAAGCATCAACGCCACCTATTCCGGCGCTGACGCCGCAACCGTCGAGAACTCGGTGACCAAGGTCATCGAGCAGGGCATGACCGGCATCGACAACCTCGACTATATGACGTCGACCTCGACCTCGACGGGATCTGCATCGATCTCGCTGACCTTCACCAACAAGGCCGATCCCGACGTCGCGCAGATGCAGGTGCAGAACAAGCTGCAGCTCGTCACCGCGCAATTGCCGCAAACGGTGCAGACGACGGGTATCGTCGTTTCCAAGTCGACATCGAACTTCCTGATGGTCGTCGGCTTCGTCTCGACCGACGGCAAGCTCAATTCGAACGACCTTGCCGATTATGTCGCCAGTACGCTGAACGACACGCTGAAGCGTATCGAAGGCGTGGGCAACACCCAGATCTTCGGCGCCGGCTATGCCATGCGCGTCTGGGTCGATCCAGACAAGCTCGCCAAATACCAGCTGATGGTCAGCGACGTCACCACCGCGATCCAGGCGCAGAACTCGCAGGTCTCGGCCGGCCAGCTAGGTGCGCTGCCGCAGCGCAAGGGCCAGCAGCTGAACGCGACGGTGACGGCCAAGAGCCGTCTGCAGACGCCGGAGCAGTTCAACAATATTATTCTCAAGAGCCTGCCCGATGGTTCGCTGGTGCGCCTCAATGATGTCGCGACCGTCGAGCTTGGCGCCTCGTCCTACACCACGTCGAGCACCTATAACGGCCACCCCTCGGCCGGTCTCGCCGTCATGCTCGCCTCCGGTGCCAACGCCATCAATACCGCGGAGGCCGTGCGGTCGACCATCGACAGCGTGAGGCAGACGCTGCCGCCGAACGTCGAAATCGTCTATCCCTATGACACGACGCCTTTCGTCAAGTTGTCGATCGAAGACGTGGTCAAGACGCTGTTCGAGGCCATCGTACTCGTCTTCATCGTCATGTTCGTCTTCCTGCAGAACATCCGCGCCACCTTGATCCCGACGCTTGCCGTCCCTGTCGTGCTGCTCGGCACCTTCGGCGTGCTGTCTCTATTCGGCTATTCGATCAATACCCTCACCATGTTCGGCATGGTGCTGGCGATCGGCCTGCTGGTGGACGACGCCATCGTCGTCGTCGAAAACGTCGAGCGCGTCATGGAGGAAGAGGGTCTGTCGCCACGCGAAGCGACGATCAAGTCGATGCAGGAAATCACCGGTGCGCTGATCGGCATCGCCACGGTTCTTTCCGCCGTGTTCATCCCGATGGCCTTTTTCTCGGGCTCGGTCGGCGTCATCTATCGGCAGTTCTCGGTGACGATCGTCTCGGCGATGATCCTGTCGGTCATCGTCGCATTGATCCTGACGCCGGCACTCTGCGCCACCATTTTGAAGGCGCCGGAGCATGGATCGAAGCAGCGCGGCGCCTTCGGCTGGTTCAACCGCAATTTCGAGCGCGCGACGCTTCGTTATCAGAGAAGCATTCACGGCATGATACGCTGGAGTGCCGTCTTCCTGCTGATCTTCGTGTTGATCGGCGGCGCCGTCGCTTACCTGTTCAATCGTCTGCCGAGCTCGTTCCTGCCGGATGAGGACCAGGGCATCCTGTTGACTGCGATCCAGCTCCCTCCAGGCGCCGCGGATTCCAGGACCTGGGCTGTGCTCAATCAGGTGAAGGACTATTACCTCAACAACGAGAAGGACTATGTCGAAGGCGCATTCGCCGTCGCCGGCTTCGGTTTCAGCGGCCAGGGTCAGAATGTCGGTATCGTTTTCGTCCGGCTGAAGGACTTCGCCGAGCGTTCGACCCCGCAATCGAAGGCGCAGGCAATCGCCGGCCGCGCCATGGGCGCCTTCTCGAAGATCAAGGACGGCAGCGTCTTTGCGCTCGCGCCGCCGGCCATTCCCGGTTTCGGTAGTTCGAGCGGTTTCGACTTCTTCATCAAGGACATCAATGGCGCGGGGCATGCCAGCCTGATCGCCGCCCGCAACCAGTTGCTGGGTGCCGCCGCAAAGAGCCAGAAACTGTTCGGCACCCGCCCGAACGGCCAGGAAGATACGCCGCAATATTCGGTCAATATCGATCAGGAAAAGGCGAGCGCGCTGAATATCAGCCTGGCGGATATCGACTCGACGCTGTCGACCGCATGGGGCGGCACCTACGTCAACGACTTCATCGATCGCGGTCGCGTCAAGCCTGTCTACGTCCAGGCCTACCAGGATTTCCGCATGCAGCCGGAGGATTTCGGTCGCTGGTATATCCGCAACTCCGGCGGCGACATGGTGCCGTTCTCGGCCTTCTCCAGCGGCGAATGGACCTATGGTTCACCGCGCCTGGAACGCTATAACGGTTCGTCGGCCGTCGAAATCCAGGGTGCTGCCGCTCCCGGCGTCTCCTCCGGCGATGCCATGAACGAGATCGACCAGATCATGGCGACCCTGCCGCCCGGCTTCAGCCATGAGTGGACCAGCCTGTCGGCCCAGGAAAAGCTCTCCGGCAATCAGGCGAGCCAACTCTATGCCATCTCCATCCTCGTCGTCTTCCTGGCGCTGGCTGCCCTCTACGAAAGCTGGTCGATCCCGCTTGCCGTCATGCTGTCGGTGCCGATCGGCATCTTCGGCGCGCTGCTGGCCGCCACCCTCTTCGGCCAGTCGAACGACGTCTATTTCAAGGTCGGCCTGCTGACGACGATAGGATTGGCCGCCAAGAACGCCATCCTGATCGTCGAATTCGCCATCGAGCAGCAGAACAACGGCAAGAACCTGATCGACGCGACGCTGGAGGCATCGAGGCAGCGCCTGCGACCGATCCTGATGACGTCGCTTGCCTTCATTCTCGGCGTCATGCCGCTGGCGATCGCCAATGGTGCGGGCTCCGGTAGCCAGAACTCGATCGGCATCGGCGTCATGGGCGGCATGATCTCGGCGACCGTCCTCGGCGTCTTCTTCATCCCGCTACTCTTCGTCTCCGTCCGACGCGTCTTCAAGGGCAAGGTGGGAGCGACAGGCACGACAACACCGGAGGCCACGCAAGCCTGACGCGCTGCGCCGACGGACGATATGCCCGCCCGGTTCCAGCCATCGCAAAAACACCACAGGCTACGGCGATATCACCGTAGCCTGTGGTGTTTTGGTCGGGATAGGACGATCGCCAGACAGCAGCATATGCGCTCAGGGGATTACCAAAGCTGGCAGATCAAGCTGCCGCCCATAGCCGGGTTCAGATCGATGAGGAAATGACCGGCGGGGCTGGCTCCTGCTTCGCCGACCACCGGCTGTGGAGCTTGGCGAGCATCAGATAGATGATCGGCGTCGTATAAAGTGTCAGGATCTGCGAGACGACCAGGCCACCTACGATGGTGATCCCGAGCGGACGGCGCAGTTCCGCCCCGGGACCCGTGGCGATGATCAGCGGGATGGCGCCCATGAGTGCCGCGAGCGTCGTCATCAGGATCGGGCGGAAGCGTTTCAGGCAGGCCTGGTAGATCGCCTCTTCCGACGACAGGCCGAGCTTGCGCTCGCCCTGAAGTGCGAAATCCACCATCATGATGCCGTTCTTCTTGACGAGGCCGATCAACAGGATGATGCCGATGAAGGCGATGATCGTCAGCTCCGTGCCGCTGATGACCAGTGCCAGCAGCGCGCCGAGACCGGCAGACGGCAGTGTCGAAATGATCGTCAGCGGATGCGCCAGGCTCTCATAGAGAATGCCAAGGACGATATAGACCGTCAGCAGTGCCGCCAGCAGCAGCAGCGGCTGGCTGCCCGAGGATTGCGTGACGCTGGCGGCATCGCCGGCGAAATCCGCGTGCAGCTCGTCGGGCAGATGCATCTCCAGCACCGCCTTCTGAATGGCATCATTCGCTACTTGCAGCACGCTGTTGAGCGCCAGATTGTAGGAGATCGTCACGGAGGGATATTGCCCCTGGTGATTGACCACCAGCGGCGCCAGCGTTCGCTGGATCGAGGCGACGGCGCTGAGCGGAACCTGGATGCCGCCGGACGCCGGAACATAGAGCTTGGAGATATCGTGAGGATCGCGGGCGTAGTCGGGATTGGCCTCCAGCACGACGCGATACTGGTTGCGCTGGGTGTAGATCGTCGAAACCTGCCGCTGCGCGAAGGCATTGTTAAGCGCCGCGTCGATCGACTGGATGCTAACGCCCAGCCGCGAGGCCTCGCTGCGATCGATGTTGACCGTCGCCTGCAGACCGTTCGGCTGCCGGTCGGTGGCCACATCGGTCAATTCCGGCAGCGCCTGCAGGCGCTCCAGCACCTTCGGCGCCCATTCCACCAGCTCGTCGTAATTCGCGCCCCAGATCGTGAACTGATATTGCGACTGCGACTGACGCGCCCCGGCGCGGATGTCGCCCGGCGAAAACAGGAATGTGCTAAGGCCCGGAATGGCCATTAGCTGCTTGCGCAGCCGGTCGATCACCTCCGCGGTCGATGCGCGCTCCGATTCCGGCTTCAGCGAAATAAACAGCTGCCCGCGATTGACCGAGCTGGAAAAACCGCCGCCACCCACGGACGAACCAACCCCGGAGACGGCCGGGTCCTTGCCGACGAGCTCGGCGGCCTGCAGCTGCAATTTGACCATGGCCGGGTACGAAATATCCGTCGCCGCCTGCGTGCCGCCCTGAATGAAGCCGGTATCGTCCTGCGGGATGAAACCCTTCGGCACCTTGACGTAGAGATAGGCGGACATGACGACGCAGGCGAAAATGACGAGGACGGACAGCACGCGATGATGCAACACCGCCTTCAGCGTCCGGCCATAGAAATTCGTAACCGCGCCGAGCGTTCCCTCGACGATCCGGGCAAACAGGCCCGGCTGGGCTTCCATGTCGTGCGCCCGCAGGCGATGGCCGCAGATCATCGGCGTCAGCGTCAGCGACACCAGGGTGGAGACGACGATGGTGAAACCGAGCGTCAGCGAAAAGGTCTGGAAGAACCGGCCGACGATGCCGCCCATGAAGAACAGCGGAATGAAGGCCGCCAGCAGCGACAGGCTGATCGAAACCACGGTGAAGCCGATCTGCTTTGCCCCCTCGAGCGCCGCCCGCATCGGTTTCATGCCGCTTTCGAGATTGGCGTAGATGTTCTCGATCATCACGATGGCATCGTCGACGACAAAGCCAACGGAGACCGCGAGCGCCATCAGCGACAGATTGTCGATCGACAGCCCGAAGAGCCACATGGCGGCAAAGGTGCCGCACAGCGACAACGGCACGGTAACGCCGGCTGCAAACGTCGGCGTGGCACGACGAAGAAATGTGAAGACCACGGCCATGACCAGGCAGATGGTCGCCACCAGCGTCCACTGCATGTCGGTGACGCTGGCATGGATCGTCGTTGTGCGGTCGGAGAGAACGGCAATGTGGATACCGGCCGGGATCAGCCGTTGCAGCTCCGGGATCAGCGTCTTGACGCCGTCGACCGTGGCGATGACGTTGGCGTCCGCTTCCTTGGTGATGTTGAGCAGCACGGCAGGCTTGCCATCGAACCAGGCGTCGGAGCGGCTGTTGCGTACACCCGGCTCGACCGTGGCAATATCGGAGAGGCGCACGGCCGTGCCGTCGCCGCTGCGCACGACGAGACGGCCATAGGCCTCGGGCGTCCGCAACTGGCTGTTCAGGGAAATCGAGAAAGCGGCGCTGCTGCCGTCGATCGAACCGGCCGGGCCGAGCGTACTGGCATTGACGATCGCCGTTCGTACATCGTCCAGCGCCAGACCCATGGCTGAGAGACGATCAGGATCGAGCCTGACGCGAACGGCCGGTTGATCGGCACCGCTGACCGACACCTGCCCGACGCCATCGACTTGCGATATGCGCTGCACGGCGATGGTATCCGCCGCGTCATAGATAGCGCTTGCCGGCACGGTGTCCGAGGTCAGCGCCAGGATCAGGACGGGAGCTGCGGCCGGATTGATCTTGCGGAAGGAGGGCAAGGTCGGCAGATCGCCGGGCAGGTCGGTCGCCGCCGCATTCAGCGCCGCCTGCACGTCCTGCGCCGCGCCGTCGACGCTGCGCGACAGATCGAACTGGGCGACGATGCTGCTGGAGCCGAGTGAGCTGACGGAGGTCAGCTGCGTGATGCCGGCAATGGTGCCGAGATGCCGTTCAAGCGGTGCCGCAACGCTCGCCGCCATGCTGGCGGGGTCGGCGCCGGGGCGGCTGGCAGAAACGACGATGGTCGGCAAGTCGACGGTTGGCAGGCTTGCCACCGGCAGGAAGCGATAGGCGACGATGCCGAGGATCACCAGCCCGATCGCCAGAAGCGTCGTGCCGACAGGACGTTTGATGAACGGCTCGGAGAGGTTCATGTCTCGCCACCCACAATATCGTCCAGCTCCGGAGCGGGCGTGCCGGTCGGCCGACCGACGATGCGGGCACGCAGGTTCTCGAAGGCGAGATAGATCACCGGCGTCGTATAGAGCGTCAGAAGCTGCGACAGCACCAGGCCACCGATGATGGTGATGCCGAGGGGAATGCGCAGCTCCGCTCCCGTGCCTTGCGCCAGCGCCAGGGGCAACGCACCGAAAAGTGCCGCCAGCGTCGTCATCATGATCGGGCGGAAGCGGAGGATCGAGGCTTTCAGGATCGCCTCGCGCGGCGGCAGCCCCTCCTTGCGCTCGGCCTCCAGCGCAAAGTCGATCATCATGATCGCGTTCTTCTTGACGATGCCCATCAGGAGCACGATGCCGATCAGCGCGATGATCGACAGGTCCTGACCGAACAGCATCAGCGCCAGCAGCGCCCCGACGCCCGCCGACGGCAGGGTCGAGAGGATCGTTATCGGATGCACGGCGCTTTCATAGAGCAGGCCGAGAACGATGTAGATGGTCACGACAGCCGCGAGGATCAGCCAGGGTTCGCCGGCCAACGACGAGGCGAACTCCTCGGCATCGCCGGAATAGCTGCGCTGGATGGTATCAGGCATGCCGATATCCTGCTCGGCGGTCTGGACCTCGGCCACGGCATCGCTGAGCGAGGCGCCTTTGGCGAGATCGAAGCTGATGGTCACGGCCGGAAACTGCTCATCGTGACTGATGACCAGTGGCGCCGTCGCAAACGTCGCCGTGGTGAAGGCATTGAGCGGCACCTGCGTGTCGCTGGCGCCGGCGACATAGAGCTTGTCGAGCGATTTCGGGTCCGCCTGATATTGCGGCGCCGCCTCCAGGATGACGCGATACTGATTGGCCTGACCATAGATCGTGGCGATCTGCCGCTGGCCGAAGGCGTCGTTCAGCGTATCGCTGACCGCCTGCATCGAGACGCCGAGGCGCGAGGCGGTCTCGCGATCGACATCGACGAAGATACGGCCGCCGCCCATCTCGACTTCCGAGGAAACGTCGATCAGCTTCGGGCTCTCCTGCAGCCGCTTCGCCAGTTTCCCGGCCCAGTCGACCACGGTCGCGGTATCCGTGGCGGTCAGCGTGTATTGATAGGGCGCGCGGCTGGCGCGCGTGCTGATCGAAATGTCGCGCACGCTCTGGAAGGTGACGTGGATGCCCGGCAGATCCGCCACTTCGTCGCGCATCCGGTCGATGATCTCAGCGGCTGAATCGCTGCGCTCGCTCCTCGGCTTCAGCACGAGGCTGAGATTGCCGGTGTTGAGCGTCAGATTGCTGGCGCTGGTGCCGATGACCGAGACGACGCCCGAGACATCAGGGTCCTTGCGCAGCCGATCGGCGACCGTTGCCTGCGTCTGCTTCATGGCTTCGAAGGAGGTGGTCGGCTCCGTCTCGATGACGGCGGTGATCAGGCCGGTATCCTGCGGCGGCAAGAAGCCCTTGGGGATGACGACATAAAGCGCGATGGTGGCGACAAGCGTTACCGCCGTGACGATCAGCATCAGCGCACTGCGATCGACCGCCCAGACGAGGCTACGGCGATAGCCTTCGATCATCCACTCCATGAAGCGATCGGCACCCGCCAGGAAACCGCTGCGATGCTCCTTGGGCTTGCGCAGGATGCGGGCGCACATCATCGGCGTCAACGTCAGCGAAATCACCGCCGAGACGACGACGGCGATGGTCAGCGTCAGGGCGAATTCGCGGAACATGCGCCCGACGATGCCGGTCATGAACAGCAGCGGGATGAAGACGGCAACCAGCGAGACGGTCAGCGAGATGATGGTGAAGCCGATTTCGCCGGCGCCCTTCAGCGCCGCCTGCATCGGGTTCTCGCCCTCCTCAATGTGGCGGGCGATATTCTCGATCATCACGATGGCGTCGTCGACGACGAAGCCGGTGCCGATTGTGAGCGCCATCAGCGAGAGATTGTCGAGGCTGAAGCCGGCAAACCACATGACACCGAAGGTCGCGATCAGCGACAGCGGCAGGGCGACGCCGGCGATGAAGGTCGCCGTTACCGTGCGCAGGAACAGGAGCACGACGAGGATGACGAGACCGATGCTGACGACAAGCGTCCATTGCACGTCATGGATCGAGGCGCGGATGGTCTCGGTGCGATCGTTGACGATGTCGATCGAGATGCCGGCCGGCAGCGCCTGCTTCAGTCGCGGAATCTGCTTCAGCACGCCCTCGACCGTCTGGATGACGTTGGCACCCGGCTGGCGCATGATGTCGAGGATGACGGCGGGTTTGCCCTGATACCAGGCGCCGACGCGGGTATTCTCCAGCCCCTCGACGACGGTGGCGACATCCTTCAGCTGCACGGGCGCATTGTTGCGATAGGCGACGATGATGGATCGGTAGATGGCGGGATCGACGATCTGGTCGTTGGCAGCCAGTGTGAAGCTCTGGTTCGTGCCGTCGAGAGCACCCTTGGCGCCGGCAACGCTGGCATTGGTGATCGCCGTGCGCAGGTCCTCCAGCGCCAGCCCATAGGAGGCAAGGCGCGGCAGGTCGGCCTGGATGCGGATGGCGGGCTTGACGCCGCCCTGGATGTTGACGTCGCCGACGCCGGTGACTTCGCTCAGCCGCTGCGCCATCATCGTATCGGCGAAATCGCTAAGCTCGCGGATCGAATAGCTGTCGGAGCGCAGCGCGAGCGTCAGGATCGGCGTATCGGCCGGGTTTACTTTCGAATAGGTCGGTGGATAGGGCAGCGTGCGCGGCAGCGTCGAACCGGCGGCATTGATCGCCGCCTGCACGTCCTGCGCCGCCCCATCGATATCGCGGCCGAGATCGAATTGCAGGGTGATCTGGCTGATGCCGAAGGCGCTCGACGACGTCATCGACGCCAGCGATGGGATCTGGCCGAGCGGCCGCTCCAGCGGCGCGGTCACCAGAGCCGCCATGGTATCGGGATCAGCTCCGGGAAGCTGCGTCGTCACCTGGATCGTCGGAAAATCCACCTGCGGCAGCGGCGCGATCGGCAGGAACAGAAAGCCGAGAATGCCGCCCAGCAGGACGGCCACCCCAAGAAGCGAGGTGGCGACCGGCCGGGAGATGAAGAGCGACGAGACGTTCATTGCTGCGGCGCTGGCATGGCGGTTGAATTGGTGGAAGCCGCCGCACCGCCATCCGCATTGGGAGCGGGATTGGCAGCATTGCCGCCATCGGCGTTCTGTTTGCGATGACCGCCATTGCCGCTGCCCTGGCCATTGTGCTGGCGATACGGCCGCTGCCCGTCATTGGCCGCATTTCCATCGGTCTGGGCCGCAGTGCCGGCAACCGGTTGCCCATCAGCGTTCGGCGCGGCCACAGCCGGTGCTGCCGCTCCGGTACCGGCGGAAATCTGCACTTTCGACCCATCCTGCAGACGGGCAAAACCGGTCGTCACCACCTTGTCGCCCGCGGCCACACCATTGGTGATGACGGCCTGCACATCATCCTGCTGGCGCACCGTCACCGGCTTCATGGCGACCGACTGATCCTCGCGGATGATATAGACGAAGGTGCCGTTCGGTCCGCGCTGTACGGCGGCGGTCGGAATGACCGTGACGCCCTTCAGTGTCTCGACCAGCAGGCGGGCATTGACGAAGGCGCCCGGCCAGAGCGCCAGCTTGTCGTTGGGGAAATTGGCCTTCAGCTTGACCGTACCGGTCGTCGGATCCACCTGATTGTCGACCACCGCCAGCGTGCCGTTATCGACCACCGTCTGACCATCGCTCGCCATCGCCTGAACGGAAAGCGCGCCGGCGGCACTTGCGGCGTTGACGCGGGCAAGCTGCTGCTGCGGGACGGAAAAGAGCACGGAGATCGGCCGGATCTGCGATAGCGTGACGATGCCCGTCGTGTCGGAGGAGCTGACGAGATTGCCGATGTCGACATTGCGGATGCCGGTGCGCCCGTCGATCGGCGCCTTGATCGTCGTATAGTCGAGCGTCGCCTGCGCACTTTCGATGGTGGCCTGATCGACCTGGACCTGCGCCGTATATTGAGCGACCAGCGACAGCTGCGTATCCACCTGCTGCTGCGTGCCCGAGGCGCTCTTGACCATGAGCTGATAGCGGGCAAGATCGCGCTGTGCGCCGGCGAGCAAGGCTTCGTCCTGTGCCTTCTTGGCAATCGCCTGATCAAGCTGGGCCTTGTAGACCGCATCGTCGATGCGGGCGATTACGTCACCCTTCTTGATGTCCTGGCCTTCGTCGAAATCGATTTCGACAATCTTGCCGTTGACCTGCGCGCGCACCGTGACCGTGTTCAGCGCCTTCACCGAGCCGACGCCGTCGATATAGACCGGTACGTCGGTGCTTGTCGCATCCGCCGCCAGCACCGGAACAGGCCCGCTGAACTGCGAGAGGCCGCCGCGCCGTCCGCCGCCGCCCTGGCGTTGACCACTCCGGCGTTCGCCCTGGGCCTGCTCGCCGGGTGCCGCCGTGCCTTGAATGCCAAGCAGGCGCTCCGCACCGCCAAGCCAGCGATCCCGCGTCGCGTAGGCGCCATAAGCCACGGCGCCAATCACGACTACCGATATCAGGACCCGAAATGTCCGAGCCATCAATACACCTTCCTTCAGGGCGCCCGGCTTTCAAACATTCCGCCGACGCAATTGAGCGCGACTTTAGCTTGCATCGCCCCACATAGGAATTTGGTTAGGCCATTAAATTTTGTCCATTTTCGCGTGGCTTAGCTTAACAAACTGTCACATTGAGCAAAAACTAGGGTTGTGGTTGCAAAAGGACAGACGACAGCGCACGTCCCCGCTGTTCTCTCGGAAATCCGGTCCTTGCCGGCCTAAAGCACACCCCAGCCGCGATAACGCCCGCGCCCGGTCATTTCCCGCACGCCGAGTTCGGCCACAAGGTTAAGCGCGCCGCGAGAGGTGACGCCGGCATGGCGGGCGATCATCTTGGCGGAAACGATCGGCCGCGACAGCACAATCTCGATGACGCCGGGCAGGCTGCTGTTCGACCTTCGATCCTTCAGCCGTCGCTCCATCTGCAACTTGGCAAGCGACAGGCGATCGAGCTCCTTCAGCCCCGCATCGGCCGAAAGCGCCATGGCCTCGAGAAAGGCCAGTAGACGCGTGGTGCGATCGGGCGCGCGACGGCGTTCGTGGCGAACGGATTTCAGGCCGACATTCAGGCAGAGAAGATGCGAGGCGACCTTGCCGCGGCTGCGCAGATAGGCGCTGACCAGCAGGCTGCCTAGCCAATGCTGCCGCCGCAGCGGCTCGATCCGCTCCCAGGCATCGAAAAGCACAGCAGCACCGAGAGCAGGCGGCAGAAGATCGGCCTGGCGGATGACGGCACGCCAGCTCTCCAGCCGCTCGCCTTCGTCCCAGTCCTCGTCATGAACCAGCCCCAGCGGATCGTCAACGCTCTGAGGCCGGGCATCTGGAAGCTCTCCATTCAACACCTGATCGGAACGGGCGATCACCGCATCGATCTCGGCAAAGTCCACACCGAAATCATCTTCGTCCTCGTTATTTTCTTCCAAGTCCGCTTCCATGCCTGGGACGGGCGCAGGACGCGGTGTCGCGGTTTCCTCGATCTCACCGATATCGCCACGCAGCGTCGCAAGGCCTGCGGCCTCCAGCCCCCAGGAAGGCTCGGCGTTCCATAGCCGTCGCCGGGTGCGCAGCACGGCATGGGCAATGGTCAGCTCATGCGTCGGCGTGCGGGCATCCATGCGCGCGTCATGCAACACCAGATCCTCGACATGCACCAGTTCGCCGCCGACCCAGAGCGCGCCGACCGCATCGAAAAAATGCCCGCGCTCGCGGAAACCATCGGCGACCACATGCCGCAAGACCCGCTCATCCAGCCGCGCCAGCATATCCTCCGCTTTGGTCATCGCGGGCAGGAGCGTCGTCAACGGTAGGGAGGAAAGATCATATCGCATTGGAATCACATGATTGCTTCGATCTTGCGGAACTTATCACTGTGCGAGGCATCGGGCCAGAAAACACCCTCTTTCAACTGTGGACAGGATTTCCTATTTTTCCGCTTGACCTTCCAGTGACAGGAAGGTTCATAAACCTGTCCGACGCTCACTTTCGGGCATTGGAGTTTTCCATGGCATTGCATGACGAACATGATCACAGCCATCACGGCCACGATCACCATCACGGCGAACAGCAGGACGCGGTGATCCGCGATCCCGTCTGCGGCATGACCGTCGATCCCAAGGCCGGCAAGCCGTCGCTCGACTATCACGGCCGCATGTTCCATTTCTGCTGCGACGGCTGCCGGAAGAAATTCGAGGCGGCACCGGAAAACTATCTGACCGCCAAGGATCCGATCTGCGGCATGGATGTGGATCGCGCCAGTGCGCGGCATTTCCTGAAACATGAGGGCGAGAAATTCTACTTCTGCTCCGCCGGCTGCAAGGCGAAGTTCGAGGCCGATCCCACCGCCTATCTCGACGGCAACAGGCCGGCACAGATACCGGTGCCGAAGGGCACGCTCTATACCTGCCCGATGCATCCCGAGGTCATCAGCGATCATCCGAGCGATTGCCCGAAATGCGGCATGGCGCTGGAGCCGATGGGTGTCCCCGCAGCCGATGAAGGCCCGAACCCGGAGCTGGTCGACTTCACCCGCCGGCTCTGGATCAGCGCCGCGCTATCGCTGCCGCTTCTGATCCTCAGCATGGGTCCGATGCTCGGCCTGCCGCTGCGCGGCCGGATCGGCGAGCCCACCGCCACATGGATCGAGCTTGCCCTGGCGACGCCGGTCGTGCTCTGGGCTGCCCTGCCCTTCTTCCGCCGCGCCTGGAATTCGCTGGTCAACCGCAGCCCCAACATGTGGACGCTGATCGGCCTCGGCGTCGGCACGGCCTATCTCTACAGCCTGGTCGCCACATTGGCGCCCGGCCTGTTCCCGACGGGCTTTCACGGCCACGGCCAGGCCATACCCGTCTATTTCGAGGCGGCCTCGGTCATCGTCGCGCTGGTCTTTGTCGGCCAGGTGCTGGAGCTGAAGGCGCGCGAGCGCACCGGCTCCGCGATCCGCGCACTGCTCGATCTCGCCCCCAAGACCGCGCGGCGCATCAGCGCCGACGGCAGCGAGACCGATGTGCCAGTCGATCAACTCCAGGCCGGCGACCGGCTGCGCGTGCGCCCCGGCGAGCGCGTGCCGGTGGACGGCTCCGTCGTCGACGGACAATCGACCATTGACGAATCGATGATCACCGGCGAGCCACTGCCGGTCGAAAAGGCCAAGGGCGATGCGCTGACGGGCGGCACGATCAACAGGAACGGCACGCTGATCATGTTGGCCGAAAAGGTCGGCGCGGACACGACGCTGTCGCGTATCGTCGAGCTCGTCGCCAAGGCGCAGCGCTCACGCGCGCCGATCCAGACGATGGTCGACGGCGTCTCGGCCATCTTCGTGCCCGCTGTCGTCGCCACCGCCATCGTCACCTTCATCCTATGGGCAATGATCGGACCGGAGCCGCAGCTGGCGCATGCATTGCTCGCCGCCGTCGCCGTGCTGATCATCGCCTGCCCCTGCGCGCTCGGGCTCGCAACGCCGATGTCGATCATGATCGCCACCGGCCGTGGCGCACAGGAGGGCGTGCTGGTGCGCGACGCCGTGGCGCTGGAGCGCTTCGCCAAAGTCGACACGCTGATCGTCGACAAGACCGGCACGCTGACGGAAGGCAGGCCCAACCTCACCGATGTCATCACCGCCTCCAACATCGACGAAGCCCGCCTGCTGTCGCTCGCCGCCAGCCTCGAGCGCGGCTCCGAACATCCGCTGGCCGAGGCCATCGTTGCCGGGGCCGAAGAGCGTGGCACGACCTTTGTCGACATAACGGGCTTTACCGCGAAAACCGGCAAGGGCGCGGAAGGCCGCGCCGGCGATACCGCGATCGCACTCGGCAATGCCGCGATGATGGCCGATCTCGGCGTTGCGACCGATATGCTACAGGCTGAAACGGTACGCCTGCGCGGCGAAGGCAAGACGGTGATGTTCGTCGCCGTCGATGGTCAATTGGCCGGCCTCGTCGCCGTCGCCGACCGCATCAAGCCGACGACATCAGCTGCAATCAAGGCGCTGCACGACAGCGGGTTGAAGATCATCATGGCAACGGGCGACAACGCCCAGACCGCCAAGGCCGTCGCCACAAGTCTCGGCATCGACGATATCAGGGCCGACCTGTTGCCCGAAGGCAAGAAGGCACTGATCGACGAATTGCGGACCAAGGGCCGCATCGTCGCCATGGCCGGCGACGGCATCAACGACGCGCCGGCTCTCGCCGCCGCCGATGTCGGCATCGCCATGGGCACCGGCGCCGATGTTGCCATGGAAAGCGCCGGGATCACGCTGGTGAAGGGCGATCTCAACGGCATCGTCCGGGCGCGGCATCTCTCCGAAGCGACGATCCGCAACATCAAGCAGAACCTCGCCTTCGCCTTCGGCTACAATGCGCTCGGCGTGCCGCTCGCCGCCGGCGTGCTCTACCCGGTCTTCGGCCTGCTCTTGTCGCCGATGATCGCGGCGGCGGCCATGAGCCTGTCCTCGGTCTCGGTCATCGCCAATGCGTTGAGACTGCGGCTGGCAAAATAGGGAGAGTTCAGATGAATATCGGCGAAGCATCCGGCCGCTCCGGCCTGCCGGCCAAGACCATCCGCTACTACGAGGATATCGGCCTCATCCGCCCCGATCGCGGCGGCAACGGCTACCGCGACTACGGCGCCGACGACGTGCACAAGCTGCGCTTCCTCCACCGCTCCCGCAGCCTCGGCTTCTCCGTCGATGAGTGCCGGCAACTGCTGGCGCTCTACGAAGACAAGAGCCGCGCCAGCGCCGACGTCAAGGATATCGCCTCGTCAAAGCTCACCGAAATCGACCGCAAGATCCGCGAGTTGACCGAACTGCGCCGCACCCTCGAGCATCTGGTGCATGCCTGTCATGGCAATGCGCGGCCGGATTGTCCGATTTTGGAGGAGCTGTCGGAGCGAACGCAATAGTGCCGAGCCACCCGCCCTCGCCCTTCGAGGCTCCGGCCTTCGGCCTACGCACCTCAGGGTGAGGGCTAATCTTTTCGACGAACGTCGGGCCAGCCCCGCCTCAGAGTGAAGACTGAGCCTTTGGCAAGTGACGCGTTCTCTCCACCTCATCCTGAGGTGTTCAGACGGTGAAGCGATAGCGGAAACGACTGAGCCTCGAAGGACGAGGCGGCCCCATACCCTTCAGTTCACCCGCTCCACCGCAATCGCCGTCGCCTCTCCCCCACCGATGCACAGCGCCGCGACGCCGCGTTTTGCGCCCTGGCGCTCCAAGGCATGCAGCAGCGTCACGATCAGCCGTGCGCCCGTAGCGCCGATCGGGTGACCGAGCGCGCAGGCGCCGCCGTTGATGTTGAGGCGGTCGCGGGCGATGCCGAGGTCCTTGGCGGCGGCCATGGCGACGACGGCGAAGGCCTCGTTGATCTCGAAGAGATCGACATCGCCGACCTTCCAGCCGGTCTTTTCCAGCACCTTGCGGATCGCCGGGATCGGCGCCGTCGTGTACCAGGCAGGCTCCTGGGAATGGGTGGCATGCGCCTTGATCTCGGCGAGGATCGGCAGTCCCTCGCGCTCGGCAGTCGAGCGCCGGGTGAGGATCAAGGCTGCCGCACCATCGGCATTGGCCGATGCGCTGGCGGCCGTAATCGTGCCGTCCTTGCGGAAGGCCGGCTTCAGCGTCGGGATCTTTTCCGGCGAAACCTTCTGCGGATGCTCATCCTTGCCGATCGTCACCGGGCCACCCTTGGCGGCAACGGAAATCGGGGTGATCTCGGCCTCGAAAGCGCCGGTCTCGACCGCGTTGCGGGCACGCGTCAGCGTCTCCACGGCATAGGCATCCTGATCGTCGCGGCTGAACTGATAGGCTTCGACCGCCAGCTCGCCGAAATCGCCCATCGAGCGGCCCTTCTCATAGGCATCCTCCAGCCCATCGAGCATCATATGGTCGAAGATGCGGTCATGGCCCATGCGATAGCCGCCGCGCGCCTTGGCGAGCAGATAGGGGGCGTTCGACATCGATTCCATGCCGCCGGAGACCGCGATGGAAGCGGAGCCGGCCAGGATCAGATCATGCGCCAGCATGGTCGCCTTCATGCCGGAACCGCAGACTTTGTTGATGGTCGTGGCGCCCACCGCATCCGGCAATCCCGCGCCCCGCGCCGCCTGGCGTGCCGGGGCCTGCCCCTGTCCCGCCGGCAACACACAGCCGAACAGCACCTCGTCCACCTTCTCCGCCGACAATCCGGCCCGTTCCAGGGCCGCGCGAATGACATGGGCGCCAAGCTCCGGCGCCTGCAAGGATGACAGCTCCCCCTGGAAGCGGCCAAGCGGCGTGCGCGTGGCGGAAACGATGACGACGGGATCGATTGCGGACATGATGGCTCCTCCCAGCCTGCAATTTCAGAATCGACGTTATAGCTAGCACGTTAGATGATGTTCGTCATATAAATATCTCGGAAACATCCTTTCGGAAAGATGGTGGCATCGCTACAGCAATGCCGATTGTTCTCCTCGCGGACATGCCCTATGGATATCCCAATCTCAAAAAATGGATATCTCATGCCCCTCTATATCAAGGACGATGCCATCGACCGGCTGGCGCGGCGTTATCAGGCGTTGACGAAAAGCTCGACCAAAACCGAAGCCGTGCGGCTGGCATTGCAGAAGGCGCTGGACGAGGAACTGACCAAGCCGGCGCTTGCCGATGTCGCCGTCGCCTTCTGCCGCAATCTCAAGCAGAAGGCCGCGGACAAAGCCGCCGGTGGCAGCACGGCGGGAGACGCCTGATGCTCATCGACACCTCGGTATTAACGGCAATGATGACAGATGAAGGGGAAGCTCGCCGCTTCGCCGTCCGCATGCAACCCGCGACCGCCCGCATGACCACGCCGATGGCAGCGGCTCAGGCAGCGATCGATATCGCCGCGCGCCTCGGCCTGACGGCTACCGAGGCCGGCGACGCGGTACGGACTTTTCTGCAACTGATGAACATCCAGCTCCTGGCCATTCCGCCGCGCGCCGCCTTTCTCGCGGTCGAAGCATATGATCGCTTCGGCGAGGGCCGCCATCCAGCGGCGCTCAGCCTTGGTGATTGCACGACCTATGCCTGCGCGCGCTATTATCGCCAGCCGCTATTGTCGAAAGGCGACCAATTCAGCCGGACCGATATCGAGGTGGCCTAGGCCACCCGACGCATTAGTGCCCGTCAGGGGCAAAGCGAGGCTGAACCTGCGGTATACGAGTTCGAGCGAGCACCCACGGAGTTCGGGGCGGCAGCGCATTGCAGCCGGGAGATGGAATCGCCGGCGCGGATCGGGCCTGTCACCGAAGGGTCGGTGTTGATCGTGCCATCGGGCAGGATCGCGTCCTTCGAGTGGTCGATATTGCCGACATCGGCTTGTGCGGCGTCGACCTTGAGCCGCTTGGGGTGATGCTTGTGCACCGGCTCCGCCCAAGCCGTGCTGGACATGCCGATGACGAGAGCCGAAATAGCGAGAGTTTTGAGCAGCATGAGACTGCCTCCTATGGGAGTTGAAGCCCTATCTATATGGGGCCAGACGCGCCGATTTACAGCGGTGGGCAGAGCAAATATCGCAAGAGTTTGAGGGGCCAGATCACGCCTTGATCTTGTGCCGCGATACCTCCGCGCCGGCATCGTGTCGCAGGCTGAGGAAGCGCAGCGACGAGACCGCGCCGATCAGGGCGATCACCAGGAAAGCCCAGCGGAAATCGATGAGGGAAAGCGTCTCGCCGCCATGAATGGTGCGCGAGAGATTGAGCACGGCGGCGGCAACGGCAACGCCGAGCAGCAACGAAACCTGCTGCAGCATGCTCGACAGGGTCGAGGCGGAACTGCGCTGCGACGCGTGGATATCGGCGAAGCCCAGCGTGTTCAGCGCGGTAAAATTCATCGAGCGTGACAGGCCGGCGGCGAGCAGCAGACAATAGATCAACCAGTTGGAGGTCGATGGCGACAGCAACGCGAAGCAGCCAATGCTGACCGACGAGATCAGACCATTGATGACAAGCACGTTGCGGAAGCCGAAGGTTTTCAGCGTCTGCGTCGTGATCGCCTTCATGCCGAGATTGCCGGCGAAATAGAAGAGCAGATAGGTGCCGGCGTCGATCGCGGTCAGGCCGAAACCCACCTGAAAGAGCAGCGGCAACAGAAAGGGCGTGGCGTTGATCGCCAAGCGGCTTGCCGTGCCGGCCGAAAGCGTCGACATGGCGAAGGTCTGCACCTTGAAGGCGGAGAGATCGAGCAACGGCGCCTCAACCCGCATGAAATGCCGGGTGGCAATGACGGAAAACACCGCGCCGGCGGCAATCAGCCCGACGCTGACCGCCAGGCCCGTCGTCCCCTGTACGACGAATTCGAGGCCGGCGAGCATGAAGGTCAGCCCCGCTGCCGACTGGAAGAAGCCGACGAGATCGAGCCTTGCCACCTTCTCCTCGCGCTGGTCCGGCACGAAGCGCAGGACAAGGACGAGCCCGATAATGCCGATCGGAATGTTGATCAGGAAGTTCCAGTGCCAGCTCAGATAGGTGGTGATGAAGCTGCCAAGAATGGGACCGATGACAGGCGCCGTCAGCGCCGGCCAGGTGATCATCGACATGGCATGCACCAGATCGGATTTGCGGGCGTTTTTCAGCACGATGATGCGGCCGACCGGCGTCATCAGCGCGCTGCCGATGCCCTGCACGGCGCGGGCGATGACAAATTCCGTAAGATTGCCGGAGAGACCGCAGAACAACGAGGCGACGGTGAAGAGGGTGATCGACGCCAGGAACACCCGCCGGGCGCCATAACGATCCCCCGCCCAGCCGGCCAGCGGCACGAAGGCGGCCATGGTGAGCAGGTAGACCGTGATGCCGATGCTCATCGACACCGGCTCGATGCCGAATGTCCTGGCCATCTGCGGCAGCGACGTCGTGACGATCGTGCCGTCCAATATCTGCATGAAGAAGGCGACGGCGACGACGAAGGCGATGATGCGGGATTGCCGGCCGAAACTTTCCTCGGAAGGCTGCTCTGTGGTCTGAACGACGGTCATGGCATGGGATTTCGGAGATGGTGTTATGGATAGCCGGGCGTGCCCGACAGCAATCATATGATCAATGCATACGCCCATCGCCGCTGGTTGCAAAGCCGCAATCGAACCCCGGAGCCATTAAAAATATGCCCGATCCCATAAGAAAGACGGCCGGGGACGGCGACCTCAGTCGTCGGAATAACGCTGCTCGCGCCAGGGATCGCCGTACATATGATAGCCGTTCTTCTCCCAGAAGCCGGCCCTGTCGGCACCGATGAGCTCGATGCGCATCAGCCACTTGGCACTCTTCCAGAAATAGAGATGTGGTACGACGAGCCGCATTGGCCCGCCATGCTCGCGCGTCAGTGGCTGCCCCTCCCAGGCGGTGGCGAGGATCGCGTCCTCGGCGGCAAAATCGGCAAGCGGCAGGTTGGTGGTGTAGCCGTCATAGCTGGTCAGCAGCACATGATGCGCCTCGGCCGTCGGCATGGCGAGATCGAGCAGATCGCGCGTCGAAACCCCTTCCCAGCGATTGTCGTAGCGCGACCATGTGGTGACGCAGTGGATGTCGCTGACCTTGCTGCTTTGCTCTATCGCCTGGAAAGCAGTCCAATCGAGGCTGAGCCGCTTTTCCACGAATCCGAACACATCGAGCCGCCAGCTCGACAGCGACACTTGCGGCTGCTCTCCGAGATCGAGCACCGGCCAGTTCTTGACCAGATGCTGCCCCGGCGGCAAACGCTCCGTTTCCGGCCGGCTGATCCGCCCGGTCAAGAACTTGCCCTCGGCCGCCCAGCGGCGCTTGGAAGTGGTGAGCTTGCTGTCGGTGGGGATCTGATCGTCGCTCATCGAGGCATCCCTGTTGCTGAGAAGCAATAGGATATCCGGGGCCGGCAGGTGTCAAGCGGGATGCAGAGCTTGGATGCGGACTAGACCCCGTGAAGCTCGATCACAAATAACTGCGCCATTCCTGAAATCGAATGCTGCGTTCCCGCGGCTGCCTCGACAAGCAAACAATCGCCCGCCGAAAGCGTCCCATCACCAATATCGAGATGCCCGCGATGGCAGAGAACCAGCGCCGTCTCGCTGCCGAGCGCGAGTTCAGCACTCCCATCAACACGGACGCGCCGCACCGAATGCGATAATCGCCCCCGCCGCGTCATCACATTGAGGTCGGTGATCGCACCATCCACCAGCGTCGCCGATGTCGGCGCGTCCGCCGCAAATGGCAGCGGATCGCTCTCCTGTGTCAGAAGCACAGGCTTGCGCCCCTCGATGAAGAGCGTCATACCCTCACCTTCGAGGATAGATAGTGTACGATCAATGCCGGGAAAGACCGAGAACGGCCCATCCGTGGCAACCGTCGCCATGCTGACGCGCCAGTCGAAATCGGCAAGCCCCGCGCCGTCGGGCGAGACGGCGATTTCCACCGTCTCGCCGCCGCCGTTTTTCCAAGGCATGCGCTTGTAGTCGCTGGCGCACAATATCCGCATGGAGATCAGTTCCCCAGGATGCCCGGCAGCCGCAGGCCCTTGTCCTTGGCGCAATCGATCGCGATGTCGTAGCCCGCATCGGCGTGGCGCATGACGCCGGTCGCTGGATCGTTCCAGAGAACGCGTTCGATACGGCGGGCCGCGTCGTCGGTGCCATCGGCGCAGATGACCATGCCGGAATGCTGGGAGAAGCCCATGCCGACGCCGCCGCCGTGATGCAGCGACACCCAGGTGGCGCCGGACGCGGTGTTGAGCAGGGCATTCAAGAGCGGCCAGTCGGAGACGGCATCCGAGCCGTCCTTCATCGCTTCCGTCTCGCGGTTCGGCGAGGCGACGGAGCCGGAATCGAGATGGTCGCGGCCGATGACGACAGGAGCCTTCAGCTCGCCGTTCTTGACCATTTCGTTGAAGGCAAGGCCGAGACGTTCACGATCACCGAGACCGACCCAGCAAATGCGCGCCGGCAGACCCTGGAAGGCGATGCGCTCGCGTGCCATGTCCAGCCAGTTGTGCAGATGAGTGTTGCCGGGGGTGAGTTCCTTCACCTTGGCGTCGGTCTTGTAGATATCCTCCGGATCGCCGGACAGCGCCGCCCAACGGAAGGGGCCAATGCCGCGGCAGAACAGCGGGCGGATATAGGCCGGCACGAAGCCGGGGAAGGCGAAGGCGTTTTCAAAGCCTTCCTCCTTGGCGACCTGGCGGATATTGTTGCCGTAGTCGAGCGTCGGCACACCGGCGTCCCAGAAGGCGACCATGGCCTCGACATGCACCTTCATCGAGGCGCGGGCGGCGGCTTCCACAGCCTTCGGATCGCTCTCGCGCTTGGCTTTGTGTTCGGCCACTGTCCAGCCGAGCGGCAGGTAGCCGTTCAGCGGATCATGCGCCGAGGTCTGGTCGGTGACGATATCAGGGCGCGGACCACCAGCCTTCATGCGCTTGACCAGTTCCGGGAAGATTTCGGCGGCATTTCCGAGCAAGCCCACCGATTTGGCTTCGCCGGCCTTCGTCCATTTGTCGATCAGCGCAAGCGCTTCGTCGAGGCTCGTTGCCTTCTCGTCGACATAGCGGGTGCGCAGGCGAAAATCGATGCGGGTCTCGTCGCTTTCGACGGCAAGGCAGCAGGCGCCGGCCATGACGGCCGCCAGCGGCTGCGCGCCGCCCATGCCGCCGAGGCCGCCGGTCAGGATCCACTTGCCCTTGAGACTGCCGTTATAATGCTGACGGCCAGCTTCGACGAAAGTTTCATAGGTGCCCTGCACGATGCCCTGCGTGCCGATATAGATCCACGAGCCGGCGGTCATCTGGCCGTACATGGCAAGACCCTTCTTATCCAGCTCGTTGAAGTGATCCCAGGTCGCCCAGTGCGGTACGAGGTTGGAGTTGGCGATCAGCACGCGCGGCGCGTCCTTGTGCGTGCGGAACACGCCGACCGGCTTGCCGGACTGCACCAGCAGCGTCTCTTCCTCGGTCAAGGTCTTCAGCGTCGCGGCGATACGGTCGAAATCCTCCCAGGTGCGGGCGGCGCGGCCGATGCCGCCATAGACGACCAGTTCGTTCGGATTTTCCGCAACGTCGGGATCGAGATTGTTCATCAGCATCCGCAGCGGCGCTTCGGTCATCCAGCTCTTGGCGTTGAGCTCCGGACCGCGAGGGGAGCGGATTTCGCGGATGTTATGGCGTGGGTTGGTCATGTCATATCTCCAGGGAAGGCAGAATATCGGCGGATACGGATGCGTTGAGCGCGCCGGAGGCGACGAGGTCGCTGGCGGCCTTGAGGTCGTTTGCCATGTAGCGGTCTACATCGAGCGTCGGCACGACACTGCGGATGGTGGCGATGGCAAGGGTCAGTTCGGGGCTGGTGATCAACGGCGCGCGAAACTCGACGCCCTGCGCCGCCGTCAGCGCCTCGATGCCGATGATTCCGAAAAGATTGTCGGTCATCTGCAGGAGACGACGCGCGCCGTGGCAGGCCATGGACACATGGTCTTCCTGATTGGCGGAGGTCGGTGTCGAATCGACGGAGGCCGGATGCGACATCTGCTTGTTTTCCGACATCAGCGCCGCCGAGGTGACTTCGGCGATCATCAGGCCGGAATTCAGACCGGGTTTCTTGGCAAGGAAGGCCGGCAGGCCGTAGCTCAGCGCTGGATCGACCAGAAGCGCGATGCGGCGCTGCGAGATCGCGCCGATTTCGCAGACGGCAATGGCGATCTGATCGGCGGCGAAAGCCACCGGCTCGGCGTGGAAATTGCCGCCGGAGACGACGGAATTATCGGAAAGCACGAGCGGATTGTCAGTGACCGCATTGGCCTCGATTTCAAGCGTACGGCTGACCGAGCGCAAGAGATCGAGGCAGGCGCCGTCGACTTGCGGCTGGCAGCGGATGCAATAGGGATCCTGCACCCGTTCGTCGCCCTCGATATGGCTTTCACGAATGACCGAGCCGGCCAGCAGGCCTCGAAGGGCGGCGGCAGTGTCGATCTGGCCCTGATGGCCACGCAGCGTATGAATATCGGGATGGAACGGCGCGGAGGAGCCCATGGCGGCATCCGTCGACATGGCGCCGGTGATCAATGCCGCCTGCGCGGCGCGATGGGCGCGGAAGAGGCCGGCGAGCGCGAGCGCGGTCGAGACCTGCGTGCCGTTGATCAGCGCCAAGCCTTCCTTGGCGGCGAGCACGACCGGCGTCAGCCCGGCCTTTTCGAGCGCAGCAGCACCATCAAGCCGTTCGCCGGCATAAAAGGCCTCGCCATGGCCCATCATCACGGCCGTCATATGGGCGAGCGGCGCGAGATCGCCGGAAGCGCCGACCGATCCTTTCTCGGGGATAACCGGCACGACGCCCTTGGCGAGCATCGCCTCGATCAGCCGCACCAGCTCCAGGCGCACGCCGGAGGCACCACGGCCGAGCGAGACCAGCTTCAGCGACATGATCAGGCGGACGACATTCTCCGGCAGCGGTTGGCCGACGCCGCAGCAATGCGACAGGATCAGATTGCGCTGAAGCGTGGCGACATCGGCGCTGTCGATCTTGATCGAGGCCAGTTTGCCGAAGCCGGTGTTGATGCCATAGACCGGCGCATTGCCGGCGGCGATTTCGGCAATGCGGGCGGCGGCCTTGAGTATACCCGCATCAAAGGAGGCATCGAGCTTGGCCGGCTCGCCGGTCCAGTAGATGGCGGCCAGCTGCTTCAGCGAAACAGAGCCCGGATGAAGAGTAATGGTCATCGGTCGAACCTTTCGCCCTTGAAAACGTCGCCCTTGAAAACATGGGCATGAAGCGGATTGAAGCCGATGCGATAGACAAGCTCGGCGGGGCTTTCGATATCCCAGATGGCAAAATCGGCCGACTTGCCGGCTTCCAGCGTGCCGGTTTCGGCCAGCAGGCCAAGCGCACGAGCACCTTCGCGGGTGGCGCCCGCGATGCATTCCTCAACCGTCAGGCTGAAAAGGGTCGCGGCCATGTTCATGGTCAGGAGCATCGAGGTCAAAGGCGAGGTGCCGGGATTGCAGTCGGTGGCGATGGCGATCGAAACGCCGGCCTCGCGAAGCGCCTGGACCGGCGGCTTCTGCTTTTCATGGATGGCATAGAAAGCGCCGGGCAGAAGGACAGCCACCGTGCCGGCCGCCGCCATGGCCTTTACGCCGTCCTCGTCGAGATATTCGACATGATCGGCAGACAGTGCGCCATAGGAGGCGGCAAGCTTGGCGCCGCCGAGATTGGAGAGCTGCTCCGCATGCAGCTTCACCGGAATGCCGAGCGACTTGGCCAGATCGAAGACGCGGGCAATCTCGGCGGGCGAAAAGGCGATGCCCTCGCAGAAACCGTCGACAGCGTCGGCCAGACCCTCGGCATGCGCCTGTTCCAGGCCCGGCAGCACGACATCGGTAATATAGTCGCCGTTGCGGCCCTTATAGTCGGCGGGCGTCGCATGCGCGGCAAGATAGGAGGTGACGACACGCACCGGGCGGACCTTTTCCAGTCCGCGGGCAGCCTGCAACATCTTCAATTCGGACTCGATGCTGAGGCCATAGCCGGACTTCACCTCAATCGTGGTGACGCCTTCGGCCAGCAGCGTATCGAGGCGCGGCAGGGCGGCTTCGATCAGCCCATCGACGGAAAGAGCCCGGGTCGCATTGACGGAGGAGACGATGCCGCCGCCGGCCCGCGCGATTTCTTCGTAGCTTGCGCCTTGTAGCCGCATTTCAAACTCGCGGGCACGGTTGCCGCCGTGGATGATATGCGTGTGGCAATCGACCAGACCGGGCGTGACCCAGCGTCCCTCAAGATCGACGCTTTCGGCATCGCCAGTGTCAGGCAGATCGCTTTCGTGACCAACGAAAACGATGCGGCCATCTTTGGTCAAGATCGCACCCTTCTCGACAATGCCGAGCCCCGGCGCATCCTCCTTCAAAGTCGCCAGACGAGCATTGCGCCAAAGGCAGCTCTTGCCACCGGACTTCACGCTATCTTCGGAAAAATTGTTCCCACGCATCAGCTTTACGCCTTTCCTCATGGGTTCATAATGTATATACATAATAAAAAGCCTGACAAGAGGGATTTTGGACTCGGCATCCAAAAGGAAAGGGTTAGACCATGACGAAACTCCATGCACGCTCGGCACTGCTTCGCGATGGCTGGCAAGAAAATGTCCGGATAACCCTGGACGCCGGCCGCGTTAGCGGCATCGAAGTGGGCGTTGCGGCAGAGGCCGGCGACGAGCGGCATGAGGTTCTGGTGCCCGCCATGCCGAACCTGCACAGCCACGCCTTCCAGCGCGCCATGGCTGGCCTTGCCGAGGTCCGTGGCCCGGCGAATGACAGCTTCTGGAGCTGGCGCACCGTCATGTACAAATTCGCGCTGTCGATGACCCCCGATCATGTCGAGGCAGTGGCGGCCCAGCTCTACATGGAAATGCTGGAAGCCGGCTTCTCCCGCGTTGGCGAATTCCATTATCTACATCACGACAAGGACGGCAGCCCCTATGCCAATATCGCCGAGATGGCGGAACGCATCGGTGCTGCCAGCGCCGAGACCGGCATCGGGCTGACGCTGCTCCCCGTCTTCTACGCCCATTCCGGCTTCGGCGGTGCCGCCCCCATCGACGGCCAGCGCCGCTTCATCAATTCGCTCGACCAGTTCGAGGCATTGATGGCCGGCTGCCGGACGATCGTCGGCCAGTTGCCCGGCGCCGAACTCGGCCTTGCGCCGCATAGCCTGCGGGCAGCAACGCCAGAAGAGCTGGAAAAGCTCGTACCACTGGCGGGCGGCGGACCGATCCATATCCATGTCGCCGAACAGGTGAAGGAAGTCGAGGATTGCATCGCCTGGTCCGGCGCGCGGCCGGTGCAATGGCTGCTCGATCACGCCCCGGTCGACGAACGCTGGTGCCTGATCCATGCAACCCACATGACCAACGACGAAACACGGCGGATGGCGAAAAGCGGCGCGATCGCCGGCCTCTGCCCGATCACCGAAGCCAATCTCGGCGACGGCGCCTTTCCCGCGCCGTTGTTCCTGGAAAAGGGCGGCCGCTACGGCGTCGGCTCGGATTCCAATATCCTGATCTCGGTTCCGGAAGAACTGCGCCAGCTCGAATATTCGCAGCGCCTGGCGCTCCGAGCCCGCAACGTCGTCGCCACATCGGGCGGCTCGACGGCGCGCACGCTGTTCGACCATGCGCTTGCCGGCGGCGGCGTGGCACTGAAAGCGCCGGCCGGGCTAGCTCTCGGCCATTATGCCGATCTGGTTTCGCTCGACGTCAACGCCGTGCCCTATCTCTCGGGCGACCAGATCCTCGACCAATGGATGTTTGCTGGCGGCGTCACCGTCGACTGCGTCTGGACGCAGGGCCGCAAGCAGGTCGAAGGCGGCCGTCACGGCAAGCGTAAGGCAATCTCGGACCGGTTCCGCGCCGTCATGTCCGAACTAATCGGTTGAAAAGAACTTTTCCTGACGGCGATTGACGCCTAAATAGATCAGGCGGCGAATACCCAGGTCTCACGAGGGAATGATCGGCGGCATGACGACAGGCAAAGAGGCGACCCTGCATCAGCGTATCCTGAGCGATATCGAGGGTCGAATCGTCTCCGGCGACTGGCCGCCCGGCTATCGCATTCCCTTCGAGCTGGCACTGGCGGAACAGTATGACTGCTCGCGCATGACCGTGAACAAGGCGCTGACGCAGCTCGCCCGGGCCGGGCTGATCGAGCGGCGCAAGCGATCGGGAAGTTTCGTCACCCAACCGCAAGCACAGTCGGCGGTGCTGGAAATCCACGACATCAAGTCGGAAGTCCAGTCGCTGAACCTGCCCTATTCCCATAAGATTGTCAGGCACGCCAAGCGCAAGGGTCGCATCGAGGATGCGCGGCGGCTGGAGTTTGCCGGCTCAGTATCGGCGCTGGAGGTTATCTGCATTCACTATGCCGGCCGCCGGCCCTTCTGCCTGGAGGATCGCGTCATCAATCTCGATGCGGTTCCCGAAGCCGGACAGGTCGATTTCGACGCGTTGCCGCCGGGGCCATGGCTGCTCAATCAGGTACCGTGGAGCACGGCCGAACATCAGATCCGCGCCATCGCTGCCGACGGCGAGGCGGCCGCGAGCCTTGATATCGTCAGGGGCACCGCATGCCTCGTCGTCGAACGACGTACCTGGAGCGGTCTCGGCCCGATCACCCATGTTCGCCTTACCTATCCCGGCGACCGTCACTCGCTGGTGGCGCGTTTTGCGCCATCGAGCTGAACGTTGCCTCCGGCACCACGGTTACCACCGGGCTCGGTCTGCATCGGAATGAGGCTGTCTGATTGACGAACCGGCTGCGCAGGATTGACCAGCAGGATGCTGAGCGCGATCAGCACCAGCGCCAGAATGAGGGTAAGGCCGATCAAAAATGGGCGAATCGCTGTCATTTTGGTCCTCCAATTTCCCACGCCCGAAATAGTACCGCGGCAGGAAGGGCATTTTGAGGCATTTGGCCTGTTTTGCGACCTAAACTCTCTACGAAACCTTAAAGTTCAAACCATAACCCCGGATTTGCGGGATTTCTCAAGGGCAATGCGGCAATGACCGTGACAATCAAAACCACCCTCACCTGGCGAGATATCGCCGATGTCGCAGCCGGCGAAATGCTCGTTTTGGACGATATCGCCTGGGCTCGGGTCGAGCATGCCAGCCGCATCGTCGAAGCCATCGTCGAACGCGGCGTGCGCGCCTACGGCATCAATACCGGCGTCGGCGCCCTCTCCGATACGGTGGTCGATCGCCCATCCCAGAGCCGGCTGTCGCGCAACATCATCCTCAGCCATGCCTGCGGCGTCGGCAGCCTGCTGGAGCCGCGCGAGGTGCGCGCCGTCATTGCCGCCCAGATCGCCAATTTCGCCCATGGCTATTCCGGCGTAAGGCGGGAGATCGTCGCGCATCTGCTTGCCTTTCTGGAACGGGATTGCGTGCCGGATGTTCCATCGAAAGGCTCGGCCGGCTATCTGACGCACAATGCCCATACGGCGCTGGTGCTGATCGGCGAGGGATCGGCCCGGGTCGGCGGGAAATCCATGTCCGGCCGCGAGGCGCTGGCGGCGATCGGCCTTGAGCCGCTGGTGCTCGGCGCTAAGGAGGGCCTGAGCCTCGTCAACGGCACGGCCTGCGCCACCGGCCTCTTCAGCGTGGCGCTCGTCCGCGCCCAGCGCCTGCTCGCCTGGGCCGACGCCACGGCGGCGCTGACACTGGAGGCAGCCGGCGGACAGATGGCGGCCTTTGACGAAACCGTGCTGGATCTGCGCCAGTCACCCGGCATCGCAACCGTCGGCGCAGCCCTGCGGGCGCGGCTTCAGGGCAGCGGGCTGATTGCCGCCGCCATCGGCCGGCGCACCCAGGATGCTCTCAGCCTGCGCGCCATCCCGCATGCCCATGGCGCGGCGCGCGACGTCTTCGATTTCGTGGCTGGCGTCGCCGACCGGGAGCTTGCCTCCGTCACCGATAATCCCGCCGTCTCGGGCACGCCGGAAGAGCCACTCGTCTCCTCGGAAGCACACGCCGTTGCGCCCGCGCTCGGTCAGGCGGCCGACAGCCTCGCAATCGCCCTGGCGCAGATCGCCACGATGAGCGAGCGCCGCATGGACCGGCTGGTCAACCCGCTCGTCAGCGGCCTGCCGCCATTTCTCGCCAGCGACGCCGGCAGTCATTCCGGTTTCATGATCGCGCAATATACCGCAGCGGCGCTCGCCAACGACAACCGCCGGCTCGCGGTGCCCGCCAGCCTCGACGGCGGCATGACTTCGGGCCTGCAGGAGGATTTCCTCGCGCATCCGACGGCCGCCGCCAACAAGCTGCTCGCCATTCTCGACAATGCCGATCATATCCTCGCCATCGAGCTGATGGCGGCAACGCAAGCCCATGACTTCCTTGAAGCGACCGCTAGCCGCGCCTCCGGCACCGAGGCGATCCATGGGCTGGTGCGCTCGCATGTCGCTCACTATCACGATGATCGGCCGCTGAACCGCGATATCGAGGCGATACGGCGGCTTATCTGCGAGCGCGATCCGCCATCCGCATAAGGCTCTATGGATAACCTGGCGGCAGCACACGCTTCTCTCACACTTGTTTGATTGGCGGGGCTACGGCGCGGTCGATAGGATCGCCCCGTTGCAGTCGAGCATGGCCACATGCCAGCAACTTTGCCGGCCGATTTCTGCCGCCATATCGAAAACTCACCGATTAGCGAATGTCTCAAGGAGACTGTCCATGGACCGCAAGCTTCTGACGAAGGGCGTATTGACGCTCGCCGCCGGTGTCGTCGCGACGCTCGTAACATTGCAGGACGCCAACGCCACTGAGCGCGTCCGCGTGCGCGGCACGATCGAAAGCCTTAAGGGAGACACCCTCAAGATCAAGTCCCGCGAGGGCAAGGATATCGCCGTCACGCTGAAATCCGGCTGGAACGTCGCCGGCGTCGTCAAGGCTTCGGCCACCGACATCAAGCCCGGCGATTTCGTCGGCATCGCCAATGAGCCGACCGCCAGCGGCGTCAACGGCGCCATTGAAGTCGTCATCTTTCCAGCCGCGATGAAAGGCACCGGCGAGGGCGACCGCCCATGGGATTCGAAGCCGAACAGTTCCATGACCAACGCCACGGTCGCCAATGCCGTCACATCGGCCAACGGCCCGACGCTGACCCTCACCTACAAGGGCGGCGAGAAGAAGATCAACATTCCGGACGGCACGCCGGTCGTAACGCTGACGTCAGCCACCAAGGACGACCTGAAAGCCGGCGCCGCCGTCTTCATCACCGCCGAAGCAGCCGACGACGGCAAAGTCACCGCCGACCGCATCGCCGTCGGCCTCAACGGCACCGTTCCGCCGATGTGACTTGAAAATCGGGATTGAAAGTAATACTTTCATTTCACCGATCATTACCGAGGCCATTATGAGCACGACCGTAACCGCAAAAGGACAGGTGACGATCCCGAAGGCTGTTCGCGACATGCTCGGGATTGGTCCGGGAAGCCAGATCGATTTTCGTCAGGCCGCCGATGGCAACGTTGTCGTGGTGCCGGTTGAAGCGGGTAAGCGCAATAGCCGGTTCGCCAAGTTTCGGGGACATGCCGGAAAGGGCATGAGTACAGACGAAATCATGGCGCTGACGCGTGGCGACGACTGAGGTGATCCTGGTCGATTCCAACATACTTCTGGATATCATCACCGATGATCCCGTTTGGTACGATTGGTCGTTGGGCCAGCTTGACAGCGCAACGCTCCTTGGCCCACTTTACATTAATGACGTCGTTTATGCTGAAATATCAGTTCGTTACAATAAGATCGAACATCTCGACGACATGCTCGCTGAGACAAGTATCAGCATCCTTTCGATCCCGCGTCCCGCACTTTTCCTAGCCGGCAAAGTTTTCGCACAATATCGAAAGGCAGGCGGAACACGCACGGGTGTCTTGCCAGATTTCTTCATTGGCGCTCACGCGGCGGTCAGTGATCTTTCCGTGCTAACACGCGACACCAAGCGCTTCCACAGCTACTTCAAGTCGATAAAACTCATCAGTCCGACGACAGCTTGAGCGCGAATGCCCCGCCAGCAATCCCTTCGCGGGACTCAGGGTGTCCCTCACCCCTCGACCACCTCGAACCGGCCTGGATGCGAAGCCCCGAGTTCCGCCCAGTCCAGTTCTTCCTCAAGCACATGAAACACGTCGTCGTCGATGACGCCGAGGCGGCGCATGGCGGCGAGTTTGGTGCGTTTGGCCTGGATCACCTGCCGTTTAAGAGCGTCGATCTCGCCGGCCTCGCGCGGGTTCAACCCCTGGGTGGCCAACTCCCGGTCGCCGCGATAAAGGCCGCCCAGCGTCGTGGCAGCCTTGCTGTCCTGCATCGGCTCCAGCTCCTCCAGCGCGGCATCGATCAGCGCCAGGCGGGCATTGTCGATATCATCTTTCATCGAATCGTCACGCTCGAGCTTCAAGAGACGGATCAATGGCCCGAGCGTCAGGCCCTGCACGATCAGCGTGCCGAGCACCACGGTCAGCGCGCTGAACACGATGAGATCGCGCGAGGGGAAGCCCTCAGGCAAGGCCAGTGCGGTTGCCAGCGTCACCAGACCACGCATGCCGCACCAGGAGCCGACCAGGCTCATCGAGAGCGTCGGCGCGGGGGTTTTGTAAATGCCGGCGGCGTGGAGATAGTAGATCGCGCGGTTGGAAAACAGCAGCCAGACGACGCGGACAAGGACAACCGTGAGGAAGACAAGAACGGCGAAGCTGATCGCGAAGCCGACATCCTGCTGATAGAGTTGCAGGACGGTGGTGCGCGCCTGCATGCCCATCAGCAGGAAGGCGAGCACGTTGAGCATGAAAATGGCCGCCTCCCAGATGGAATAGGATCGTATCCGGTTGCGCGCCGATATCCTGTCCGGCATGTCGCGCGCGATCACCATGGCAAAGGCGACCATGGTCAGCACCGCGGAGAGATGCAGCCGCTCGGCAATCACCCAGACCCCAAAGGTGGCGACGAATTCGAACAGCGAGCCACCGAGCGTGCCTGCAAGGCGCGGCCCGATCCGCATGTAGACATAACCCAGCAGGATACCGAGAACGATGCCGCCGGGCGCGGCGAGAGCCAGCTGAGGCACAAGTTCTATGGCCGAAACCGTGCCGGAGGCGGCAGCGACGGCAGCGCCGAAGATCAACAGCGCCACGGCATCGTTGAGCAGGCTTTCGCCCTTCAGCACGGTGAACGCACGACGCGGCAGGTTGAAGCGGCCAAGCATGGCGGTGGCGGCGGCCGCATCCGGCGGCGCGACGATGGCGCCGAGCGCGATGGCGGCTGCGACCGGCAGGCCGGCATAGGCGACACCGACCCAGGCGACCGCAGCCGCCGTCAGAACGACCGCGATGCCCGCAAGCGAGATCAGCGGTATCCAGTTCTGCTTCAGCGTCCGGGGCGGCAGGTCATAGGCGGCATCGAACAGGGCAGGCGCGATGAACAGCGCCAGCGCCAATGCCGGATCGATGGAGATGCCAGGCGCCCAGGGCAGCATGGCGACCAAGACGCCGGCGATCGCCAGCATGGTTGGATAGGGAATACCGAGCTTTCGCGACGGCTGTAACGCGATCAGCGCCACCAACATCAGCGTCAGCATGCTCTCGAAAAAAGCCATGAAACAGGATCCCCGCGTTTCCGTCATCATGGCGGGAAAATTCCGTTGAGCAAGGGGCAGCTCTGCCCGTCGATCCCTGAATCTACATAGCAAAATGGCGCCCGAAGGCGCCATTTTCAAAGTCAGTACTCGATGGGGATACTTCGCGCCTACTCTGCCGCCTGCGCGTGCGGCCGGTGGCCGATCTCTCCATCCTCCTCGTCCTCGTCCTCGTCCGGCTTCGGCTGTTTCCAGGCGATCAGGCGATAGAACATCGGAATGAAGAAGGTGGCGAGGAAGGTCGCAGCCAGCATGCCGCCGATGACGCCGGTGCCGATAGCATGGCGGCTGGCGGAACCGGCGCCGGTGCTGATCGCCAGCGGCACGACGCCGAGGATGAAGGCAAGCGAGGTCATGACGATCGGGCGGAAGCGCAGGCGCGCCGCCTCGAGCGCGGCTTCCGCCGCACTCATGCCGTCCTTGCGTTTCATCACCGCGAACTCGACGATCAGGATGGCGTTCTTCGCCGCCAGGCCGATGAGTGTCACCATACCGATCTGGAAATAGACGTCGTTGGTGAGCCCGCGCAGATAGGTGGCGAGCAGCGCGCCGAACAGCGCGAAGGGGATCGCGGTGAGGACGGCGAGCGGCAGGCTCCACTTCTCATACTGCGCGGCAAGGATCAGGAACACCATGATGATGCCGAAGATCATCGCCTGCGTGCCCGCACCACCGGTTTCCAGCTCCTGATAGGCCGAGCCCGTCCAGGCGATCTGGAAGCCTTCCGGCAGGGTCTCAGTCGCCACCTGCTGCATGGCCTTGATCGCGTCGCCCGAGGTATAGCCGGGCGCCGGATTGCCGGTGACCTTGGCGGCGTTGAAGGCGTTGTAGCGTTCAAGCTGGTCCGGCCCGATGGTGCGCGTCACCTTGATCAGCGTGTCGATCGGAATCATCTTGCCGCTGTCGGAGCGGACGAAGACCTGGCGCAGATCGTCGGGCGATTCGCGGAACGGCGCTTCCGATTGCAGGTTGACCTGATAGTTGCGGCCGTAGAGCGTGAAGTCGTTGACATAGAGGCTGCCGAAGGTCGCCTGCATGGCATCGAAAACCGAGTTGATCGGCACGCCGAGCGCCTTGGCCTTCTCGCGGTCGAGATCGGCGCGAAACTGCGGCACGTTGGTATCGAGCGTGGTACGCACGCCCGCCAGCTCCGGCCGCTTGGAGGCAGCCGCCACGAGCTTCTGTGCTTCCTCCGAAAGTCCGGCAACACCCTTGCCGGAGCGGTCCTGCACATAGACCTCGAAGCCGCCCGTCGTCGAAAGGCCCTGGATCGGCGGCGGGTTGAAGGCGAGCACCATGGCGTCCTTGATGCCCATGTTGGCGCCGATCAGGGGACCGGCCATGTTGCGGGCGTCGAGTTCGGGCGTCTTGCGTTCGCTCCAGTCCTTCAGCGTCACGAAGGCGACGCCGGCGCTGCTCTTCAGACCACCCGAGAGCAGGTCGAAGCCGGCAACGGCGAAGACGTTCTCAACGCCGGGGAGCTTCTCGGTATTGACCAGCGCCTGATCCATGACAGCCTGCGTGCGTGTCAGCGAGGCCGCCGGCGGCAGGATGGCGATCTGGAACAGCGAGCCCTGGTCTTCGTCCGGCACCAGCGATCCCGGCAACGTATAGAAGAGATAACCGGTCGCGCCGAGCATACCGGCAACCAGCACGCAGCCGAGCACCATGCGCTTCAGGAAGAAGGCGACGCCGGCCGTATAGCCCCGCGTCAACCGGTCGAAGGCGCGGTTGAAAATGCGGAAGGGCAGCACCGGCTCGTGATGGCCAGGCTTCAGGATCAGCGCGCAGAGCGCAGGTGTCAACGTCAGCGCCACTATACCCGAGATGGTGACGGAGATCGCAATGGTGACGGCGAACTGCTTGTACATCTGGCCGGCGAGCCCGCCCATGAACGAGACCGGGATGAACACGGCGCAGAGCACCAGCACGATGGCGATGACCGGGCCGGTCACCTCGCCCATCGCCTTGATCGCCGCCTGCTTCGGCGACAGTTTCTCCGTCGTCATCAGGCGCTCGACGTTTTCGAGTACGACGATGGCGTCGTCCACCACAATACCGATCGCCAGCACCAGGCCGAACAGCGTCAGAAGGTTGATCGAGAAGCCGAGCACATACATTCCGGCGAAGGTGCCGATGATCGAGATCGGCACGGCGATGACCGGGATCAGTGTCGCGCGCCAGTTCTGCAGGAAGAGAAAGACGACGATGATGACGAGAAGGATCGCCTCGATGAAGGTCTTGACCACCTCCTCGATCGACACCTGGATGAACTTGGTCGTATCGTAGGGGATCTGGTATGCGACGCCCTGCGGGAAGGATTTCTGCAGCTCGTCCAGACGCCCCTTGAGCGCCGCCATCGTGTTCAGCGCGTTGGCGCCCGGTTGGAGATAGACGGCGATCGGGATCGCCGGCGTACCGTTCAGGCTGCTCTGGACCGAATAGCTCTTGGTGCCGAGCTCGATGCGCGCCACGTCCTTCAGCCTCAGCGTCGCGGCATTGGCATCCGAACGCAGGATGATGTCGCCGAAGGCGTCGATATCGGCCAGGCGTCCCTGCGTCGTCACCGTGTAGGTGAAGGGCTGGGCGGTGTTGCTCGGCTGGTCGCCGAACCGGCCGGCGGCAAACTGCGAATTCTGCTCCTGGATGGCGGCCGAGACATCGCTCGGCGTCAGATTGTACTGCGCCAGCTTGTCCGGCCGCAGCCAGATACGCATGGAATAATCGATGTCGCCGAGAAGGTTGACATCGCCGATGCCGGGAATGCGCTTGAGATCGTCGATGACGTTGAGCAGCGCGTAGTTGCCGACAAAGGCGCGGTCGTAGCGGCTGTCGGTCGAATACATCGCCACGAAGCCGAGGATCGAGGTCGAACGCTTGGTGACGACGACGCCGAGACGGGTCACGTCCTGCGGCAGGGTGGTGACGGCGCGCTGCACGCGGTTGTTGACGTTGATCGCCGCCTGGTCCGGATCGGTGCCGAGCGCGAAGGTGACCGTGATCTGCATCGCGCCGCTATTGGAGTTCGACGACTGCATGTAGAGCATGTTTTCGACGCCGTTGATCTGCTGCTCCAACGGAGCGGCAACGGTCTGGGCGACGGTCTCGGCGCTGGCGCCGGGATAGGTGGCGGTGACGACCACCTGCGGCGGCGTCAGCTCCGGATATTGCGCGATCGGCAGGATGCGAATGCAGACGGCGCCCGCAAGCAGGATGACGATCGAGATCACCGCCGCGAAAACGGGGCGATCAATGAAGAATCTGTTTCCCAACATCAGTTCTGCACTACCTTGTTCGCGTCGCTGGGCGCGGCGGCTGCCGCCGCCTGCACGGGCGCGCCGGGGCGCACCTTGATGATGCCTTCGACGATCAGCCTATCGCCGGCGTGAAGGCCCGACAGGACGAGCCAGTTGCCGCCGATCTTCTGGCCGAGCGTCACCGGATTGACATGCGCCTTGCCGTCCTTGTCGATCGTGTAGACGAACTGCCCCTGCGGGCTCTGCATCAGCGCCACTTCCGGAATGGTGATGGCGTTGTCGAGCGAGACGCCGGTGACGGTGGCGCGCACGAACTGGCCGGGCAGCAGCCGGCGAGCGGGGTTATCCACCACGGCACGGGCCTGCAGCGTGCCGGTCGAGGCGTCGATGGTGGAGGAGGTGAAGTCGACGACCCCGTCATGGTCATAGGTCGTGCCGTCGCCGAAGGAGATCTTCACGCCGAGGTTCGGCGCTTCGCCCTTGGCCTTCTTCATGTCGATCAGCCGGCGCACTTCGGCGGCCTGCGTATCCGAGAAGGAGAAATTGACATAGACCGGGTCGAGCTGGGTGATGCTGGTGAGCAGGCCGGTGTCGCCGGTCGTGCCGATCAGGCTGCCTTCGGAGACCTGTTCCAGCGTGGTAATGCCGCCGACCGGCGCCGTGACCTTGGTATAGTCCAGATTGAGCTGCGCGGTCTGCACCTGCGCCCGGGCTGAGGCGACCGCGGCATCCGCCAACTGGCGCGTGGAAATCGCGTCGTCCCGCGCCTTCTGCGTGACGGCGTTCTGGTCGAAGAGGTTGATGTTGCGTTTTTCCTCGCGCTGCGCCTGGGTCAGCTGCGCGTCGGCCTGCTGCAACTGCGCCTGGGCCTGGGCGAGCGTCGCCTCATAGGAGGCGGGATCGATCAGGAACAGCACGTCGCCAGCCTTGACCTCGGCGCCTTCGACAAAGTTCCTTTTCAACAGGATACCGCCGACCCGGGCGCGCACATCGACTTGCCTATAGGCGGAGATGCGCGCAGCATATTCATAGGTGAGCTGCACGGTCTCGGGCTTGACGTCGACCACGGTCACCTGCGGCGGCGGCATCTGGCCCGCCTGCTGGGCAAGGGAGGAGTACGCACCGAGGAAGAGGACACCGGCTGCGAGAAAGCTGCCGCGCAAAAAGGAGCGGGAATGCGCCGTCATAAAAAATCACCACGAGTTTTGACATTTTTATTGCGCCGCAACATACAAACATACATGAATGATTGTAAATATCAAATCGACGTGACCAATGGCATGAGGTTCGGGACGGCGCTCAAGTTCCCGAACAATATCATGTGAAATCAACCGCATGAGGCGAGATGAAATAAATTCTCGCCTCATGCAAAAGTGGAAAGATCGAATGCGCAGGACCAAGGAAGATGCAGCCAAGACCAGGGAGGAGGTTTTGGCGGCCGCCGCCGAGGTTTTCTTCGAAAACGGCGTCAGCGGCTCCAGCCTCGACAAGATCGCCAGACGCGCCGGCGTGACGCGCGGTGCGATCTACTGGCATTTCAAGGACAAAGCCGAGGTGCTGACGGCGCTGCACAGCGAAATCCGCCTGCCGCAGGAGGAGCTCGTCGACCACGCCATCGAGCATGGCCATGATGATCCCTTGAGCCTGATCGAACAGGCCTCCATCGAGGTGGTGCATATCCTGGCGAATGACGAGCAGCAGCAGCGCATCTTCGCCATCATGATTCTCGGCTGCGAATTCACCGAAGACCCTTCCGAGACTGCCCAACGCATCATCACCGCCAATGCCGAAATGTACGAGAAACTGCAAAAGCTGATCGACATGGCCGACCGGCAGGGCAAGCTCGCGCCCGGCTGGACCGTCGACACCGCCGCCCGCGCCTTCCAATGCTGCATGAACGGCCTCTTTGCCGAATGGCTCCGCTCGGGAAAATCATTTCCGGTGATCGACGTCGGCGAGAGGCTGGTGCGCAGCGTGATCGGGTCGATACGGCGAAAGGCAGCGTAAAATCACGGCGATCGACAGACACCTCTTGACGCGCAACGGTTTGCAATCCATATAAATGAGTAACTACACGCTCATTTATGATGGCAAAACATGGCACGCCCGCTCAGCGAAGAGAAACGACAAGCCCTTTTGGCATCAGCCGCCGACTTGATCGCAACGCTGGGCACTGGCGCGTCCACCGCGAAGATTGCACAGGCGGCGAATGTCGCGGAAGGAACGCTGTTCACCTATTTCGCGACGAAAGACGAGCTTCTGAACCAGCTGTACGTCGAGATCGAGACCGATCTCGCCGGAGTCATGACGGCTCCCTATCCCGAGGATGCCGGGCCGCGCGAACGTATCCGGCATGTCTGGAACCGGCTGATCGGCTGGGGATTGGCAAACCCGGTATGGCGCAAGGCAATACGCCAGCTCAAAGTGTCGGATCGCGTCGCCATCGAAAGCCAGCATCGCTGCAATGCCATGTTCCATGATGCGCGCGCGATGGTCGAGCAGAGCCTTGCCGGGCATTCAGATCCCGAGCGTATCGCTTTCTACATCGACACGGTCCTGTTCGGGCTGGCCGAGATCGCAATCGAGGCCATCGAGGCAGACCCCGGGAATCACGAGCATTTCAGCCAGACCGGTTTCGATTTGTTCTGGAAAGGCACCGCCGCCTAAATTTTTCATTTAAAAATGAGCATGTACTCACTCAATAGAAAGGTATCATCATGTCAAGACCGAGCGGATTTACCGAAACCGACGTTCCCGACCAGTCAGGCAAATGCTTCATCGTTACAGGCGCCAATACCGGCATCGGCTTCGAGGTTTCACGCGTGCTGGCCGCGCGGGGTGCGCGGATATTGCTCGCCTGCCGTGACCAGGCAAAGGCCGAAGCCGCGATGGCCGCGATCCGACAGAAGGCACCCGGCGCCGACCTGTCCTTCCTGCCGCTCGATCAGGCTGATCTTGCAAGCGTCAGGACCGCCGCCGAACTGGCGGCCAGGGAGCCGCGCATTGACGCACTCATCAACAATGCCGGGGTAATGACCCCGCCGCTCACCCGAACCAAACAAGGCTTCGAGCTCCAGTTCGGCGTCAATCACCTCGGCACCTTCGCGCTGACCTCTTTGCTCTTGCCCAAACTGGCGCAAACACAGGGGGCCAGAGTTGTCGTGACCTCCAGCCTCGCGCACAGGGGCGGGAAGATAGACTGGAACGATCTAAACGCGGAGAAAAGCTACTCCAGATTGCGACGCTATTCGGCGAGCAAGCTTGCCAACGCCCTGTTCTTTTTCGAGCTGGACCGCCGCCTTCGCGCCTCCGACTCACCCGTTAAGGCTGTCGGTTGCCATCCAGGTGCAGCCGCGACCGAGCTGGGACGCTATTTGGGGCCACTTCAACTCCTGCTGCCGCTGACAAGGTTGCTCCTCAATACGGCTGCGATGGGAGCCTGGCCTACGCTGCAGGCGTCCACCGCACCGGTGACGCCCGGTAACTATTATGGGCCAACGGGATTTCGCGAGATAAGAGGCGTTTCCGGCGAAGCCTCCCGCACCGCCGATGCGCGGAATCCGGAGATCGCGCGGCGGCTCTGGGATGCGTCTATCGCCATGACGGGGATCGATCCCGGCCTGCCGCCCGCATGACGGCGAACGAGGTCTGCCGGCCAGGCTTTATCGAACGATTGGGAGAGGGCTGAAGAAAGGCCCTCACTCGCCCACATGCCGCGCCGCCTCCACCAGCGAAATGTCCGACTTGATCTCCCTCGTCGACATCGACGTCACGGTATGGCGCACGCCGGGCAGCCGGTTCAGCTCCTGAAGCAGCAGATGGACCAGAGCCGCCATATCCATCGCCTGATGCGGATGATGACGGCGCAACTCGACCTGCTCGAAACCATGTCACCTAGGGAATATCAGCAAATCCGCCTGCAACTCTGTAATGGCCGCGGCCAGGAATCACCGGGCTTCAAGTTCCTGCTGCCTATGCCACCGAATAGGGGTCAGTCACCCGCGATCAGCCGCCGTGCTGCATCGCGCGACGGAAGGCTTCCAGCGTCTCGGCGCTGACATGATGCTCGATGCCTTCGGCGTCGATCCGCGCCGTTTCGGCGCTGACGCCAAGCCAGCGCAGGAAGGCTTCGACCGTCTGGTGGCGGGCGCGGATGTCCTGGGCGATCCTGTTGCCCGCATCGGTCAGGAAAACGCCGCGATAGGGTCGCCGCGACACGAGCCCGTCCTCGCAGAGGCGCGCCAGCATCTTGGCGACGGTCGGCTGCGACACGCCGAGCCTTGCCGCAATATCCACCTGCCGCGCCTCGTTGCCGTCATCGATGAGATCGGCGATCAACTCGACATAATCCTCCACGAGAGCGCCGCGCGTGGCCTCCCTCGTATGCCGGAAACCCTCCGAATGCGTCTCCGCATCCAGCAATGGCTCATCTCGTTGGATTGGCGGTCGTCTCGTCGGCAATAGGTCAGCTCCTCGCGAGTCCCGGTAAACTCGCTTTCATCTTTATAGCACCGGCTTCAATCTTGAAAGTGGCGGCATAAACGTTGCCGCCTTCGCGGCTCCACGCCTTTATCCGCGTCGCCAGAATTTCGTGCGCCCAGTTACCCGCTCGCCGCGTTCGCCGCAACCGCCGAGCCGATTTTGCCGAATGCGGCGGTGGAGAACTCGCTCTTCCTCATGCCGAGATGACAATCGCCGCGGCGCGAACACAGGCGGTATCGGCCCCAAACCGCAAGGCAACACCGCCCAATATAATGCCAAATCTATGAAATATAGCCTATTGCATAATGTTGATATCCAGCATATTTCTTTAGACAGATCATAGCTCAATCCCCCGGAGCACTCCCGTATGACGCAGATTCAAGACACTGCCGCGCCGCGCGCATGGAAATTCGCCAGCCCGGACGAAGACGCCCGTCCAAGCCTTCCCGAAGTCAACGCCACCGTTCATGTTCCGCATACGGGCACCTGGATCCGGCGGCTGCTCGCCTTCATGGGGCCGGGCTACATGGTCTCTGTCGGCTATATGGATCCGGGCAACTGGGCGACCGATCTCGCCGGCGGCGCGCAATTCGGCTACACCCTGCTCTCCGTCATCATGCTGTCGAACCTGATGGCGATCCTGCTGCAGGCGCTCTCCGCCCGGCTCGGCATCGCGACCGGCCGTGATCTGGCGCAAGCCTGTCGCGATCATTACCCAAGGCCGGTCAATCTGGCCCTGTGGTTCGCCTGCGAACTCGCCATCATCGCCTGCGATCTCGCCGAGGTCATCGGTACGGCGATCGCGCTGCAATTGCTCTTCGGCATTCCGCTGATCGGCGGCGCGCTGATCACCGCGCTCGACGCCTTCCTACTGCTGCTCCTGATGAACAAGGGCTTTCGCTTCCTCGAAGCCTTCGTCATCGCGCTGCTGATCGTCATCTCCGTCTGTTTCGCCGTCCAGATCGCCGCGGCGGCACCGCCGGTCGCCGCCATCCTGCACGGCTTCATCCCATCGACTGAGATCGTCACCAATCACGAGATGCTCTACATCGCGATGGGCATCATCGGCGCCACCGTCATGCCGCATAATCTCTATCTGCACTCCTCGATCGTACAGACCCGCGCCTACAAGCGCGATGACGAAGGCCGCCGCGACGCTATCAAGTGGGCGACCACCGACAGCACCATTGCCCTGATGCTGGCGCTCTTCGTCAATGCCGCGATCCTGATCGTCGCCGCCGCCGCCTTCCACGACAGCGGACATGCCGATGTCGCCGAAATCGGCCAGGCTTACGAACTGCTGTCGCCGCTCCTCGGCCTCGGCATTGCCTCGACCCTGTTTGCCGTGGCGCTGCTTGCCTCCGGCCTCAATTCCACCGTGACGGCGACGCTTGCCGGCCAGATCGTCATGGAGGGGTTCCTGCGCCTGCGTATTCCGCACTGGGCAAGACGGCTTTTGACCCGCGGCCTCGCAATTATTCCAGTTATTTTTGTTACCGCGTTTTATGGTGAAAAAGGTACTGCGGATTTGCTGGTGCTGAGCCAGGTCGTGCTCTCCATGCAGCTGCCCTTCGCGGTCATCCCGCTGGTCCAATTCGTCACGGATCCCAAGAAAATGGGCAAATTTGTCGTGCCCAGGAGCGTTGCCATCCTCTCCTGGCTGGTCGCCGCCATCATCCTGGCACTGAACTTCAAGCTGCTTTACGACACCATCTTCGGTTGACGAATCGCAGTTAAAGCGCGAATCTAACCCTGTGGACGATCACGGCAATTAACAGACTCGTAATATTTGCCTAGATTTCGCCATGATTTGCCCTAGTTTGGGCCCACCGCAGTCTGCAGGGTTCCTCACTTCATGGCCGAAAGTCCATTGCGCGTCCAATTTCCTGCAGAGGCTGCGATTCAGGCGCGGCCTCATCATGAATTTCACGTTCCCTTTCTGCCGCGCTCTGCCCATCTTCGCCATCTGATCGCCATCGGCATTGCCGGCACGGCGTCCTTCGGCCTCCTCGCCACCGTCCTCTATCCGCTGCTGGCCCGCCATACGATCGAGCAGGCCGTGCCGATGCGGACAGCCCAGCTCGTCCAGTCGCAGCCGGCGACGCCCAAGAGCAACCGGCTTGCCACGAAACAGCGTTTCGACGGCGCCCGCTTCGCGCAGGTCGCGGAAAAGCTTTCAAGCGGCGAAACCCGCATCTTCACCTATCATCGCACCACGCTGGTCTTTAAAGCCGAGAATACCGAGCCCTCTGCCGGCGATGTCCGGGCGATCAATGTGACCTATGGCGGCGATATGCGCGCCGAGACCGCCTTGTTCTCGCCGCCGGCGCTCACCGAGATCCGCCACGGCATCTATCCGCAGACCAACCACTATGATTCAGTCCGGCGCTCGCGCTTCCCGATCCGGGGCGTGCCGCTGAATGTCAGCGTCTCGAGAGCGACTGCCGGCGAATCCGGCCGCGAGTTCAAGAGGCTGGTTTCCATGCCCAAGGACCGCCAGGACCTGCAGGATATCCTCGCCTCCGCCGGCCTCGACGCGGATGCCGGTGACGAGCTGCAGCGCGCCCTGGAGACCGATGCGGTTTCGCCCGGCGACAGGGTGGAACTGCTTCTGGAGAAAAAGACCGCCGATGCGCGGCCGAAGCTGATCATGGCCCGTCTCAGCGGCGGCAAGACGCCGGAGCGCATCGTCGCCCGCGACGATGCCGACGGCTTCGTGCCGATGACCGACGACCGGCTGTTTTCCACGCTCTATAGCGAGAGCCAGGCCGACGCGCCGTCCTCTTCGGAAGTTGCCGCCGTCGATCTCAAGGGTGTCGACGATGACAATGAGTCGACAATCGACGCCAAGCTGGAGAAGGCCGGCCTTTCCGAGACAAGCGCCGCGCAGTTGATGAAACTCGCCAAGGCCAACGGCATTTCGCTGACCGGCGGCGACAACGCACCCGACAGCGTCGACCTTTTGTCCCGCAAGGCGGACAACGGCAAAAGCGAGCTGATGTTCATCGAGTTCCACACCGATGGCGACACGCACCGCTACTATCTGCACAAGGGAAGCGGCGAAGGCCCCTCGGAATTCTACGACGAGGGCGGCCATTCCGTCGCCAAGGTCCTGAACCATCGCCCCGTACCCAATGGCAAGCTCGGCGACGGTTTCGCCTGGCGCATCCATCCCATTCTGGGCGTCAAGAAATTCCACAACGGCGTCGACTTCCGTGCGCCGATGGGCAGCCCGATCATGGCGGGCGGCGACGGCGTCGTCGAAAAGATTTCCTGGGAAACGGGCTACGGCAAATATGTCCGCATCCGCCACGACGGCGGCTACGAGACCACCTATGCCCATATTTCCGCGACGCCATCCGACCTGCGCGTCGGTGAGCGCGTCACCCAGGGCCAGGTCATCGCCTATGTCGGCTCGACCGGTTATTCCACAGGCCCGCATCTCTACTACGAACTGCGCGTCAACGGTCGCTATGAGAACCCGCTGACCGCCCAGCTCCCGGCAGGCACCAATCTCACCGGCAAATCGCTCGACAACCTGCGTTCGCAGGTCAGCCACGTCGACAACATCATGAGCTATCTCGACGTTCCCGCCGAACGCGATCCGCCGCCACCCCCACCCTTCTTCGGCTTTGGGCGCGGCCCGGGACCAGGTCCCGGCGGCAACTTCGGCAGCCCTTGAGCTGATTTTTCCGGCAACCCTATCGCCATAGCGATGAGAATGTCCTTGGCGGTGGTAATCCACCCCCGAAGGGATGATCAGGCGCAGAATATCGCCCGCGCCCGACCACCCCCCTGGCTCCTCCAAGCTACAGAAGCTTCTCCAAAGTGATCGGCAATTCACGGATGCGCTTGCCGGTCGCATGGAAGACCGCATTGGCAATGGCCGGCGCGACGCCGACGATCGCGAGTTCGCCGACCGCCTTGCCGCCGAGCACGGAGGCATGGGGGTCGGGAATGCCGACATTGATCACCTCGATATCCGGGATATCGGCATTGGTCGGCACGAGATAATCGCCGAGATTGTTGTTGATGACGCGCGCGTAACGCTCGTCAACAATACCTTCTTCGAGCAGCGCCTGGCCGATGCCCATGATGATGCCGCCCTTCCATTGGCTTTCGGCAAGCTTAGGATTGTAAAGCCGGCCTGAATCGAGCGCCGAGACGACGCGCGAGACGCGGACCGTGCCGAAATCCTCGTCGACACGCACTTCGATGAAATGCGCGCACCAGCTATGCAGCGAATACTCACCCTCCGTCGGTGACCGCATGGTCGCGATGGTCGAGAAATTGCGGTAGATATCCGCCTTGCTTTGCTTGTCGTCCGGCAAGGTGTTGCGCAGCACCTCGATCTTGTCGCGACCGATCTGCCGCAACAGGTCGACAATGGCGATGCCGTCGCCGCCATCCCGCGGCGGCAGGATGCGGCCTTCCGAAACGGTCAGCGTATTGGCCTGAAGGTCGCGCAGCGGCGAGTTGGGATCGTTGATTGCCAAGCCCACCAGCTCGTCGCGGGCGGCCATCGCCGCCTTATAGACGGCACCGGTCATCAAGTTGGCGAGCTGCGAGCCGCCGGCGACGGGCGCACGCGGCAGCGCGGAATCGCCGAGCTTGACGCGGATCTGGTCGATCGGAATGCCGAGCGTTTCCGCCGCCGTCTGTGCCAGGATCGTGTAGGTCCCCTGCCCCATGTCGATGCCGCTGCTCGCCACCTCCGCCGATCCGTCGGCCAGGATCCGCACCAGCGCTTCACCCGGCGTGCGGCGCACCGGATAGGTGCCGGCGCCGACACCCCAGCCGATCAACTGCTTGCCGTCGCGCATCGAGCGCGGCGCATGCGAGCGCTTTGCCCAGCCGAACGCCTTTGCGCCGGCATCGAAAGCCTCGCGTAATTGCCGCGTCGACCAGGGCTTGTCCGCCTCCTGATCCCGTTCGGCATAGTTCAGCAACCGGATTTCCAGCGGGTCCATGCCGAGTTCATGGGCAAGCTCATCCATGGCGCTTTCGATGCCAAAGGCGCTCGGATTTTCGCCGGGAGCACGCAGGGCGCCGGGCTTGACCGTATTCACCCTTACGATGTTCTGCCGCGACGAAAGATTGGGCGTCGCATACATGATCGCTGTGACCACACCCAGCGGCTCGACCGCCACGTCACCCATCGAGGTCTCGTTGGCGCCGCTCTGGACAATGGAGGTGAGCTTGCCGTCCTTCGTGGCGCCAAGCGCAATCGTCTGGCGCGTGCCTGGGCGTCCACCGAAAGAGGTGAAAGTCTGCGGCCGAGTGATGACCAGCTTTACCGGACGGCCAAGCAGCTTCGCCGCCATGACACCGACCGCGCCATGCGGCAAGGCCAGCGCCTTGGAGCCGAAGCCGCCGCCAATATAGGGCGAGATCATCCGCACATTCTCGAAGGGCACGCCGAACCATTCGGCATAGGTGCGCGCCATGCCGTCGATCCATTGGCTGGCCTCCCAAAGGGTCAACCTGTCGCCGTCCCACTTGGCAATCAGCCCGTGCGGCTCGATCGGCACGTTGTATTCACGCGGCGTCTTGTATTCCGCCTCGATCCTGACGGGCGCGGCGGCAAGTGCGGCTGCGGCATCGCCCCATTCCTTGGTCATCGGGTCGAGCGGGAAGCCCTCGCCGCCCTTCGGATCCTCAAGGCTGAAGACGGCCGGTGCTTCCTCATAGGTCACCTTCACCAGCGCCGCTGCCGCCGTCGCCTGCTCGAAGGTTTCGGCAACGACGATGGCAACGTGCTGGCCATTATAGGTGATGTCATTGGTCAGCGCCCGGTACGGGCCTTCCGGACCGGGCGTATCGAGCCAGGTGGTTGGCGAGTTCAGATCCGGCATGGTGTCCGGCGTCAAAATGAGCAGCACGCCCAACGCCTTTTCCGCCGCTGAAATATCGATGTCGATGATACGGCCGGCGGCGATCGTGCTCTGCACCATCACCGCATGCGCGAGCCCCTCGAGATCGCGCTCGACGGCATAATCGGCTTCACCCTTGATCTTTGCGGTGCCGTCAAGGCGCGACAGACGTCCGCCGAGGGCACCGTCGGCCGCACCGTGTTTTCTGGTTTCCATGATGGTCATACTATCTCTCCCATCGTCAGGATGGCGCGCTCGACGACACGCGGCGCGAGTTCGATCTTGTAGTGATTGGCGCCGTGATCGACGGCGCCTTCGACGGCAAGCAGGCTCGCGCGCCTGACCGCATCGGCCTCCAGCACCTTGCCCCTCAAAGCAGCCTCGACGGCGCGGGCGCGCCACGGCTTGGTCGCCACGCCGCCAAGCGCCACCCTGATATCGCGGATGGTTCTGCCATCCGCCTCCAACTCGAGGCCAACAGCGGCGCTCGCCGCCGCGAACTCATAGGACTGGCGATCGCGGACCTTGAGATAGGTCGAGCGACGCGCGGCGGCAGATGCCGGAAGCGTCACTGCGGTGATCATCTCACCGGGCGAAATCGCATGCTCCCGCTCGGGCATAGCACCCGGCAGAAGGAAGAAGTCATCGATCGCCACCTGACGGCTGCCCAGATGCACGACGGCGTCGAAAGCCACCAAGGCGACTGCGAGATCGCCGGGATTGGTGGCGATGCAGGCCTCGCTGGTGCCGAGAACCGCATGGTTACGGGTGACACCCCCGATGGCGGAACAGCCGGAGCCAGGCGCACGTTTGTTGCAGGCAGCAAAGGTCGCGGGATCGCGGAAATAGGGACAGCGCGTGCGCTGCATCAGATTGCCGCCGATCGTCGCCATGTTGCGGATCTGCGCCGAAGCGGCGAGCGACAGTGCCTCTGATACAGCCGGGAACTGCGCCTTGATATTGGCATCGTCGGCAACGCGGCTCATCTTCGCCAGCGCGCCGATCGTGACCCCCTGTTCGGTAAAGGCGATAGCATCGAGGCCGGAGAGATGGGTGATATCCACCACCGTCCCGGGCTCGGCGATGCCGCATTTGGCAAGGTCGAGCAGCGTGGTGCCGCCGGCGAGCAATGCAGCGGCAGGAGAAGTGCTAGCCTGCCGGGCTTCATCGATGGAGCCGGCGCGGAGATAGGAAAACGCTTTCATCGGGCGGCCTCCGCGGCTTCGCGCACGGCGGCGACGATATGCGGATAGGCGCCGCACCGACAGAGATTACCGGCCATATATTCGCGGATTTCATTATCGGAGCCGGCATGACCCTCGCGGATGCAGGCTACCGCCGACATGATCTGCCCCGGCGTGCAGTAACCGCACTGGAAGGCGTCATGTTCGAGGAAGGCGGCCTGGACCGGATGCAGATCGCCGTTTTCGGCCGCCAATCCTTCGATCGTCGTCACCTTGCGGCCTTCGGCCTGGGCGGCCAGCGTCAGGCAGGAAAGCACACGCTCGCCGTCGACATGGACGGTACAGGCGCCGCACTGGCCCTGGTCGCAGCCTTTCTTCGTGCCGGTCAGACAGAGATGCTCGCGAAGAGCATCGAGAAGCGTCACGCGCGGATCGAGCGAAAGCTCGTGCTCGCGCCCATTGATATCGAGATGGACGGTGGTCATCAGGTCACTCCCTGTTCGGGTCTTCATCTTGCAATTGGCAGTCGTTGGCATTGACCGGTCATGGCATCCGCTCTTGACGTCAGCCGGGCCGGCCCCAGATCATCAGACTACGCGCTTTGGCCGGCGCCTGCGGCTTGCGGTGAAACGCGTCGGGGCAAGCCGCACTTTCACCGTCCCAGATCCTCTCATCGGACGGCAATGGCGTCTTGGCCCTTTATGCGATAACAATCCTCAGCTACTCCAGATTAAACGGAGGCGCCTCCGTTTATTATCCTAGAGACTTGTCCAATATCGTCAAGTCGCAATCCGCATGGAGCGAGAATTGGCGCCCAAGCCATCGACAGAGCCCAAGGATCAAGTGCCGCCAGCCGGCAGAAGCCTGCGCGCGGATGCACGGCGCAATCGTGACAAGCTCATCGAAACCGCGGCGCAAGCCTTCGCCGATCACGGCACCGCCGCCTCGCTCGAAGACATCGCCCGGCGCGCCGGCGTCGGCGTCGGCACGCTCTATCGCCATTTCCCGACCCGCGAGCATCTGGTCGAGGCAGTCTACCGCCATGAGGTCGAAGCGCTCTGCGATGCGGCCGAAGAGCTTTCGCGCGAACTTACACCCGATCGGACTTTGGAGGAATGGATGCACCGCTTCGTCGGCTACATCGCCACCAAGCGCGGCATGGGCGACAGTCTGCGCATCCTGCTCAACAGCAATTCCGAACTCTTCGCCGACAGCTACGGCAAGGTGCCGATCGTGCTTGCTGGCTTGATCGCGCGGGCAGTGGCCGACGGCTCGATCCGCGCCGACGTCGACAGCACGGATGTGCTGCATGCGCTCTCGGGCACCTATTCCATGCCCAATTCCCCCGAATGGCACCACCGCTCCCGCCGCCTCGTCGGCCTTTTGATGGACGGCCTGCGCTGGCGCGGGCCGAGGGCCCGATAATCCACGGAATTGTTCTTCTATCTTTTATGAATGCCGATGGTCAGGCATCCCCGAGGCGGCCGAAATTTGTTACCCGACTCCTCACCCCGCCTCATGCGAGGGAGAGGGAGAGGGAACTCTACAATTCCCAACACCGTTTCCGCAAAAGAACAGTAAAGGCTGAGCTAACAACCTAACTACAACGCTGGTGCGTTCAGGCCAAGCCTGTGTTCCGCAGTCGGCCCGAAGCGGGCAGCCGCCTGCGCTACTTATCAGGATTCAGATCGGGAAAAATCTGCTCAAGCGGAACTAGAATGCCTAGCATAGCATGTCCCATGATCTCGCCGACAGACCGCTTCAATTCCGAGGAAAGTTTGGCATCTTCGATCAGCTCTATCTCATCGATAAGCTTGTTAATTGTGGGATCCATGGAGGTCACCAGATCAATGATGCGCTTAGCGTGAGCTTTATCTATTGTCATGTGCGTCTTAAATAGGAGGTGTAGCTCCGTATACTAATGTATTTTGTCGCTGCCACAATGACTGCTTATGGCGGATCTCGCATTCGCGAAACAGGCTGGTGGTATTTGCCACACAATTCGGGATTGTTTTGCTCCGTCATCCCCTCCCGCTGCCAGGAGAGGGCTGAGGTGAGGGCCAGACACAAGGATGCGGCATCAGCAGAACTGCCTGACTATCACCCAACCAAGGAACCCATCATGCCCGAAAAACCGGTCAAAATCCCCGGCCCAGATCATCCCATCACGATCGAGGACGCGCATGCCCATGTCACCGTTTCGGTTGTCGGCAAGATCGTCGCCGATACGCGGGAAGCGCTGTCGCTGAAGGAAGCCTCCTACCCGGCGGTCCTTTACATCCCCCGCAAGGATATCGACATGTCGGCCCTCAAGAGGACCGATCATACGACCTACTGCCCCTACAAGGGCGACTGCTCCTATTACAGCATCCCGGCCGGCGGCGAGCGTTCGGTGAATGCAGTCTGGACCTATGAGACCCCCTATCCGTCCGTAGCCCGAATCAAGGATTACATGGCTTTCTACTCTGATCGCGTCGATGCGATCAGGGTGGAGGCTTAAAGCGTCAGCCCACTCGTCGCGTCGAAGACGTAGACCTGATCGGGATTGACGGTGACCTTCAATTGCTCGCCATAGCGAACCGGTGCTTCGCCGTCGACAACGGCGGTTACCTGCTCGCCGGCAAGATCGAACAGCACATGTGTCTGCGCGCCGGTCGGCTCGACCAGCAGCGTCTGGCCGGTCAGCGGCGAACCGTTGCCGGTCAGGCTGAGATGCTCCGGCCGCAGACCGATCTTCACGCTCTGGCCGGGCTGTACTCTGCGTTCGCTGGCGATGCGCAGCGGCGTGCCGTCCGTCAGCCGCACCGAAGCCGAGCCGTTGACGCCCTCCACCACGCCATCGAGGAAATTCATCGCCGGCGAGCCGATGAAGCCGGCAACGAAGAGATTGGCCGGCTGGCGATAAAGCTCGATCGGCGTTCCCTGCTGCTCGATCCGCCCCTGGTTCAGAACGACGATACGGTCGGCGAGCGTCATCGCTTCGATCTGGTCGTGGGTGACGTAGATCGAGGTCGTCTGCACCTTCTGATGCAGCGCCTTGATCTCGGAGCGCATCTGCACGCGCAGTTTCGCGTCGAGGTTCGACAAGGGCTCGTCGAACAGGAAGACGGCGGGGTTGCGCACGATGGCGCGGCCCATGGCAACGCGCTGGCGCTGGCCGCCGGAAAGCTGCGCCGGCTTGCGGTCGAGCAGCTTGGTGAGATCGAGCATGCGCGCGGCTTCGTTCACCCGCTGCTCGATCACCGGCTTCGTCTCGCCCGAGAGCTTCAGGTTGAAGCCCATATTCTCGGCGACGGTCATGTGCGGATAAAGCGCATAGGACTGGAAGACCATGGCGATGTTGCGCTCGCGCGGCGTCATGGCGTTGACCACCTGGCCGCCGATCGAGACATCGCCGTCGGTGATCTCCTCAAGGCCGGCGATCATGCGCAGAAGGGTCGATTTCCCACAGCCGGAAGGACCGACCAGCGCAATGAACTCGCCGTCGTCGATCGCCAGCGAGATGTCGTGGATGACCGCCAGCGCGCCATAGGCCTTGTGGATGTTGTGCAGTTCGACGGATGCCATGCTTTTTGCTCCAGTAAGGCTCAAGATTTCACCGCACCGGCGGTGAGACCCGCGATGATGTGTTTCTGCGCCAGGAAGAAGACGATGATGGTGGGCAGGATGGTGAGCGTGATGAAGGCCAGCACCAGTTCCCATTCCGTGCCGAATTCGCCGCTATAGACCATCATGCCGAGCGGCCAGGGATAGATCGAATCCGAGTTCAGCATGATCAGCGGCAGGATGTAGCTGTTCCAGCTGCCGACGAAGGAGATGATGCTGACGGTGGCGATGATCGGCCGGGAGAGCGGCAGCGAGATATGCCAGAAGAAACGGATATAGCCGCAGCCATCGACAAAGGCCGCCTGGAACAATTCTTCCGGGAGGTTCCGAAAATAGTTTCGGAAGAGAAGAATGCTCATGCCGAGACCGAAGGCCACCTGCGGCAGCACCACGCCCCAATAGGTATTGAGCAGGCCGAGATCGCGGATACGGATGAACAGCGGCAGGATGGCGGTCGCCGCCGGGAACATCAGGCCGATCAGGAAATAGTTGAGCAGGAAGTTCGAGCCGAAGAATTTGACATGCGCGAAGGCAAAGGCGGCCATCGCCGAAACCGATACCGTGAGAAACACGGTCAGCACGGCGATGATCAGCGAGTTCATCATCTGCCGCCAGTAGCGATCGCCGAACAGAATGCCGGTATAATTCTCGAAATGCCACTCGGCCGGCAGGCCGAAGGGATTGACCCGGAGATCCCCCAACGACTTGAAGCCGCCGAGCATGGTTGTGAGCAGCGGGATCAGCACGATGGCGGCGATGATGGTCAACGACGCATAGAGATAGATCTTCGTGCCGATCTTCAGTCGAACGGATGAGGCGATATCAGTCATTGCGCATAAATATCCGTTTGTAGCCGAAGGCGAGGGTGACGCAGATGACGAACAGCACGACGCCAACGGCGCTGCCGAGGCCGACCTGCATGCGAGTGACACCGAAATTGTAGAGGAAGGTCACCATCGTCTGGGTCGAATTGAACGGTCCGCCGCCGGTGAGCGGCATGATCATGTCGAAAAGCTGCAACGAGCCGACGACCGCGAAGAACACCGACAGGCGCAAGGTCGAGCCGAGCAGCGGCAGCGTCACGTAGCGGAATTTCTGCCAGCCGGTGGCGCCGTCGATTTCGGCCGCTTCCAGCACACTCTTGTCTAGGGATTGCAGGCCGGCGATGAACAGCATCATGTGGAAGCCGAAATATTTCCAGACGATCACGCCGAGCACCGCGTACATCGCCAGATCCTTATCAGCGAGCACGTATGGCGTGGCGGTTCCGAGAAAATGTGCGATCGCGGCGAAGAGGCCGTAGTCGCCGTCATAGACGAAACGCCAGATCAGGCCTGCCGCCACTTCCGCCAAAACATAGGGCAGAAAGAAGATCAGCCGGAAGAGCACGACGCCGCGAATGCGGTGCGCCAGCATCGTCGCCAACCAAATGGCAAGCGGCACCTGCACGGCGATCGAGACCACGATGATAAGCGCATTGTTCTTGAGCGAGGTCAGGAACGCGGTGTTCTTGAACAGCACCTGGAAGTTACGCAGGCCGACGAACTCCGTCGGCAGCCCGTAGCCGTTCCATCGGTAGAGGCTGTACCAGGCGGCCTCTCCCATCGGCAGGATGACGAAGATGGAGAACAGCAGCAGCGCCGGCGGCAGGAACAGCAGGATGACGGGCATGCGGCCGCGCGCGGCCGGCGATTTTCGTCGCGCCGCAGGTCTGGCTCTCGCGATGGATGGCATGGCGGTCGTTGCGCTGACATCGGTCATGGACAGTCTCGACATTTGCAATTCGAAAGAGGAATGGCGCCGGCGAAGGTGGCTTGCCGGCGCCCGCCGACGTTAAAGCTGATCCTGCTCGAAGGCGTCCTGGACCTGCTGCGCGCCGTCCTTCGGCGTGATCTGGCCCGAGACGATACCGACCGCGACGTCGTTGACGACACGGCCGACGGAGGGACCGAGATCCTGGTCGAAGAAGTTCTGGTGCCAGGTCGAATGCGCCAGCTGCTCGGCGGCGTCGCCCATCAGCGGCCCCTTGACACCATCTTCGGAACCGACCGTCGCCGGAATGAGCATGCCGGCCTGCGCCATCGTGCGTTCATTCTCCGCATTGGTGAGATAGGCGAGGAAATCAAGCGCTTCCGGCGGAGCCTTCTTGGTCACGGCCCAGCCGTTCAGGCCGCCGAGGGTATCGGTCGCGAGACCAGCGCCGCCGGTGACCGCCGGGAAGGCGAAGCGGCCGACATTGTCGTCGGCCAGGCCCTTGCCGTCGCCGGAATTGGTGCGCTGGTTGGCGACGGTGTTTTCAAAGCCGAGGATCATCGCCGCCTTGCCGTCGCCGAAGATGCCGAGCGCCTGCGGCCAGGTGGCGCCGAGATAGCCGGGCTGGAACGGATCGAGCTTGCCGAGCTCTGCGAGCTGCTCGCCCGCCTTGATGATCGCCGGATCGTTGAAGCCGTTGCCCTGACCGGTCTTGGCCGCGGTGAAGACCGGCTGGCCGCCATCGCGCATCACCAGATAGCTCCAGTAGAAGTGGATCGGCCACTTCTCGCCGCCACCGCCGGCGATTGGCGCAATGCCGGCAGCCTTGATCTTCTTGACCGCCGCCAGATAGTCGTCCCAGGTCTTGATGGCAGTCGCATCGACGCCAGCCTTGGCGAAGAGCGCCTTGTTGTAGAAGAAGGAAACCGTGCCGAGCTTGTAGGGTACGGCACTGATCTTGTCGTCGAAGGTCAGGCCTTTGACCGCCGCCGGATTGTAGGCCTTCAGCCAGGCGCCGTCCTTGGCGTTCATCGCCGCGGTCAGGTCCATCAGCGTGCCGGTTTGCTCCTGCTGCTTCAGCACGCCGCCGCCCCAGCTGAAGAAGAAATCCGGCGCGTCGCTCGATTGCAGCAGCGTCGGCAGCTTTGCCTTGAACGCCTCGTTCGCCAGGAACTGCATCTGGATTTTCACGCCCGGATGCTGGGCTTCATACTGATCGGCGATCTTGCGCCAGACGGCGACGTAGCTCGGATCGGTTTCGAGATGCAGCCACTTGACGACCGTGTCAGCCGCGGCGCTGGTCGCGCCGGAAAGCATCGCAAGTCCCGTGGCAGCAGCAATGGCGGCAATACGCACGCCGCGAAGGGCCTTCGCCCCACGTTCATAAAACATGATTGTCTCCTCCCAAGGGAACAACAGCCTCTATATTTTTTCCCTTATGCGGATTAATTCAACGGAGCTTTGCTGAAATGTCAACCACCATTCCTAAATTTTCAGCAAAAGCGGCGGGAAGCGGCTTGACATCGGACTGTAAGCATAGGCTATTTAATTCGCATCCCGTCAAAAATACCAGGCCGCAACCGAGCGGAATTATCATTCGGCACCATTCTCATGAAAACAGCAGATCCCGAGCTTATGCGGGCGATAAACCGCTTCAATGTGCTGGATACGATCCGGCGGGCGGGCTCGATCGCACGTATTGAAATCAGTGAATACACTCAGCTTTCGACCACCACGGTTTCGGCGATCACCGCTTCGCTCCTCGATGACGGCCTGATCCTGGCCCGCACCGAGGGCGACCTGCGCGAGGCCGCCACCCGTGGCCGGCCGCGGGTCATGCTGGAGCTCAATCCGGACGCCGCCCGCGTTGTTGGCGCAAAAATCGCCGCCAACCGCATGGTCTTCGTCGTCACCAATTTCCGCGGCGAGGTGCTGTCGAAGCTGACGCTTGCCCTTCGCGTCGACCGGCAGCCGATCAGCGTCATCGCCGATCTGATCGAGGATGGCGTCCGCCGCTGCGTCCTCGACGCCAATCTGGCGCTGGATGAGATCGACCAGGTTTGCCTCGGCCTGCCCGGCGTCATCGAGCACCGCACCGGCCATGTCCGCACAAGCCCGATCTTCCGCGAAAGCGGTGTCGACTTTGCCAAGGAAATGTCCGAGCGGCTCGGCGTCGCCACCATTGTCGAGAGCGATGCCCATGCCATCACGCTGGCGCATCACTGGTTCGGTGAGGCAAGAGACCTGGACGATGTGGTGCTGGTGTCGCTGGAGCAAACGCTTGGCCTCGGCGTGCTGCATGGCGGCCAGCTGTTTCGCGGTGCCGGCGGCCTCAGCCACAATCTTGGCGACCTTGCGCTCAGCATCGGCCCGCAGGGAACGGTGAGGCTTTCCAGCCTCGCCGGCGAAAGCGCCATTCTCGGCGACCAGCCGAACGGCCGCTTCGCCGAAGCCATCCGTCTCGGCCGCGGCATGGCGCATGCGCAAACCCTGATCGCCGCCGAGGACAACGCGCTGATCAGCGCCGCCATCCGCGCCGGCGAAGCCTGCGGCATGGCGCTCGCCAACATTGTCACGCTCTTCGCGCCACCGCGCGTTATCCTCGTCGGATCGAGCCTGGCGCTCGGCCAGCCTTTCCTCGACAGCCTTAGGGAGGCCTATTCCTTGGCGATCCCGCCTTCGATCAAGGGGGTAGCGGAACTCGTCTTCGACCAGTCGACGGATGAGACCTGGGCGCAGGGGGCTGCGGTCGTGGCGCTACGCGAGCTCTACGAATCGCCTTGGGGAACGACCGGGCCGGCATCGGCGCTCTGACCCGCAAGGACGGATAAGCATTTCATTTGGAGGAAGTTTTATGGAAAAGGTCGGCATTGGCATTATCGGCTGCGGGAACATTTCCGGCGCCTATCTCAAAGCGATGAAATCGTTTCCCATTCTCGACATCAAAGGGGTCGCCGACCTCAATCGCGAACTGGCCGAAGCAAAGGCCGCCGAATTCGGCCTCAAGGCCGTCGATATCGCCGCCCTATTCGCCGATCCCTCAATCGAGATCATCGTCAACCTGACCATCCCGAAGGCGCATGTCGCCGTCGGCCTGCAGGCGCTCGATGCCGGCAAGCACACCTATTCGGAAAAGCCGCTCGGGATTAACTTCGCTGAGGGCAAGAAGCTCGCGGATGCTGCCGCCGCCAAGGGCCTGCGCATCGGCGCTGCTCCCGACACTTTCCTCGGCGGCGGCCACCAGACGGCACGCGCCATCATCGACGAAGGCGCGATCGGCATCCCGGTCGGCGGCACCGCCACCTTCATGTGCCCCGGACATGAGCGCTGGCATCCGAATCCGGCTTTCTATTATGAAGTCGGCGGCGGACCGATGCTCGACATGGGTCCCTATTACATCACCGACCTCGTCAACCTGCTCGGCCCGGTCTCCCAGGTCGCCGGCTTCACGGTAACACCGCGCAAGGAACGCATCATCACCAGCGAGCCGCGCAACGGCGAGCACATCCCCGTGCATATCCCGACCCACGTCGCCGGTGTCATGGCCTTTGCCAGTGGCGCCGTCGTGCAGATCGGCATGAGCTTCGACGTCGCCGGCCACAAGCATGTGCCGCTCGAGGTCTACGGCACCGAGGGCACGCTGATCGTGCCCGATCCGAACCATTTCGGCGGCGAGGTCGAGTATCTCAAGAAGGGTGGTCAGTTCGAGGCGCGCGAGGTCACAGCGCCCTATGCCGACGGCAATTATCGCTCGCTCGGCGTCGCCGATCTCGCGCACGCCATCCGCTCCAACCGGCCGCACCGCGCCGATGGCAGCCTGGCGCTGCATGTGCTCGAGGTCATGGAAGCCTTCCAGACGGCCTCGGACACCGGCCGCACGGTTACGATATCAACACAAACGGAACGTCCGGCCCCTCTGTCAGAGTCCCTCGTGGACGGAAAAATCGGCCGCTAACCGCGCAATTTCAGGAGGAATATCATGCGTGAAGCACTTATCGTCTGGGGCGGCTGGAGCGGCCACGAACCGCAGGAATGTGCCCATATCATCCGCGACATGCTGGAAGAGGACGGCTTCAAGGTCTACCTCGAAAACAGCACCGAGGCCTTCGCCGACCCGTCGATCCATGATCTCAGCCTGATCGTGCCGATCGTCACCATGTCGAAGATCGAGAAGGAAGAGGTGAAGAACCTCGCCGAGGCCATCGAAAGCGGCGTCGGGATCGCTGGCTATCATGGCGGTGCCGGTGACAGTTTCCGCGAAAGCGTCGAATACCAGTTCATCATCGGCGGCCAGTGGGTCGCCCATCCTGGCAACATCATCGACTACACTGTCAACATCACACGGCCGGACGACCCGATCATGGAGGGGATCACCGATTTCCCCTACACATCAGAGCAATATTACATGCATGTCGACCCGTCGAACGAAGTGCTGGCGACCACCACCTTCACCGGCGATCACGCCTACTGGATCGACGGCGTCGTCATGCCGGTCGCCTGGAAGCGCAAATACGGCAAGGGCCGCGTCTTCTATTCCTCACTCGGCCACCAGGCCAAGGAATTCAGCGTGCCGCAGATGAAAACCATCTTCCGCCGCGGCGCCAACTGGGCGGCGCGGTAAGGGCACCTGCCCCGTTCTGATTTCCGAACAAGAATTGCCCCTCACCCTAGCCCTTGTAACTTAGAACAGACCGTGTGTGCTACTATTGGCCTCGCGGTGGCGGATGGAAGACCGTCGGCCCTTTGGG